>CAZLMM010000001.1:0-18663 GCA_964560495.1 uncultured Caldilineaceae bacterium
CTACAATCGGTTGATGCCTAAAAACCGTCACCAACAAGATTCATTTTCAGGATAGCGCCAGCGAAACATCTTGTCGGCTACGTGAGATGCTTCGCTGGCGCTCAGCATGACGACCACTGGGTTACTTGCGCCCGCCTGCACTAGGTGGAACATTCATGTCGGACATCTTCCAGGAAACTTTCCAGCTTCCTGGAAGATTGTGGGCGAGCATGAGTCTGCACTCCAGAAATCAGTAATTGGTAAGGGCTCTTTTCTATGCGCAGTTGCTACGAATGTCCATCACATCCGTTGTCCGCCCGGCCGACCGTGTGGCAAACATCTCGACGGGCAACCATCCAATCGAATGGTCGCCCTCAAATGTGATATCCGCCCATAGAGAGCGCAGGTGCTCGCGCCACCCATGGGGAACCTGTTCACGCCAGTTGCCAGACGCTACATCGATGAAGCTGGAAAAGAGGCCCGCGCTGTGTTGGTCGGTCTTGGCAAGCTCTTCCGGGTGCCACTGAACACCTACGATGAAAGGCAGTTCGGGCACCTCCACTGCCTCAGCCAGACCATCCTCGGCAATGCCAACAACCCGCACGCCTCGCCCCAACTCCTTGATACCCTGATGGTGCATGGAATTGACTTCATGCACAGAGCCGAGGGCCTGGGCGAGTCGGCTATCCGGCTCGATCAGCACTTGATGGCTGATGCGGAAGCGCTCGAAACTGGGCGGAAAGTAGTCATGTTTGTGGAGATCAGGACGCTGGCTGGTCAAATCCTGGAAGAGCGTCCCGCCGCACACAACATTGATCACCTGGACGCCGCGACATACGCCCAAGACAGGCATCCCCTCTTCGATGGCCCAGCGCGTCATGAGCATTTCGGTGCGGTCCCGCTCCCGGTCCGTGGAGCCAAGTTGCGGGTGGCGCTCCTCATTGTAGTTGGCCGGGTCGATGTCCTCGCCGCCGGGGAGCAGCAGACCATCCAGCCGCTCGAAGATGCCGCGCAAGGTCGCCTCACTCATCTGTAGCGGAATCATGACAGGCAGCGCGCCCAGGTTCTCCAGAATGCGCACATAGGTCTGGTTCATAATATAGAGCGGCAACCCAAAGAAGCGCTGTGACTTCTCGCGCCCGGTGGGGACGCCGATGAAGGGTCGCGTCTTGACTGGTCTGCCGCCCTGTTCTTCAAGATATAATTTGTTGCGCAAGTCACGATCCATGGATCAACTCCAACGCCGCTGTCATTCATGATAATTCCCACAATTATAGCTGTTGATTGGGGTCTGATGCAAAGATTTCCGCAATGGTGCAAGAATTTCATACCCGACGAGGAGGTCGCAAAAGGGTGCGGATCGAGCAGGAATTGGCCGATTCAGTGGGGCATTGTCAACCAACGGCGGCCCACGCCAACCCAATCCGCGTCATCTGCGTTCCACAGCAGAGCACGCCCCGCTCTGCGGCTTCAGTCCTTCACCGATTCGCGCTTTTCCCAACCAGAACGGAAGAGCGGCAGGAAGTTGCCCGGATTGTAAGGATATTGGGCGATCTCCTCATAGTTGAGGTCGGCGCCCCATCCCACAATGTCATCCGGCAAAGTGATATAGCCATCCACCACTTCAACAGGGTTGGTGAGGATGGTGCGGCTCCAGTCTTCATTGAAATCGTCGAAGATTTCGTGAATGAAGAAGTTAGGCGTTGCCGTGTTCAGGTGGGCGCAGACGAGAGAGCAGAGTGGACCCTGCGCACTGTGGGGTGCAGTCACACCGTTGAAGGAATGCACCATGCCGCAGACCTGCTTGGCTGTCGTCAACCCCATGTTTTGCGGCTCGAGCTGAATGATGTGAACCGCGTCATGTTGCAGCAGCTCGCTGAACTGCTCTCGGCAGTAATAATCCTCGCCGCAGGCAATCGGCACAGGGCTGCGTTTTGCCACAGCCACCATGGAAGAGATCCGCTGAGGCGGCACCGGCGCCTCGAACCACGTGGGACGATAGGGCGCCATGGCCTCGGCGAATTGGAGCGCAGTGTGCACGCTAAAGCGGTTGTGTCCCTCCACGAGCACATCCACATGGGGTCCGACTGCCTCGCGCACGGCGGCGATGATTTCGATGGTCAGGTCGAAGTCGCCCAAATCAACGACGCGCCAGGCTGCGCCAAAAGGATCGAATTTGAGCGCGGTGTAGCCTTTTGCTGTCACCATCTTTGCCTTTTCATAGAAGTTTTCGGGCGTGCGGGGACCGCGATACCAGCCGTTGGCATAGGCCCGCAACCTCTGATGACAGCGCCCACCCAAGAGGTTGTAAACGGGCGTCTGCAACGCTTTGCCCATGATATCCCAGCAAGCATACTCCAACGCAGAAAGCGCAGCCCCTTGCACCTGGCCGCCATCGGAGAAAATGTCTCGGAACAAACGCAACGAGTGCTGTTCGACTGCAAATGGGTCTGCGCCGATGACGAAACGCTTGAGCTCGTGGATGGCAGCCTCGACGGTCTTCGCCAGGCCGTTGACTGTGCCTTCGCCGATGCCGTGAATGCCGGCGTCAGTCTCGACTCGGGCAAACACCCAGTTCTTCCAGGGGTTGCCGACAATATAGGTTTTCACATCGGTGATCTTCATTGTTCCTCGCTTCCTGATTGAGAGTTGACAAAGTGATTGCGCTGGGATCGGCCAGGCGAAAAGGGTGGCAATCATTCTGGCGCAGTGGCGTATGCAGCTATCAGTCTAGGCATTCCAACCGTTTTCGCCAAACGAACGATAGAAAGTATAATCGGTGCATCTGCGTTTTTCTACCGGAGAACGGGCGGAAAGGCTGTTCCTCATGTCTCGTATGCCATCGAACCGCGGTGGTCAAGGTTTTGTCGAATACGCAATCATCATCATCCTTTTCGCCATCGTGCTATTGTCGATTCTGCTCATCTTGGGCGACGACCTGCGCACCTTCATCAATGACCTGCTTCTCACCTGGTTTCCAGTCCAATGACCGCAGCGTCTTGGTTCCCCTTTCAACATCACAATCATCGCCTGGAAGCAATTGGCGGCGCGCTGCTGAATCTGGTCTTTCCACCCACATGCGTTGTCTGTGGCCGCATTGGGCAATCGCTGTGCGACCGCTGCGCACAGACAGCGTCACCCGTGGGCGATGAGATTTGTCGCCAGTGCGGGCGTATGCAGGAGCAACGCGTCGAACGTTGTTCCCCGTGCAGCGCGCTGTCAGAGACGCCCTTGACCATGGTGCGGGCCGCATCCGTGCACATCTCGCCGATACGTGAGTGCATTCACTCGCTGAAATATGAGAATCGCCCCGAGCTGGCCCAGCCATTGGCGCGCTATCTGGTTGCCGCATTTCAAGCAACAGAATGGCAGGCAATTGCAGCAACCATCAATATTGTGACGCCTGTGCCAATTCACCCGGAGCGCCGGGCGGAGCGGGGCTATAACCAGGCAGAACTGCTGGCCCGGCATTTCTGTCGCGCCACAGGGCTGCGCCTGGAAGCGGATGCACTGCGCCGTACGCGGCACACGCGCCAGCAGGTGGGACTGAACGCCCAGGAACGCCTGGAAAACGTTGCGGATGCATTCGAGGCAGCGCGTTCGATGCGCGGCGAAACGGTGTTGCTGGTGGATGATGTCTATACGACTGGGGCGACCCTCCACTCCTGCGCCGACGCCGCCAGAATGGCCGGTGCACGCGACGTCTATGCGCTGGCGCTGGCGCTGCCGACTCATCGGTCTTGAGGACAAATGTCAACCCAATCGATGGTTTTTTGTCAGTTGACAACCAAGCCCAATCTCGCTATCATGTATATATGGAAGCCACTGTCAACAAGAACGCAACTAGATTGACATGCTACATGGGCTGCTCCCACATTGCCCCAAGTATTTCAAAGTTCAGCTGCTCTCACAGGCCAACTCGATATCGGGTCAACCCAATTCCCAAGTGCATGAGCGAACACGCCTGAGCGCGTGTTCGTTTTACTATGCAATGGATGTCCGCCTGGACATTCATCCCGCATTGTTCCTTTGCGTTTCCGTGAGGTTGTATCGCAAGGGCATTATGTCAAAATCGTAACCCAACCAGTGTAGAAAGGAGTCTGACCATGAAAATTATTGTTCATGGCCGAAATGTTGAAGTCACTGACTGGATTGAGGATTATGTGGAAAAGAAGGTCAAGAGATTGGAGCGACACCTGCCCAATGTCAATGAGGTGCGGACCGAGCTCAGCCAGGCGCCAACTCGTTCAGCCGCTGACCGCTACACCGCACAGCTCACCATGTGGTCGAATGGGCAGATTCTGCGCGCCGAGGAGACGACCAGCGATATTTTCGCCTCCATCGACGCCGTGGTGGACAAGATCGCCCGCCAGATAGAACGCTTCAAAGGACGGGTGACAAAGGAGCGACGACGAGCCTCTGCCGCAGTCGCCAAGCAGGCCGACATCGCAGCAACAACCATCATCGACGAAGAGGAGCCTGAAGGGCAGATCATCCGCCGCAAACAGTTCCTTGTGCAGCCAATGAACGAAGAGGAGGCCGTCGAGCAGATGGAACTGCTTGGTCACGACTTCTTTGTTTTCTTCAACCCCGACACACGCAGCACCAACGTACTCTATCGCCGCAAAGACGGCAACTACGGTCTGCTACAGCCGCAACTGGCATAGCTGCCCCACCCGGCTGACAGGGCAGGCTGGATGCTCTGCTGGTCTTGGGGGCTTGAACGGCGGCGAATTGCCTCTGTTGCATGGCAGAGTTCCCCTCCGTCGTTCAAGCCCTTTCGATTGAATCCACCCTGTGAATGTCACATCACTCCTCAAAGTCAATGGCTGCAACGCTTGCGGCGACGGCGCCAGCATAGAGCCAGGAGACCTGACGAAAAGTCAGCGCCTGGTCGAACTCTGACAAGGCCGAGACGCCATCGGCAGGCACGACTACATGAAACCAACGCAGACCAGCCGACGCCGCAGTGTGCAACACACAAATGCTCGACACTGTGCCAACGATCACCAGATGTTCCACCTTCCACACCCGCGTCAGATAATGGTCGAGTGACGTGCCATAGAAACCATCATAGCGGCTTTTCTGGCAGACCAGGTCATCAACCTGGGGCGCAAGCTCATCGACAATCTCCCACCCCCACGAACCTTGTCGACAATGCTCCGGCCAAATGGCCCATTCTTTGTCGCCCGCCATGTGCGTGTCTTGCGTATAAGCAATATGAACACCCGCCTCGCGCGCCCGCGCCAGCAATGACTGAATTTGCGGGATGGTTGATTGAGCGTCCGGGACAACCAACGAACCACCTGGTTTCACAAAATCGTTTTGCATATCCACGACGATCACTGCGCTGTGCTGTGCCGGTAAGCGCAGCGCGTCCTGCATCATGATCTCTGGCAAGATCACCTTTTCACCCGCGCGATATTGCACCGCCATGACTGATCTCCTCTCCATTTGCACAAATGAACATTTTTTCCGTCACAAAATTGTCATTTCAACACTAAGCACCTGGCCCAGTATGCCATGAGTTCATGATTTTGTCCAACTATTTCCCACGGCCAATAAGCGCCCAATGTGCTACAATACGTCCGTAAGGCGCAGCAACTGTGGACCGACGTAGGCGTAGTGCTTTTGCGCCTTCGCTGCGCGAACCGCAACGGCTGTGGTCGATTCACTTTCACATCTGCAAGGATAGGACGTTGGAACGTCTACTCTCACAAGACCATGAACATCTCTTGCGCCAGGAACGATCTCTGCTGGATGACTTGCGCGTTCAGCTGGCCAGACTGGACGCCAGTGACGAAGACCAGGAGAGGCTGAAACAAAGCCTCCGTCAACTGGATGAGCTATTTCTTCTGGTGATCGTAGGAGAGTTCAACGCAGGCAAGACGGCCTTTCTCAATGCGCTGCTTGGCAGTCGTCTGCTGCCTGAAGGCGTCACCCCGACCACGGCGCACATCCATGTGCTTCGTTATGGCGAAGTCTATCGCCATGAGCATGGCCCAGACGATCTGGTGGTGGTCTATCTGCCTGTCAAGTGGTTGCAAGAGCTCAATCTGGTGGATACGCCAGGCGTCAATGCTGTGATTCAGCGCCATCAGGAAATCACAGAAGATTTCGTGCCGCGCAGCGACTTGGTATTGTTCGTCACTAGCGCAGATCGCCCCTTCAGCGAGAGCGAGCGCGCCTTTCTGGAGCGGGTGCGCCAATGGGGCAAAAAAATCGTGGTGGTGGTGAACAAGATCGATCTGATCGAAAGCGCACAGGATCGCCAGCAAATTCTTGACTTTGTGAGCGACAACGCTCGCACCCTGCTCGGGATCGACCCTGTCATCTTCCCCGTCAGTGCACGGCTGGCATTGCAGGCAAAACAAGCCGCCAAAGAACAGAATCAGCCAGCGCCATCTGGTCCTCTCTGGCAAGCCAGTCACTTCGCCGCGCTGGAGGCCTATCTGCTCAACACCCTCGACACGGGTGAGCGGTTGCGCCTGAAGCTCGCCAATCCCTTGGGTGTGGCGACCAATCTCCTGGAAAAATACAGCGCAGTCATGGCAGATCGTCTGAGTCTTTTGAGCGGCGACTTCGAGACCCTCGATACCATCGATGCACAGTTGGCGGCATACGAAGCAGACATGCGCCACGACTTTCAGTTCCAACGCAGTCGGGTGGACAACGTACTCTACGAGATGATCGAGCGGGGCGACCGTTTCTTCGATGAAACCATGCGCCTGGGCCGCATTTTCGACCTGGTGAACAGTCAGAAGATCAGCCTCGAATTCGAGCGCCAGGTTATGGCCGACACCAGCCGCCAGATCGAGCATCACGTCAACGAGTTGATCGATTGGATGGTGGATAAGGATTTCCGCCAGTGGCGCGCCATGACGGAGTATCTCAATCGGCGTTGGGCCCAGCATGCAGACCGCATTATGGGTCAGTTGGGCAGCACATTCGAGTTGACGCGCCAGGGACTTTTGGCGAGCGTGGGTCGCGAAGCCCAGCGCGTTGTCGATGGCTATGATCCCGTTGAGGAGGCCAATAAGCTGGCGCAGGAAGTCCAGGCATCCATCATGCAGACGGCCGCCATCGAGGTGGGAGCATTAGGATTGGGCGCAATCCTGGTGGCGATTCTGCACACCACACTCCTCGACTTCACCGGCATTCTCAGCGCCAGCGCGCTTGCGGCTCTGGGCTTTTATTTGTTGCCGTACAAACGCTCGCAGCTAAAAACTGAATTGCGCCGCCGTATCAATGCGCTGCGCGAGGGACTGGACGACGTGTTGACGCGCCAGTTCGAGTCGGAGTTGAGCGCCGGCGTCCAGCGGATGCGTGAAGCGATTGGGCCGTATACGCGCTTTGTGCGTGTGGAACGGGAAAAGCTGGAGCGATTGCAGAGCGACATGACGAACATGAAGACCGCCAACGAGCTGCTGCACAAACAGGTCAGGATGTTGAAATGAGCAAGCTCAGACAGGCAGCGCACCCTTCATGATGCCAATGACGCTCATGCCGCTTTCATCGCCCCATCACGTTGCTCTGCTCCAGGCAATTTACGATGCGACGCCTGACTACTGGCGCTTGTATGGCTTGTCCGGCGCGCCCTTAGGACGGGCTAGGCATGACCTGGACGCAGCCAACGCAACACCGGGACGCACGATCATGGGCGTCCTGCGCAGGGTGAACGCCGATGAGCCGGCGACGGGGATGGAAATGATCGGCATGATTGACATTCGGCTTCATTACCCGACGGAAAGAACGGTCAGCATGGGTTTGCTGATGATTGCCGAACCATGCCAGCGGCAGGGCGTCGGTCGCCAGGCATGGTCTCTGCTGGAGGCATGGCTGGCGCAATCGGGAGGCATGACGAACGCGAGAGCTGCAGTCGAGCAATTCAACATTGCCGGGCTGAAATTCCTTCTTTGCCTGGGCTTCAACCTGACAGGTGAAGCGAATCGTCTGCGCGTCGGCGACCGGCTTATCCGTCTCCTGGCGCTAAAGAAGACTATTGTCAACGCGTCAATGGAAAAGATATAACCTGCGCAGGATGCGAATTTGTCGCAAACGGGCGCAATCTGATATATTCACATGTCGTGTTCTGATTGATGCGACCTGGCGGGCAAGTTGTCGTCTGCGGGTATTGAAACAACAAGAGGATTGTGACAATGAAGTGCGAATACTGTAAGCGGGCTCCGCAGAGCGGCAACAATCGCCCCTGGTCGAAGAAGGCAACGCGCCGCACCTGGAATGTCAATGTACAGAAGGTGCAGGTGGTGGAAGGCGACAAGGTTGTCTCAAGACAGCTTTGCACATCTTGCCTGCGCACCACCACCAAAGTGGCGCGCGTCTAGCCGTCACCTCAGGTTCACCTCCTTTCGCACAAGGCCAACCTCGATGGAGGTTGGCCTTGTTGTTTTCAGTGCGCCATCAGGCGGCCTGAAGTCTGGCCCGGCGCAGCTGACCGCAACTAGCGTTGATCTCAATACCGCGGCGCAGGCGGATCGTTGTCGACATGCCTGCATCGCGCAGAATCTGTGCAAAACACTCGGCGTCGGCGTCGCTTGTGGGTTGATACTTGCTGTCGGGGACGGGGTTGAGCGGGGTGAGATTGACGTGGCAGAGCAATCCTTTGCGTTTGTCTGCCAATTCATGGGCCAATTCCGGGTTATCATTGACGCCGGCCATCAGCGCATACTCAACCAGTAACGCAACGCCCAATCTTGGCGATATAACGTTCCACGGCAGCGAACACGTCCGCTACGGGATAAGCACGATATTTGTGACATACGTGGGTCGCTCGACCGCCATTTCTGGCGGGGTCGAAGGCGTCGCCAGGTAGCGAGCAAAATAGAGCGCCTGGGCGACGATCTCCCCGGCGCTCAGATTGCGCCAGGTCGCCCTGGTCCGTGGCGCAAAAGGTGCAGCCCATGGCACAGCCGGCCTGACTGCTGATGCACAGGGTGCGCCGCTCATCATAGAGCATAAGCGCCATAGCGCCCGCCAGGTGTGTCAGATTCCAAAAGTCGTGGTATCGTTTCCATGAATGCTATTGTACTGAAAAGCGTATCCAAGACTAACAGAGCGGAGTGACAAATGGCGACGCTGGAAAAAGCGATTCTCATTGCGACACAGGCGCATCGTTATCAACAGGACAAATCTGGCCGTCCCTACATCCTCCACCCCCTGCGTGTGATGTTGGGCATGGAGACCGAACAGGAGATGATCGCCGCTGTGCTGCACGACGTGGTGGAGGACAATAAACACTGGTCTTTCGAGCGCCTGGGCCGGGAGGGTTTTCCAGCGGACATCATCGAGATTCTCGACCGCCTGACCCGACGCAGCGAAGAACCGTATGAGGAATTTGTCTTACGGGTGGCTCAGCACCCCGTCGCCCGCAAGATCAAGCTGGCAGATCTGCGCGATAACATGGACATCACGCGGCTAGACGCATTCGACGACGCAACCAGCGAGCGGCTGCAACGCTATCATCGTGCCTGGCAGATGTTGAATGACCCGCCACCCGAATCATGACACAACCGTAGGTGCAGCTCGCGGCCGCACAAGCATGGTCGCCCCAGAACGTATACGATTGCGAATCACACCTACGACCGGCCATCTGCCTGTTTGAATGCAGCCAGAAAATCGGGCAGTCCCTCGACGATCAGGTGGGGGCGGGTGATTTTGTCCGGCGAACTCAGCGAGAGTGGAAATGCCCTATAGTTCACAAGAGATTACTACTCCACCACCAGCTTTCCCTGCATGGCAGGATAGTGCCCCGCCACCGTACAGATCACGGCGTAGACGCCCGCATCCGGCGCTGTGAACGTTGCGCTTCCTTGCTGTCCGGGTTCGACAGCGCCCGCCTTGAAGAGCAAGCTATCGCCGCTTGTACTCGAGTCGAAGGGGACAGGCACCTCTACCCCTTGTTTCACCACCGCCCAGTTGTGCTGTAAGCCGCCTTGATTATCCATGTTGATCTGAATCTGTTCCCCACTTTTGACTGTCCAGGTTGGCGGATTCTGAATGTTGTCAGGCGACTCGCCATAGTAGATGTCGTGCATGACAACTTCAAGCGTCTGGGCAATGACCTCTTGCGCAGAAACAGCAGCGGTCGGGGTTGGCGTTGGCTCTTCTGGGCCGCCCCCGCAAGCCGCCAAAATCACTGCTGCCAACAATATTGCGATGACATTCTTCCACTGAATACGTTTCATGGCTTGTGTTTCCTCACCGTTGTCTTTTTTCAAATGCCGACTCTCGTATGACGCCTTCCTGGAAGCTCCGAACTTCCAGGAAGATTGGACAGCTACATGCGTAAGTCCGTCTAGTTTGTGAAATGCGTAACAAACAGCGGCAGTATATCACGGCTGCACCGCAGACTGACGGTTGGCTCCCATCCAATGAGCCTGAACGAGATATCGTAGGTGCGTTCGTAACTGCATTACGAAAAAACGGAAATATGGTTTCAATCGCCCCTCACTGCGATCAGGCCAGAAATAAACAGTGAGCACAAAATGAGCATGAATTGGCGTGGTGTATGAACAGCGATGCGACCTATCCTGTGCCCAATGCTCGATGTGATTGAAAAAGAAGCGCAAGGAGAACCGCATGTCAACCCGTCGTTTCGCTGTATCAGGCCGTATCTTTCGCATATTGCGGGCGACCATCAGCGTTTTGGGTGTGTTCGCCATCTCCCTCTGGTGGAGCGCCGCGCCGGCCCTGGCCCATCCTCTGGGCAATTTCACCGTGAATCGCTACAGCCGTCTCACACTCCAGCCGGCTGGAATTGCCGTGCTCTACGTGTTGGATATGGCAGAGATTCCAACCCACGCCGAACGGCAGCAGATGGACACAGATGGCGATGGCGTAGTTGCCCTTGCAGAAGCCAGCGCCTATCGCACAGTGACAGGCGCCGCCCTGCTTGACAACCTGCGGCTGGAGGTGAACGGTCAACGTCTGCCCCTGAAACTGACCGTCAGTGAGCTGGAATTCCCCGACGGTCAGGCCGGTCTGCCCACCTTGCGCCTGACGCTCTATGCCCAGGCCGCCTTCCCTGCCAACGACGCGCACGCCCTAAATTTCGTGGATGACAATTATCGAGATCGTCTAGGCTGGCAAGAAGTGGTCCTGGCGGCGTCGCCAGGAGTCAACCTGCTCGATTCGACGGCGCCGTCGACGGAGCTGAGCGACGCGCTGCGCAGCTACCCAGAAGACCTGTTGACCAATCCGCCGACCGTGAACAGTGCATCGGCTCGCTTTCAGGTGGTTGCTTCTGGCAAGCCAACCACTGAAAGCACGACAGACGCCAGGCTGGCGCCTGTCACCCAACGGAGCGCCATCACAGATCCCTTTGCCCAATTGATTACACTGCCGCTGGTCGGCCCCCTCTCACTCATAATGGTCTTGGGCGCGGCCTTCTTGTGGGGCGCGGCCCATGCGCTATCGCCTGGGCACGGCAAAGCCATCGCCGCCGCCTATCTGGTCGGCGCACGCGGGACAGTGCGCCATGCCATGTTCCTGGGCGCAACCACCACTGTCACACATACCTTTGGCGTCTTTGCCCTGGGCCTGATCACTCTGGCAGCTTCGGAATTCATCCTTCCGGAGCAGCTCTATCCCTGGCTGGGCGTCATGTCGGGCATCCTCGTGATCACAATTGGCCTGTCTTTAGCCAGGGGGCGCTTCCTCGGCGCAACCGGTCATGGGCATGCGCATCATCACCACGACCACGAGCATCACCACGACCACGGGCATCACCACGACCACGAGCATCACCACGACCATCAGGATGGGCACAGCCACATGCCTCCTGGCGCGGATGGACGACCAGTGACTTGGCGCAACCTCCTTATGCTGGGCGTCGCCGGCGGGTTGCTGCCCTGTCCGTCTGCCCTTGTGCTCATGCTTGGCGCAATCAGTATGCAACGGGTTGGCTTTGGTTTGATCCTGATCGTGCTCTTCAGCCTGGGTCTGGCGAGCGTTCTGACCGCCATCGGGATTTCCTTGGTTTATGCCAGGCGCTTCGTCAATCGCATTCCCGAAAGCGGCCCTGTGTTGCGATTTGCGCCTGTCGCCAGCGCAGCCTTCATTACCCTGGCCGGGGTAGTCATTACCTGGCAAGCCCTCGTCCAGGCGGGTGTGCTCAGCTAAAGTCTATGGTTCGTGCGGTTCGCAACCGCACCTGATTTGTCCCCAACGTTGCAGTAGACGTTTGTTGTTTCTTGAGAAGTTCGTATCGGTAAATCCATGTATTCAGAAAGGAAGAATGCAATGAACCCGCAACACAAACGCAGTTGGCTTCGCCGCATCGGAATTGGACTCTGCCTCGTCCTGACGCCCCTGCTGCTCATCGCAGCGGTGCTGGTGGCGGTGCAAAGCCAGGCCGAGGCGTCGAGCCATCGCGAGGCGCCGCTCATCTCCAAAGACGCCTTCGCCGATAACACCGACACCTATGTTTTTATTTCGCCGGAGAATCAGAACAATGTTGTCTTTGTCGCCAGCTGGATTCCTTTCGAGGGGCCAGAAGGCGGGCCGAATTATTTCGAGTGGGATGACACCGCGCTCTACGACATCTATGTCTCGAACGATGGCGACGCCGACCCGGAGATCACCTACACGCTGTCGAGCAAGGTGTCGGTGGGTAACCTGGCGACCTTCCTCTACAACACGGCGCCCATCAACGCGCCCAGCGACACGGCATGGAATCGCAAGCAGTACATCACCGTGACCGAGCAGCTGCCTGGCGGCGTGGTCAATGTGCTGGTGGGCAACAAGCTGGTCGCGCCGGTCAATATTGGCGAAAAATCGACCAAGAACTATGCGTCGTTGGAACAGGCGGCCATCTTCGATGCAGCGGACGGTCTGCCGGCTGGCGTCAAGGTCTTTGCCGGTCAGACGGACGACCCCTTCTTTGTTGATCTGCAAGTCTTCGACCTGTTGACCCTGCGCGGACAGGATGGCGTCACGCCCGGGCCTGGTGGGCTGCCCATCGGCTATGTCAACAACAACATCCCCATCGACTCACTTTCCGGTTTCAACGTCCACACCCTGGTGGTGGAAGTGCCCATCTCGCGCGTCAAGAATGGCGCCGAGCCAGTCCTGGGCGTGTGGTCAGCCACGCGACGGCCTACCACAACGGTGCTGGCGGCCGATGGCGCAGCGACCAACGTCAATAACGAGCAGGTCTCTCGCCTGGGCATGCCCCTGGTCAACGAAGTGGTGCTGCCCCTGGCGCTCAAGGATGCCTTCAACACGATTATGCCCAGCGCGGACGCGGTGATCTATACCGGCGGTCTCGGCCCTGATGCCCAGAAGATCATTCAGAAAAGCGTGGAAGACCCGGAGATCGGCAACCTGCTGTGCGGTCTCTATGGCGTGCCCATGCCGGCCGATGCCAACGATGACTGCAAAACCGAGGTGCAGTTCATCTCGGACGTGGGCGCCAGCGGTTTGCGCTCTGGCCGCGGCGACATCTTCGACATCTTCCTGACCGGCATGAAACTAGCCAAGCCCTTCACCATCAAGACCAAAGGCGGCGATGTGACGCTGCCGGCCGGCTTCAATGTCAACCAACCAGCCAACGTCACGCCGGCTGAGATGATCCGCATCAACACCGATGTCAAGGGCGACACGTGCAGCCCCACGCCCAGTCGCCTGGGCGTCTTGGGCGGCGACGCCTGCGGTTTCCCCAATGGACGCCGCCTGACCGATGACATCGTGGAGATTGAGTTGCTGGCAGTGGCCGGCGCGGCCTATCAGGTGCTGGATGGCCGTGACGCCTCATTCAGCTTCAATCCGGCATTCATCGGCGTGCTGACCGACGGCGTGGACAAAAACGATATGAGTTTTCGCACCGCCTTCCCCTATGTGGCCATGGCCCAGTCGGGACAGGCGCACTGGCACACCAACGCCTACTACAACATCCTGCTGCCGTGGGTGCAAAAGGTGCAGGAAGCCTTCGAGTAATTCAGTTCGTCGAGACGAACAATCAACAGCCAGACCTCGTTGTGAGGTCTGGCTGTTCGACGCCAGGGAGATTTCGCTCATGTCACTCAGCGCCGTCCATCTTGCGGGTCGCCGCCCTCTCATCATCTTTTTGGTTGCAGCGATCCTGTTTGCGCTCGTTGCAGCAGCGCGGTTTGTCAGCGACACCCTTGCGCCGACGACGCCCCAGCGCCCAGCGCCTATTACCCAGAGCGATGCGGCCCTCATCGAGCAGATGCAGGCGCGCTTGCAGCGCAATCCTAATGACGCCGACGCCTACGCCGGGCTGGGGCTGGCGTTCTTGCAGCAGGCGCGGCTCACCGCCGAGCCGTCACTCTACACCCGCGCCGACGCTGCCTTCGACCAGGCCTTACGCCGCAATCCTGACCATGTAGATGCGCTCTTTGGTAAAGGTATCCTGGCCCTGGCCCTCCATGACTTCAGCGGGGCGCTGCACTGGGCGGAGCAAGCGCGGGCCATCAATCCTTTTCGCGCCGAATTCATCGGCGTGATGGTCGATGGCCTGGTAGAATTGGGGCGCTATCCCGAAGCCATAGAAGCTGCCCAGACGATGGTCGATCTCCGCCCCGACGCCAATTCCTACAGCCGCGTCTCCTATTTGCGCGAGCTGCACGGCGATGCAAATGGAGCGATAGAGGCCATGCAAACGGCTGCTCGCATGTCGGTTCCCGGCAGCGAGAGTTGGGCGTGGTTCACAGTGCATGTGGGAAATCTCCACCTCACCCAGGGAAATCTGGAAGCTGCACAGCACACCTATCAGCAGGCGCTTGCCTTGTTTGCAGACTACCCGTTTGCCCAGGCTGGGCTGGCTCGCGTCGCCGCTGCGCAGGGCAACCTGGAAACCGCTATCGCCCTCTATCAACCGCTGAGCGAGCGGTTGCCCCTACCTGAATTTCTCATCGCATTGGGCGATCTCTATGCGACGCAGGGTGATACAACGAGCAGCCGGCGACAATATGAGCTGGTGCGCGTGGTGCAGCAGCTCAATGCGGCGGCCGGCATGGATGTTGACCTGGAGTTGGCGCTTTTTGAGGCCGACCACGGCGACCCGACGGCAGCGCTGGAGATGGCGCGCCGCGCCTATGAGCGGCGCCCTACCTTGTACGCTGCGGATGCGTTGGCCTGGGCGCTCTACAAGAATGGCCGTTTCAACGAAGCCGCAGCCTTCAGCCAGGAAGCGCTGCGCCTGGGAACGCGCGATGCGTTGTTGCATTTCCATGCGGGCATGATTGCGTTGGCCGTTGGTGAGAGGGGTGAAGCCGTTGCTCAATTGGAGAGCGCCCTAGCGATCAATCCCCATTTCTCTCTACTCTTTGCGCCGATTGCGCGGGCTGCCCTGGAAGCAGCTCTTGCCGAAAAGGTTGATGCGGCTACCGCATCACCACTGGAAGATAGGCAAAGCTCCCGATAGGCCCATCGTCATTGGTAATCATACACGTTTTCGCTTCGCCCACGCTCAGAATCACCCGACCATCTGCGTCGCAATCACCGCTGAATGAGGCCGTGTAGCCGGGGACGCTTTCTTCGGTCACAGCATACTCTCCGGCGTCTAGCATGACAGCGACGCCAGATGTCGTTGGCGTCTCATTGATGAACAGGGGAAAATCGCCGACCTGTGCGCTTCCGCCATTATCGTTGATGACAACCTTGTTCACGGTGAGTGTCGCCGGCTGGTCATCATTGACGAGCGTGCAGGTTTTGACGTCGCCGGGCGCCAGCGTCACTCTACCAGCGGCGCTGCAATCTCCCTGAAACGTTGCGCTGTAACCGGGCAAGGTCGTCTCTGTCACAGTGTAGACGCCCATGCTGAGGGCGACCGCCCGGCCGGACTCCAACGCCGCGCCGTTGACGAAGAGCAGGAAGTCGCCCGCCTGTTTGGTCCCGCCATTGTCATTGACCACGACTTTTGTCACGGTGAGGTGGGCTTTTGGGGCAGAGATCGCAACCGTTGCGCTGGCTGTGTTGTTGGACGGCGTGACGTCGTTTGTCGCTGTGATGGCTGCCGTGTTGGTGAGGATGAGGCCATCCAGCGCCCAATCACTGTGAATCTGCGTCCGCAACGTGATTGCACCGCCGTCGCCCCGATCCAGCCAGGGGATCATCCAGGAAAGGTCTGGCGCCGCGCCCGTCTGGACGATGCGCACTCCTTGGCCGACCACACTGGTGATGACGCTGGCGAGGGAAACTTCAGGAGGCAGACTGTCCTGCACAAGAATGTCGATAGCGCCGCCAGGCCCCAAGTTCTCGAAGCTGAGCGTGTAGGTGATGAATGCGCCAGGCGCCGCCGAAGCAGGGGACGTGCTCTTGGCAATGTGCAGATCGGCGACCCGGCTGATCTGAAGGTCGAAGAGATAAGTTGCACCCTGGTCGAAGCCGCCACCCACATCTTTCCCTGGCGCGCCCGCAACGAACAGGCTACCTTCCACTGCCACCGCTGCGCCAAAGCCATCATTGGCCGCGCCGTCCGCCCCGGTGATGCGTGTAAGCTGCCCCCAGGCATCCGCGCCGCCATGATTGCGCTCAAAAAGATAGGCTGACCCCTGGTCATTTTTGACGCCGATGTTGCTGGCCCGCGCGCCCACCATGGCCATATCTGCATCTAGCGCAACGGCGTCGCCAAAGCGGTCATTGCTGACGCCGCCAACCGCCAGGAGCTTCTTGACTTCTCCCCAGGCATCTGCACCGCCATGATTGCGCCTGAACAGATAGGCCGCGCCCTGATTTGCGCGACCCTGGACATCGGCGCTGGGAGCGCCAGCCAGGACAAACTCGCCGCGCACTGCCACAGCGCTGCCAAAGCCATCGAACGCAGCGCTGTCATCGCCGGTCAGCCGGATCGTCTGCCCCCATACGTTAGCGCCGCCCTGGTCTCGCTGGAAAAGATAGGCTGCGCCCTGACCGACATTCTCCCCTGGCTTGGCGCCGGACGCGCCGACTACAACTGTCTCGCCCTCAAGCGCAACGGCGCCGCCAAAGAATGCGCCTGCACCTCCATCAGCGGCAAAGATGCGCGTCACCTCTCCCCATGCGTTCATCCCGCTTTGGTTGCGGGCGAAGATATAGGCCGCGCCCTGGTCGAGTCTGCCATCCACATCTGCGCTCGACGCGCCGACGACCACCGTATCGTCGGAAATCGCCGCCGCAACGCCAAAGCGGTCGAAGGGTGCACCATCGTTGGCCACAATTTTCTTCAGCTGGCCCCAGGCGCCGACGCCACCATGATTGCGACCGAAAAGATAGGCTGCGCCCTGATCCGTGTTATCACCGACATTGTCGCCAGCCGCGCCGACCACGATCACATCGCCGTCGACGGCCACCGCGCCGCCAAAGCCGTCGAAGGCTGCGCCGTCGCCAGCAATCAGCCGCTTGACCTCACCCCAGGCATTCGGCCCACTCTGGTTGCGCTCGAAAACATAGGCCGCTCCCTGTCCCAGGTTGATGCCCACGTCGGCGTTGGGCGCGCCGACCACCAGAGTGTCACCATTCAGGGCGACCGACGCGCCGAATTGGTCGTTGTCAGCGCCATCGCTGGCCGTCAGCCGTCGCTCGTAGCCGGTGATGAGAGGATCGACTAGGAGAGGGTAGCGGGCGTCGCGCTCGTCGATGAAGATGGCAAGCGCATACGGTGTGTGGCTTTCGAGCGGTTTTGGCAGGCCCGCTGTCTGTGCATCGTTGTGCTCGATCGGCTTGAGGGTGAAGCGAGCAGGCAAGGCGTAACCATCCGCGTCGAAAACGTGTAGATCGGCGTAGCGAAGAATCGCCTTTCCTTGCCCGTCGAGAAAGCGCAGCTCGTCGTCACCCACAAACACAGGCGACAAGTTGGTAAGCAGATGCATTTCGAGACGCAGCAAAAGGTCGGTCGAGAGGTTTGCAAGCGCGGTCGGGCGCTGGTAAATGACGAAGCCGTGCTCGATCCCGCGTTCATCGTTGCGATACCATTCGCTGAGCAGGTCGCCCCATTCGATCTCGACGCGCTGACCAATGGCGTCCACTTGCTGGGCGACCGCCGGCAAAGGCTGAGCCAGATCGGCTGCTCCGATTGCCGCCGGTCGAAGCGCCCATAGCCACTGCCGTTGGTCGTCGGCCTGGCGCGGTGATAGAACTGCGCCGTAGACTGTGAATGCGCTCATGAAGTTGTGACGGCGGTTGGGCGCGTAGTAGCCCGCAGGCTGACCGGTCGGTTCCTGCCACACAGCCTCATAGCCGGCCAGTCGCGCCCGGTCTGCAATTGTCGGCAGATCGATCCCGGCGCTGGACTGAGCGATGGCTTGGAATTCGCTGGCAGGAGCGATGCACAAACCGGCAAAGACGAGTGCGAAAGCCAAGACAGCGCGCCATACCGCAGACGACGTCACGGCGTATGAAGACCCATCGCGCAGACACAAAGACGCAGGGGTGCGGAGTTGTGGTTTGACCATTCAATATATCGAAGTTGCCCCGTCCACACGCCCACGTGCAGGTGGGATGCACGTGGGCGTGTGGACGGAACCCACTATTTTGTCTACAGGATGACAGTAGAATGCGCCTCGCCTGAGATGAATGCCCCGCTCACTTCACCACGATGGGCAGATAGAGCTCATGGTCAATCTGCTGAGGTGGCTCATCGTCGTTGGTGATTATACAGACCTTGACTGCGCCCGGCGTCAGCGTCACCCGGCCGCTGGCGTCGCAGTCGCCCCCGAAGGTCGC
>CAZLMM010000001.1:18763-222577 GCA_964560495.1 uncultured Caldilineaceae bacterium
TCGTCCCGCCGTTGTCGTTGACCACCTCTTTGGTCACGGTCAGCATGGCTGGCTGGTCGTCGTTGGTGATGGTGCAACTCTTCGTCTCGCCCGGCGTCAGCGTCACCCGGCCGCTGGCGTCGCAGTCGCCCCCGAAGGTCGCGCTGTAGCCCGCCGCACTCGTCTCGGTCACGGTGTAGACGCCAGCGTCCAGCGCGCTGGCGACGCCCGAAGTCACCGGCGCGCCATTCACAAAGAGCGGGAAGTCGGTCACCGTCTTCGTCCCGCCGTTGTCGTTGACCACCTCTTTGGTCACGGTCAGCATGGCTGGCTGTACAGTATTCGTAAAGGTGCAGGTGATATTGCTGCCCAGTGGCACGGGCACATCTATGCTGGCTGAGGCGATTTCACCGTCGCCGCAGTTGGCGGTCACGGCATAGCCTGCGACGGCTGTCTCTGTTAGTCGGTAAGTGGCGGACAGGACGTTGGTGAAGACAACGCTGCCGCCTGTGTTGGAAATGGCGAACCCGCCCAGCACTTCGCCAGTGAACTGCCAGTCTGCATCGGGCGCTGGCGCACCCACCAGCACCTTGGTCACGGTGAGCACGCTCGTCTGCGGATCGAGTCCCACGAGCACGGGATCATGGTCGGATGTACGGAACTCGTCGGCGGCGTAAAGGCTCGTCACCTGTCCAATGCTCTTGAATTCCACGTTATAGTCGAGAACGCTCGGCTCGTCGGCGTTGATGTGATAGTCCGCTGCGCCTGTCGCCTGGCTCACCAGGCTGGCGGAAGCCAGCGCGTGATCCAGATAGCCCCACTGCCCATCGAAGACGTAGGAGTAGGCGGCATCGCCCCCAAACAGCGTGAGCAGGTTCGAGTAGCCGGCTGACTCGATGGTGCGAATGGGGTCCTCTTTGGCGTAGGAGTTGAGGTCGCCGATGATCAGTAGATCAGGATCACCGCCGGCGGCAGGGATAATCTCATCGTCGATGAACGACAATAAGGCGTTAGCCTGCTGCACTCGCGCCGCGTTGTAACAGCTCTGACCGTCGCCCTGGTCGAGATCGGCGCCTGTCGCGTCGGCGCAGCCTTTGGACTTGAAGTGGTTGACGACAACAGAGAAGCGAGCGCTGGAGCCCGTCTCGAAAACCTGGGCAACTGGGGGGCGGTCATGCACGGGGTTCAAATCAACCAGCGCTGGGCCAATGGGTGTCACCGCAGCCGTCTTGTAGATGAAGCCCACCTTGATCACGTCACTGCCAATCACCCCTGTGTCAACAGTTGTGTAGACAGCCGAGCCCGCCAGCGTGTTGACGCCGTTGACGATGTCCAACAGAGGATCGACGCCCGGTGTGTTTTCCAACTCCATAAAGCCAATCACGTCGGCGTTCAACTTATAGATGGCCTGGAGCAGTTTATCGCGCTGGCGCGTGAACTCGGCTGCGCTGTTGGCGCCGCGGCACTCTTGCTCGAAGCCGACCGGACCGCACTTGGGCGTATTGTCATCAAGCGACAGGAAGTAGTTGAGCACGTTGAAGCTGGCAACCGTGACGCTTCCCTGCATCGCAGGCGGGGCTGCAGGTCGCGGGTTGGCTGGCTGGAAGACCGGCGCGCCGCCGCCCAACGCATTGATAGGACGCAGGCGATAGGCGTTGCCGCTGGCCGCGTTGCCGGCCCAGGTGTAGCTCAGCAATCCCACCACGTTGCTGACCGTATCGCCGCCGCGCAGGGTGTTGGCTGCGGTCAGCGGATTGCCGCCGCGGGCGAGTTTGATGGGGTCGGGGTTCTGGATGTTGAGTTCATCGTCGATGATGATACGGTCCAGGTTGTTGGCCTGCTGGAGGAGGTCGCGGGGGCTGCCCGTTCCGCCGGGCAGTTCCACATGGGTGGGTTGCAACAGGCGGTCAGGGTTCGACGTGACCACGGCCTGACCAAAGCGGCCAAGCTGGAAGTGTTCAGTTACAAAGAGCGTTTGGGGGAAGCGCACCAGCATCCCCTCGAAACGCTCCAGGTAGTTCACACCGCCAACGGGCGCGGGGAAGGGCATCATGACCACGGTGGGCGTGATGACCGCGCTGCCGCAAATGCGCAACTCATCAGGAGCGCCGCTCAGGCTGATCTGCGTCTGATCCTGAAAATCGGCGGCGTTGCCGGTCACCCGCACTAGCCGTCCCAGAGAGACATCATCGTCGTTGGCGTTGAAGACGAAAATGCCGTCCGAAGTCGTCGGGTCGCCGTCGCCGCTGGCGTCTTGGAGATAGAAGCCGCGCAGAGCCGGGCTGGGGCCTTCATAGTCGCCCACAACCACACCCTGAGTTGTGACCGTCCCCGTGATGGCTGCTGCAGCGCCGCTGCCCTGAATCTGATAGATGGGCGTAAAAGCTATCGAGCATGGGTCGGCCTGGGTGGTAAAGCTGAATACGTAATCGCTCGCCATGAAATCGGGCGGATCGTCGGCATCCACGTCATTCACCTGGGTTGCGGTCACTGTGACCGTACAGGACTCCTGAAACGCAAAATCGGCGGTCGGATTGAGAGTGTAGCTGGCCGGCCCGCCGCTGAGGGCGAAGGGGTGCGCGCCGCTGTTGGCGCAGGCGACTGTAAACGCGCCAGACGACGCGACAACCGCCTCGCTGAAGACAATCTCGACGTTGGCGTTGACAGCAACGGCAATCGCCCCGCTCATGGGGTTGGTCGAGCTGATGGTCGGCGCAGCGTCGGGCGGCTGGGTGGTGAAGGTGAAGACGTAGTCGCTTGCCATGTTGTCCGGCGGGTCGTTGTCGTCCTGGTCGCTCACCAAGTCGGCGATGACCGTCACCGTGCACACTTCCGAGCGGTCGAAGTCGGCGTCCGGGTCGAGAGTGAAGCCGGTTGGGCCGCTGCTGAGGGCGAAACTGTGGCCGCCGCTGCTGGCGCAGGTGACGGTGAATGTCGCGGTCGTAACCGAGACCGCCTCGCTAAAAGTGATGGCAATGTTGGCGCTCACCGAGACATCCATAGCCCCGCTGACCGGCTTCGTGACGTGCACCTCCGGCGCTTCGTCGCCTGGCGCGGCGGTGCGGAAGGTGAAGACGTAATCATCGCCGCCTGTCCCATCGCTATCGCCGTCCAGCGGGTCGGGCGTACCATCCTGGTCAGTCACGCCAGCCGCGGCCACGGTCACAGTGCAAATGATGAAATCAGGCAGCGCAGTGGTGGGCGTGACCGTGATGCTGACGCCGCTGGCGGGCAACCCCTCCAGAAATACCGGCGAACCAGCGGGGCATTCAAGTCTCACTGCGTCAGGGTCGATGGCGGCTGTCACCGGCTCGCTGAAATTCAGTGTAATCGACGTTGTGGCAGTGGGAACGCCGGTCGCGCCGCTGATGGGCGCTGTGCTCGTGATGGTGGGGGGGACGTCGAGTGGGCTGCCCGTAACCGAAATGTCATCGACGCCGACCCATTCGTCGCTGCCCGTCGCATTGGTGGTCATGATGCGTATCTGCACCAACGCCTGGTTGTTGGCGGTGGCAGGCAGGGTCACGGAGATCGGCGTGACCAGAGTCGCCTGGCTTGGGCCGGTGGTGGCGTCGGCCACATAGCCCGCCGGCAGATTGGTGAAAAAGCCTGCGCTGCCCAGGCGATAGTGTAAAGCAACCTGCTGAACTGCGCTGTCCGCCGATCCATCGACGTCGCGCAGATTGTATGCAACAACGATGCTCTCTTGCCCGGTTGTGTCCAGGTTGATCAGGAGAAAAGGCGCATCTGCCGTACCAGAACCCTGCAAGGCCACGACCGGATTTGCGATACCATCGAACTCGGCGACGCCGCCAGCGATCAGCGTGTTCGGGTTGGTCTGGTTGGCGACCACGTCAATGGCGATCCCTGTGGTGTCGCTGAGAATGGTCTGGGGATCGACGTTAGCCGGGCTAGAGGTCGGAAAAAAGTCGCCGAGATAGCCCTCGACGCCCGGAACACCGCTCCAGTTGTCATTGGCTGTGATCAGCCCAGCGTTGGACCAATCCTGACTGAAGGGGAGAGGTTGCGGCGTATCGTCGGCCAACGCAGCCTGCCCTGTTAGAAGCAGGAACAGAATGACAAGAGACGTCGCCATAGCCAGATGGAAAAAACAATCGTTCCGTTTCATCGCGCTTTTTCCTTTGTGTGTCAATGGATGAAAAGACGTGGGTTTGTATCAAGTCGAAACAGTCGAAGCGGGAACATCAACAACCCATATCCATCGCCGCTGACCGCAGTATACCCGAAGTGCGCACCGCGCGTGTATCCTTGACAGACAAACGCGCAAAAAGAAGGGGGAGCGTCGCCAACTGTGCGACTTTCCCCCTTCTGCATCGTCGAGTCGGATCAAAACCTGGTGCGATGGTTGGGATTTGGCAGAGTATTACTGCTCGCTATACTTCACTCTGTTTGAAACCAGGAGTTTTTGAACTGTGAAAACTCCTGGTTTCAAAGCAGATGCCTAGTACACGTGGGCGCAAGTAACCCAATGGTTGTCATGCTGAGCGCCAGCGAAGCATCTCGCGCTGCCACCCAGATGCTTCACTGCGTTCAGCATGACAATACCACCGGCTCATTTAGGCCCACGTGTACTAGCGCGCCGCCAGGGGCAGGAACATGCGCGTCGTTTGCTCCTCCGCCTCCGGCGCATCGGGCAACGGCGTCAACAAGTCCGTATCGACCCAGGTCGCCAGGTCGATATAGGTGCTGTCATCCCCGGTGGGCAGACCACCGTCGCGGATGAGCACGCCATTCTGTGCACCTGCGGTCGTCTCTTGCGCTGCGCCAATTCGCACGACGTTTGCGCCGAAGAGCACGTCGGCGACCTGTCCCGGCGCCAGGTTCACGGTGTGACAGGGTTCTGGGCCGGCAGGCAGCGTGTTGACCCACCCACTCTGCAACGCCACACAGACCTTGTACGCACCAGCGGGCAAGAAGTTGAAGTTAGCCTTGCCGATGGAGTTCGTCTTCTGGCTGTAGGTCATTGTCATGTTGGGCAAATCGGTCACGGTGACCGTCCATAGATTCAGGAACGGCTCGCGTGAAGTGCGCCGACCGTTGCTGTCGCTATCATAGAAGACCACTGCGCGCACGGTCACATCCTGGCTGTTGACGAACGTGCAGGTCACGTCTTCGTTGTTGTGCGTGATGATCGCCGCTGCCTGGCTCAGGTCGATGGCGACAGATGCGTTGTCGCTGCAGCGGATGTCGATCAGCCGCCAGCCGGTGGGAACCTGCTCGCGGAATGTGTACACGCCGTTCTCTAGCGAGAATGAACGGCTGGTGGGAACGCCATCATTGTCATCCACCGCCGGGTTGTCCAGCAAGAACTCCGCGGGCAACGGCCCCCCGGATGGCGCTGCTGTGAAGCGGAAGTCGAAGGCGCTATCTGGCAAGGCGTCCTTGACGATGGTGATGGATGCCGGGGGTGAGATAACAATGGTCAAGACGCCGCCGATCGGTTCAGCCAGGCCATCGCTGACCTCGATGGTCACGGCCACTGGGCCGGAGAAGCCGGCCGCTGGCGCAAAAATCAGCCCTGTGAGTAAGGCATTCACGCCGCCCACTGCGCCGCTGACCAGGTATTGACCGCCGCCCAGATCGCTGAACCCAGCGTCAGCGGCGCTGCCCGTGGTGGACAGGCTGCCGGCTGCCGGATTGTCCAGCGTGAGGGTCGCTTCGATACGCTCTCCGGCGTCTGCGTCAATAACATTGAGATCGTAAAGCGCCAGGGGAGTGTTGTAGGCGCCCTTCTGGGTCACCGCCAGAGGAATGACCGGCGCAGTAGCGATGGTCACTGTGCCCGCCACCTCGTTTGCGCTGAGCACGAAAAGCTGCCCATTCTGCTCAAAGAACTTCACGCCCTCTGGCCCCACGCCGCTGGCAATGAGCTGGAAGACCTGGGGCGCGGCAGGGTCGGTCGCGTCCACCAGGGCGATGGCGTTGGATCGCTCCAGACCAACAGCAATGAGTACGCGCCCGGCGAAGACCTTCGCATCAAGCACCTCTGGCTCAGAACCGCCCCGGTCACTCCGGGTGTCGGGATAGACGCCAAAACGAGCAGAGAGCGCATCGAATTGATTGCCCGTATCGCCCACCAGCGCGCCGGTGTCGGCGTCGAAGATGCTCACGGTGCGCCCGCCGCGCACGCGCCCGTTCATGCTGCCGGGCGGGATGTCATCGCGCGTATCGCCTTCGTCGGCTGTAGCGAGATAGCGCATCCCGTTCATCTCGAAGTAGGCCACGCCGTCTGGCTCGCGAAAGAGGGTCAGCAGACTGTTGGGGTTATAGCCGTCGCCGTTTACCCTGTCCACAGGGTGAGTGGTCTGACCCAGGCCAAAGAACGTCAGCGAGTTGTCCGCCAGCTTGATGCGCACGACGCCGGTGTTTTCTTGCAACGAGATGTAGGCGTACTGGCTGTCGGGCGAGAAGATGACCGATTCAGGTTCCAGCGTGCCCGGCGCGTTGTCGATAGGCAGGCGAGCCAGGTCGTCGGTGCGGTTGACGGTGAAACCCGGCGCGCCATTCTGCGACGGCAGCGCGACCTGGGTCACATGCAGCGGGGTGGGCGCGTCGGGGTCGAACCCGCTCAGGTCGACGATCGTGAGCGAACCCGGCCCACCGTTGTCGCCCACGGCAAAGCCTTCGGCCTCGTTGGCAATCACGGCCCACATGCCATCCGGCGAGATGTCGACAGAATCGGGCTGGATGCCGGTATCCGCCTCGGCGAGCAGCGCGCCGTCAGCAAGACGATAGGCGCGCACCTTGCCCGAGACAGGCGCGGCCGCCGGCTTGCTGGAACCGGCCACAGCCAGGAAATAATCCTGCGTGGGGTGCAGCGCCAGCGAGTTGAGCTGACTGAAGCCGGGAATACGCCGAATCAGCGTCGGCTGCAACAGATTGGTTACATCCAGCAGATCGACGCTGCCGTCCCCGGCGTTGGTCAACCCGGCGATGTTGTCGCGCAGGTCGATGATCTCGGCGCCATTTGCGCCAAGGCCAGTGTCATATTGGCTGCGAGCAATGAGGGCTGGCGCCACGTTGGCCGTAAACCGCACCACCTCAGGGTCATGGTCGCTGACCTGGTCAGTGAACTCGGAATTGACATGAACAACCTCGTATTGAATGTCAAATGAATTCAAGACGCTGTTGCTCACCAGGATGTGATCAAGAGACTGGGCGTTGCCCTGGTAATTGTAGCTGTACCGCTGGTTCGGCGGCAGGCGCTCGATCAGTGTGTTCAACCCGGCGGCTTCGAGGACGCTCAGCGGCGGCGAGAACTCAAAATCGTTGAGGTCGCCTAGCACGATAATGCGGGCGTTGGCGTCGATAGCGCGAATCTGATTGACAAAGCCCGCCACGACCGCCGCCTGCTGCAAACGCTGAACTTCGCTGGAGAGCACAGGCGGCTGCAAGCGGCCAAAGAGCGGATGGTCGCCGCCTTTAGAATTGAAGTGATTGGCGATGAGAAAGAGTTTGCGTCCATCAAAGGTGAATTCACCTGCCAGAGGTTTGCGGCTATCCATGAACGCAGCGTTGGTGGGGTCGATGCGTCCCGGGTTGAATTGCAGTTCGGGCGCGCCGCCTGCATTCAGAACTGCATTGGCCGTCATTGCGGTTGCGCCGGGGCGATCCACAAAGCCGACGCCGCGATCCGTGCGGAAGAGGAAAGCCACCCGGATGTTGCCGCCCGGTTCGCCGCCATCCTGATTAGGCGCGGGATCCACCTGGCGGAACTGGTAGGTCGGGCCGCCCGCGTTCTGGATGGCCGTGATCAGGGTGTTGAGCGTCACATCCGCCGCCGTCACCGTGTTGCTGATGGCGCCGTTGTTGTCCTGCACTTCTTCCAGGGTCAGGATATCTGGTGAGTGGAGATGATTGACGACGATGTTCGCCAAAGCGCCGAAACGCCCGCCGTCGCTTGGATCCAGATTTTCAACGTTGAAAGTAGCGATACTCAACTCATTGGCGTCGGGCGTCGAGAAGGAGAGCGCTGGCTTCACCAGGCCGCCGGCTGTCACAGGCGGCAACGCGCCCGTGGTGAGCAGCTTGAAATTGGCGAAAGAATAGTCCATGACGCCAACAACAGAGCCGGCGAAGGAGTCTCCCACATTCACGGTAGGCAGGTCTGGGTTGCTGTTGTTGAGCGCGTCACCCAAGATGATGCGTTCGGGATTGTAGTCGTTGGCGGCGATGATGACGCCGCCTCGGGCTGTGCGCAGCCCTTGTCCCGCGCCGCCGTCGGCCAGCACGGGGATTTCACGGTTCAAGCCCGCGCCGCTGCCAAAGACCTGGGTGGGGCCAACGGCTACGGCGTGATTCACCTGCACCAACATTCCCTCCAGGCTTTCATAGAAGTCAAGACCTTCTTTGTTGGCCTCGAAGCTGGCTGTCGCCGCCGGGTCCGTCTCCACACTGGCGCCGGGCGCCGTGGGGTCGTCATGGATGATCATGGTCGGTGGAACGCGTCCGCCCACGCCGATAATGGTCGCCGCGGGCAGCGTGTTGCCGCTGGAAAGGACAGAGACGCCGGCGTTCGAGCTGGTGATCTGTGTGCTGGTGAGATTGGGCCAGGCGCTGCTGACGGGCGTGCAGCTTGCACTGGTGCAGCCAGCGCGAAACTCTGACGCAACGCCATCGACCTGCACCAGGTCGCCCACGGCCACAGTCGGCGCGCCGCCTGTGAAGACGAAGATCGCCTCCGATGTGGCTGGGTTGGCGTCTGTCGTCGCATCCGGCTCCTGAATGTAGAAGCCGTTGCCCCGCAGCGCAGTGACAATGCCCTCCACATCTTGCACGGCCTGACCAACCGAGATGGCGTTGTCCAGAATCACGGGAACCAGCGGCGAGGTGTGACCGGCGCCCTGGATGTCATGAATGCGATAGGTGAGTGCAGTTGTAGTGAAGCTGAAACTGCGATCGCTGAGCATCTCGTTGGGCGGGTCGTCAGCATCCTGGTCGGTGACGTTGGCGGCGACGACCGTCACAACGCAGATTTCACCGTTGGCAAAGTCTGTCGTCGGGTTGATGGCATACGCAGTCGGTCCGCCGGAGATCGCGAGATCGCCTGTGGTGCGCGAGCCGCTCACCGGACAGACGATTGTGACCCAGTCGCCCGTCACGTCCACAGGTTCGCTGAAGGTGATGACAACCGTTGCATCGAGGGGAATATTAGCTGCGTTGTTGGCCGGATTCGTCGCGCTCACGACCGGCGCGCTGTCGCCGGCAGCCATTCCAGAGAGAGTCACGTTATCGAAACGCCATGTGCCCGAGCCGGCGTATGTGGATGAGCTGCGCGACGCTCGATAGTTGCCTGTAGTCGGGTCGAAGCCAGAGACGATGCGAAAGACTGCATTGGGGTTGTCGTTGACCTGGGTGAAAGCGCTTAGGTCAACGCTGCGCTCATACCAGACGTCGCCCGTGCCTGTGGCCTGGGGAACGAAGGTGAAGGTGAAGACATCGGTGAAGGTTACGCCGTCCGCCGAGACCTGCACCACGGTGGTGTTGTTGGCCGTGTTGCTATGGCGCTGTTGCCAGGCGAGCGTCAGGTGCTGATAACCGACCGTGCTCACTGCGAACTGGACGCCGGCGCTCTTGTTGCCCACGCCTGACGCCGGGTAGGAGGTAGTGTTCCAGCCGGAGTTGTCGCCGCCTGGCGGGTTGTTGGGAAATCCGGTCGCAAAGGTGGCTGTTGTCCCCCCGATCAGCGACGCGGTCCCCACGCCTACCGCCGGCGTGGTCACGCCTGTGGAGGTGCTGCCGTCGGGCGGCGCCGAATCGAAACTCCACTGGGTGATGACCGCAGGAGATACAGCGCTGGCGGCCCGAGGGCGCGCGGCGACAACAAAGACAAGGCTGGCGAAGATCCCGCACAGAACCAGTCCGACCAACCAGACGCGAACACGCTCGACTGTGAAGTGCTGCATTTCTATCCCCTCTTCAATGCTCATGGGTGATTTTGACCAACTTTACTTCCATTATCCATCATTGAGCCGGCGATTAACAGCAGGTTCGCGCTCCGTTAACATTTGCGACAGGAATTGGGGATCTTCGTTTCTCCTCAAGGATTGGTGGTACGGGCATGAGGTGGGGTGGAACAACCTGTTCGCATTAAGCGGCGATTGCCGCCCGCCCTACCTCGCGCCCCAACTTATTGAGATGATACGGATCTTCCTAATCAATGATCGTCTGGCTCTGTTCGTGCATATAGAGCGGCAGCGTGTAGAGGCCGCCCACGCCCTTGCCGCTGGAGCCGCTGCCTTTCCAGCCGCCAAATGCCTGGATGCCCGGCCAGGCGCCTGTGGTCGCGCCCGAAGCCCGATTGGCGTAGACTGTCCCGGCCTCGATGTGATCCATGAACCACTGAATTTCGGCCTCGTCTTCGCTGAAGAAGCCAGCCGTCAGCCCGTAGGTGGTGTCATTTGCTTTGCGCATCCCTTCCTCCAGGCTGTCCACGCGGCCAACATAGAGGATGGGGAGGAATAGCTCCTGCTTTACCAGGTCGTGCTCATCGTTCAGCCCGGCGATGACGGTCGGCTGCACATAGTACCCGCGCGCCAAATCGCCATCGGTGAGCACGTTGCCGCCAAAGAGCACTTGGCCGTCGGCGCGCGCCCGCGCCACGTAACGCTGATAGTCCTCGTAGGCGTGGCGGTCGATGACGGTGCCCATGAAGGCTTCGCGCGTCGTCGGGTCGCCCACCTTCAGTCCGCTCGTTTTCTCCAGCAACATTCTTACAAACTGATCATAGACACGGGCGTGGACATATACCCGTGAACAGGCAGAGCACTTCTGGCCGTCCAGCCCAAAGGCCGAACGAACGACGCCTGTCGCCGCCTTCTCCAGATCGGCCCGATCGGAGATAATGACCGGATTCTTGCCACCCATCTCGATGATGGCCGGGCGCGGATAGCGGCCGGCGAAGGCGTTGCGCGCCACCTGCATGCCCACATCGTAGGAGCCTGTGAAGGTCCAGCCGTCGATGTCAGGATTGTCCTGCATCTCCTGGCCCACAGTGCGCCCCGGCCCGCTGACATAGTTGAAGACGCCCGGCGGCAGACCAGCTTCAGCAAACAGCTCGGCGGTCTTCCAGCCCGTGTACATGGTGGTGGACGCCCCCTTGAAGACGACTGTGTTGCCCGTCGCCAGCGCCGCGCCAATGGGCGCGCCAGCCAGGGCCATGGGGAAGTTGAAGGGCGAAATCACCGCCCAAACGCCATAGGGCTTGAGAACGCTTCGGTTGCGCTCGTTGGGGCTGAGTTTGCCCAGTGGGTTGATATAGCCCCGATTCTTCTCCATCGCATCAGCGTAATAGCGCAGGAGGTCGGCTGTTTCCTCCATTTCGCCCAGGGCCTCCAGCCGACTCTTGCCCACTTCCAGGGTCATGATTGCCGCCAACTCGAAGATGTTGTCGCTCATGGCTTCCGCAACCCGGCGAACGATGGCAACCCGATCCTGCCAGGGCGTGGCGGCCCAACCCGGAAATGCGGAGCGGGCCGCGGCGATGGCTGCGCGCACGTGATCGACGCCGCCCTTTTGCGCGGTGCACAGGTGGACAGTCGTATCGACCGGGCTGTAGGTCTTGATCTTTTCATCGGCGAAGACGCGCTCGCCGTCAATGAACATAGGGGTCTCAAAACCGAGCATGGTGGATTTCACTTTTGCCAATGCAACATCGAAAGCCGCTTGCAGCTCCTCGTTGTCTGCTGACATTGTGGAATAGGTGATTTTGATTTTCTGCGCCATAATTCTCTCCTGAAATTTGACCTGCAAACAACAACTTGCGCTGTATATGGGAATTGTCCCATTACGTTACACGATTTCTTCCGTCCGTTCAAGTTCGGTCATCGAAGATGTCCGGCGGTATAGACGCCGCCGGCGACAAACAAGCGCTGGCATGGCGGGGGTGCGGTTTCCATACCGCACGACCTCTGCCGCACCAATGACGATTGGCGCTATGGAAACCGCCGGCTACTGTTTCGATTCATATCAACCACCAAGCAAGAAAGAGAGAACACATGAAGCCCATCATCTGGTCCGAATTTGCCATAGCCGCCGATCTGCGCGAGCGCCTTGCATCAGTCTGTGATGTCGTTGTGGGCGGCGATGTGTTGGCCCTCGACAATGTGGCCGCCATCATCATCGGCAACCTGTTGGATGCCGGCCCTGCGTTTATGGACCGTATGGGTGAATCGCTGACGGTCATCGCCCGGCCGGGCATCGGCATCGACAATGTCAACGTGCCCGCGGCCACGGAGCGCGGCATCCTGGTCATCCACACACCCGATGCGCCCACAGAGTCCACAGCCGAACACGCAGTAGCTCTGCTGCTGGCTGTGGCCAAGCGGGTCGTGACGGGCGCGCGCTTCCTGCAAAGCCGCGACTTCGACCGCTCCCAGATGTTCGGCATGGAGCTGAAGGATCGTGTCCTGGGGGTGGTCGGCTTTGGGCGCATTGGTCGCCGCGTCGCCGAAATCTGCGGACTGGGGCTGCGAATGAAGATCATCGTCTACGATCCCTTCATCCAGCGGGTGGAGCAGCCAGGCGTGGAGTTGACTGGCGACCTGGATTATCTCCTGGCCAACGCCGACGTGGTGACGCTCCATACGCCTCTCATGGCCGAGACGCGACATCTCATGAACGCCAGTCGCATCAGCCGCATGAAGCGCGGCGCGTACCTGATCAACGCCAGCCGCGGCCCGGTCGTCGATGAAGCTGCGCTGCTCGAGGCCCTGCGCAGCGGCCATCTGGCTGGCGCCGGTCTCGATGTGACCGACCCGGAGCCGCCGCTGCCGGACAATCCGCTGCTGACCATGAACAACGTGGTGGTGACGCCTCATATCGCTTCCTACACCGACCGCGGAATGCGTGGGATGCAAGAGGGTGTGGCAGACCAACTTGTACAGGTTTTCTCGGGACAGCGCCCGCCTTTCGTCGCCAATGGAGCGGCGTGGCCGGGGCGCGCGAGTCGGTTTCAAGCGTGAGCTGTATCAAAGAACTTTTGCACGTAGCTGTCCAACTGTCCTGGAAGCTCGGAGCTTTCAGGACGGTGGCAGACGAAGTGAGTGTGCGATTCGCAATCGCACCTACGGTTGGTTGGTGAACGATGACCACAGTTGCCGAAACCATTGCGCACGTCCTACAAGCTAACGGTGTGACCGTCGTCTTTGGGCTGCCGGGCGGCGAGACGGTCGAGGTGTTGGATGCTCTGCGCCGGGTCGGCATCCGTTTTGTGCTGGCCCACAGCGAGTCCTCAGCCGCGTTTATGGCAGACGCCCACGCCCGGCTCAGCGGTGGCGTGGGCGTCTGCCTGACGACGTTGGGGCCGGGCGCGTGCAATGCGGTGATGGGCGTCGCTCACGCCTACCTGGATCGCTCGCCGTTGCTCATCATTACTGCGCAAAAGCCTGATCACTTGCTGCCGGGTTACACCCATCAGGTGCTCGATCTCCAGGTGCTCTTTGCGCCCGTCACCAAAGGGTCATTCAAGGTTACGTCAGGCAACGCCAGCAGTGTGACGCAGGCTGCTCTTGACCTTGCGCGGGGAGGGCGTCCGGGCGCAGTGCATCTGCAAGTGAGCAACGAGGACGCCGGGCAGGAGGCGCTGGCAGGACGATCGAGCGCGAGTACGAGTACGCGCGCGAGTACGAGTACGATTGGTCAGGCGAGTCGAATCGTTGGTGGGGCGCGGCGACCCGTCGTTGTTGTCGGGTTAGGGCTAGAGCCGGAGCGGCCCTATGCTGCGCTACGGGAGCTGGCCGAGGCAGCAAATGCGCCGGTCGTCGTCACGCCCAAGGGCAAGGGCGCGTTGCCCGACGACCATCCCCTGGCCGCCGGAGTCATCGGCCTGACCATGCGCGACCCGGCTTATACTCTGCTGGATGAGGCGGACTGCATTATCGCCGTCGGCTTCGATGTGGTGGAGCTGGTCAAGCCCTGGCGACAGGATGCGTCGTTGATCTGGGTTGCGTCATGGGAGAATCGAGACCCCACGCTGCCTGCGGTTGCGGAGATCATCGGCCCAATCACGTTAACACTGGACAGGCTCATCGCAGAGCACTTTTCCACAGACCGGGATTGGGGCGCGCGCCGGGTGGCTGGTTGCCGAGCGGCGCTGGCTGCTCTGCCCTTGCCTGACCCTGCTCCTGGCCGACTGCTGCCCCAGCAGTTGCTAGCCTGTCTGCGCGCCGCCGCTAGTCCAGAGACGCCGTTGGTAGTTGACGTCGGCTCCCACAAGATTTTCGCTTCGTTGGCCTGGCCCACACTTGCACCCAACCGCTTCCTTGTCTCCAACGGTTTGTCGAGCATGGGTTATGGCCTTCCCGGCGCCATCGGCGCCAGCCTGGCCCTTCCCGGCCAGCCGGTGCTCTGTCTCACGGGCGATGCTGGACTGGCCATGGCGCTGGGCGATCTGGCGCTGCTGGCGCAAGCACAACTGCCCGTCGTGGTGGTGGTCTGCAATGACAGCGCGCTCGATCTGATCCGTTCCGCCCAGCTGCGCGCCAGCAAGCCCATCTACGGTGTGGAGTTCACCAATCCCGATTTCTGCGCGCTGGCTGGCGCTTTCGGCATTCGGGCGACTCGCGTTGCGACGAAGGATGAGTGCGCCGTAGCGGTAGAAGAGGCCTTCGTCAGCGGCGCTCCCTGGCTCATCGAGGCTATGATCGACCCGGTGGGTTACCCCACGACAGTGACAAGGAGGCAACCATGAAGCTGAGCGGAAAAGTGGCGTTGGTGACAGGCGGCGGCAGCGGCGTCGGGCGGGCGGCAACTGCTGCTCTAGCGGGTGAAGGCGCACAGGTGGTGGCGATTGGCCGGCGCGAGACGCTGCTTCGGGAAACTTGCGCGGCAATCGCCAGCGACCCGCCAGCGCGCTACCTGGTGATGGATGTGGGGAATCGCCGCCAGGTCGAAGCGGGCGTGACATGGGTCACAGAAACGTTTGGCGCAATTCATTTGGTGGTGCACAGCGCCGGGGTCAACGTGCGCAAGCGCCGCATGGCCGAGCTTTCGCCCGAAGATTGGGACAGGGTGATGCAAATCAATGTCACCGGGGCGTTCAACATCTTTCACGCCGTCTTGTCGCAGATGCGCCAGCGTCGCGACGGTTTGATCATCAATATCTCCTCCATCGCCGGGCTGCGCGCCTCGCCGCTGGGGGGCGCGGCCTACAGCGCATCCAAGCACGCCCTGAATGCATTGGGGCTGGCGGTGGCGCAAGAGGAAAAAGAGAACGGGATCCGCGTGACCAACCTCTGCCCCGGCGAGATAAACACGCCGCTCCTCGATGAGCGCCCTGTGCAGGTGAGCGCCGAACATCGAGCGCAGATTCTCCAGCCCGAAGATGTGGCAGCGGCGGTGCTCTTTGTGGCGAGCCTGCCGCCCCGCGTTCACGTGCCAGAATTGATCATCAAACCGACAATCCAGAATTTCGCATGATGTTCCCTGCGTCGGGTCATTACACATCAGGCAGCATAAACGCCTCATTTCTTGCCGTCACCCTGCGCCAGGACCACTTGCGCGGCCAGCCGCCCGATCTCGTCCGATGACTTGGCCGCAGTGCCGCAGCCGCCGGCGGCGACAAACAGGTGATCGGCGACCTGCTCAAGATAAGGATGAGCATGGGGCGTCATGGTGTAGGTGCAGGGCTTGCTGTGAAACGAACGAACGCGCAAGCCTGGGATGATCTCCAGGAGCACCGAGCGCACCGCGTCCGCCTCGAACGTATCGCCGTCGCCGTGAAACCAGGACGTCAGTTCAGCAGGAGTCTCCGCCCACAGAGGGTCGATAAGGCTGCCGCCGATCTTGACATAGGTCTTGCCATTGGGGTAGCGAATGGGCGGCAAACAATAGACCGATGAGAGGTGCGGATAATCGTCCAGGCGATAGAGAATCGAGGGCATGGCGGCCAGGCGTTGCGCCTCTTCTTCGTCGAGTTCGGCGAAAACGACCGTCACTTTCTTGGGGCGGAGAGCCAGCGGCTTGGGCAGCAGCCCATTCGTCCATGCGCCGGCTGTCACAAGCGCCCGCCGCGCTTGATAGCGCCCGCCAGCGTCCGTCTCAATCTCCACATGACTGCCGGTTTGGTGGATGTTCTGGACTGTCTCCCGCACAATCGTTGCGCCCTGTTGCCGGGCGATGACCAACTGCGCCTGCACCAGCGTGCGCGGATTGATGTAGCCAGCGCCGCCCACTTCCCACACACCCTGACTGCCGACCCCAAAGGAAAGAAATGGAAAACGCTCGTGAAGACCGGCGCTGTCGAGCACGGCGAAATCCACCCCCATCTCGCGCCCCAACTCGATGACCGGCGCCAGATCCTCGCGCGCGCCGCGTGGGTTCTGGTTCACGCGCAAACAACCGACGGGAAAGTGAAAGCGCAACCCGCTGCGCCGTTCGATGGCCGCATAGTTGGCGATGGAGGCCGCAGCCCATTGCGCCCACTGTAAGTCCGGGTCGAGGATGCGGGTGATACGCGCCTCATCGTAATGACTGGCAAAAACGCCCCAGTGCGCGCGCCAATTATCCGGTTCACCCGGGCCGATGGCGACGATGCTGGAGGAAACCGCGCTGAGAGAGCGTGCAGCCGCCGCGCCGATCATGCCCAGGCCGATGACAGCAAAGTCGTACATAGTCGCTTCAACTGGTTGCTTCAACTGGTGACTTCAGCAGATTTTTTTGCACTTTGCCCATGGCGTTGCGCGGCAATACATCGACGAGGTGAATCATCTTTGGCACTTTGAAGCTCGCCAGCTGGCTGCGGCAATAAAGCAGGAGCGCATCTTGATCGAGCGTCCCGTCGCACACCAGATAGGCCGCAGGAACCTCTCCCCATTCGCTGTGCTTCATCCCCACCACTGCCGCTTCTTTCACACCGGGGAAGGTGAGCAGCATCTCTTCGATCTCCCGCGGATAGATGTTGAACCCGCCGCTGATGATCAATTCGTGGCGGCGCCCCAGGAGCGTCACGTAGCCCGTCATCGTGTCCTGCCGCGCCAGGTCGCCCGTGTGAAACCACTGCTGGCCGATCTCATCATGGCTGAAAGAGTCAGCCGTCTTCTCCGGCGCGTTCCAGTAGCCGCTGAAGACGTTGCCGCCGCGCACCAATAGCTCACCTTCCTCGCCGGGGGCAACATCGCGGAGCGCGCCGCTCTCTGTGACGCCGACGATGCGCATGGAGACGCCTGGCAGCGGCGTCCCCACGCTGCCGGCGATACGCGGCCCAGCGTAGGGATTGCTCAAATTCATGCCAGTCTCGGTCATGCCATAGCGCTCTAGAATCGTGCGCCCAGTCAGTTCTTGGAACGCGCTAAAGGTTTCCGGGGCAAGAGGCGCGCTGCCCGAACAAAAGAGGCGCATGTGGCCCAAGTCGATGATTGAACGCTTGCGCAGCTCCTCCACCAGGCGCACATAGATGGTGGGCACAGCAAAAAAGAGGGTCGGCGCTCCGGCCAGCAGCTCATCCACTGCGGCAGCGTCGAAGTGCGGCCGCAGGAGCGTAGTCGCGCCTGCGGCCAGTGCGCAGTGCAAACCCACCACCAGGCCGTGCGTGTGAAACAGGGGCAACGTCAGCAGCAGGCGGTCAGCGGGCTGCCACGCCCAGGCCGCCAATAAACCGGTCACAGTGGCGAGGACGTTGTTGTGGCTGATCATCGCGCCCTTGCTGCGCCCGGTGGTGCCCGATGTGTACATGATGAGCGCCAGGTCATCGCCTGTCACGAGCGGCGGACGCAGATCAGCCGGATCGCCCATCCAGCGCTCGCACTCATCCACCAGCAGCGTCGCCTCGACCGACGCCGATTCTGCGCCCAGTTCATCCAGCAAGGGCTGCAGCCCGGCCTCGGTCACGATCAGGCGCGGGGTTGCGTCGGCCAAAATGTGACCCAGCTCCAGGCGGCGATAGCGCAGGTTGATGGGCGTCATGATTGCGCCCAGGCGGATCACTGCCAGGTAAGCGATGACAAATTCCGGCGAGTTGCCGGCAAAGAACGCAACGCGATCACCTCTGCGCAGCCCCCACGCCTGCAAGCCGCTCGCCAGCCTTTCCACAGACGCAAACAGTTGGCGATAGGTGTAGGTGCACTCGCCGCGTTCGCTGCGAAAGTGCAGGGCAGGCTGCTCAGGCGAGCGTTGTAACGGGATAGAGAAAAGGTCAAAGAGGTTCATGAGTGCAAGTCGGGCGTCAATCTTGAGACAGGATGAACAGGAAGATCGCCCATCCTGCCATCCTGTCTATTTCTTCTTCAAGCGGTCGACGAACTCCTTGCGGAACTTGGCGACCTTGGGCGCAATCACCACCTGGCAGTAGGGCTGCCATTTGTTGTTGACAAAGTACTCCTGATGATAGTCCTCAGCCACATAGAAGGTGTCGAAAGGCGCAACCTCGGTGACGATAGGACGCCCCCACAAGTTGGCCGCGTTCAGTTCGGCGATCACTTCCTCTGCCATCGTCTTCTGTTCAGGCGAATGATAGAAAATGGCCGAACGATATTGTGGCCCAACGTCGTTGCCCTGGCGGTTGCGCGTGGTGGGGTCGTGAATGGCAAAGAACACCCGCAGCAGGTCGCGATAGGAGAGCAGGGCCGGACGAAAGGTCACCTGCACCACCTCGGCGTGGCCGGTCGTGGCGCTACACACCTGTTTGTAGGTCGGGTTGACCACATGGCCGCCCGAATAGCCCGATTCGACTGACTCCACCCCTGCCAGATCGTCGAAGACCGCCTCCAGACACCAGAAACAGCCGCCGCCTAATGTGGCAACTTCGGTCGCCGGCATTGCTGACTCACCCATCTTCATGCTCCTTTCAACACATATTCCAGCACATCCATGCCCCTGTGCACCAGCTGATGATCCGCCTGGCTGCCCATGTGACCGATACGAAAGACCTTGCCGGCCAGGGGGCCATAGCTGCCGCCGACGACCATGCCCTCATCGCGCAGGGCCTGGTCAAGACGAGGCCATGTCCAGCCGTCGGGCACATAGGCTGCCGTGACAGTGGGAGACGCATCCTCACGGTTGGCGGGATAGATCTTGACACCCATGCCATCCAGACGGCGGTGACATATCTCCATGACATCGCGATGGCGACGATAGACATCGTCCAATCCTTCGGCAAGCAGGCTTTCAATGGAGGCGGCCAGGCCAGCCAGAGCGTGCCAATTGTGGGTGTATGGCATGTAACGGTCGCGCACTGCGCTCCGCCAGGGCAGCAAGGCGTCGTAGCCCACATAGCCGGTGCGCCCGATGCGCTGCCAGGCTCGCTCGCTCACCGAGACCATGGACAGATCGGGCATGAGGCTGAGCACTTTCTGGCTGCCTAACAACCCCAGGTCGATGTTCCACTCATCCACCAGCACTTCAGTCCCGCCCGCGCTGGCGACGAAGTCGACGTAGTAGAGCGCATCCGCCTCTCGACAGATTTGGCCAACCTCAGCCAAGGGATTGAGGGTGCCGCTGGGCGTTTCGCAGTGAATGACGCTGATCAGGTGCGGCTCGAATTCCTGCGCCACATCGCGCACGATCTCTGGGTCAAGGGTCTGGTCATAGTCAAAAGCCACTATCTCTACCTCTGCGCCGATTTGGCGCGCCATGTCGGCGACGCCGAAGCCGAAGACGCCCGTTACCACAGCCAACACCCGGTCGCCCGGCAGCACGGCGTTCTTGAGCGCGCTCCACAGCGCCAGCATCCCCTCGCCCGACATGATGACGATGTCATTGTCAGTGGCAAGAATCTGCCGCAAGCCGCGTTCACAATCGGTGTACAGCCGGAAGAAATCTTCTTCCAGATCTGAGCTGCCATAGTCGGTCTGATACGCGTCCAACACATGAGAGGGAATCGAGACTGGTCCCGGCACAAGTGGAATGCGATAGGAAATCATGGCTACTCCGCTAACACCTCAATGATGACTCGTAACGCGTGACAGGTCATAGGTCACGTCCCGCCGTTCCGCTTTCGCCGCAGCCACCACAGGGAGCCGCCGAAAACAACCGCGCCGGCAAAGCCAATCGTGCTGAGGATGGCAAAACCGGTGGAGCGTCCATCGCCAGAAGCGCCCAGCAGCCTCTGCGCGCTGCCAAGTGACAAGATGCTCTCCGGCGTGGCGCTGGGCCAGGGCGTCCAGGTGGGCGTTGCCGTCGGTATGATGGTGGGCGACGGCGTAGGAGAAGGCGTCTCGGTGGCGGTGGCCGTCGGCTCCGGTGTGGGCGACTCAGTGGGCGTGGGCGGTGCGGTCGGCGTATCGGTGGGCAGCGGCGCAATCACCGCCGATTGTTCAACAACCGCAGCCGCAGCGACGACAGGGGGCGGTTCGGGCGTCGGCGTGGGTGGTTCGGGCGTCGGTGTTGGCGGATCGACGGCCGGCGCGCTCTCATCGGGATACAAGGCGATTGCATCGATGAAGATGAGATTGTCGCCGGTGCTGTTTGGGTGATCCACCAGGAAAAAAACGGTCACAGCATCGCCCAGAGCGCGTGCCCTCACGTCGATATTTGGCCCTTCGCCAGGCGGATAGTTGAGGATACGTCCTTCGCCCCAGTGCATTGGCCCCCAGATGACCGTCGCTGCGTTGGGGTCTACGCCGCCGGTGGGGTCGATGCCCAGTTGACGACCAAAGGTTTCCGGCGCATTGGGCGCGCCCCAGGCGATGCTGGCGCGGTAGCCGGCGCCGGGCGTCACAGCCACCCTGGCAAAGATGCCTGCTTTGAATGTGCCGCCTACGCTCCACATGCGCAACGTCCCGCCGCCAAAGAAGGAATGCTCATCGCGCATGTAGGTTGGGTCGCCGGAAAGCACGAAGGGCGTCCATCCTTCTGGGATTTCCCGCGGCGGGCTGCCATAAAAGTTATCCATTTCACAGATAGGCTGAGGGATGACATTGGGCGGGTTGCAGGGATCAGAAGCGAAGGCGATTGACGGCCAGGCCGAGAGAGTGAGTGCCGCCAAGAGGCAGACGAAGAGGCGAATCGACAAGTGGTTCATATGCTACAGTATACGCCCGCAGGTTGGAAGCGCCAAACAAAGTGGGGCAAACCAAGCATGGAAAATGGCTGGCTGATTCTCTTACTCGATGTTTAGTCATGGTTAATGTGGATTTAAGTAAGCAGGCGCATCATACAAGTGCGCTGTTGTGGTGATGTCAAGTGAGACCTTCCTCAAGGGACATCACGCGAGGGTTCCCGGCGTCAGCCCTCCTGAGCCGGGGCCCTCATCCATCTGAAACTAAATCGAGGGGATGGAGGAGACTGAAGCAGCCCTGCCAGGGGCTGCTTCGTCGCGTTTGGGCAAGATCGTGATTCAGCGATTTGACAATCATCATCAATCGATCTATCCTATCGACCAACTTCAAATTGTACGACGTTGAACCAGAAGAGTAGTCGTCAGAGCGGGCGTCAGAGAGTCTCCGATTGGTGTGAAGGAGATCGCAGCGCAGGCGGTGAATGGGCTGGGGAGTCGAAGGGCGAACGCAATGTGAGTTTTCACAGTCAGTAGCCTTCTCCGGAACGCCACCGTTATAGGGCGACGAGAATCAGGGTGCAGCGCCCTCGTTCTCGGTAAAGTGAGACTGGCAGCCCTGCGTTTCACGCAGGTTTTTTTGTCCGTCTAAGCGGGGTGGCACCGCGGGGAATCGATCCCCGTCCCGGAATAGATCCGGGACGGGGATTTTTGTTTGGTGAATCCATTACAAGACGAGAGGAGCACGCCATGACCTACAAACCCACCCTCGAAGAAATTCGTTCGCTGGCCGATCAGGGGAACCTGGTGGCAGTGCATCGAGAATTGCCGGCAGACCTGGAAACGCCTGTCTCCGTTTATCTCAAGTTGCGGGGAAGGAGCAACGGCGCCAGCTTTCTCCTGGAATCGGTGGAGAAGGGCGAGCAAGTGGGCCGCTATAGCTTCATCGGCGTACACCCGCCGCTGACCGTGGCCGCGTCGGGCGGCGATCTGACCATCGGCGGCGCAGGCGGGGCTGTGCTGGAGCGTCGCCAGGGCGATCCACTGGCTGTCGTGCGCGAGATGATGGCGGCGCGCCAGGCGATCCATCTGGAAGGACTGCCCACCCTCACCGGCGGCGTCGTGGGCTACTTCGGCTACGACCTGGTGCGCTTCATGGAGCGGCTGCCCGCCACGGCCCAGCCGGTGTACGGCGCGCCAGACATGGCGCTGCTCTTCACCGACAACGTGGTGGTCTTCGACCATGTGCGCCACCGCCTGATCATCATCGCCAACATGCGCATCGAGGGCGATCTGCTGGCAAGCTACGCCGATGCGGTGGCGCGCATCGACCAGATTGTCGCCGACCTGCGCCAGCCGCTCGTCCCGCCGCCGGCAGTGGACTGTCGCAGCGGCGCAACGTGGATCAGTAACCTGACCCAGGAGCGATTCGAGGAAAATGTGCGCAGCGCCAAAGAGTATATCGCGGCCGGCGACATCTTCCAGGTGGTGCTCAGCCAGCGGCTCATGCGGGCGACGGAGGCCGAACCGTTCACCATCTATCGGGCGCTGCGTATGTTGAACCCATCGCCCTACATGTATTTCCTGGACTTTTCAGGCGTGGCAGGCATGGGCGACGAACCGGTGCGGGTCATCGGTTCTAGCCCCGAAATGCACGTGCGGCTGGAACAGGGCATGGCCTACCTACACCCGATCGCCGGGACGCGCTGGCGCGGCAAGACCGCCGAAGAAGATGCACGACTCGCTGAAGAGCTGCTCGCCGACCCCAAGGAGCGCGCCGAGCACGTGATGCTGGTCGATCTCGGGCGCAACGACTTGGGCCGCGTCTGTGAGTACGGCACCGTCAACGTGCCAACCATGATGGCCGTAGAGCGTTTCAGTCATGTCATGCACATTGTGTCGGACGTGCGGGGCAAGGTCAAACCCGGCCACGACGCCTTCAGCCTGCTGCGCGCCACTTTTCCGGCCGGCACCCTCAGCGGCGCGCCGAAAGTGCGGGCCATGGAGATCATCGAAGAGCTGGAAGGGCAACGCCGCCATCTTTATGGCGGCGCTGTCGGCTACATCGGCTACGACGGGCAGATGGACACCTGCATCACCATCCGCACCATCGTCATGCTTGGCAAGACCTGCTATCTCCAGGCAGGCGGGGGCATGGTAGCCGACAGCGACCCGACCTACGAGTTCAACGAAAGCATGAACAAAGCGCGTGCGCTCGCGGTGGCCGTAGAGCACGCGGAAAAGGGGATTTGAGATTTGGAGATTAAACTACGGTTGCTTTGAAACCAGGAGTTTTCACAGTTCAAAAACTCCTGGTTTCAAACAGAGCGAAGTATAGAAGGCAGTAGAACTTACTGATGCGGTGTGGCAGGTTGTGACGCACTGGGGGCAGTTTGCCAGGGACACCATGGGAGAGCAATGTGTACGTAAATCTCGCCTCCGGCTGATCAATCTCCAATCTCACATTCGATCACGTCTTTTCAATAGGGGAACTAACATGGCTAACGAATCTAACCGAAAACGCATTCTGACAGGAGACCGACCAACAGGAAAGTTGCACCTGGGCCATTTCGTCGGCTCGCATCGCCACCGCCTGGCGCTGCAAGACGAATACGAGTGCTTCTTTCTCATCGCCGACCTGCACATGTTGACCACCAGGCCCGACAAGGAGAGCATCCTGGCCATCGCCGACAATGCCCGCGCCATCGTGATGGACCATCTGGCCATCGGCATCGCCCCGGCCAAGGCGACGTTTTATCTGCAATCGGCGGTGCATGAAGTGTATGAACTGCAATTGCTTCTCTCCAGCCTGATCACCGTGGAGCGTCTGCAACAACTGCCCACGCTCAAGGACATGGCTTCCGCCGCCGGGCTAGATCAGATGCCCTATAACCTGCTGGGTTATCCCGTGTTACAGTCTGCGGACATCCTCACCCCGCGCGCTCATCTGGTGCCTGTGGGCAAGGACAACGAAAGCCACGTGGAACTTTCGCGGCAGATCGCCCGGCGCTTCAACAACGCCTATGGTGAGGTCTTCCCCCTGCCCGACCCGTATGTGATCGGCGGCACGCTGGTAGGCACTGACGGCCAGGCCAAGATGAGCAAGAGCCTGAACAACGTGATCATGCTCAGCGACGACGCCAAGACGGTGACGAGACAGGTGATGAACATGTACACGGACCCCAACCGCACCCGCTCCGACATTCCCGGTACAGTGGAAGGCAACCCGGTCTTCATCTATCACGACTACTTCAACCCCAACAAGGAGGAAGTAGAGGAGATGAAGATGCGTTATCGAGAAGGACGCATCGGTGATGTGGAAGTGAAGGAGAAGCTGGCCAGGGCGCTCAACGATTTTCTGGAACCCATGCGCGAACGTCGGGCCTATTATGAACAGCAGACAGGCTATGTAGATGAGCTGCTCTATGAGGGCACACTGCGCGCCCGGGAGGAGGCCAAGGCAACTCTGATGGAGGCCAAGAAAGCCATGGGGCTGACCGGCGTATGGAACAGGATCAGTCGCGCAGCAGAGAAACGGCGCAAGAAACAGGACTGAGGCTTGACGATGATAGGCAAGTAATGGTCACTATGATTCGTCTGATTTTGTGATGGACTATGAAAGGGATGCGCTATGATTGCGGTAATCGACAATTACGATAGTTTCACATACAATCTGGTGCAACACGTGGGCGAACTGGTGCACGGCAGCGCCGAGGTATGCGTCTGGCGCAACGATGAGATCCATGTGGAGGAGCTGGTGGAGCGCCGTCCAACCCATGTCATCATCAGCCCTGGGCCGGGCACGCCGGAGAAAGACAGCGGCGTCAGCAACGATGTCATCCGCGTCATGGGTCAGCAAACGCCCATCTTGGGCGTCTGCCTGGGGCAGCAGTGTATGGGTCATGTCTTTGGCGGGCGCGTTGTGCGGGCGCCGCGCCTCATGCACGGCAAGGTTAGTCCGGTGCACCACAAGGGCGTCGGCGTCTTCAAGGGCATCCCGTCACCCTTCACCGCCACGCGCTATCACAGCCTGATCGTGGAGGAGCCGTTGCCAGATGCGCTGGAGGTCACGGCCTTCACCACCGAAGGCGAAGTGATGGGTCTGCGTCACAGGAGCCTGCCCATTCACGGCGTCCAATTTCATCCCGAAAGCATCCTGACCGAGTACGGCAAGGAATTGCTGATGAATTTCTTGAAGTTGTAGGAGCATGTAGGAGGAAACCATCATGAGCCAGACGCCTATGCAGGAGGCCATCCGTCTCCTCTTCGACCGCCGCAGCCTGAACGCAGATCAGGCCGACGCGGCCATGACCCAGATCATGCAGGGCGAGGCGACCCCGGCCCAGATCGGCGCGTTTCTGGCCGGCCTGCGCCTCAAGGGGGAGACGGTGGATGAAATCACGGGCTGCGCTCGCGCCATGAAACGCAGCGCCGTACAGGTGCGCCCCGTCATCGACAACGCCATGCTGGTGGATGTGGTAGGCACGGGCGGCGATAGCAGCGGCACCTTCAACATCAGCACTACCGCCGCCTTCGTGGTGGCGGGCCACGGCGTCAAGGTCGCCAAGCATGGCAACCGATCGGTGAGCAGTAAGTGCGGCAGCGCCGATGTGCTCGCCGCGTTGGGTGTGAATCTGCAAACCAACGCCGACCAGGCCGCCGAATGCATCGAAGAGGTGGGCATTGCCTTCCTCTTTGCGCCACTCTACCACCCGGCCATGAAACACGCCATCGGTCCCCGCCGCGAGCTGGCCGCGCGCACCATCTTCAACATCCTGGGACCGCTCACCAACCCGGCCAACGCCACCAACCTGCTGGTGGGCGTCTATGACCCATCATTGACCGAACCGATGGCGCGGGTGTTGGGACAGATGGGCGCGCGCGCGGCTTTCGTCGTTCACGGCGCCGGCGGTCTGGATGAATTGAGCCTGGCCGGGAGCAATCGGGTCAGCCATCTTCATGAGGGCCATGTGCGCACCTATGACTTCGACGCCCGAGAATTGGGGCTGGCAAACGCGCCCCTGACAGAACTGCTGGGCGGCGACGCAGAGCAGAACGCAGCTATCACCCGTGGCGTACTCAGCGGCCAGGTGGTTGGCGCCAAGCGCGACGCCGTGCTCCTCAATGCGGCCTTCGCCCTGAGCACCGAATGCGGCGACCTGCCGGCGGGTCTGGAGGAAGCGCGCCAAAGCATCGACAGCGGCGCGGCGCAACGGGCGCTCGACGCGTATGTGGCGAAGTCGCAGAGTTTTGTGTAGGTTTTTGTGAGGTCTTGAGGTTTTGGGGTCTTGGGGTTTTGCTGCTCGATATGCAGGTCGTTCGTTTGCCGCTGACCCAGAATGAGGTGTCGCATGAAAACCAAGTCCGGCTCGAAGTTGGTGAGAAGTCACTTTGAGTGGACATTATTCAGGCAAGCATTCGATGTCGCAGTAAAGGTGTTTCAGCTCTCCAAGAGATTTCCACCGGAAGAGAAGTACTCTTTGACCGACCAAGTGAGGCGCTCGTCACGAAGCGTCAGCGCGAACATCGCTGAAGCATGGCGTCGCCGACGCTACAAAGGCGCCTTTCTCATGCGGCTGAACGATGCGGAGGCAGAGGCAGCAGAAACGCAGATATGGCTTGCTCATGCTGTCCACTGTGATTATGTTAAGAGAGAAGAAGTATCGGAGGTCATACGCAATTATGAGTCGATCATGGGCGCTCTTGTCAATTTGTCTCGCCACCCCGAGCCATGGCTGCTCCCAAAGCATTCCGACGCATCCCAAGATGCCGAGACGAAAACGCAACGATCACCGCCTCAAAACCCCAAGACCTCACCATCTCAAGAACCATGACAACAAAGCCCGAATGAAACATGAAGCCATCAAAACTCGACATTGCCAAACACAAAGGTGAGGTGCTGGAGCAGATCATGGCGTGGAAGCGCCAAGAAGTCCCCAGGCGCATGGAGGAACTGCCGTTGGCGCAGGTGAAAGCATTTGCCGCGCTTGCGCCGCCGCCCCTGAACTTCGCAGCCGCGCTGCGCAGCCAGCCCGGCGTCAGCCTGATCGCCGAGGTGAAGCGCGCCAGCCCATCGCGCGGGCTGATCGCCAAAGACTGGGAGCCGGCGCTCATCGGCGAAACCTATGCAGCCAACGGCGCGGCCACCATCTCGTGCCTCACCGACAGCCGCTTCTTCCAGGGCGAACTGGATTACCTGACCGCCATCAAGGAGCGACTGCGTGAGAGCAAGCGTGAGGTCCCTGTCCTGCGCAAGGACTTTCTCTATCACGAATACCAGGTCTACGAGGCGCGCATGGCCGGCGCCGACGCCATCCTGCTCATCGTCTCGGCGCTGAGCGACAGGGAGATGCGGCGACTCTACGAGTTGGGGCGCTCCCTGGGCATGCACAGCCTGGTGGAAGTTCACGACGAAGCCGAGGTAGAGCGGGCGCTACGCCTCGAGGCGGCCATCATCGGCGTCAACAACCGCAACTTGAAGACATTCGAGGTGGATATCGAGACAACCGGACGGTTGCGTGCGCTCATGCCGCCAGAAGTGATTGTCGTGGCCGAGAGCGGCATTCGCAGCGTCGAGGAGGTGCGACGTATGGCCGCCATGGGCTGCGACGCCATCCTGGTGGGCGAGACTTTCTGCAAGTTACCGCAGAAGGAGCGCGGCGCAAAGGTCAAGGAGTTTGTCGCCGCCGGGCGGCAATCGGCGTGATTGTAGAATAGACTGGATCAATTTATGACAGCGCAGCAAGGCTACCACATGTCCCTGGACGAGTTTCGCAGACATGGCTATGCCCTGATTGACTGGATCGCCGACTATCAGCAGCGCGTCGAGTCGCTGCCGGTGCTCAGCCAGGTACGCCCCGGTGAGATTCGCGCGGCCCTGCCTGATGCGCCGCCGCAACAGGGCGAACCTTTCGAGCAGATGCTGACCGATATGGAGCGCATCATCCTGCCCGGCGTCACCCACTGGCAGTCTCCCAACTTCTTCGCCTTCTTTCCGGCCAACGCTTCTGGCCCGGCCATCCTGGGCGACCTACTCTCCTCTGGGCTGGGCGTACAGGGCATGTTGTGGATCACCAGCCCGGCCTGCACCGAATTGGAAAGCCACGTGCTCGATTGGCTGGTGGGAATGCTGGGTCTGCCAGAGTCGTTCCTCTCCACAAGCAAGGGCGGCGGCGTAATCCAGGACACGGCCTCCAGTTCGGCGCTGACTGCGCTGCTGGCCGCGCGCGAGCGAGCGACCAACTACGTCAGCAATCTTCATGGTTGCAACGGCAAACTGGTCGCCTATGTCTCCACCCAGACCCACTCGTCGCTGGAAAAGGCAGCCAAGATCGCCGGCATCGGCAGCGCCAACCTGCGCGCCATCGCTGCGGATGAGAACTTTGCCATGCGCCCTGACGCTCTGGCGCAGCAGATCGCCCTCGACCGTGCTGCCGGGCTGACGCCCTTCTTCGTCTGCGCCACGGTGGGCACCACCTCCACGACCGCCATGGACCCGATCCGCGCCATCGGCGCAATCTGCCGCGACGAGGGGCTGTGGCTGCACGTGGACGCGGCCATGTCGGGCGCAGCCATGCTCTGCCCGGAGTTTCGCCCTTTGCAAGACGGCGTAGAGCTGACCGACAGCTACTGCTTCAACCCCCACAAGTGGATGTTCACCAACTTCGACTGTGACTGCTTCTGGGTTTCAGATCGCAAGGCGCTCATCAACACACTGAGCATTCTGCCCGAGTATCTGCGCAACGAGGCGACCAGATCGGGCGCGGTCTTTGACTATCGCGACTGGCACATCCAGTTGGGACGCCGCTTTCGCTCGCTCAAGCTGTGGTTCGTCATCCGCCATTATGGGGTGGAAGGGTTGCAGCACCATGTGCGCCAACACGTAGCCCTGGCCCAGGAGTTTGCCGCTTGGGTGGTCGCCGATCCTGATTTCGAGCTGGCCGCGCCGACGCCGCTCAACCTGGTCTGTTTCCGCCACAAGGGCGGCGACGAGTTCAACGAACGTTTGATGAACCGGCTGAATCAAAGTGGGCGGCTCTACCTGACCCACACAAAACTCAATGGTCGCTTCACCCTGCGCATGAGCATCGGCCAGACCCACACTGAACGCCGCCATGTACGCGCCGCCTGGGAGCTGATCCGCCAGATGGCAGCAGATAAATAAACCACAGATTGCACAGATTACGCAGAGGGCTATTCACTATGCGCTCTTGCCGGCGCGCCCGCATGATGGCCAACTCCTGGACGACCTCCTCGCAGGCTTTCAGGGTGTTGCCATCGCTGACAAAGGCTTCATTGATGCCCTGCGCCAACAAACACTGGCGCCTTGCCGTGCCGTTGAACCGATCACACCGCTGCGGAAAAACATGAAGTCGCACCTGCCGGTGCATCTGCGCCGCATCTGTCAACGTTGGCGCAAACGCATCGAAAGCGTCGGTTCACACCTGACTGAACGGTTTCATATCCATACCACCCGTGCACATGACCCGTGGCGCTACCAAAATCGCTTGATTCGTAAGGCGCTTGCTCACACTGCTTGTGTTTTCATCAATGTTTGACAGACCAAGAGCATTTTGCCTATACTGGTGGCCGTCCTCAGTGATCCGTGCTTCTTCACCTGAATCTGTCCATGACCATCATCAAGATCTGCGGCGTAACCAACCTTGAAGATGCCCTGCACGCCATATCCGCCGGAGCGGATCTGCTCGGCTTCATACTGTATCCAAAGTCGCCGCGCTATGTTTCCCCTGCGCAGGTCGCCGCAATCGTCGCCACTATACGGCAAGTCCAGACCAGCCAGCGCGCCCAGGCAGACGAGGGGACGTCGGGGATTGACGCCGGGCATGACCAGCAGGCAACGCGCCCTGTGCGTTTCGCGGGGGTTTGCGTTAATATGTGCCTCGACCACGTGTGGGAGATGCTTGAACAGGCTGGTCTTGACTATGCGCAATTGCATGGCGACGAGCCGCCTGAGATGCTGGCGCAACTCGCCGGGCGCGGCTACAAGGCGATTCGCCCAAAAGAACTGGATGACGCTCTGCGCATGGTCGAACGTTTTGCGCCGCTTGGCGTCGCAGAGGGTCCCGCTCTCCTCGTCGACGCCTATCATCCCACGCTCTATGGCGGCAGTGGGCAACGAGGAGATTGGCGCATCGCCGCAGAAATCGCCCGGCGCGTGCCGCGCCTCCTCCTTTCTGGGGGACTCACAGCCGACAACGTCGCGAGCGCGATGGAATCCGTGCGACCGTGGGGAGTGGATGTGAGCAGCGGCGTCGAAGCAGCGCCAGGCAAGAAGGATCACCAGCAGGTGGCACGCTTTATCGAAAATGGCCGGGCCGCGGGGCAACCGGCCCAATCAGGGTAACTCAAAGCTCGGATTTCTCGTTCGTGAGCAGGACTGTGTTACACTACTGTCTCAGGGCGTTTGCCCAGTAGAATGCAATAGGGTGCATTCATAATCAGCTACAGGTGGTCATAGCGAGAAAACTTTGGATGCATCCGATCCAATGATCAGGTTGAGGAACGCACGATGAGTGACATTCAAGCCAAACAAAGAGTGACAACGACGAAGCACTATTCGCTTGGCGAGGAGATCGCCAATAGCATCTCTCATGGCGCCGGGGTAGTCTTTGGCGTCCTCGCGTTGTTTCTCCTGCTCATCAGCGCGGTGCAGATGAATGATGCGCTACGCATCGCCAGCGCCGCCATCTATGGGGTCAGCATCATCCTGCTCTTTCTGGCGTCTACGCTCTACCACGCTGTCCAACACCACCCCACCAAGTCGGTGCTCAAGCTGCTCGACCACTGCGCCATCTATCTGCTCATCGCTGGCTCGTACACACCCTTCCTCCTCCTCACCCTGGGAGGAGGCTTTGGCGCTGTGCTCATGGTGGTCGTCTGGACGATTGCCGTAGCCGGAATTCTCTTCAAGCTCTTTTCCAACCACCGTTTCCACAATCTCTCGGTGATCACCTACCTGGCCATGGGTTGGTTCGCCCTGGTGGGCGCATACCAGCTGGCGATGAACCTGCACTGGGCTGGGATTGGGCTGTTAGTCGCTGGCGGCGTCATCTACTCCCTGGGTGTGATCTTCTATCAGGTGGAGCGCATCCCCTTCAACCACGCCATCTGGCATCTCTTCGTTCTGGGGGGCTGCGTCTGCCATTTCCTCGCTGTCTATTACTTCGTGCTGCCGCTGGCCGCCTGAGCAAACTCAAGTTCGGGGCGGCGCGGCCCTTCGACCCATACCTGGCCGTCGCTCCAGTTTTCCTGCTTCCAGATGGGCACGATGGCCTTGAGGCGCTCGATGCCATAGCTGCACGCATCGAAACAACCATCGCCCCGATGGGGAGTCGCCACTGCGATGACGACGCTGGCCTCGCCAATCTCGCAGCGCCCGACCCGGTGAATCATGCTCACGGCGCGCACCAGCGGCCAACGGGCCATGATCTCATCGCCGATCTGGGTTAGCTTCTTTTCTGCCATCTCGCTATAGGCTTCATAGTCGAGAAAATCGGTGCCGCGCGTCCCTTCTGTGGTGGCAGTCTCGCCGCGCACCACGCCGGCGAAGGCGACGATCGCGCCGCAGTCAGGACGATTGATGCGATGGGCAACCTCGTCCAGAGAGAGGGGCTGATCTGTAATCTCGAAGAGCTTCTTGTTCATCATGGTTTACCCCAAGAACACTGATGCATGTGCACCTTGGTACGTTCGTCGCCGCCCGACACCGGTGGAAAAATGCCCACCTGATCGCCAGCGGCCAACAGGTGATCGGGCTTGGCGTATTCCTCGTTCACTGCCACATAGACAACGCGCTTGCCCAGGTCAAGCTCAGGTTGCTGCTCTTGAATCAGCGCCAGGAGATCGCTGAGGAGCGCGCCTTCGACCAGCTCAAACTCGCGCTCCTTCCAGCCGGCAATCTGGCGCAGGGTGGCAAACAATCGCACAGAAACCTTCACACGCTCTCCTCCCGTCTCCATTCGCCCGACTTGCCGCCGACCTTTTCCAGCAACTGTATATCCGAAATCGTCATTGTCTTTTCCAATGCCTTGGCCATGTCATAAATGGTGAGCGCAGCCACGCTCACTGCCGTGAGGGCTTCCATCTCTACGCCTGTCTGCCCAGTGCAGCGCACGGTCGCGGTGATCACCACGCGACTTTGATCTTCGTCGATCTCGAAGTCGACGGTCGCCTTGGTCAGCATGAGGGGATGGCACAAAGGAATCAGCTCGTGGGTGCGCTTGGCAGCCATGACGCCAGCGATGCGCGCCGCGGCCAGCACATCGCCTTTCGGGGCGTCACCGTCGCGGATGGCGGCCAACGTCGACGGCGCCATGCGGACTTCGCCGCGGGCGACTGCCTGACGGTGAGTCGCCGGCTTGTCGCCTACATCCACCATGCGCGCGTGTCCCGCCCGGTCCAGGTGGGTTAGTTCCGCCATTACGCTCACCATCCTTCCGCGCTCAACTCGCTTGCATCAAAGAGCAACGCCGGCACGACGCTGCCAGCAGGCAAGACGCCCTCTGCTTTGGGCAGCTCCAGGAGAGCGTTTGCTCCCCGTGCGCTGAGCAAACGGCTGCTCACTTGACTGCCGCTGCTCATCGCCAGGAATCCACCCGCGCCGCCATTGAGGTCAGTGCGCCAACGCAGGGCCGCCCGATGGTATTCGGGACGCCAGGGATCAAGGCGCAGCGGCTCAGCCAATTGCGCCTGCACGCGCGCCAGTTTCGGCTCACGCCAACCAGCCATGCGACGAATGGCTGGCAGGGTTACGAGAAGGAATGTCACCAGACTACTGACTGGATTGCCTGGCAGACCGAAGACGAGTCTGGTTGCACCTTCTGCCGTCAGTGTGGCGAAGGTGCAGGGTTTGCCTGGCTTCATCAGGAGTCGGCCAAAATGGACATGGCCGCTCTCCTCAAGCAGCGCCTTCACAAGATCCAACTCGCCCACAGAAACGCCGCCGCTGGTGACAAGAATATCCACCTTTGCCAGACCGGCCCAGAAAGCACGTCTCAGTTCCTCTGGGTTATCGCCAACAATGCCCAGGTCAACAGGCGCGCCCCCGGCCATAATCGTCGCCGCCGCCAAAGTCGGACGGTTGCTGTCGCGTATCTTGCCCGGCCCCAGAGGGCTGCCTGGCTGCACCAATTCATCGCCTGTGGAGAGAATTCCCACACGGGGGCGTGGGTGTACAAGAAGCTGTGTGGCGCCTACAGTCGCAGCCAGCCCAACTTCAGCAGGACCGAGACGTTCACCGGCCTTCAAGACGACCTCTCCCTGAGCGACATCAAACCCGATCGGGCGTACATCCTGACCCGGTTGAACACGGCTGCGAATGCGCACCCGCGCACTTGTACCAGAAAGCAGCTCGGTCTCTTCCACCATCACGACCGCATCTGCGCCCGGCGGCAGAGGCGCGCCGGTCGTGATGCCGGCAACGACGCCTGGCTCGACGATGAAGTCGGCCATGCGTCCGGCTGTGACGCGACCGACTAAGTGGAAATCGCCTGGGCCATCGGCGGCGATCACTGCGTAACCATCTTTCACCGAGGCTGAAAAGGGAGGCAACGGGTCGGCGGCCTGCACATCGCGCGCCAACACCAGGCCCAGGGCGTCCTGGACGGCGACAGAGTGCGGCGGCAGCGGCGCAACGTGAGCCAGAACGGTCTGCACGGCATCGCCCACTGTCAACATAGGGTAGGTTGTCTCTGTCATGAAGCCTCTGCCGGGATCAGTTGCACCGGCGCATACGCAAGGTCGATCACATTGTCCACACCCGGCGCGCGCCGAAGCGCCAGATAAACGTCTACATCCCCAGAAAGGGTGAAATCACCGAAAAGGGTCGCGTCGCTTACATCAGCGAAACGCCCGCCATACCCATTGAGGCTCAACCAGGAGAGAACGACGTCCCGTTGCCGGCGCGCTGCCTCTGCCAGAGCTTCGACCTTTTCTGCCCGGTTCAGCCCGTTCAAGTGGGGTGTTTGGGGCTTCATCGAAACCAAAAACGTCATCCGAGCCTCCTCGTCATGTCGTTCTGAACACTGGCCATCGACTTTCACCTTTCCTTACCCATGACAAGCAAACGTATGGGTTTCAATCGCCCATCACTTTAGACGAAACGCGCCAGGCCAGCCCCTACACGATCGGGGGGCGCCAAGAGCGGCAACGCGTTCTCAAGGAGATGACGGCGCAGGTTGCTTCCTTGACACGACGGTTCTGCCGCAGCGCACAGGGCGGCCACGCCGGTGACATAGGGAGCAGCCATACTTGTGCCACTTTTTTGAAGATATTTGCTTCGGTTGGCCGGTGTGCGTTCCCAACCGGAGAGCACATCCACGCCGATTCCAGCGATGTCTGGCTCAGTCTCGCCGGTGATGGGGGAGAGGCCACCGCCGCTGAACGGCGCCGGCGTCATGGCATGGTCCACCGCGCCAACCGATAGGCACTCTGGATAGTAGCCCGGTGCGCTCAGATGGCCCGGGCCGCCGTTGCCGATGGCGGCAATGGGCAGGACGTCAAAATCCTCCACCAAGGCCGTCAATACTTTGCGCATCACCTGTTCCGCCTGTTGATAGTCGGGAGCGTTCATCGTCGCCTGGGGCAGACCAATGGACATATTGATGATGGTGGGCATGGCAAGCCATTTCTCATCCTGAAAATGCCCCAGCATCCAGTCCAGCCCAACCAGCACACGATCGAGCGTCGTTTTGACTGTCTCGCTTTCGATGACAGCCGCCGCCATGAGGTCAACAGCAGGCGCGATGCCCACATTGGCGCCAGCAACGATGCCGGCCACGTGAGTGCCATGTCCGTTGACATCAAAGCCGCGCACTTTGCGAATTGCATCGTTCACTGGGTTGATGGGAACGTAACAGAAGTCGATGGTGCGCTGGCGAAACTCCCGATGGTCTGCATCGCACCCGGAATCCAAAACACCCACTAATACTCCTTTGCCGTTGACGCCCCGCTCCCTGGCCAATTGTATCCCGCTGCTCTCCGGCCATAGCATCGTCGGACCCCGGGTGCGCCTGACGATACTGGCAGACACAGGGTGAGTGAAGCCCAGGGTAACGTCGCCGGCGATCAGGTGGTCAAGTTCAAGAATTGTGCGCGCTTTCTCCGCAATTTTCTTGCTGGAGGTTTGGATGACATAAGCGCCGACATAGGGCAGCCGTTCAAAGCAGTTCACGACACCTGGGCAAGATTCATCGGGGCATATTGGGCGCAGGCCAACGCTCTCCAGTTGCTCAGCCACCGTCGAAGCGGCCGCCAATGTCATCACCTCTGTTCGCTTGTCAGCAGACGCCGCTGAATGCAGAGAAAGATCAGACGATCGGGGGTGTTTGCGCACTGCAATCCATTTTGACATCGATGAAGACTCCGATGAGGATTTCGAGATCGTTCGACTGCTGACTACGACGGATATTTTGCCACAACGTGAGCCGAATGAAAAGGCCGATGCCGCCTTGCGGCGACATCGGCCCGTTGCTGGTGGGAAATTTTGGTGCAAGCATGAGGTCAGTTGCGGTAAAGCTCGCGCAGGATAATGTTCTTCTGAATCTGAGTTGTGCCTTCGTAGATTTGATAGATCTTGGCGTCGCGCATGAGTTTCTCGACCGGGTATTCCCTGCTGTAGCCGTTGCCGCCAAAGACCTGCACCGCATCAGTGGCATTCTGCATGGCTGCATCGGCGCAGAAGGCTTTGGCGATGGCTGCCTCCATGGTGTTACGCTTGCCCTTGTCGATCAGCCAGGCAGATTGCCAGGCCAACAGGCGTGCGGCCTCGGCGCGAATCTTCATGTCGGACAGGAGGAAGCCAAGCCCTTGATGTTGATAGAGGGGGCGACCGAAGGTATGGCGTTCGGCTGCATATTTGACGGCCTCATCGAGCGCGCGGCGCGCCACGCCTGTGGCTGCTGCGGCGACCGGCGGACGGCTCTTGTCAAAGACGCGCATGCCGATCATAAATCCATCACCCTCGCGACCCAACAGGTTCTCGACGGGCACCTCAACGTTCTCGAAGAAAACCTGGCATGCCTGGGCTGCATGTTGCCCCATCTTTTCCAATGGTTTGCTGGTGCTAACGCCTTTCCACTCCCGTTCGACAATGAAGCAACTCATGCCTTTGTGCCCGTCGCCGGGAGTGGTCTTGGCAAAGACGGTGAAGTAGCTCGCCACCGGGCCGTCGGTGATCCACGTCTTCGTTCCGTTCATCACGTAGTGATCGCCTTTGCGCAGGGCCGTCGTCTTGATGCCCGCCACATCTGAACCGGCATCCGGCTCGGTCATGCAATAAGAGATGATCTTGCCCTTGCGGGTGAGCTGCGGGAAGTAGCGTTCCTTTTGTTCGTCGCTGCCAGCAATGAGGATAGGCAGGACAGCAAGCTGATTCAGCATCAGCGCAGTTTCAATGCCAGAGCAGCCGTAAGCCAACTCTTCGCCGACAATGCACTCTTCCAGAACGCTGGCGCCTGGCCCGTCATACTCTTCAGGGATGTTCAGATTGACCAGGCCCGCCTTGCGCGCCTTGTTGAAAATCTCCCACGGCCATTCGCCGCAGCGGTCGTAGTGCTCTGCTTTGGGTGCGATCTCGTTGCGGGCGAAGTCGCGCGCAAGCTCCTGCAACATCTTCTGGTCGCCGGTCAACTCCAACTGCAATCCAACAGCGACTTCTTCCATTTCACGATACATGTGTCAGGGTTCCTTTTCTCGACAAGTTGAGGGGAATTACATTCTCAGGTGACAGTCGCTTCTGGTAGTGACTATCACCTCTTGTTGATTGATCGAAACGCGCTGTCATTCTGGCGATGTTGCCGTTCTGTTATAATGCCGCTATTTGTTCTGAAAATAGTGGCCCGTGATGCGTCACTCGCAGGGGCATGAACATTGATTACACAAGAATCCAGCGGGCTTTGGTGAGCCTGACCAGATCCGTCACCGGCAGTTCCAGGTTGACGCCCCGCTGACCGGCGCTGACGGCGATGGTTGTAAAGGCTTTAGCCCGTTCGTCCAGATAGATTTGGAACCCTCGATTGATCAGCGCCAGTGGGCTGATGCCGCCGGTTTGCAGTCCTGTCAATCGCTCCGCCTCGTCGTGGGCGGCCATGCGGACTTTTTTGGCGCCAACAGCCTTGGCAAACGCCCTGAGGTCAAGGGTCGCAGGGCCGGGAATCACCACGAGCATCGGCTTGCGGGCCGGTTCATCGGCCAGAGCAACAAGCGTCTTGAAGACCCGATCTGCCGGTAGGCCGATGGCATTCGCCACCTCTACGGCAGAGTGAACGCCAGCATCATAGTCATAGGTGTGGACACGGTAAACGACTCCCTTGCTGTCCAGAAGGCGCGTCACGTTGTTCTTGAACTCAGTCGCGTTGCCCATTTTTCGCTCACATGTTCGAAGCAATTTCGTCGCTCATCGTCAATTTGGTCGCAGAGAAGCCGTGGATATTGGTCGCGGTCGTTCTGCTGATGGCGGCGGGCAGCCTGATTGGGCTGGGCGTCATTGTCAATCGCCGCCGCATACGGGCGATTGGCGCAGCATTGCGCGACAGCACGCGCGCATCGCTGGGCAACATGCGCTTGCGGGGGGCGATGGGCTTTTCTGCTCGCCTTACGCCAGCTCCCGAACCATTCGCAGAACTGACCGTCGACTTTACAGCAGCAACCCGATTCAGCCCATTAGATGTGGCGAACCAACTGCTACGCGGTCGCCGGCAGGAACTGCGTCTTGCCGGGCGTCTGTCGGCCGCGCCGCCAAACGAGCTGCTCTGGGCGAAAGGTCATCTGCCAGATCGTGCTGTGGGGCGTGGCCCGATGACCGAACTCTGGATGGAGAAGCGGCTGGACTTCATTCACGGCGCCTATGGTTTGCATGGTCCGAATGTCAGCGCGCTCGATCATGCCTTCTGTGAAATGCAGCGCCGTTTTGGCGCCTTTGTCCACTCCATCAGCGTTCTCGACGACTCCTCTACCCATGTGGTCATCATGCTGCGCATGTACGGATTCAACAGCGAAGAGATTCCTGCTCTGATTGCATCGCTGCGTTCTCTAGCCAGGGCTGCGCTCATCGCCTAGCGCCAACTACACGACAAAAACAGACGGGTGAATCAGCGCCTGATCGAGGCTGATCCACCCGTTCCCACCCTCTCTAGGCGTTGGATGCGCTAGAACTGTTGTCCTGGAATTACTGCCCCGGGAAGTGGGCGACAATGTTGACGTTGCTGGACGTAACAATGGGCAAGAAAGTGTCCAAGAGCATGTTGAGCGCATCTGGCGCAACGCCGACGCTGTCCAGCAGACCAGCATCGGACGCAACGTCGATGACCGAGGCTAATTTGCCTTCGGACCAATCAATGTAGGGCAGTTCGGTGTCATTGACAACAAAGTGGACGCCATCCGGGTCAAGGCGCAGCTCGAAGTCTTTGATCCCCATCCCCATCGCGCCATTGATGTCACGTTCGCGCAGATTCAGCATCTTCCAGAAGTCCATGCCTGTCACGGCCTGCCAATCTTCACCGCTCAGTCCAGCCACAGTCCAGGAGCCATCCGAAGCATAGTAAACCGGAATAGTGATCTGCGGCGGTCGTCCCACGCTTTGCACAAAGGCGGTCTGGGCAGCAGCCAGGCGTGCAGCCGAAGAATCACCAGCATCCACCAGGAGTGGAATTGGCGTCGCGCCCTGCGCCAGTGGCAAGCGCAGCGTCGCGCCCACGCCCAGTTGTGTGAGTATCGGCAACACCTTTCCCAGTGCGGGCATAGGCGCCAGGCCAGCTGCATTCGACAGCAGTGCGGCGGTCCAGCCAATGGAAGGAATCGCTTGTCCGTTCAGAAAGATCATGAGGCCATTCGGCGCGTTGACAAGCTGAATGTGTTGGACGCCAGCGGTCGACAACTGTGCGACTGTATCTGCTGGCAGTGAAACATCCAGCGGGGCGCCAAAGGCTGCTCCCAGGTCGGCCAGTGGAACGCCTCCCATTGAGAGCGAGCCGTCCGCAGCTACATCGAGCGCCAGAGATGGCAGGTCTACGACGACTGCATCAGGCGCCGCTGATGCGGCTGTTTCGCCTGCGCCTGGGCGAGGCGCACACCCTGCCAACGCTAACAAGAGCGCCAGCAACAAAGTTACCCACAAGACGCTGCGTTTCTTCTTCATGATCTATCCTCCTGATGTGAGTGTGATTAGAATGTATACTGACTTCAAGCGATTGAGCCATTGGGCCCAGTTACAAAAGAAAATCTCTACAAGCTATGGAAGGGAGCGCAGTCAGAGGTCTTGTACCAGCTTTGATTCTACACATGGTTGGATTTTGTGTCAACTTGCTGCAAGGAAAGGCTTTCGGCTGTGGTTGACCTTTGAGTAAACTATATCCTCGTAACAAAGACATTAGGACGGGGCTGTTAGCCCGCAGCCTCAAGGCGCTTATTGATATCTACGCAGTGAAGCATCTGGGTGGCATAATGAGATTCTTCGCTGGCGCTCAGAATGACGCAGTTGCTGGCGCAATCCCCTCACGAGGATTAGGCAGGGGTGGCATAATGAGATTCTTCGCTGGCGCTCAGAATGACGCAGTTGCCGGCGCAATCCCCTCACGAGGATTAGGCGGGGGGTGGCATAATGAGATTCTTCGCTGGCGCTCAGAATGACGAGAGCCTGGTCTCATTTAGGTCGCTCTGTACAAGCGAGCAGTAAAATCGACCGTGCACAATTTGATCGATCATGAAGACGCTGCGGCGAATGATGACAAACGTCGCAGCAAATACCAGCGACAGGGATAGCGGTCGGGGCGAGCGCGCTGAATCTCCACAACTTCCAGATGCGGCGTAAAGCGTTCCACGACTTCGTTCTCCTCCATGCCGCGAAACCAGCGCTCAGGGTCATCCGCCAACTCGGCCACCCGATCAAAAGCGTAGAGGTGATAATAGCCGCCCGGACACAGGTTATCAATGACTCCCTCCGCATAGGCCGACCGGCTCTCCAACGGCAGCCCATGAAAACAGCCCACGTCCAGCACATAGGATGCGCCCAAGCCAGAGAATGGCAGACAGGTCACATCGCCAGCAAGCAGCTGGATACGGCTGCGCACGCTGATCGCATCTGCGGTCGCCCGCGTTTGCCCCAGATACAGCGCGGCAGGAACGTAATCTACACCGATTGCTGTCAGGCCGAGGCTGGCCAGAAAGCGCACGTTGGTCGCCGGGCCGCAACCCAGGTCGAGAGCGATTCCCTCAGGCCGCGCGCGACCCGACGCCCAGAACTCCTTCACTTCCGGCGGCGTGATCTGGGTGTCCCATGGCGTGGCGCCCGAACGGTAGTGCTCCTCAAAATGAGCGCGCAGGGTTTGCAGCATGATTGAGTTGCCCATCATCATGGCTTGATAGGGGACGGCGGCGGCAGGACGATCTCCATGAAGGGGAGGCTGCGCCGCTGCCCTTCCAGGGTGTAACTCACTTCGCCAACGGTCTGCGCCCCCATTTTTTGATAAAAGCCCTCTGCGTTGGGGTCCGCCTCGATCTGCACGATCTTGGCGTCTCGTTCGACGGCGCGGTGCAGCGCGTGCTCGAACATGGCGCGGCCGATGCCCTGACGAATCGCAACCGGCATGACCCACATGTGGTCGAGCTGCAACTTCTCGCCCGAACCGGTCAACGCATAGAATCCGAGAATGACGCCATCCACCAGGGCAACGTAGACATCTTGGCTCGCGATATAGGTGGGCGTGATGTGGAGTTGATCATGCCACAGTTCAATCCAGTGGGCTGGATAACCCCAGTAGCTTTTGGCGGCATGGGCGATCTGGGTGAGTCGAGTCGCTTGTTCCGGGATAGCTCGTTCGATCTGGATGGCGGTATTGGTCATGGGTGATGCTCTCTGATATATAAAGCGATCAATCCTGTGTTCCTTGCCATAGTGTAACCCAAACGGGACTGCATGTGCGAATCGACAAGGTGAGGCATGAGCGACGCGGCTCAGTTGGGTGCATTCAAAGTTCGTGCGAAAAGGGGATTGACCGCCCATCGCTCATTTTGAACACACCCAGTTCACTTGTGAAGCCCCGGCGTGAAGTAGACCCGAAGTGCAGCTATTCATTGACAGGTGGATCGATTGCTGTACAATAAAGCCGCTTGTAATTACACATTGTAGAATGGGTGCGAACGCCAGAACGAGAAAGAAGTGGGATGGCGCGGCCTATACAGATGTGAAAGCGACAGATGATCGATGGTTCGTCAACTTCAAGGCAGTACCCTGCACAGTTCGCGCCAAATTCAACGCCCGGTTCCGCCGCACTTTGGCTTCGCCATTGTCAAGGCGTATTATTTCTGCTTCTTCTTCGCCATCGGCGCCATTGCACCCTACTTCACCATTTACCTCCAGCAGCGGGGACTCACCGGCGCGCAGATTGGCCTGATCCTGACCGTACCGCCGTTGATTGCGCTGGTTGCCAGCCCGATTTGGGGCGCCATCGTGGACCGCTGGCAGGCGCCGCGCCGGGTCATGGCGCTGTGCGCATCCGTGGCCGGCGTCGTTTCGATCTTCTTCCTGGGCGCCTACAGCTTTGTCGCTATCCTGGCGGTGCTCCTTGTTATGAATTTTTTCCGCAGCCCCATCCCGCCCTTGCTCGACAGCGCATCGATGAAGCTCGTCTCTGAATACAACGCCAGCTATGGTCGTCAGCGTCTCTTTGGCAGCATCGGCTTTGTTTTTGCCAGCTATGGCCTGGGCTGGATCGTCACCACGAACAACCTTACCCCGGTCTTCTGGGCGCACGCCGCAGCCCTGGCAATTGGTTGCGCCACCCTGAGCCTGGCGCTGCCGGTGCGAGTGGAAACCATGCGCACCACTCTTTGGGAGGGGCTGCGCACGATGATCTCCGGCGCTGTCTACCGCAGCCTGCTCATCGCCATGTTCATGCTCGGCGTGAGCGCCGCCTGTTACATCACCTTCCTTGGTCTGCAAATCCTGAATCTGGGCGGCAGCGAGACACAGGTGGGGCTAGTCTTTGCCGCCAATGCCGTCGCCGAAATCCCTGTGATGTTTTTGGGGCAGCGCTGGTTCGCCAAAGTGTCATATCGACGCACCATCGTCATGGCGATGCTCGGATTCAGCATCGTCTGGGGTCTGGCTGCGTTGGCAACAGCGGCCTGGCAGGTGATTTTGATTGCTCCCTTGACCGGCGTGTGCTTTGGCCTGACGTGGATGGCGACGGTGGGCTACGCCAACAGCAGCGCGCCCCCCGGTTTCAGCGCCAGCGCACAGACGTTGGTCAGCGCGGCGCATGGCGGTTTGGGCTGGGCGGTGGGCGCGGCCCTGTCCGGTCTGCTGTGGGATGCGGGCGAGGGGCGCGCTGTCTTCTCCGCCGCAGCGATCATCGTGGCGATAGGCGCGTTTGTCTTCTGGCGCGGGACTCGACCCAGACGCTAATAGACAACACAAATAGACTTCGTACATTGAGGAATGGTATTGAAAAACTGGCTCAACCGAACCCTATTGGTCACGTAAGGCTTGACCACCTCGATTCCAGTTGAGCCGAAAACTTGCGCACCCCGGAGATCGAGAGATTGGTTTGGCTCAATCTCTCAATTTCTGGGAACTATACCTGACGCACTCACTCGTTGGCCCTGGGGGAAGCCCCGCCGCTAATGTGAAATTGAGCGCGTATCGACGATACGCACATCGACGTTCAGGGCAACCAATCCGGCGATGTACTGCTCCGGCGCATCGCCGTCCGTGACGACGATATGTACTGATTCGATGGGCAGGATGCGCGAGAGCGATTTGACGCCCAGCTTCGTGCTGTCGAGCAACATGACCACCCGGCTGGCGCTTGCGGCCATGGCGCGCTTGACCTGAATCTCCAGGGGATTGGGGTCGGTGAAGCCTTCGGGAAATGTGAAACCTGTGGCGCTCAAGAAGCAAGTGTGAGCGTTGACCCCACGGAAATACTCCTCTGCCTGAGGACCCACAAAGGTAAAACCCACCGCACGCATCATCCCTCCGCAACAATAGACGTTGATCTCAGGCAAGTGCAGAGCCAGCTCGTTCATCGTGTCCAGGCCGTTGCCGATGACTGTCAGATGCTCCTGACGCAGGTGCTTCACCATCGCGGCAACGGTCGTCCCCGCCTCCAGAAAGATGATGTCGTGATCCTCGACTAAGTTGGCGGCCGCATAGTGGGCGATTGCTTCCTTACGGTCGCGGCTCAGCGTCTGCTTGCTGGCGAAATATGGCTCCATTTCGCGAGGGCGCTCCACAGGAACAGCGCCCCCACGAATCTTGCGCAGACGCCCGCTTTCGTCCAAGCTGGTGAGGTCGCGCCAGATGGTCATGAGCGATACGCCAAAGCGATCCACCAGATTCTCCGATGTGACAAACCCATTCTGCCCGACTGCTTCCACGATCTTATTTCTACGCAGTTCAGTGAGCATCTTGCTCTTGGATGCGCTCGTCATGACGTTGCTCCTCGCCGCCACTCGATTTTCTACAACAACATGTTGCATATTTAACAAAATATAACATAGTTATGTGATATAGTCAAGCGATCACAACAAACCATGTTGACGAATGATAAAATTTGTTGTATTCTATCACTAACCCTAACGCATATTGTTATTCTTTGGCGTCAGCATTGACAGACTGAAAGATGCGGTTTCCTATGTCGTACGCCCCTGTGCATCTTCGTTATGACCCGATCTCCGGGGAGATCGAAGGCGGCGGCAAGCACATCCGCCGTCTCAGCGATCTGGGCGATTCCTTCGCCGATACAGCAGCCTATCGACGAGCGCTGCAAGTTGACAACCCCATCCTCTATCACACATCGCAGGTGGAAAGGCGAGACGGCGACGCTGACGACGGCGATCTTGATTACGTCTTGGGCGTTCTGATGCCGGGCAAGGTCGGCGATGAGTATTACATGACCAAAGGTCATCTTCATGCCTGGCGTCCTGCCGCAGAGGTCTATCTGGGGCTGCGAGGTTGCGGCATGATGCTCCTGCAGGACGAGCGCACAGGGGAGTGCATTGCTGCGCCGCTGGGTGAAAACTCCATCGTCTATGTGCCCGGCCACACAGCCCATCGCACCGTCAATGTGGGCAATACGCCGTTGGTCTACTGGGGCATTCTGTCCAGCCGCGCCGGCCACGATTACGGGTCAGCGGCTCTCAGCAACTTCAACAAAGTAGTCATCGAACGCAACGGCGCGCCGGTTGTGCTCGACCGCAGCGACTATCTCACCCAATCGCGCAGGGGGTGAAAGCCTTGAGTTGCCTGGGTATCAAGCCCATTCGAGTACAAGCATGAATATGAGTACGAATAATGGGGAGATGGTGAAAGTCATGAGTCGTTTTGTCGCCGGAGCCATTCCTGCAGAGAAGCCACCAGTCGCCCTGGTGGAGCGACCGTGGGGCGCGTTTCGTCAGTATGCTTTCAACCAGGAGGTGACTGTCAGCCTTATGATCGTGCGGCCTGGCATGCGACTGAGTCTACAATCGCACACCGGGCGCGCTGAACTGTGGATCATTCTCGACGACGGCTGCGAGGTGCAGGTGGGCGACGAAATTCTGCACCCGCAGGCCAATGACGAAGTATGGATTCCGGCCAATACCAAACACCGCCTGACAAGCAATGGGCTGACAGTGCGCGTGCTCGAAGTCGCGTTTGGCAACTGGCAGCAGGCCGATATCACCCGCTACGAAGATGACTTCGCCCGGCCCCAACAAGGAGAATGACCGTGACCCTCCCCGCCATCTGGCGCAAAACCACGCAACATCTTATGCCAGCACACATCAGAGCTGCGAACGTGAGCGAGCGGGACGCATACGACATCTATCCGTTCCATAATCTGGGCGCGGGTCAGATCGAAGCTGGCTTTGCAGCGTTGGCGCGCCGTCTCGCAAACGCGGGTCAAGTGGTCATCGACGGCTATCCCGGTGTGCTCTGGGAGGACTTTCGTGAACGGCTCTCTATTGCGCTCCATGACCTGGGCGTGTGCGCGCACTGGGTCGATGCAGCCCAGGCGCTCAAACCGCCGGCAGCCATCGACGTCATGCTTGCTCCGTTCCTCGGCGGCGATGACCCAATTTTTGGTTTTCGCTATCCCGGCCAACTGATCGACTTCTTCGCCCCGGATCGCCTGGCTGATCTGCGACCCGACCCCGACGCCGGCCTGTGCGTCCTCTATGGCTGCGGCGCGGCGCTGGCCGACTGGCCGGGGCTGTTGGTCTATGTGGATGTCCCCAAAAACGAGATTCAGTTCCGCCAGCGCGCGGCCAGCGTGACCTGCCTGGGCGCCGATCGACCTCTCGACCCGAAGTCCGCCTACAAACGCAGCTATTTTGTGGATTGGATCGCGGCCAATCGGCACAAACTGACCCTCTATCACCGCATCGACTGGATTGTGGACGGCCAACACCCGGACGAGATCACCTTCGCCGCCGGCGAGAGTCTACGTCGCGGCCTCGACCTGCTGGCGAACAGCTTCTTCCGTGCGCGTCCCTGGTTCGAGCCGGGGCCATGGGGCGGCCAGTGGATTCGTCAGCGTATGCCCCAGTTGGCCCAGGATGTGCCCAACTACGCCTGGTCCTTCGAGCTGATCTCCCCCGAAAACGGCCTTGTCTTCGAGAGCGACGGCTGGCTGCTGGAAGTTTCGTTCGACTTCCTCATGCACCGCAACCCGTTGGACATCACGGGCGAAAGCGCGGCGGCCTTTGGCTACGAGTTTCCCATTCGCTTCGATTTCCTGGATACCTTCGCCGGCGGCAACTTGTCCGTGCAGTGCCATCCGCGCCCGGACTACATTCGCCGCAATTTTGGCGAGACTTTCACCCAAGACGAGACCTATTACATCCTGGATTGCGGCCCAGCCGCGCGCTGCTATCTGGGCTTTCAGGAAGACATCGCTCCGGTCGAGTTTCGGCGTGGGCTGGAGCATAGCTTTCACAACGCTGCGCCCATCGACATAGAACGCTTCGTCCAGTCGCATCTGGTGCACAAACACGATCTCGTCCTGATCCCCAACGGCACGATTCACTGCTCGGGAACCGATAACCTGGTGTTGGAAATCAGCGCCACGCCCTATATCTTCACCTTCAAGATGTACGACTGGATGCGGCTGGACCTGGATGGCAGGCCGCGCCCGCTGAACATCGACCGTGCGTTCGACAATCTCTATTTCGAGCGCAAAGGCGCCCGCGTGCCCGCCGAGTTCATCTCTGCGCCGCGGCTGGCCGCGAGCGGCCCCGGCTGGCAACTGATCCACCAACCCACCCACCCGCACCATTTCTACGATGTGCAGCGGTTCGAGTTCTCCGGCGCGGTGAAGGCAACCACGAACAACTCTTGTCAGGTGATGAGCCTGGTGGAGGGGAACAGCGTGCTGCTGGAGACGGCCAATGGACAGCGCCAACGCTTTCGCTACGCCGAAACCTTCGTAGTTCCCGCTGCGGCTGGCAGTTTCCGCCTGATCAGCGAGAATGGCGCGGCGCTCAAGGTAGTGCGCAGCTACGTCAAGCCCCCCAGCCAGTGGGCAGAAGGGGTGGTTGTATAAGAAGCTATGACTCGCATCTTCTTGGGCGTGGATGGCGGCGGCACCAAGACCCAAGCCGCCATCTGCGATGAACACGGGCGCATCCTCAGCGTGGGTCAGGGCGGCCCGTCGGGCATCGACAGCGTGGGCGCAGAGGGCGCGCTCACCGGCATCAGCGCGGCGGTAGATGATGCACGGCGGCAGGCTGGCCTGGCAGCCCATCCCTTCGACAGCGTCTTCCTGGGCATGGCGGGCGTGGTCTCCGAGGCAGATCGCAACATCGTGCGCGGCGTGGCGCGCCAGTTGCAGCTTGGCGACGTTGTCGACGTGGATCACGACATTCGCATCTCGTTGGCTGGCGGTTTGTCTGGCCGCCCCGGCATCGCGCTGATCGCTGGCACCGGCTCATCGTGTTTTGGCATGAACGAGCGCGGTGAACGCTGGCAGGCCGGCGGCTGGGGCCATTTGATCTCTGACGAGGGCAGCAGCTATTGGTTTGGCTGGAACGCCATCCGCCTGGCCCTAGGCGCGTTCGATGGTCGCTGGCAAACTTCTTTACTCCAACCCGTGAAAGAGCGCCTCGGCCTGGATGACCTGCTCAACATTCTCTATCGCCTCTACATGCAGGGCGTGGCCAAGGCCGAAATTGCCGCTTTTGCGCCGCTGGTGATGGAACACGCCGCAGCCGGCGACATCATGGCGCAGCAGCTCATTGAGCAGGGAATGGACGATCTTGCCCAGATGGTGCGGGCGGTCGCCCATCGCTTGGGCTGGGGTGATACAGCCTGCGAGGTGACATTGACAGGCGGCCTCTGGCGCGCTGGCGAAGTTGTGCTGGCGCCCTTTCGGGCGGTCTTGGCGGAGATGCTTCCTCTGGCCAAGATCACCATGCCTGAGCTGTCGCCAACTATGGGCGCCTGTATACTGGCGCTTCAGCAGGCAGGTGTGGCGATCGATGAGCCTGCGATGAAGATGCTGCGGAAACAAAGGGATTGATTCGAGATGGATACACAGAGAGTGATCGATTTTCGTTATGCGCCACCTTTGACTTGGACAAGCATCTGTCGACCGGATGACGCACACAAGACACTGGTGAGCGAGAGGGGCGCTTTGCTCTATGGCTTTGTCTCGCACTCGTTCGAGAGTTGGTCTTTTCACCGTGTCTTCGAGTTTGGCCTGCGCACTGGCAAGGGGGTCAAGTCGATCCGTCAGCAAACAGAGAGCGCCCGTGTTCCAGTGGTCGTCACCACTATCGAGTATACACACGCCACATTGGTCCTGCATGCATTTGGACACCTGGATGACGCCGGGCGTCGCTGCGATGTTGTGCTATGGCAGGTTGTTATTCACCCCGACGTGGATGAATTCCTGGTGCAATTCAAGGTGGACGCTTACGAAGATGGCGTGATCTTCAGTGGGCGATCGGTGGCGCCGGCCAATGCCATTTTCGCCGTCCCGCGCGAGCGGGACATCGTTCGGCCTTCGCGTTGGGAAATTCAGAGTCGGGTGTGGGTTGAAGACCCGCACCTGCCCGATCCTGGGCCGATCGCCTATGTCTCCTCCCCACAGCCCCTGTCTATCACCCATCCAGATGGTTTTCGTCCTTGCACTGCTCTGGGGATCGAGCCACAAATCGTGCGCGGTGGCGAGACCGTCGGTGGTGCATTGATCTTTCCGCTCGACTGCGGCGCGTATCATGACCTGGACGAAGCGTGGGCGCGCGCAGCGATTGACAGCGAGCGCACATTCTGGGCAAATCAACCGCTGCCAGCGCAGGCGATCCATGTGCCAGACGCCAGCGTGATGGAGATGATCACCGCGTGTGCACGCAACATCTTGCAGGCGCGCGAGATCAAAGACGGCGCGCCTGTGTTTCAGGTCGGCCCCACAGTCTATCGCAGCCTTTTCGTTGTCGATGGTCATTTCTTTCTGGATGCTGCGCAATATCTGGGGTATCCAGAGGAGGCCTTCGCCGGACTTACCACACTTCTACGCCGCGTCCGACCCGACGGCTCGATCATGCAGATGGAGCACCACAGCAAAGAGACCGGCATCTCCCTTGCGACACTGGTGCGCCAGTGCGAACTGATGAATCGCAACGACTTTCTGGATCAGATCTGGCCGACGATTCAGCGCGCCATTGCGCACATTGGCGAGCTCGTGGAGCAAGGACGTCAACTGCCAGACGACGCGCCGAATCATGGACTGATGCCCGATTCTTTCGCTGACGGCGGCATTGGCGGCCAGCGTGCGGAATACACAACCACCTTGTGGACCATGGTCGGTTTGAAGCAGATTGCTGACGCAGGGCGACGACTGGGGCACACACTCGAAGCTGAAACAGCCCAGCATCTTTACGACAGTCTGATGAGTCATCTGCGCCGCTGCGTTGCCCGCGACATGCAGACAACCGCTGACGGCGTCAGCCACTTTCCCATTTGGATGGAAGGCTCAGGCGCACATCATTGGATTCCGAACTATCCCTGGACGCCCGCGCCCCATCACCACTTGCAGCTACAGTCCGGCGTGTGGGCATTGAATCAAGCGATCTACCCGGGTGAGATTTTTGCGCCAGATGACCCAATTGTGCGCAATCTCTGCGATCTTTACGAACGCATCGACGATGCGGAGGGAACGCCCACAGCCACGGGATGGCTTCCCTATCGCGCATTGTGGTCGTATGAGGCAGCGTTTGCCGCGCAGGTGTGGCTCTACGCCGGTCGGCCCGACAAAGCGGTGGATTATCTCTATGCGTTTGCCAACCATGCCTCCACCACGCGCGTTTGGCGCGAAGAGCAGTCGCTGCGCGACAGCGACAACGGTCAGCTTTTCGGCGACATGCCGCACAACTGGGCATCGGCGGAGTTCATCCGCCTGGTGCGTCACTTGCTTGTCTACGAGCGCGGCGATGCCCTTGAGCTTCTGCCTGGGCTGCCGCCAGAGTGGCGACAACCCGGCGCTGTCACGCGTTTGGAGCGCACGCCGACACGTTTTGGGCCGGTTTCACTGACAATGCATGTGGGCGATGGGGAGCAGTTCGATTTGCTGGTTGAGACTGATGCGGCTTGGCCGCGCAAACCCATCCTATGTAGGCTCTACTTGCCGCCCGGGTCGCGTATCAGCGATGGGTCGGACGATCTCACCCTTTCACCTTTGGGCACAGTAGATCTCCCATGGGCGGCGCGGATATCGTTGCGAGGAAAGTTCGCCTAACAGCCGCAGACCAACGAAGTGCGCCCCTTTGAGAGTCTGGACGATGACGAGTTGATTGTTGCGGTGCAGCGGAAGTTGGTTGCAATGAGCGTGCGCTGAGAACTGGAGGTGAACCGATTGACAAGATGAACAAGCTACGATGAAGACATCTCAATTTTGGCGGGCTACCACTCAATTCACAACACAAAAGGGGAGACACTTATGATGTTCAGGGTTTGGAAGACGTTATCGTTGCTAGTTGTTCTCGTGATGGTGCTTGGCGCTTGTGCAGCGCCAGTGGCCGCGCCGGCTGGTAGTAGTGAAGAAGCTGCTCCTGCCGCCGGCGAACCGATTGAACTGCTCTACATGACGCACAATTTCGCACAGGCAATCGACATCAACAATGAGATTATCGAGGAGTTTCAGCAGTCGCACCCGAACGTCAAAATCACCTACGATAATGCGCCGCACTCCAACTACGAGCAAAAGGTGCTCACGGCCTTTGCTGGCGGCGCTGGCCCAGATGTCTTTTGGGCGGGTGACTGGATGATGCCGCAGTTTCTCGCCAACGACATCGTGACGCCGGTTGATCCAACTGCCTTTGGCGTTCAGACGCAAGAGGAATTCCTCGACATGTTCCCAGAAGGGTCGCTGGATGCCTTCACCAGTGAAGGCAAGGTCTACACCGGCGGCGTGTCCGAATACAACACCTTCACCTTGATCTACGACACGGCAGATTTCGAGGCGGCCGGCATCCCCTTGCCATCCAAGGATACACCGATGACATGGGAAGAGTTGGCCGACATTGCCGCCAAGTTGACGATCAAGGAAGGCGATGTCACCAAGCGCATTGGCATGGAATGGCCGTATCAGGTGCCGATTTGGACGGTGTTGATTCAAGAGCCGATGTTGCGCCAGTTGGGCGGCGAACTGATCAATGCTGAGGGAATGCCGGATTTCACCCAAGACGCCATGGTCAAGGTGATGACCTATGTCCAGGACCTGCGCAACAAGGGCGCGATTGATCCGGCGCTCGAACAAAACTTGCTCGACGACCTGGCCAATGATCGCACCTCCATTATTATAGGCGGACCATGGGCCGCCAAGCCGCTGAATGACATCAACGCAGACCTGAAGTGGGATACGGCTCCCCTCCCCCAGTTTGCCGAAGCCGCCGACCGCATCACTACCCTCTACGCCTGGGCCTGGTTCGTCAGCGCCAAGTCGTCGCCCGAGAAGCAGAAGGCGGCCTGGGAGTTCGTGAACCTGCTCACCAGCAAGCAGCAGGAATGGTGGGATAAGGCGGGCTATGTCCAGGCGCGGCAGACCGAGATCGATGGAATGCCGCTGTCTGAGTATTACGCCCAATCCGATGCACGATTGGGCACGATCTTCAATGACTATCAGTTCGGCAAATACGAGTTCCGTTCTGAGAAGTACTTCGAGCTTTCCGACATTTGGACGCGCGCACAGGATCGCGTGCTCCAGGGTGAAGATGTGGCCACGGTCTTGGCCGAAGCGCAGGCGCAAGCCGAACAGGCAGTTGCCGAATAGTCGATTGATGCGTTTTCCGGGGGGTGTTCAAGCCCCCCGGTTTGCAGAACGAAGAGGTCTGGACGGAAAAATGCAGGGGGTATTGGCGGCAAGTTCCAGGGGCAAACACTCACGATCCGAGCGATCTCCCTTCTGGGGAAAGAGCCTGGCGGCGCGCAAGACTCGATTCGGCTTGCTCTTTGCCGCGCCAGCCTTTCTGTTCTTTGGTTTTTTCTATGTCTATCCACTCTTTCGCACCTTCTATGTCAGCCTGTATTCCTGGTCTCTGCTCGATGAACCGAAATTCCTCGGCGTGACAAATTACACCCGGCTGGCGGCTGATAAGGAATTCATCAACGCAATTTGGGTGAGTTTCTATTATGCCATCGGCGTCTGCATCCCCATCTGGCTGATTGCTTTGGGTCTTGCGTTGATCTTCAACCAGGCATTCCGTTTCCGTCAGGGATTTCTGGCCGTCTACTACATTCCGGCGGTCATTTCGCTGACAGTCTGGTCGTTGATCTGGCTATTCATGTACAATCCAAGTTTCGGCCTCTTCACCCAGGCAGCCCGTTGGCTCGGCCTTACCAATGTGCGTATGCTAGACACACCCGCCACTGCAATGCCTGCCATGATCATCCTCAGCATTTGGAAGGGCACGCCAGTCTACATGCTCATCTTCCTGGCGGGGCTGCGCGCCATACCGGCTGATTACTATGAAGCAGCGACGGTGGATGGTGCAAACGCATGGCAGCGTCTTCTCCACATCACGCTGCCCTTACTTCGACCTGTCTTTCTTTATATCGTCGTGATTTCCATCATCGAGGCATTCAAGGTCTTCTCGCCCATGTATTTGATGACAAATGGCGGCCCTGGCTCGGCAACGCGTGTGTTGTCTATGTTTATCTTCCAGAATGGATTTCAGTTTCTGAAGATGGGCTATGCCAGCGCGGCATCGGTGATCTTTTTGCTGATCTTGCTGGTGTTCAGCGTTGTTCAATTCCGCTTTTTCCGCTTCCAACAATCTGACTAAACCTGGCATAGCGAACAAGGCAGCGTTATGAATCAGATGATTCGTGCGTTTGGCAAAACGGTCGGTCTATTAGCGCTGCTCATGGGCGCAATCTTTGTTTCGATTCCTGGAATCTATATGGTGTCGGCGTCGCTCATGACCAGCCAGGATCTTTTCTCCACCGACTTTCACATTTTCCCGACAGTCGTTACCTTCCAGAACTACGTAGAAGTGTTCGCCAAGTTCAATTTCAGCAACTATCTCAAGAATAGCGGAATTGTTGCGAGCGCGGTGGTGATCCTCAATTTGGTTTTTTCGCCCATGGTTGGCTATAGCCTGGCAAAATTCGACTATCCAGGCAAGACGCTCTTGATGCTATTCATCTTGGCAACGGTGATGGTGCCGTTCACTGCTATTTTGATTCCACTCTTCTTGATTATTCGTAGCATCGGCTGGGTGAACACTTACCCCGGATTGATTATCCCCTTTGCCATGTCGGCGTTTGGCGTCTTTCTCATGCGCCAATTCATGTTGGCTGTGCCGGATGACTATATCGATGCTGGTCGCATCGATGGCGCCAGCGAACTACGCATCTATTTTCAGATCGTGCTGCCATTGGTGCAGCCCGCGTTGATCACACTGGCGATTGTCATTTTTGTGGGCATTTGGGATGAGTTTCTTTGGACATTGATCATCACTACCGGCGACGCCCTGCGCACGTTGCCGATAGGTCTGGCAAAATTCGTCGAGCAATACCGCACTCGCTATGAGCTGATGATGGCCGGCTCGGTGATCGCCGCGACGCCGGTGGTGATTGTCTTTCTCAGCTTGCAGCGCCGCTTCTTACAAGGAATGGCCGGTCTTTCTGGCCTGAAATAGTGCTGAGATTGGAGGAAGTCCCATGGCAGAAATGACCAGCCACGAACGCTTCAAGCGCATGTTCGATCATCAGGAAGCCGACCGCATTCCTATCATCGATGATCCGTGGGACGCAACCATCGAACGTTGGCAGCGCGAGGGAATGCCCAGGGACGTCAACTATGTGGACTATTTTGGTCTGGACCGCACGGCGCGCATCATGGTGGACAACTCGCCACGCTATGAGCGCCGGGTGATCGATGAGACAGACGAGTATCAGACTGTCACCAGTCAATGGGGCGTCACCCAGAAGACCTGGAAGCACGCCGCGTCGACTCCCCAATTTCTAGATTTCACCATCGTGGATCGCGCGAGCTGGGAAGCTGCCAAAGAACGCATGCAGCCCACCAGGGAGCGCATACCGTGGGACTATCTGGAACGGAACTACAAAAGATGGCGCGATGAAGGTTATTGGCTGCAAGGCGGCCTCTGGTTTGGCTTCGACGTCACCCATTCCTGGCTTGTCGGCACGGAGCGGCTGCTCTTTGCACTGGCCGACGACCCCGAATGGTGCGCAGATATGTTCGCCACTTTGCTGGATGTGAACCTGACGCTCTTCGACATGATGTGGGACGCCGGCTACACCTTCGACTCCGTTTTCTGGTGGGACGACATGGGCTACAAACACAACCAGTTCATGTCGCTGCGCATGTATCGCACGGTGCTCAAGGCGCAGCATCAACGCGCCATTGACTGGGCCCACGCCAAAGGCATCAAGGCGCATCTGCACTCCTGCGGCGACATCAACCCCTTTGTGCCCGAGCTGGTTGACATGGGGCTGGATGCGCTCAATCCGCTGGAAGTGAAGGCGGGCATGGATCCCATCCACCTGAAAAAGACCTTTGGCAAACAATTGGTGCTCCACGGCGGAATCAACGCGGTGCTCTGGGATGACCGCGACGCCATCGAAGCTGAGATGCGGCGTGTGGTGCCGGTGGTCAAGGAGTCCGGCGGCTACATCTTCTCGTCGGATCACTCGGTGCCATCGAGTGTGAGCCTGGAGAACTTCCGTCACATTGTTGAACTCGCAAAAGAACTGGGACGAAGTTGACACATTTCACCCAAAGTGCTATTGTTACAAGTCTGTTTTCACTGAGGGACAACCGTTCCTACTCCTCACTCACAAAGGAGGCGCGCCGATGATCAGATTCTACGCCCACAAGCTCCATCCTATCTTGCCTTTGAGGTGCGCACGCGGCTAATCCGATTCCCCTATTTTCATTGTGATCGTCGGCCACGGGCAACCTGAACCCGTGGCCGTCTTTTTCGCAGTAAAGGGATCACGACCACGGGCAAAGTCTGCCCGTGGTCGTTTTGTCGTCTATTGACTTTCTTGTAACGCAATCGCCTGATTGCGGTTGTCAGGTTGTAATGACCTCTAGGTTAAGCAGTCATCTTCCAGGAAGCTTTGGAGCTTCCTGGAAGATCGCGGCGAACATTCCGTATTAACCTGATTAACCTGGAAGTCAGTATAGTTCGCTCTGTTTGAAACCTGGAGCTTTTGAACTGTGAAAACTCCTGGTTTCAAAGCAACCGCAGTTTAACGTCAGAACACTATGGAGTGAAGACTGTGGAGTCACCCTATGTCTCTGCCAATCATTGAATACTACCGTTTGCTCGAACGCTATCTACGTCCGCAATTGCGCATGGTGGGCTTGTTGGCCGCGTGCATCTTCGTCGGCGTCGGACTACAGCTCTGGCTGCCCCAGATCGTGCGTATTTTCATCGACGTGGCCAGCGCCGGCGCCGACAGCGCAACCCTCCTGCGCGTGGGCCTCTACTACCTGGCGGTGACGCTGGTCAATCAGGCCGTACGCCTGGGCGCGGCCTATCTCACCGAGGATGTGAAATGGCGCGCCACCAATTGGCTGCGCAACGACCTGGCGGCCCACTGCATGCGCCTGGACATGAGCTTTCACCACGACATGACGCCCGGCGCGATGATCGAGCGCATCGACACCGACGTCAACAAACTCGCCGAGTTCTTTTCCCAGTTTGTGTTGCGCCTCTTTGCCAACACCTTGTTGATGCTCGGCGTGCTCTACATGCTGACACGCGTCGACTGGCGTATCGGCCTGGCCTTCACCGTCTCGTCGTTGTTCACCTTCTTCGTGCTCATTGGCACGGTGCGTCTGGGCGCCGGCTTCTTCGTCAAGGAACGCGAGGCGTCGGCGCAGCTCTATGGCGGATTGGAAGAGTGGCTGGCCGGCACAGAAGACATCCGCGCCAACGGCGGCGTTGATTATGTCCTCGACCGCATGCGGCGCTTTGTCTACAATGTCTTCATCGCCAGCCGCCGCGCCTACACCATGGGCACGCTCAACTGGGGCGTCACCTCGTTGCTCTTCACCCTCAACCTGGCGCTGGCTTTGAGCCTGGGCGTCATCTTCCTTCGGGCCGGCGAGATCACCATCGGCACGGTTTATCTCATCGTCAGCTACAGCAACACCTTGCAGCGCCCAGTCACCCAGCTGGCGCGCCAGTTCCAGGACATGCAGGCAGCCACCGCCAGCATCATGCGCATCCGCGAGCTTTTCGCGCTGGAATCGGCGGTCAAAGCGCCCACCCATCCAGCATACGTCACGCCCGGGGCGCTGAGCGTCGCCTTCGACGATGTGAGCTTTGGCTACGCCGGCGATACGCCCGTGCTGCGTCACGTGGATTTTCATCTGCCGGCCGGCAAGGTGATGGGTCTGCTGGGGCGCACCGGCAGCGGCAAATCCACCATCACGCGCCTGCTCTTTCGCTTCTACGACCCAGAAGGCGGCGCGGTCTGCCTGGGTGGGCATGACCTGCGCGACCTGACCGTAGACGATGTGCGGCGCAGCGTGGGCATGGTGACCCAGGACGTACAGATCTTCCAGGCGTCGGTGCGCGATAATCTCACCTTCTTCAACTACAACATCCCCGACGAAACGATCATCGAGGCCATCCACACGCTGGGATTGACTCGCTGGTTCGAGGGGCTGCCCAATGGCCTGGACACCCGCCTGGATTCAGGCGGGCGCAGTCTTTCGGCCGGCGAGGCGCAACTCCTGGCCTTCACCCGCGTCTTTCTCAAAGACCCCGGTCTGGTCATCCTGGACGAGGCTTCGTCCCGGCTCGACCCGTTGACCGAGCGCCTCATCGAGCAGGCCATCACGCGGCTGCTCCGTGGGCGCACGGCCATCATCGTCGCCCATCGGCTGGCCACGGTGCAGCGCGCCGACCAGATTCTGGTGTTGGGCGATGGGCAGGTGCTCGAAAGCGGAGACCGCGTGGCGTTGGCGGCGCAGCCCGATTCCAGGTTTTCCCAGCTCATGCGCACCGGCATGGCCGAAGCGCTGGCGTAGACCAGCCAAAGGAGATCATGATGAACACATGGCAAGGCTCCTATCGCCTCATCCGCAACACACCCGTGCTCTACGCAGTCGTCGCCTTCATGTGGGCGATTGTCCATCTCATGCCGCTCATCCCTGGCTGGATCACCAAGAACGTGCTCGACACCCTCTCCGGCGCGCAGCCGGAGACTGGCAGCGTGTGGTCATGGATCACTCTCCTCGTGGTCTTTGGCGTTGTGCGCCTCTTTCAGCTCATCGCATCGTTCCGCATCTACAAACGCTTCCACGACACCATCGCTGGCACGCTGCAGCTCAACATGCTCGGCTCCATTCTGAGCAAACCCGGCGCGGCGGCCTTGCCTGCCTCGCCCGGCGAGGCGGTCAGCCGCTTCAGCGGCGATGTAGATGCCATGACCGAGTTCGTGGCCGACCGCCTGGTGGATATGTGGGGGTTGATTGCGCTGCCCATCGTCGCGCTTGCCGTTCTCTTCTCCGTCAACAGCCAGATGACGTTGGTGATTGCCATTCCCCTGCTCATCGTGCTGGTGCTGGTCAATCTCATGCGCAAGCGACTGCAAGAATATCGTGACCAACGCCGCCGCGCCGCCAGCCGCGTCATCGGCTTCATCGCCGAGATGTTTGGCGCAGTGCAAGCCGTCAAGGTCGCCAACGCCGAAAACTATGTCAGCGTACGCCTGGCCGACCTGAACGAACAGCGGCGCAAAGCCTCTCTGCAAGACACCTTGTGGAGCGAGTTATCCGCGACCTCATTTTTGTGCACGGTGGAGATCTGCACCGCCATCATCCTCATCATGGCGAGCCAATCCATGAGCGCCGGCGACTTCACCGTAGGCGACTTTGCCCTCTTCGTGGCCTATATCTGGGAAGCCGCTGAAGGGCTGACCTTCATCGGGCGCAGCCTGGCCGTGCAAAAGCAGACCGATGTGTCGCTGCACCGCATGGCGCGGCTGGTGGATCACACGCCGGGGCAGCGCGCCGATTCCGACTTTGCCAGTCGCGCCGAGCAGGCGCAGGGGACCAATTTGCGCACGCCAGTCACTCCCTCTCGTCCGCAAGCCTACGATACGCTGCTGAGAAAGACGCCGGTCTATCTGAACGGAGAGTTCCCACCCGTGCTCTGGCCGGTCAGGCAGCTGCCTGACCGCCTACGCCTGCTCACGGCTTGCGGGCTGACCTATCGCCACGCCTCGTCGGGGCGCGGCATAGCCGACATCGACCTGCGCCTGGAACACGGCTCGTTCACGGTGGTCACCGGGCGCATCGGGTCCGGCAAGACGACGCTGCTGCGCTGTCTGTTAGGGCTGCTGCCCCTGGACGCCGGCGAGGTGCGCTGGAATGGGATGGCCGTCGAACAGAGCGACGCCTTCTTCGTCCCGCCGCGCGCCGCCTATACCAGTCAGGTGCCGCGCCTCTTCAGCGACAGTCTGGCCAACAACATCCTCATGGGCATGCCCGCCGGCGCGACCGACGTGGAGGCCGCGCTCTATGGCGCGGTGATGGAGAAAGACCTGCTCGACCTGGAGAACGGCCTGGAGACCATGGTGGGACCGCGCGGGGTCAAGCTCTCCGGCGGGCAGATTCAGCGCGCGGCGGCAGCGCGCATGTTGGCGCGGCGCCCCGAGCTCTATGTCTTCGACGACCTGTCCAGCGCGCTGGATGTGGAGACCGAGCGCACCCTGTGGGAGCGGCTGTTTGGCCTGGGGCAGAACGGCGACCGCCCTACCTGTCTGGTGGTGTCGCACCGCCGGGCCGCCCTCCGCCGCGCCGACCATATTCTCATGCTGGACGAAGGACGCATCGCCGACCAGGGCAGCCTGACGGAGCTGCTGGCGCGCAGCCTGGAGATGGAGCGGTTATGGCACGGCGATGTAGCCGGGTATGAGGAGATGGACGCAGGTGGTATAGAGGGGACCGCGATGGTGAAAGGCTAATGGTCGATGGTGAATGGTTATTTGCAGGTCGCGATTGCGCAAGGCAAGCCGCACGTCGTCGAGCCTGGTCGCATCCTCTGCGCTGAGATAGGGCGACCATGCGCTGTCATCATAGAGCAGTTCGACATCGACTTCGGCCGCATAATGGCCTTCTGTAATGACTTTTGTGACTGACTTGCGGGTCATGCGCTGATATTCTTACCTCCTCCAGCTTGACCAGGCTAATCCTTGTTGCAGAGTGTCACTCATAAAGTGATTCTATGTCAAACCATCCATTGGCGTCAACTGTGTGACGCATGTGGGGGGGCGGCTCGTTTTCCTTGACAGGCGACGCCAGGACGACTAGAATCACGTTCACGGATCGATGACAGGACATTGCGGAGACGTTTATGAAATCGCCATTCCCAGGAATGGATCCCTATCTGGAGCGACCGAATCTGTGGCATGGGGTACACAATCGACTGATTGCGGCCATTGCCGATTCCTTAAGTCCGTTGCTCAGACCGCGCTACTTCGTGGCCGTGGAAGAGCGTTCCTACCTGGCCGACCCTCTTGCCATCGGCTTCACGACCATACCGGATGTCAGTGTGGTTGGGGCGCATGTTCTCCAGCCGCAGCCCACGTCGGTTCGCCAGGCGGCCGTCATGACTACCAGCCCGGAGCCGCTGGTCATCGACCTGCCAATGCCTGAGCCGATCCGGGAGACGTACCTGGAGATCCAGGAGGTGGGCAGCAATGGCGAGACAGATTTGTGGATGCAGTCCGGCGATGAAAACCTCAAGGTGGTGACGCTGCTGGAGATTCTCTCCCCGTGGAACAAAACGAGCCGCGCAGGTCGCGTTCAATACCAACGCAAGCGCCAGGAAGTGCTGAACTCATACACAAACCTGGTGGAGATCGACCTGCTGCGCGCCGGCCAGAGCATCGCGCCCCTGCCGCCGGAGAACAACCATTACAGCATTCTGGTCAGCCCGGCCAGAATGCGACCACGCGCAGAGTTGTATCCTTTCAGCATCCGACAGGCGATCCCTTCGTTTCGCCTCCCCCTTCAACCCGACGACGACTGGCCGATGATGGACTTGAACGCGCTGCTGCACGACCTGTACGAGCGCGCTGCCTACGATCTGCGCATCGACTACCGTCTTTCCCCGCCTTCGCCAGCGTTCAGCCAGGAGGATGCCCAGTGGCTCGACTCACTGCTGCGCGAAGCGGGCGTGCGCTGACCAGGCAGAATACAACGGACGCCAGGAAAGGGAATCCATTTCGCCCGCGTGACCGTGCTCTAGCGCTGCGTTAAGCGCGCCGACCTACCATCTTCTCACCCAGCAGCACTGCAGCGACGCCAAAGGCAACCGCCACATTGAGCGAGCGTTTGGTCCCGCGCATGGGGATCTGCACCATGCGCTCGCACAGGACGAGCAGGCCCGGGTCCACGCCGGCCACTTCGCCGCCGACGACGAGGGCGAGTCGATCCGGCGGCGTCTCGATTTGGCTGATGGGCGTTGCGCCCGGCCCTTCCTCCAACGCCCACAGCGCCCACCCGGCGGCCTTGAGAATGGCGGTCGCATCCAGGCTGTTGTTGCAGTGCGTCCAGGGCACGCTCGCCTGGGAGCCGAGCGCGGTCTTAGCCAGCCTGGGGTGGTTGGGCGTGGGCGTCACCCCGCACAGATAGAGATGACCAACGCCGGCTGCATCCGCGCTGCGAAAGATGCTGCCTACGTTGAAGACGCTGCGCACGTTGTCCAGCAGGGCGACGAAGGGCAGCACTGCGCGTCCAGCCTGAACCGCGGCTTCGCGATCGCGCGTTGCCTGGGCCGCAATGAACGTGTCCGCGCCGCACAGGGGGCAGATTGCAGCCCAGGGTTCATGCTCTGCCACAGGAAAGCGAAAGCGGCAATGTTCACTGCTGCACTGGCGGAAGTCGAAGTGGGTCATGACGGGATTATACCCGAAAACGGCCGCTTTTGTTCGTAGCTACCCTCTCCGCCAGACGCCAGTCGATTATCTTGCTGTGACAATCTACTGGGTAACACCACAAGGGGCAAGTAGGTCAGGGTTTAGCATAAGCGATCACAATTGTCAATGGTTTTTTGCCCAAATTTCTGACGAATTCGACCGGGATGCGCGCCAGAAAATTGCGAACGCTCTCAGATACTTTGCGAACAGAGCAGTTTGGTCATTCTTTGTCTGCTGCGCTAAAGTGGATCGACAGGAAACATTTCTCTTCGCCGAATGATAGATGCAGGCGAACTTGTTGAACTTGTTAAATTGCAGTCAGAGCAACGTATAGCGGTGAAATGTGCAGTTGAATTGTCCGATGCGTTTGCAAAGGCTGAGCGGCTGATGCTGCTCGCTCAGCCTTCCAGGGAAGACAAAACGATGACAAATAGCGCGTCCCGTATCTACAGTCCAAGACTAGAGCGTCTTCGCAAAGATATTCAGGATTTGGGTAGGGTTGTTCAATCTGAATTCTCATCGCATCGATGACTGACCGACATCTGACCCCTGCCTCGAACGCCCCGACTTCTGCTCGCCTGCGCTGGTGGGAGTGGTTGCTCCTGACTGCGGCGCTGGTCATCTTTGCAGCGCAGGCGGGCGCATCGTCCCTGGTCAAATCCGCCGCGTTCGACGAGCAGTATCACCTGGCCGCGGGCTACGCCTATCTGCGCACGGGTGACTACCGACTTGCGACCAATCACCCACCGCTCCTGGGCATGATCGCCAGCCTGCCCTTGCGTGATGACATCGCGCTGCCGACGGACCACCCGGCCTGGCAGGCGGGCGACCGCTATCTCTTCTCCGATGTTTTCTTGTGGGAAGCCAACAACGATCCCCAGGGTGTGTTGACGACAGCGCGTTGGCCGATCACGCTGTTGGGCGCGCTCCTCATCGCCGCCATCTTCTTTGCCGGTCGCCAGATCATTGGCGCTCGCGCCGGGTGGCTGGCGCTCTTGCTGGCAACCTTCGACCCCAACCTGATCGCGCACAGCCGTTTCGTGACGACCGACCTGGGGCTGACCCTCTTCATCTTCCTCACGCTCTGGCTTCTTTGGCGCTGGTTGGCGGCCGACGGCTGGTGGAATCTGGTCGCTGCGGGGCTGGCGGCCGGCCTTGCCATGTGCGCCAAATACAGCGGCGCATTCGTCTGGCCCTTGGTCGCGGCGGTCATGGTCGTGCACCCTATTTCTGGTCGCAGCCACGCATGGCGGCGTCGCGGGTTGGGGCTGTTGGTCATGGCCGCGCTGGCGCTGCTGGTCATCTGGGCGCTCTATCGCCTTGATGTGGGTGCGGTCTCGTTTCTACCCGCCTGGCTGCCGATTCCGGCGGCCTTCTACTTCCAGAATTTCTGGGACGCCTTCACCCGCATCGTTGGCGTGCAGGACATTCGTCTGGCCTTTTTCCTGGGCGAGACATCGGCAGAGGGATGGTGGGATTATTTCTTTGTGGCGCTGGCAGTGAAGACGCCCCTGCTCACATTAGCGCTTGCCGCGGCCGGCGTCGCTGTGATGGTCGCTCAGCGATCCTGGCGGCGGTTGGCCGTCGTTTGGCTGCCCATCGTGTTCTTTTTGCTGCTGGGCGCAACAGGCGTCCTCAACATCGGCTATCGCCACCTGCTGCCGGCGCTACCCTTCATCCTCTTGCTGGCGGCCAACGCGGCGGAATGGCGCTGGCTGGCGGCGTCAACACGGCGCACAGTCGTGGCTGGCGCGCTCATTGCCTTATGGGTGATAGCAGCGACGGCCTCCATTGCTCCCCATTACGAGTCCTTCTTCAACGCGCTGGCCGGGCGCTGGCAAAATTGGAGCAACATCCTGGTGGACTCGAACCTGGATTGGGGGCAGGATCTGCCGGCCTTGCGCCAGACCATGACCGACCTGGGCATCGAGCGGGTGAATCTGGCCTATTTCGGCAAAGCCGTTCCAGAGAAATATGGCGTGAGCTATCATCCGCTGCCGGGTTTTCTGCGCTTCATGGAGGGCAAGGAGCTGAACGCCTACAACCCCTATACGCCGGAGCCGGGCTGGTACGCCATCAGCGCCACGAGCCTGCGCCTGGGAGCCATGACGCCGGAGACGGCCGACCTCTACGCTGTATTTCGTGAGCGTGAGCCAGATGCACGGGCCGGTTACTCCATCTATCTCTATCACCGGGCCGATGACCCACAAGACGAAGTTGTGCGCCAGGTGCTTGCGGGTGAGGCGGTTGCGGCCCATACGCCCACTGACCTGGGCGTCGCCCCAGGCGTGCGCAGCCAGGTGAGGTGGCGCCAATCTTCCAATACGGCAATCTTTCCCCGGGGCGATGGATTCGTCCCACCCGCGGATTTCCGCCCGCTGGAGGCAAACTTCGACGATGTCTTCACCTTGATCGGTGTGAGCGACGGCGTGACGGCGCCGCCGGGCGGGAGCGCCGGCCTCACGCTCTACTGGCGCAAAGGTGAGGCGGCCATGCCCATGCCGGCGCCTACCCGCGGCGAACCGATCTCGGCCTTCATCCATCTGGTGGACGGCGACCCAGCCAACAAGATCGCCCAGTTTGATGGCTGGGAGACGGCGCTGCGCGGTCTGGAGCCAGGCGATGTCATTGCGCAGTCGGTCGCGCTCGACATCCCCGCCGAGACGCAGCCGGGCGATTATGACCTGCTCGTCGGTCTCTATTCGCCGCAGGATTGGGCGCGTTTGCCAGTCGCTACAAGCGCCAGCGTCGCCGATTTCGCCCAGGCTGGCGTCCTCTCGGTTCAGCCGAATCCATGAATCATCACCAGTCGCTGTCCACCCATCGCCTCCTCATCCTCACCGTTGCCGTGCTGGCCCTGGCCGGCCTGGCCCACTTGCTCCTGCTGGCTGATCTGCCTTTCCTGGCGGCCCAGGCGGTCGGCGGCCTACTCCTGGCGGTCATTCTGCCTGGCGTGCTGCTGACAGATGTGCTCTTGGGGCCGGCGCGCACTGCCCGTCACTGGCTCATGCTGGCCCTGAGCGGGATGGGTGCGGGCTGCGGCATCGCGATCCTCGTCATGTTGCTCTTGAGTTACTTGCCAGGCGGCGTCACGCGCAACCAAGCGCTGCTGCTCTTCGACGCCATCCTGTTTTTTCTCCTGGCCGCCGAATGGCTGACCCGACGGCGAACGAACGTTCTTGCGCCCGACGAGGATGACGGCGACCCACGCTGGCTGTGGCTGGGCGTCGCCGCACTCCTGCTCCTTGCCGGGACGCTGCGCCTGATCGACCTGGGCTACTCCGAATTCCAGGGCGACGAGGCGCGGGTCATGCTACGTGCGTCGGAAATGCTCACCGGCTATGAGAATGCGCTCATGGTGCACCAGAAGGGACCGGGCGAGATTCTGCTCCCCGGCGCGCTCTACGCCCTCATGGGGCGCATCAACGAGAGCGCGGCGCGGCTGCCTTTCGCGCTGGCAAACATGGCCGGCGTGGTTGCTGGATTACTGCTGGGACGGCTTCTTTTTTGCGCATTTTCTGTATTGATTTCTGCTTTATTTTTACTTTTCAATGGCTATTTAATTGCTTTTGGGCGTATCGTACAGTATCAGAGCGTCATCTTCCTGCTGACCGTGCTGGTCGTGCTGCTGCTTTATGAAGCCGTGCGCATGAAGCAGGCCAGCGCCCGCCGGCTGACGCTCGTCGCCTTTCTGGCCGCAACGGGTCTGCTTGCACACTATGAGATGGCGGGCGTTGCTGTCCCGGCGCTCTTTCTGTTGTGGCATCTGTGGCGGCGGAGCGTCTCGCTCAAGAAGCTGGCGCTGGCTCTTGCCGCGCCGCTGGTCGTCGGTTTGGTTGTCGCCGGCGCATTCTATCTGCCCTACTTTCTGCACCCGGCCTTCACCGCTGCTTACGCCTATGTCTTTGGCTACCGCATGGGCGGCGGCAGTTTCCCCCACAACAACCTTCTGGACTTCTTCCAGCGTTCGTCGCTTTATAGCAGCAGCTACTATTTGCTTGCCCTCATCCTCATTACTTTTGGTTATCTTCTCGCAATCTATCGCCGCCATTTGCCGCGCGCAATCGTTGCGGTCATCGGCGCCGGGCTGGCGGCCGGCCTGGCCTACACCTTCAGCACGCCATCCTGGCTGCGGCTGGCCGACAATGATCACATCTGGCTGCTCTTTGGCCTGCCCATCGTGGCCGTGTGGCTGCTGCCCCGCGTATCGCTGGAAGAACGCCTGGTCTTTCTCTGGTTCGGCGCGCTCATGATCTTCTCGCTTTTTGTCGTGGCGCGCCCCAATTCCCATGTCTATACCTTCTTCATCCCTTGGGCGCTGTTGGCCGGAGGAGGCGCCCAGTTGGTCTACGGCTTCATCAAGGGTCGTTGGGGCGCGACCCCGGCGAATGCGCTGGCCGGCGCAACCGTTGTTTTTCTGGCCCTTCTTTTTGGTAACTATGTCTATCGGCTCTTTGTCTACAACCAGGTCGAGGTGCTGCGCACCTGGTGAGAAAACCAGCCAGCCGGCTACTGGCATCCCTTCGCCCAGCCGCCCGACGTAGCGATCTTTGGCTTTCCCCTGCGCAACGGCTGGAAGGCGGTGGGGCTTGGTTACGCGCGCGGCGAGATGCAGGGCATGTTCGAGACCAATGCCAAGCCCGAAGTCGTGGACTGGTATACGCGCGGCGCCGGCGTCTGTCCGCGGGATGACCGCTACTATTTTCTGGCCGACACGGTGGAGACCAGCGACGATGAGCGCCTGGCCGGGCTGGAGCAGGGCGTCGCCAACGAGTATCCCCTGGCCGGGTGGGTGTCGGTGCATGGCGCACCGCGTCTGCGTCTGTACGACCGTCAGGGGGCAGGCGATCCGTCCGTGCTGGCTGTGGAAGAGATTGAACCCGACTTTGACAAGACGCTCTCCCAGCCCGTGTTTACAATGCGTCGCGGCAAGGTGGTTGCGCCCCAGATCGCCCATCCCGTAAGCGCGGGTCTGGGTGACAACATTCGCCTCCTGGGGTACAATCTGGATGGAACAGAAGTTGCGCCGGGCGAGGCGTTGCACCTGCGGCTCTACTGGAGTGCGCTGGGCGCGACAGATCGCCCCCTATCTGTCTTCACCCAGGTCATCGACCTGGAGACCGCGACCAAGGCTGGTCAGCGCGATGGGATGCCTGTGTGCGACCGCAGCCTGACCAACGCATGGAACGCCGGCGATGTCATCGAAGACCCCTTTGAGATCGCGATTGCGCCCGACGCCGCGCCCGGGGAATATCGCTTGATCGTGGGCATGTATGACCCGGAAAACGGTCAACGTTTACCTTTCTTCGGCGCAGATGGCGAGCCGCAGGGCGATTTTGTGGATTTGGGTGGTATCACTGTGAAAGGATGAGCAAGTGAATTATCGTAGATTGGGATGCACTGGCCTGAAGGTGTCGGAGATATGCCTGGGAACCATGCAATGGGGCTGGACTGCCGACGAGGCAACCAGTACGACAGTCATGGATGCTTTTGTCGCTGGGGGAGGCAATTTCCTCGACACGGCGGACATCTACAGCAATTGGGCAAAAGATAATCCGGGCGGCGTGAGCGAGGAGATCATTGGGCGCTGGATGAAGTCGCGGCGCAATCGCGACCAGATGGTGGTGGCGACCAAAGCCCGCGGACGCATGTGGCCGGGCCCCAACGGCGAAGGACTGAGCCGGGCGCATCTCATCAAAGCGTGCGAAGAGAGCCTGCGCCGCCTGCAAACCGACTATATCGACCTCTATCAGACGCATTGGTATGACCACGAGACGCCTATCGAAGAGACTCTGGCTACCTTGGACGATCTGGCCAAGCAAGGCAAAGTGCGTTATCTGGGTTGCAGCAACTATCCTGCCTGGCGGCTGACCCATGCCCTGTGCGTCAGCGACAAGCGCGGGCTGGCGCGCTACGACTCGATCCAGCCACACTACAATCTGGCCCACCGGGCCGAATTCGAGCGAGAGACGCAGGAGGTGTGCGTCGAGTTTGGCGTGGGCGTCATTCCCTACAGCCCCCTGGCCGGCGGATTCCTGACAGGCAAGTATCGACGCAATGGCGACGCAGCAAGCGCCCGCGCCCAGGGCGTTCGCCAACGCTATTTCAACGAGGCTGGTTGGCGGGTTCTCGACGCGGTGCTGGCAGTGGCCGCGGAAACCCATCGCACGCCCACCGCCGTGTCGCTGGCGTGGCTGCTGGCCCAGCCAGCCATGACTGCGCCCATCATTGGCGCAAATTCAGTGGAGCAGCTCGCCGAAAGCCTGGCGGCCAGCAATCTACGCCTTTCTGCGGAGCAACTGGCTGTGTTGGACAGCGCGTCGGCGTGGCGCGAACAGGATGATGAGGAGTGAGGCGGCGTTGTCATTGATGACCAATGGCAAACGGTGAATGATGGATGGTGAAGTGGCCTCCTCAGCATTGCTCGCCCGCGCCGCAGAAGTGAGCCAGGCCGCGTTGGCCTGCGGCGCGCTGCAACCGGCGCAGGTCCGCAAGGAGAGGATCGAGGAAGCGGGGATTCGCTTTCTGGTGCATGTCCTGGTGAAGGACTGGAGCAAATCCAGCGTATTCACCTCCCCTGCTCAAACGCCGCCGGTCAATCCATTCCTCCCCTACAACCGCGACCTCTTTGTCCAAGAGTTTCCTACAGGTCACGTTTGTGTGCTCAACAAGTACAACGTTCTGCCCAATCACCTGCTGCTGGTGACGCCCGAATTCGTGGAGCAGGAGACATGCCTCGAACTGGCCGACTTTGCCGCCTATTGGCGTTGTCTGGCCGAGTTCGACGGCTTTGCGTTTTACAACAGCGGACCCCAGGCCGGAGCCAGCCAGCGTCACAAACACTTACAGGTCGCGCCGCTGCCCTTTGACGAGGACGAGCCATCTCCACCCATCGAGGGCGTTCTGGCATCTGCGCCAATCGAGCGGGGCTTTGGTTGTGCGCCAGCGTTGCCCTTTGTCCACAGATTCGCGCCCCTGGCGCTGAGTTGGTCGGCGGCGTCCGAAGATGAAGCAGCTTCGCTACTCCACACATATCATGTGCTGCTGTCGGCTGTCGGCATTGATAGAGCAAACCCGCGCCCTGCGCCCTACAATCTGCTGCTCACCCGGCGCTGGATGATGATCGTCTCGCGCACGCGCCATGCGTATGCTGGCATCCCGGTCAATGCCTTGGGCTATGCTGGTTCGCTGCTGGCAAAGAACGAAGAGCAGCTACAGTTCTTGCGCACAGCCGGTCCGCTGACCGTTCTGCGCCACACGGGTGTTGAAGCGGGCGCGCCATGAAGCGACTGTTGGCCCTGGCGGTCGTTTTGGCGGCGGCGCATGTTGCGATCTTCAGTGAGGCGCCGCTGCTGGTCCGCGCGCTGGCAGCACTGACGATCGCTGGCTTCATTCCGGGCGCGCTGTTGACTGCGCTCCTCTCCGCTGCCGGGCTGCACAGCCCCATCGAGCGGCTGCTCCTGAGCATCGGCGCGGCCTTTACAGTCATCACTCTGGGGATGCTCTGCCTGAGCTACCTGCCCGGCGGCGTTGAGCACTGGCAGGCGCTGCTGCTGTTCGATGCGCTGACAATTCTCCTGTTTGTCATCCTCTGGCGGCGAGGTAAGTTGACGCCAAAGCAAGACCGGCAAGAGGTAGTCGCCTATCCGACGGGCGACCGGCGCTGGCTGCTGGCGGGTTGTCTCGTCCTGCTGGTGGCGGGAGGGTTCTTTCGCTTCGTCGACCTGGGATACGCCGAGTTTCACGGCGATGAGGCGCGCGCTGTGCTGCGCGCGGCTGCGGTCGTCCAGGGGCATGAGGATGCGTTGCTCATCCATCGCAAAGGCCCGGTGGAAATCATGGTTCCGGCGGCAATCTTCGTGCTCGCCGGGCAGATTGACGAAGCCGCGGCGCGGCTACCCTTTGCTCTGGCCGGGCTGGCCGGCGTCTTTGCGGTCTTCCACCTGGGCTGGCGCGTTTTCGGCGGAGCGGCGGGTTGGATCGCCGCTTTGCTGCTGGCCCTGAACGGCTACTTCATTGCCTTCAGCCGTTTTGTGCAATACCAGAGCGTGGTCATCCTGACGACGACGCTGGCGTTGCTCCTGCTCATCGCCTTGCTTCATAGACCACTGGCTGCGACCCGCCGCCTGACGCTGGCTGCGTTGCTCTTTGCCACGGCCCTGCTTGCCCACTATGACGCGCTGGCGGCTGCGCCGCCTCTCATGCTTTTGGTCGCGGGTGTGCTGTTGCGGGCAGAGGATCGGCGGAGCATGGCGCGCAGCTTGGGCGTCGCTGGGCTGGCGGGTTTTCTCTGTCTGGCTCTCTACTACATTCCGTTCTTGCTCCATCCGAACTTTGCCGCCACTCTGAGTTATCTCATGAGCGAGCGCATCGTGGGCGACGCCCGCCCGCCCTTTGACAACCTGTCCGAACTTTTCGTGCGGGGCGCGCTTTACAATTCGGCCTATCAAATGGCGTTGCTCCTGGGCCTGCTGCTGATTGCGCTCATCTTGGTCTTCTGGCGCGGCTATGGACGGACGACGCGCGCCGTGTTGGTCGGGATGACGCTGGCGGTCACGGCGCTCATCTTCTGGCAAGAGAATTGGTTGGGCAGCGGCGGGATTGACCTCACTTTTGCACCAGTCGCCTTCCTCCTGTTGTTGGCCTGTCTCGCGCCGGCCATGTTGCTTGAGCCGCGTTCTGTGTGGGTCTGGTTTGCTGCGCCTTTCGTCTTTCTGCTCTTCTTTACCGCCTTTCCCCGCACTCACGTCTACGTCTTCTTTGCGCCGTGGGCGCTGCTGGCCGGCGACGTGGTCGCGCTGGGCTGGCTGGCACTGACCCGCGGCTGGCCGTCACCCGCAAAAGCGGTTCTGGCAGGCGCAGCGACAATCGCCGCCGTCGTTGTGTTGGGCGGGTATCCCTATTGGCTCTACGTGGACAACACAACGGAGAGGCTGCGTCTGTGGCCGGCCCAGTCGCCCCGTCTCTACTGGTCGCCGTCGGGCGTCGAGGCTGTGGATGGGCGCTTTGGCTTTCCCTTCACCAACGGTTGGAAGGCCATCGGCGCGCTCTATGAGCAAGGCGTGATCAGCGGCGACTATGAGACGAACCAGCGCTATGCGTGGATTCCGTCCTGGTATGTACGCGGCGGCCAACGCTGTCATTCCAGCGCCGAATGGTATTTCGCCGTGGACAACCTGGAGCCGTGGATGGAAGGTAAAGAGGATGTGGCCGACCGTCTGACGGCTGAGGGCTTCGCGCTGTGGGGCGTGGTGGAGGTGAACGACGTTGAGCGCATGCACATCTATCGCACTAGCGCGACCGCCGCGCCGGTGGCGCCTGTGCAGCGTCTTCGCCTGGAGGAGCTGGCGCCCTTCTTCGACAACCAGGCCGACGCCGATCTACCGTTGCCGTGGCCCATCGTTTCAACGACGCCCCAGCATCCCTTTCATATCAACTTTGGCGGCGACATCCGACTGGAAGGCTACACCGTCGGGGCGTCATCCGCAGCGCCGGGCGGCGCGCTGCCCGTCACGCTCTACTGGCAAGCGCAGCATCCACTGGAGCGGTCGTATAAGGTCACTGTCCAGTCCTACTACGGCGACGGCGTCAAAGTGGCGCAGCACGACGGCCTCCCGGCGTGCGACCGGGAGCCAACGAGCGGCTGGTCGCCCGGCGAGGTGATCGAGGACAGCCGGTCATTGCCCATCCGCCTGGACGCGCCGCCGGGCGTTTATCCGCTCTACGTGGGGCTGTACGATGAGGCGACAGGCGAACCGCTGCCTGTACTGGATGAGGCCGCCAACCCGGCAGGGACGCAGGTGCAGATTGGGGAGATCGAGATTGAGTGAGGGGACTCTCGTTGAACGATCCGAGGTTACGCGACGGCCAATGTCGGTTGAGACTCGATATAGGCTATCGGCGTAAACTTCGACCTGCCCTGAAGTTGCGATAGCTTCAAGAACTGACTGACTGGCAGTGATGTGAGAAGACGCAAAACCAGCTCCCGTAACTCCTCTGGCAGCCTTTCCAGCTTCTCCAGGGGAAAACTGCGAGGCCCATATTCTGTCTGTTCGGCAAGGATGGAAAAGTGGAGCAACATCAGGCTCAGGGCGCGCCGTGCCCTTTGATCCAGGCGCAGAATGATGTGTTCTGTCAACTCAATGCCCGTTGCAGGCCCATTCTCGCCAAAGAACAACTCCAGGATATCTGCCTCTTCATCGTACACAATACGCACCGGCGTACCGTCGCGGGCCATGATTTCTGTCCGGTGTAGGATCAGTCTGCTCATTATATCATCCATAAGACCAAATATAATTCGCCCAACCGGTAACGACAAAATTATTCGGGACGTATTCCCCGCTGTCGTCAAGCTTTTTTCTGAAGACGACTATCATAATCAGGTGGTTGTTCTCTGGGAGTAGCGCATCGAATCGTTTATAATACCGATATTCGTTAGGGAGGAGTGGATCCTGTTGTCGTCTTCCAGTTCGCAATACTTCGAGAAATAAATTCAGATGTGACTCCAACTCTGGTCGCGATTCCAAGATGTGCCGCCACCGCTCCTCAGTCAGGTAAATAGTGTTGCCGTACCTGTCTTCAACTGTCCACCTGACCATACCTATGATGATTACTCCAGTCCAACAAGATTCTCAATGCGTCTGGTGGCCTTATTTTATTTTGAGGATAGGCAATTGTCAACCATCCGAAAGCTACTTGCTGCAAAGATCTGTAACCAAGAATGAGCAACCGACTACAAACGAGATATGAACGACTTGCTTCGCTACCCATTCGAGATTCGTCCACTCAGCGCCGACGAAGGCGGCGGGTTTCTCATCTCATTTCCCGATTTCTACGATTGCATTTCAGATGGAGAGACGCCTGAAGAGGCGATCCAGAACGGTCTGGATGCACTGGCGGAGACAATCGCCGCGCTCGAAGAGATGGGAGTCCCTGTGCCAGAACCAGGAAGCGGCGGCGCGTATAGTGGACGCTTTATCCAACGTTTGCCCAAGAGTCTGCACGCTCGCCTGGCACTGCGAGCAAAGCAAGAGGGCGTCAGTATGAACACCCTGGTTACTACCGTCTTGGCTGAAAGCCTGGGTGCGTATGAAGTTCGGAGATAAGGCGATTACCGAAACAATCGCAACGCCACGTTGATGACCACTGTGAGCAGCAAGCTGATGACGATCATGGAGCCGATGGGCATGAAGAAGGTGACGTTGCCCCGGTTCATCACGATGTCGCCGGGCAGTTGACCGAACCACGGCAGCCGCCCGGCAAAGGTCATCAGCGCTCCGATGACGAAGATGCCGGCCCCGATCAACATCATGATACGCCCCATATCGCCCATTGATTTTTCTCCTTGCACGCCTTCACCCAAAGCAATATCTCGTAACATCTCATAGAGCGATTTGGCAAATCGCTCTACACAAAGCGCGCCAGGCGCTGCTGCAGCACAGCTAACGGTTGTGCTCCCACGATTTGATCGACCACCTGCCCGTTCTTGAAGATGTAGAGCGTGGGAATGCTCATGACGCGGTAACGCTGTTGGGTGAGCGGGTTCTCGTCCACGTTGAGCTTGCCCACCACGGCGCGTCCCTGAAACTCACGCGCCAGTTGCTCCACCGCCGGCGCTACCATGCGACAGGGCGCGCACCACGGCGCCCAAAAATCCACCAACACGGGGCCGGGTCTGCTGACCGTCTCCTGAAATGTGGCGTCGGTGAGTGTGACCGGTTCGCCGCGGCCGTTGGCGGCGCGGGCTTGCGCCTGGGGTGCGGCGGGTCTGCCGGCCGCGCCCACTGCATAGTCGAGCCAGGCGTTGACCGCAGAGACCGACAGATTCCCGTGCAGCGCAGGCTCGCTCTTGCCCGCTTTGACAATCGTCAGCGCAGGCAGCCCTGTTGCGCCGTACTGCCGCGCCAACTCTGGCTCATCGCCGGCGTCCACCCTGGCAATGAGCAGCTTGCCCGCCAGTCGAGAAGCGGCGCTGGATAGCGCCGCGTCGACGTCGGTCGGCAGCGGTCGGCTGCGCGCCCAAAAGACGAGCGCAACAGGAAGGCCCGCGTTCAGCACCCGGTCGATGCTGTGACGGTTTGTGTGGATGACAGTTTGGATTGGCATCGTTCTTTGGCGATCACCTCTCGACAGATGCACGTCTATGATTTTGAACACACCCATATGAATTGCTGCAAACAAGCCTCACACACCAAAGCATACGCCGGCGCTGCAACCTCGTCAAACCGCATTCCATGCGCGGCTGCGAAAAAGGATGACGCCGAGGCAATTCATGTAAACAGGCAACATTGTCGCCCAAGCGCGCCTCTTGTCGGAATCCCCCTCATTTTGTTCATCGCCTGTCGTCTGGTAGACTGTAGCCAACATAGAGCGATTCTGTGCAGCCCCCTCTCTCGTTGTGCAGACTGGTGTTTTTTGGAGCCATCGTCGTGCTTTCTGACTCCTACCGTTCGTTCCAGGACTTGATCTTTTCGTCCAGACCCATCATTCGCCGGGCGACGCTGGCGGTGGTGATTGCTGGCTCTTGCCTGCTCATCGCGCTCTTCATCGGCGTGGCAGGACCGACCCTGGCCCTGGCCGCAGCCGTCGCGGTGATGGGCGCCGCGCTGATCCTGGCCGACACCCATTGGGGCTTTGTGGCTCTGGCAGGCGTGGTCTTCATCTTGCCCTTTGCCAGCCTCCCTTTCAGCATCGGCTTCAAACCCACATTTCTGGATGTCGCGCTGGGTGCGCTCTTCTTCGTCTGGGTCTTCAAGCTGGTCATCGGCCAGGAACGCACCTTCATCGCCTCACCCATTGGCCTGCTGGTGGCGTTGTTCATTCTCATGGCGATCTTCAGTTTTGCCAATGGCCTCACCCACAGCCCGGCCAATGCTTTTCTCCTGCGCCGCTTCATAGAGATTATCCTGGGCGTCAGCCTCTTTTTCGTGACGGTCAACACTGTGCGCACCATAGCCGAGCTGAATTGGGTGACGCGTTGGCTCATGCTGGGCGGCTGGGCCTGCGCCTCCATCGCCGTGGTCTTTTACATTATCCCCGAAGACGCGACCGTGTGGGTGCTGGATCGCCTGGCGCGCTTCGACTATCCGGGCGGCTACGAGGCGCTGCGTTGGATCGAAGATGACCCGACCGGCGTCATGCGCGCCATCGGGACTGCCGTGGACCCCAATGTGCTGGGCGGTATGATGATCCTGGTCGCCGGCCTGGTTGCACCCCAGCTGTTCGCCCGTGTGCGCCTTTTTCCGCGCTGGTTCACTCTGCTCATGCTGATCACGGCGGTGATGGCGATCTACCTGACCTACAGCCGTTCAGCGCTCTTGGGACTGGCTGCATCGCTGGCGCTGCTTGGCCTGCTCAAGTACCGCCGCCTCATCCCCCTGGGTCTTGGGGCAGCGCTGCTCCTGCTCCTCTTGCCCCAGACCCAAGAGTACATCGCTCGCCTGTTGGCTGGTTTTCGCGGCGATGATCTGGCAACGCAGATGCGCTTTGGCGAATACAAAGACGCGCTCATTCTTGTTGGCCGCTATCCCCTCTTTGGCGTGGGCTTCACCGGCGCGCCTGACATCGACCTCTACCTGGGCGTCAGTATGCTCTATCTCATCATCGCTTCCAACATGGGCATCGTGGGTTTGCTCTTCTTTGCCGCCATCCTGGCAAGTTTTTTTGTCTTCTTTGTGCGCACGTGGCGGCGGGGCGTTTCGCCGGTTCTTGAGCCGATTCTGCTGGGGCTGGTGGGTGCAGTCATCGGCGTTCTGGTAAGCGGCGTCTTCGACCACTACTGGTTCAATATGACCTACCCCCACATGACAGTGCTGCTCTGGCTCTATATTGGCTTGGCCGTAGCAACGATGCTCATTGCCGACAAAGAACAGGCAATGCACTCAAAATTGGTGTCGGCATGAAACTCTCGCGCCGCAGATTGCTCCTATCCACTATCGCCGCGTCGCTGCTTGCCCTGCCTTCGCCAGAGCCAATCCGCGCAGCCGGGAACCAGGCAGACGTGATTGTGGTCGGCGCCGGCGCGGCGGGATTGGCCGCCGCGCGCAGCCTCCACGACGCGGGGCGCTCCGTCATCACACTGGAAGCTCGCCAACGCCTGGGCGGTCGGGTCTGGACAGACCGCTCCTGGCCGGGGATAGCCCTGGACATGGGCGCATCGTGGATTCACGGCGCAACGGGCAACCCGCTGACCACCCTGGCGCGCCAATTTGGGCTGCAGACCGCGCCGACCGATTTCGACAACATGGATGTCTACACATCGCATGGACGACGGTTGCGCGATGCAGAAATCGTTGCCCTCGATGCAAAGCTGGAGAGTATCGTCGACGCCGCTATCGACCTGGGCGAAACCCTGGATGTAGACATCTCATTGGCCGAGGCTTTCCGGCAAATCATGCAGGATGACCCGCCGCCCGCCCATCTGCAAGCCGGCTTGTCCTACATGATCAACACAGCCATCGAGCATGAATTTGCGGCAGACGCAGATGATCTCTCCCTGTGGTGGTGGGATGACGCAGAGCAATTCCCCGGCGCTGATTTGCTGCTGCCCGGCGGCTATGACGAAATGTTCACCAGCCTGGCCCGCGGTCTGGATATTCGTTTGGGATATGCGGCGACACGCGTAGAATGCACCCCTCGCGGTGTGCGCATCACGACCAATCGGGGACTGTTCTCTGGGCAGGCAGCAGTGATCGCGCTGCCGTTGGGCGTATTGAAGACGAATGGCGTCGAATTCCGCCCTCCATTGGTCGGCCCCAAACAAGTCGCCATTCAACGGGTAGGTGTAGGTGTCCTGGCCAAGTGCTACCTGCGTTTCCCCCAGGCGTTTTGGGAGGAAGACCGGCAATTCTTCGGCTGGATCGGCGAGCGGGTGGGCGAATGGGCGGAATGGCTCAATCTCTCTCATTTCACCGGCAAACCGGCGCTGCTGGGCTTCAATGCCGGCGGCTACGGGCGGCAAGTAGAAGGCATGAGCGACCGCGAAGCCATAACAGCCGCCATGGCGGCCCTGCGCACCATCTTCGGCCCGACCATCCCAGCACCCGAGGCCGTGCGCGTCTCTCGCTGGAGTCGCGATCCTTTCGCTCTCGGCGCCTATTCCCACATGACACCCGGCGCAACGCCGGATGACTACGACACCCTGGCTGCGCCCTGGTGCGACCGACTCCTTTTTGCCGGCGAGCACACCCATCGCGCGCACCCTGCCACCGTGCATGGCGCGCTTCTGTCGGGCCGGCGCGCTGCGGCCGAAGCTCTTGCAGTGAACTAACAAAGGCGCTGCACCCACAGAAGCCCAGAAATACAGCGCGAGTCTCTGTGTTCTGCGTGTTCTCTGCGGCAGGTGGTTTCGAGAGAGTCTTGCACTCATTCATCGTTGTCTCATTGCTCTCCTATGGTTTTCTCATCCCCGAAGTGTATCGTTCTCTGTCTGAGGAATGCCCGTGTGCACAATGGAGAGGCTTCATGACCGTTGAATTGATGATGGCAAGTCCGGGCGTCGGGCGCGCCGGCCAGCCTGAAGAGCGCCCGACGAAAATGCGACGCGGGCCACAGCTGGCTCTGGCGAGCGCCGTATTGTTCTGCCTTATTACGCTGGCCTTGCTCAGCGCCTGGTCAGCGCGGCCCGCCCTGGCCCAGGCAACGCCCGCTGAAGATGCACAGATCGGCGCAATGGCAGGTGTGAGTCTCACTTTGGTTGTGGACACCCCGGCCAGCAACGGCTTCGTCAACGACGCCGCCGTGAGCAACTCGCAGATCGTCACCTTCGAAATCAGGTTGGGCAACAGCAGCAGCCAGTCCATCGACGATATTCGCATCCAGAACATCCTGCCCATCAACAATCTGACGGACGTGGTCTGCCCATCGTGCACTGACCGCAAATACACCACCATCGAACGCATCGACGAAGTAGGCGGGAAAGATGTGGTCACGGTAACCCGCGAGCTGATCTGGTCGTTGAGCGGCAGCCTGCCGCCAGGCGAGCAGACTTCCGTCGTCTTCACCGCGCGCATTCTCGGCCAGGCCGCTGGCCCGCCTGTGGAGAATACGGCGCTGGTCTTCTTCAACGCCAGCAGCAAAGCGGAAGCCGCAGTCAGCAACAAGGTGCGCATCGTGATCGTGCCCGCCGTGCCCAGCAGCGCCGTCACCCAGGCCACCATGGTCTCGCCCACGCCCAACTGGTTTTCCAGCGATCAGGGCGGCACCATGGACGCCGACTGGGCCGACGTCGACGGCGATGGCGATCTCGACCTGGCCCTGGCTTCCACTCTGGGCGTCAACGTCTATCTCAACGATGACGGGCAGATGAAGCTGTTGTGGAGCGACCCCAAACGCCAGGTGACCTATGGCGTGCGCTGGGTGGATGTCAACGGCCTTGGCTCGCCCGAGTTGGTGGCCGTAGGCGGCCTGCCCGAAAGCGGCTCGCCCCACTATTCCAACTCTGTCTATCGCTTCAACCCAGGCGTCACCCAATCGCCCACGCGCTTCTCTCTGATGCCCAACGGCGTCTTCACTTCCACCGACCAATTGATTCGAGTGGAGACGGGTCGCTTCAACGACGACGCCCGACCCGACCTTCTGGTGAGCGCCAACGCGCTGGTCTCCGAGTGCCCGGTCTACCTGCTGTACAATCTTGAAACCCAGCTCTTCACCGGCCAGCCTACCTGCGTGAGCGGGACGGCCACCGCCGCCATCAGCCCGGCGGACGTCGACGGCGACGGCGACCTGGATGTGGCGGTCGGTCTCTTCCCCAACGAGCTACGCGTGCTGATCAACCGCAGCGGCGTGCTCACCGCCACCAATCCGATCACTCTCACTGACCCGGACAACAGCGTCTTCGTCGACTCGCCCGGTTACTTCCTCCCCTACGATCTGGCCTGGGGCGATGTGGACAACGACGGCGACCTGGACCTGGCGGCGGCCTTTCCTCTCCAACGCGAGGTGCGCGTCTATCGCAACAATCGCACTGACGGCCAGACGCCCAGCTTCACCCTGATCCCGCCCGTCTTGCGCACATCCATCTTCCTAACACCCTATGCCATCGACTTTGGCGACGTGGATCGCGACGGCTGGCTTGATCTGGTGGTCGCTGATGTGCAGCCGACCATCTTCTGGAATCAACGCAACACCGTGCAACCCTATGGCCGGGAAGAGACCCGGCGCACGCAGCTCTCCGTGAGCGGCGAACGCGCCGAGGTGTGGAGCATCCGCGCGGTCGACCAGGATCGCAACGGGACGTTGGAAATTGCCATTGCCAATCGCAGCGGGCCGAGCTTGCTGCTGGCAAACTATGCACCAACGTTGGACGCCACTCTGGTTGCCAATTTCGAGGCTGGGGCCGCGGGCAGCGTGGCGTGGGGCGATGTGGATGGCAACGGCTTCAACGATCTCCTCTTTGGCTCACCTTTCGATTCTATCACCAGCCGTCTCTTCTTCAACGACAACGGCGGATTCAGCTTCGGCAATTCGGAAGGCTACAATGCGCTGACCAGCATTGGCGCACATGCTGCGCTGCTGGGCGACGTGGACGGCGGCGGCGTCATCGATGTGGCGATCTCGCTGCCCAGTGCGCTGCGCCTGGTGATCAACGGCGGCGCTCCCCAAGAAATTCCATTGTCTATGCTGACCGACACGCCGCTGCGCGCCGGCGCGCTGGGCGACCTGGAAGGCGACGGCGACCTGGACATTGCGCTGTCCAGCGCGCCCGGCCCTGTCATTGTGTTGAGGAACACAGCAAACGGTAGCTTCAGCAGCAGCGACATCGTGACCATTCGTGCGGAACAGCTCAACACAGTAGCCATGGATTGGGGCGACTTCAACGGCGACCACTATCTCGATCTAGCGGTCGCTAACAGCGGCGAAGTGACCAGCGGCAAGGCTGTACAGATTTTCATGAACAACAGCGATGGGACATTCACGTTGCGCACCCTGAGCAGCGTTTCCACCAGCGCGGCCAACGCCTGTCCCCTCAGCGACGTGCGCACCGTGGCCTGGGGCGATGTGGACGGGGATGGCGACCTGGATCTGGCTGTGGGCAACTATGGCGCGCCCAACTGCCTCTTCATCAACAAGAGTGGCGTCTTCGAAAATGCGGTCGCCTTTGGCGGCGACGAGCCGACAGTCGCCATGGATTGGGGCGACTGGGACAACGACGGCGACCTGGACCTGGCCGTCGGTCACGATGGCGCGCCAGTCTACATCTTCGCCAACATTGGGGCGCGGCTGGTGTGGCTATGGCAATCGAGCCTGGCCTTTCCGGCGACGCAGATGCGCTGGGGTGATGTGGATGGCGACGGCGACCTCGACCTGGCCATGGCCCAGAGCAGCCGGGACCTCAACAGCGGCTATTTCGAGAATACCCTGGTCGAGCCAGCCCATCTGGCGCCGACCGCTCAGCCAGGGCAACTGCCCAATCAGAGCGCCTACGTCTCGGTGGATCGACCGGGTCAGACCAAATCCGCCTATCTCTACTCCACGTCCGAGGTGCTGGCCAGTCCGACGAACGGCGTCGTGCCCGTCACCTTTCACCTCTACCACCCAGACGGAGAGAGCAAGCCGCCAGGGGTGCTCAATCTGCTCTATGAGTACTCGCTGAGCGGCGGCGGCCCCTGGTCCCGGGCCACAGCCGCGCCCGGCCAGGCTGCTGTCGTCACTGGCACGCTGACCCGCGAAGGGACGACGCACCAGTTCCAGTGGGATGCCCAGGCCGACAAAGCCATTGGCGAGCACGTCCAGTTCCGGGTCACCTTTGTCAATGACAACCAGAGCGGCGCGCTGCAACAGGCCTCAGGCGTCGGCGTGAGTCCGCCCTTCCAGGTGCGGGCCACCACGTGCTACTGGCCGGCAGGGCCGGTCATCCTGGTGAACAACAGCCCGGTCGATCCCAGCAAGAGTTATCCCATCGGCGCCAACGAGTCCCAGACGACGTTGGACTTCTCTGCCATCCTGAATCAAGGCAGCGGCGTCATGACCTTTCATTGGGACTTCGACGATGGAACCACAGCAACAGGACAGAAGGTCAAACACGCGTTTGCCAACGGCGCCTATGGCGTCAAGCTCACCGCTGTGGGGCCTGCCTGTCCCACAGCGCGACCCGTCAGCGTCACAGGGCAAGTGGTGGTGGGCACGGGCGTACGCGACCAAAAAGTCTACCTTCCCCTGATCGGTCGCGACGCAACCTTCGGCGCAGCGCCAGCGATCTTCGCTGCCGCCGCCCCGATCGCCCCATTTCCATCCGACCCACCTCCCCTTACCGGTCTGGCTGCCCAGGTCGCTGCAGATGGATTGTCCTTGACTTGGGACGCAGCAACCGGCGCTGACGCCATTCACATCTATCATGCACCCCTGACAGAGCAGACAAATTCTGCGCTGACCACGACGCTTGCCGGTGATGCGACAAGCCATCGCGCGGCGGCGGTCTGCGGGGTTGTGTACACTGTGCAGCCGGTGTACAGCGCCAGAGAGAACGAAGCGCCGGCCGGCGTCTACTTTGCCCCGCCTTGCGACGAAGGAGGCCAGCGATGAATGGTCACTTGTCACTCGTCACTCGCCACTCGTCACTTGTCACCCCGCGCTGGTTCAACTCGGCCATGGGCAACCATGGTTTCGGGCGCTTGCTCTTTACGGCAACAGTGCTTGCCTGTTGCGCGCTGCTGTGGGGCGCCACGCAGGCCCTGGCCCAGGGAAGCCAGCCCACGACCACTCCCCAGGCGTGCCAGGCCAACGCGTCCCTCGTGACCAGCCAGGATAACAGCATCTCCAACGAGCCGGTAGTGAGCAAGGATGGTCGGCGTCTGGCGTTCTGGTCCACAGTCAATGAGCTGGGTCTCAACTCCGATGGGAGCATCGAACTTTTCGTCGCGGCCACGGACCCGGTGACGCCAACCAACTCCGACATCGTGAGTCAGGTCTCCGAAAGCCTGGGCAACATCCTCGGCGGCTTCAACATCATGCCCGACATCGTCAGCTTTCAGAGTGCGGGGGTGCGCCGCACCCTCGTTGTCTTTGCGTCGGACCGAGATCTGATCCCAGGGCGCAACCCAGATGGCGGCTTCGAGATTTTCCTGGCCCAAACTGAACCGAGTTTCTGGATTGCGCAGGTGACCGACACCGAGCGCAGCGCCAGCATCTTGCCCGGCATGAGCGACGTACTGTCCGACGGGCGCACCGTGCGCATCGTCTTTCTCTCCGACGCCGACGACCGAGAGAATTTGCCCAAGGCCGACAACCCGGACCGCAATCAAGAGATCTTTCTGGCAACCGTCGACCTGCAAACCCGGGCAGTTACAGCCCAACAGGTGACGCGCAGCGATGTGGATGTGATCAACGACCAACCTGTGATCAACGCCGTGGGCGACCATCTGGCTTTCGTCTCCAACACCACCAGACCATTGACCACCGGTTCGACTGTATCCAACCCGGACGGCAATCGTGAGCTCTTTTTGGGGCGCTTGGAGAGCGGCGGCGTGACGCTGCGCCAACTGACGACCACGACCAACGGCGACAACGGCGCCCCGGTGATCAGCGACCAGGGCCATCGCCTGGCCTTCGTCAGCAGCGCCAATGGGCTTCCCGGCGTTCCTCAGATCAACAACAGCGCAGGCATTGAACAGGTGATCGCCGCCGCCATCGACGACGCCGGCTCGACCCGTTTCGTGTCGTTGTCGGCCAACCTGAAAAAACCCAATGGCTGTCCCACCTGCGCCGTGGCCGCGAACGAGCCATCCATCAGCAGCGACGGGCGACGCATCGTCTTCGTGGCGCCGGGCTGCGCGCCCAATCAACTGACCTGCGCCATCAACCCCAGCGCATCCCAGGTCATCGTCGCTGATGAGAACCGCCTGTCGCCCGGCGTCTATTTTCTCGGCCAGGCCACCGGCTTCGACGAAATTCAGGCCAACGAGGCGTTCCGGCGACCGGCAGTGGCCGGCGATGGTCGCAGCCTGGCCGTCACCTTCCAGGGCATCGGCGCCACCTATTCCGGCATTGAATTCCTGGCCTGCCCCGTGGCGCGGGTCATTCTCTCCAAAGATTTCACCGTGGACAGCGTCATGAACGCCCCTCAGGTGGATCCAAAACGGCCCGACGTGGGCGACCGGGTGATCTACGACGTGTCGCTCGTCAACGATAGCTCCACCGTCTTCGGCGCGCGGCTGCGCATCACCGACACCCTGCCCATGGCGCAGATGACTTTCATCAGCGCGACTGTTGTCTCCGGTCAAAGCGCCTTCGAGCAACAACCCGTTCAGAGCGGCAACCGTCTTGTCTGGGAGGTGAAAGACATCCCACCCCAGACCGCGGCCACGGTGCGCGTCGCCATGCGAGTGAACGCCGGCCGCGCTGGCGCGACCATCGTCAACAGCGCAATGATGACCGTCGCCACTGAATCCCAAAGCGGCCAGGCGTTGATCGAGAACCTGGAAACTGAGTCCACCCTGCGCGTCACCCGCGTCGATCTCAGCGCGCGCCTGGATGTGAGCACGCAGATTCCGCGTGAGGACGTCCCCTTTGACTACACCGTCACGGTCACCAACGCGGCGGGCATGGACCCGGCCACGAATGTGCGGGTGATCGACACCGCGCCCCTGATCGGCGACTTCCAGCTGGACTCGGCCACACCCAGCCTGGGCAGTTACAACCCGGCAAACCACACTTGGACCATCCCCGTGCTGTCGGGTGGACAGACTGCCACGCTGCGCCTGCGCGTGCGCGCAAAGGCTGGCGCCGGCGGCAAACCGCCAATGACCACAACCATCGGCGCACCCACCAGCGACCAGGAAGATGTGAATAATGCCAACAACATTGCTGTGGGAACGAGGAGCGTCCGGGTGCTGGGCACGGATCTGCAAGTGTTGAGCAAGACCGTGGACACGGGCAATCGCAACCCGCCCCAGGGAGCGGTTGTGACCTACACGATCCGCCTGCGCAACAACGGCCCGCTCTCAGCCACGGATGCAATCTATCAGAGCAACCAGGCGGCTTTCATACCGGCGGTCGTCGAAGTGACCGACGCGCTGCCAGCAGGCGTCGCCTTCGTCTCTGCTTCGGACAGCGGCGCCTTCAACGCAAACACGGGTGCAGTGGTCTGGCGCATTGCCGGACCGCCGGCCGGCGGCGAGAAGAACCTAACTTTACGCGTACGCGCCATCGCCGACCCAGGGACTCTGATCTCCAATCAAGTCAACAACATTGTTGGTTTGTTCAGCGATGGCGGCGTCATGAACGATGTGGTTCCCGCCAACGATCTGCCGTCGGGCGACGCCAGCTTCATCGTCAATCAGGGTGCCGGCGTCCAAGTAGTAGTTGCGCCCGTGACCATGCCCGAAAACACGGTCGTGGCAGCCACGGTTAGCTACACCGACCCCGACCTGGTGGACACCCACGTGGTTGCCATCTTCTGGGGCGATGGCGCCACCCAGTCCACGCCGCCCATCACGCGCGGGGGCGTCGTCACCGGCACGGCAATCTTCACCCACACCTACGCCGACGACGACGCCGACGACCGCTATACGATTGTCGCCGTTGTCACCGACTCGACAGGCAATGTCGCCAGCGGTTCACGCGTCGTCACCGTGACCAATGTCGCGCCGACGCTCAACCCGCTGGTCGTGAGTGGCCAAGTGCGCAACCTGGCTGCAAACCATTTTCTGGTCACTACGAGCAACACGCTCCAGGTCAAGGCCGACTTCAGTGACCCGGGCTTCAGCGGGCCGCCTGGGAGCGAGACTTTCACCTATCAGGTGGATTGGGGCGACGGCCAGGTGCAGAGCGGCGCAGTGACCGACGTGACCAACGGCAAGACAGGCATCCCCACCACCGGACGCTTCATCCTGTCCCATCAATTTGCGCAGCTGGGCGTGCACACCGTCGTCGTCACGGCGCGCGATGATGACGGCGACCAGGCGCAGCGCAGCTTCACGGTCACGGTCAACAATGCGCCCAGAGCCCACGACGACGCTGTCTCCGTGAACGAGGACAGCACGGTCAGCGGCAATATGCTGGCAAACGACCGCCCCGACGGCGACGCCTTCCCCACCACCACCGACATCCTCACCGTGACCCAGGTGGTCGCCACCACAACTCAGGGTGTGTTGGTCAGCTATGACCCCACCAGCGGCGCGTTCACCTATTCCGCCGCAGGGAAATTCGACCACCTGGCCTTGGGGCAGAGTGCAGCGGACAGCTTCACTTATTTCGTGCGCGACCTGTTCGCGTTCACCAGCACGGCCAGGGTGAACGTCACCGTCAGCGGCGTCAACGATGCGCCGGTGTTGGCGCTCAACGCGACGAGCCGACCCTTCGTGGAGGACATGGGCAATGTGACGTTGGCGGCGGGCCTGACCATCACCGATATCGACAACGGCAGCCTCATCAGTCGCGCGTTGGTGACAATCACTAACCCGTTTGACGGCGCGGCGGAAAAGGTGCTGGCGATGACGACGCGCCCGGGCGTCAGCGCCAGCTACGCCAACGGTGTGCTCACGCTCAATGGGTTGTCCTCGCTGGACAACTATCGGGATCTCCTGCGTTCGGTGGTCTACACCAACACCGATGACACGCCCAACCTGACGACGCGGGTCATCTCCTTCGTGGTCTTGGACGAGCACGATGCGGCCAGCAGCCAGCCCACACTGAGCGTGACCGTGCAGGACAAGAATGATGCGCCCATCATCGCGCTTTCGCCCTTCACGCCCACCGAGGACATCCCCTTCCTCATCGGCGGCCGCGTCCAGGTCGTCGATCCCGATGCGGTGATCAACAGTCTGCGCCTCACCGCCACGGTGCAGCACGGCAATCTCACCCTGCCCGGCGCAGTGGGCGACGGCATGCGCCAGGTCGTCATCACCGCCGACCTGAGCGTGCTCAACAACCTGAACCTGACCTACCTGGGCGACGCCGACTACACCGGCGACGACAGCCTGACCGTGCGCGTCAACGACCTGGGACACAACCCGTCGGGGCCGCTGAGCGACGTGGAGACGCAGCCCTTCTTCGTACTCTCGGTGGATGATGCGCCGCGAGTCGACCTGGTCAGCGTGGTTCCAGATGCCATGTCCGAAAATACACTGGTGAGCGCGACCGTGGTCTACACCGACCCAGATGCGAATGAGTTGCGCACCATCGTAGTGGACTGGGGTGATGGGACGACGGCGAGTACGATTACGAGCACGAATACGAGTGCGACGAGAGTCTTCACCCACACCTACGCCGACGACGACGGCGATGATCGCTACACCGTGCTTGCGACCGTCACCGACTCGACCATGCTGACCGGCGGCGAATCAGCCCCCGTGACTGTGACCAACGTCCTGCCCACGCTCGAACCGCTCACGCTCACGGGAACGGCAAAAGAGACTGTCCCAGACAAGGATGTGGTGGCGACCACGAACACGCCGCTCATTGTGCGCGGCTCGTTCAGCGACCCCGGCTTCACTCGCACACCCGGCCAGGAGGTCTTCACGACCACGGTGAATTGGGGCGACGGCCTGGTCGAAACCTTGCCCGTGACCATCACGGTCAACGGCAAGGCAGGCGTCACTACCACAGGCGTCTTCACTCGCACTCATCTCTACACCACCTATGACGTCTTCACCGCCACGGTCACGGTCTTCGATGACGACGACCCGACCGGCGACACAGAGAGCTTCCGCGTCACCGTCAGCGACATCCCGGCCAGCGGCGACGATTTCTTCACCCTGGACGAAGACAGCAAGATCGGCGGCAACGTCCTCGACAATGACGGCAAGTCCGGCCCGGACGACGACCTGGACATTCTCTCTGTCAACCTGAACGGAACACTCGGCCAGGTGAGCAACGTTGTCGCCGAGACCGGCGCGTTCAGCTACACAGCAGCCGGCTTCTTCGAGGTGCTGGCGCTCAACGAACTGGCCGCCGACTCTTTCCAGTACACGGCTATCAACAAGGTGGGCTTCACCAACACGGCCACGGCCAACTTCACCGTCGTCGGCGTCAATGATGCGCCTGCGCTGACGCTCAACGCAACGAGCCGACCCTTCGTAGAGGACATGGGCAACGTGACGTTGGCGCCTGCACTCGCGGTCAGCGACATCGACCACGGCGCTCTCATCAGCAGCGCGCTCATCACCATCGTCAACCCACTGGATGGAGCCGCGGAACGGTTGATCGCTGTTGTATCAATCGGCGGAATCAACGCCAGCTACGCCAACGGCGTGCTTACCCTTGATGGGCTGGCGTCCCTGGCGAGCTACCAGACCCTGCTCCGTTCGGTGGTCTACACCAACACCGACGACACGCCCAACCTGACGACGCGGGTCATCTCCTTCGTGGTCTTGGATGAGCACGACGCGGCCAGCAGCCTGCGCACCCTGAATGTGACCGTACAGGACAAAAACGACGCGCCGATCGTCGTCCTCTCGCCCTTCACCGCCACCGAAGACATTGCCCTGAACATCCATGCTTCCATCCGCATCACCGATGTGGATGCCCTCGACGGCGCACTCAAACTGACGGTGAGCGCGCTCCACGGCAGACTGAGCGTGACCGCCTCGCCGGGTGTGACCGTAACCATCAACAACGCCAAGAACGTGGAGATGCTCGGAACCCTCGCCAACCTGCGCAGCCTGCTGGCCGGCGCCGGCGTCATCAGCTATCTGAGCGACCCCGATTATTTCGGCGCTGACACGTTGACCGTGACGCTCAACGACCAGGGGCACACGCCCAGCGGGCCATTGAGCGATACGGAGACGCTCAACTTCAGTGTCACGGCGGTCAACGACGCTCCAGTCATTGGCCCGATTGCGCCGCCAGTTACCTTCATCGAAGATCAGCCGGCGGTGAAGATCGCCCCGAATGTGGCGATCACCGATGTGGACAGCGCCAACCTGGTCACCGCCACGGTGACGTTGGCCGCAACGCCTGATGACAGTCTGGAATCGCTGGCGACGACGGTGAGCGGCGGCATGATCGCTGGCTATGACCCGGCCAGCCGCACCCTCACCATCAGCGGGTCGGCCAGCCGCACAGCCTATCAGACTGCTCTGCGCAACGTGACCTATCACAACGCCAGCAACATCCCCAATCTCGCTCCGCGCAACGCGACTTTCACGATTTGGGACAATCTGACCGCGGCCAGCAACGTGCGGAGCCAGACCATCAACGTACAGGCGGCCAACGACAGCCCCACTATCGCCCTCTCCGGCGCGACGCCCAATGTGGAGGAGGGCGGCCCGGCTGTGGTCATTGACGCCGGCATGGTAGTCAGCGACACGGACACGCCCATCCTGACCGGCGGCGGCTTCACCGCGACCGTGGTGGGCGGCGTCGCCAGCGCCGACTTCGTGGACATTGCTGTCGCTGGCGGCATCACCCTGAGCGGCAATCAGGTTCTCTACCAGGGAACTCAGTTCGGCATGGTCAGCGGGCAAGGATCCACCAACATGACGGTCAGCCTCAACGGCAACGCCAGCCTGGCGGCGGTGAACGCCCTGGCCCGCAACGTCACCTATCGCCGGGGCGACAAGGGCAAGCCGCCGGCCTCCATCGGCGTGCGTTTCCAGGTGAGCGACGGCGTGGGGGGGGTGAGCAACCAGGCGACCAAGACGGTGAACATCGGCGGCGTCAACGATGCGCCGGAGATCAGCATCACGACATTCTCGCCGGCGGAGGATACGCTCTTCACCTTCGTCAGCACCGTCGCCATCACCGACTTCGACGCCGAGAACGGTACGCTGCTGCTCACAGTGACAGTCAACAGCGGTGTACTTACGGCGACGGGCGACAGCGACGCCAACCCGCGGCAGGTGGTGATCGCCGCAACCCTGGCGACGCTCAAGACGCGGTTGGCCGCCATGACCTATCTGAGCGACCTCAACTTCAACGGAGCGGATCTGCTCAGCGTGACCCTCAACGACCAGGGCAACACGGGCAGCGGCGGCGCAAAGACGACGACCGCGACTCAGTCTTTCACCGTGTCGCCGGTCAACGATGCGCCCACGGTGCAGATCATGCCAATCTCGGCGACTGAAGACACGGCGCTAGACATCCGCTCCAACATCACTATCAGCGATGTGGACGCTGGCGGCTCATCCTTACGCATCACCATCACCGTGCAGAGTGGGACGCTCTCGGCCAGCGGACTGACGGTGGCCAGCGGCGGCGGCACAGGAACGCTGGTCGTGTCCGGTAGCCTGGACCAGTTCGCCGCTGCGACCATCACCTATGCGCCGGCGCTGAATGTAAACGGCCCTGTGACCCTCGGCGTGACGGCCAATGACCAGGGTGCAACGGGCAGCGGCAGCGCAAAGAGCGACAGCGAACCGGGAACGATCACCCTCTCGGCGGTCAACGACGCGCCGACGGTCACCATTGGCGTCATCCCCGCCAACGAAGACGTAGCGACCAACATTCGCCCCGGCGTTGTGATCAGCGATGTAGATTCGGCGGCTGGCAGCCTGCGCATCACCATGACGGTGGCGAGCGGGACGCTGGCGGCCAGCGGCTTTACGCCGGTCAGCGGCAACGGTACAGCGACCCTGGTCATCCTGCGCACGCTGGCCGAATATGGGACGTCCATCATCAACTACACGCCGCCAGCCAACTTCGTGGGCGATGTCGCGCTGACAGTGACGGCCAACGACCAGGGCGCAACGGGCAGCGGCGGCGCCAAGAGCGGCGCCGACAGTGGGACGATCTCGGTCACTGCTGGCAATGACGCACCCACGGTGCAGATCGGGGCAATCAATGTCACGGAAGACACGCCCCTCGACATCCGCCCCGGCGTCACCATCAGCGACGCCGACGCCGGCGGCGCTGCGTTGCGCATCACCGTGACAGTGGCGAGCGGAACGCTGACGCCCGGCGGCGGACTGACGGTGATCAGCGGCAGCGGAACGGGAACGCTGGTCGTGACCGGCAGCCTGGCCCAGTTCGCGGCGGCGACCCTCACCTATGCGCCGGCGCTCAATGTCAATGGCAACGTTGCTCTGGGCGTGACAGTCAATGACCAGGGTGCAAGCGGCGATGGCGGGCCACGGAGCGGCAACGCCAATGGGACGATCAACATCGCGGCGGTCAATGACGCGCCTACGGTGACAGTCACGTCATTCGATGTCGATGAAGACACGACGAACAACGTCCGCGGCTTCATCACCATCAACGACGTGGATGTGGGGGGGGCGACCATGCGTTTCACCATGACGGTGTCGTCGGGAAACCTCTCGGTGAGCGGACTGACCGTGGTCAGCGGCAATGGCTCAAACAGCGTCGTGGCGACAGGCAGCCTGGTCCAGTTCAACGCGGCTGTCATCGATTACACGCCGCTTGCGAACTCCTCCGGCGCTGTAACGCTGAGCGCAGCCGTCAACGACCAGGGCGCAACGGGCAGCGGCGGGGCCAAGAGCGCCAGCAACAACGGAACGATCACGGTGAACCCGGTCAACGATACGCCCATGGTTCAGATCACATCCATCTCGATGACTGAAGATACACCAAAAGACATCAGATCGGACATCGCCATCAGCGATGTGGACGCCGGCTCTGCCAGCCTGCGCATCACCATCACTGTGCAAACGGGGACGCTCTCGGCCAGCGGGCTGACGGTGGTCAGCGGCAACGGCACCGGAACGATTGTCGTGACGGGCAGCCTGGCTCAGTTCGCCGCGGCGACCATCACCTATACGCCGGCGCTCAACGTAACCGGCGGCGTACAGCTTGGCGTCACGGCCAACGACCAGGGCGCAACGGGCGGCGGCGGCGCCAAGAGCGGCGGGAACAGTGGAACGATCACCATCGCGGCGGTCAACGATGCGCCCACAGTGCAAATTTCCGCTTTCGGTGTGAATGAAGACACCACGACGAACATTCGCCCCTTCATCGTCATCGACGACGTGGACGCCGCCAGCGCCAGCCTGCGCATCACCGTCACCGTGACGAGCGGAACGTTGTCGGTGAGCGGATTGAGCAGCATCAGCGGCAACGGCACAGCGACTGTGGCGGCGACAGGCAATTTGGCCGCGTTCAACGCCTCCACCATCAACTACACGCCGGTGACGAACTTCATCGGCAATGTGACGTTGGGCGTGACAGCCAACGACCAGGGCGCGACGGGCAGCGGCGGCGCTAAGAGCGGCAACAACAGCTTCGTCTTCAGCGTAAGCAACGCCAACGACCTGCCTGTGCTGGATCTGAATGGACCAGCCCCTGGCACCGGCTTTGGCGCCAGCTTCACCGAAGATCTGGGGTCTGTCGCTATTGCCTCACCCAACCTGACGCTGGTGGATGTGGACAGCGTAACCATCTTTTCGGCCACAGTGCGCATCACCAATCTGCTGGACGGCAGCAGTGAGGTGCTCCTGGCGACCAATGTGGGCGCGGTGATCAGCAGCTATTCCAACGGCATGCTCACCCTAAGCGGCCCCGCCTCGCTGGATGATTTCGAGGAGACGCTGCGCACAGTACGCTACAACAACGTCAGTCAGAACCCCAACACAACGCCGCGCTCCATCCTCTTCCTGGTCAAAGACCCGGACGGAGGCGTGAGCAACCCGGTCAACGCCTCGGTGAGCGTGGCCGCGGTCAATGACCCGCCGTCGATCCTGCTGCCCAGCGGCGTGCTCAATGTGGTGGAAGACGACCCGGCGGCGCAGATCGACTCGGCGGCCCAAGTAAGCGATGTCGATTCGACAGCCCTGACCAGCGGCGGCGTTTTCACCGTGACCGTGCAATCTGGCACAGACAGCCGCGACAAGTTGAGCATCGGCGCCTTCGAGAGCATCAGCGTCAGCGGCAGCAATGTGCGTTTCGGCGGCTCGAACATCGGCGTGCATTCTGGGCTGGACAAGACGCAGATCAAGGTGACGCTGAACAACGGCGTGACCATTGCCCAGGCGCAGGCGCTGGCCCGCGCTTTCACTTATCGCCAGGAAGAAGGCCCCGACATCCCCAGCCGGACGATTCAATTCGAGATCAAAGAGAATGGCGCGGCGGGTCAGGGCATCGCCCTGAAGAGCGTGACGATCACCACCAGCGAGCCACCAGTCATCGTGTTGGGTGGCACGACGACAAGCTATGCAGAAGGCAGCCCGGCAGTCGCTATCGCGCCGTCGCTGACGGTGGACGACAGCGACAGCACGAACATGACCGCGGCCGCGGTGCAGATCGTCAACCTGTTGGATGCGGGTCAGGAGTCGCTGGCCGCCACAGGCAGCAGCGGGATTACGCCAAGCTACAATCCGGCGACCGGCGTCCTGACGTTGAGCGGAGCGAGCAACAAGGGCAACTATGAGACTGTGCTACGCAGCGTGACCTATCTCAACAGCAGCCAGAACCCCAACAGCACTGCCCGACTGTTGCGTTTCACCGTCACCGACAACCAATCGTTGACTAGCGCGCCGGTCACGGCTACGTTGGGCATCGTCGGCGTCAACGATGCGCCCACCCTCCTGGTCAACCCGCACAACGCAGTGGAAGACACGTCCAGCAACATCCGTCCACGCATCGTCATCAGCGACTTGGACGCAGCCGGCGGCAGCCTGCGCATTACGGTGACGGTGGAAGCCGGCGCGCTGACCGCGTCAGGGTTGTCCATGATCAGCGGGGGCGGGACGACCAATCTGGTCGTGGGGGGGTCGTTGGCCCAATACGCGACTAGCCTGATCACCTACACACCGCCGGTTAATTTCAGCGGTCTGGTCAACCTGAACGGTTCGGTCAGTGACCAGGGATTCACCGGCAGCGGTGGGCCAAAGTCGGCCATAGGCGGCAACACCATCACGGTCGCAGCGGTGGATGACCCGCCGATGTTGGCGACGAATACAGGCATCACGGTGACCACGCCCCTCACGACGGGTGTGGTCACCGTGACACTGCCGGCCGGCACGCTGAGATACAGCGATATAGATTCGCCAGCCAGCAGCATCGTCTATACATTGACGCAAAAGCCACTGACCGGAACGCTGCTGCTCAATGCGACGCCCATCGACAGCAATAGCAACTTCACCCAGGATGACATCGACCAGGGCCGGCTGCGCTACAGTTTCAACGCAGCGACGCCGCAGCCATTCACCACATCGTTCAAGTTTAGGGTGCGGGGCGAGGTGGGATTACCAGAGAGGAGTTACGTCATTCGCGTCGAATGACGCATTCGGCGATTCGAGCGCCCAAAGCAGGACTCACACAGTCTTTCCCGGCAGCGCGGGCGCCTCGTTTGCTGCCCCAGTAAAGACAATCCTGTTCATTCGGCATTGAACGTGCGGTATGAAAACGGCGTCTACCAAGCCTTTCTCGATTTTCAACTACACGAATTCCGGTCGAGCCGACAATCCATGATCCGCGTAAGGCCAAAAAGAAAGGCGCTGAGCTGCCTGCTCAGCGCCTTTCTTTTTGAATTAGAATGCCTATTTCTTGAACAATCCAACTATTGCCAGGATGACGACTGCACCAATGGTGGCCGTGATGATCGCCCCAATCACACCCCAACTTTCCAGGAAGGTGATGTTGAGAAGACCAAACAACCAGCTGGCGACAACAGCGCCAGCGATACCGATGACGATATTGAGCACAAGGCCGAAGCCTCCGCCGCGCATAAATCGACCGGCTAGCCAGCCAGCGATAGCGCCGATCACCAAAGAAACAATCAAGCCGTATGGATCCATGTTTTCTCCTCCTTGTGTGGTGAACTAAAGTGACTGCGAGAAGGTAGTCACAGCCGGATTATACAACAGGGTGTGGGCGACTACAACACGCTGTTCGAAGCCACCACTAACACAATGGAATCTATTCCGGCCCCTGCATTTCGCTGATGAAGCCTGGCGTGGTCGGCAGTTCCAACTTGCCATCTTTGCGGGCGCCTGGAGTGAGCAAGCGCAACATAGCTTGTTTGGAGATGATTTTGACGCGCGGGCGATTCTGCGCTTTCCCCATCTTGACTTCCGCTTCGTTGATCACATTCCATTCCTCTTGAGTGACGAAGCGCACGCCTCGCTCACTCAGTTTGCCGATAATGGCGTTTGGGTCCGAGTTGGGGGCGGGCGTCGTCGTCGCCAGGTCAGCAACCATCTCGTTGACGGTTTCGTGCGCGTCCGGCTTGTTGGTGCCGATGACGCCCGTCGGGCCGCGTTTGGCCCAGCCAACCACATATTGCCCAGGAATGACCTGGCCGGAATCATCCACCACGCGCCCGTCACGGTTGAGAATCACTCCACTGCGTTTGTCAAAAGGCACGCCAGGCAACGGCGCGCCTCGATAGCCGACTGAGCGCAGCACCATGCCCGCCGGGATCGTCTCGAACTCACCTGCGCCTACAGCTTTGGTGTCTTTGCCATCCTCGGTGGGCAGCAGCTTGTTGCGCTCACATCTCACCGCGCAGATCTTGCCTCTCTCGTCAGCGATGATCTCCACGGGCGAAATCAGAAAGCGGAAATGGACCTGACGCGGCTTGTTGCGCGAGCCGATCTCGGCGTAGGCGCGCAGATAGTCGATGTTCTTCTGGGCGGCGGTGTCGCCCTCGATCTGTTTGCTGCTGACCCGGTCGAGATAGAGCTCCTGTTCCAGCACAATGGGGTCCGCCTCTTCCAGATGGCCGAATTCGCGAATCTCTACGTTGGTGAATTTCACCTGGGCTGGGCCGCGGCGGGAGAGCACGTAGACGTTCTTGACCTTGCTGAAGGCCAGGCGATCCAGCGCGTGGTCAGCGATGTCGGTCTTGATCAGCTCATCCCAAGACTTGACCAGAATGCGCGCCACATCCATGGCGACATTGCCGACACCGACGACGATCACGTTTTCGCAGGACAGGTCCGGGTCGAACTGCTCGTAATCGGGGTGGCCGTTGTACCAGGCGACGAATTCAGTGGCGGAAAAGCTGTTGGGCAGATCTTCGCCGGGGATGCCCAGACGACGGTCCGACTGTGCGCCCACGGCCCACACGATCTGGTCATAATGGCTGCGCAGGTCATCCAGATTGAGATTTTCGCCAAAGTCCACGTTGCCAAAATAGCGAAAGTTTGGCTCGGCGGCAGTGCGTTCATAGACCTTAGAGACCGACTTGATGTTCTGGTGGTCGGGCGCCACGCCATATCGCACCAATCCATGGGGCGCAATGAGCCGGTCGAACATATCGACCCTGACACTGGCGCCCAGTTCCTTGAAGAGTGCGCCGGCTGCGTAAAAACCCGACGGCCCTGCGCCAACAATCGCCACGTGCAGGGGGAGTTCTGCGCTTCCCAGCTGAACAGACACGAGCAGCTCCTTTGATTAGGTTCGGCGCATCATCGAGCCGAACTCACGGGCAAGGGAGAGGACGCTGATCCCCAGCTTGATGTAGTCGGCAGGCCCAAGCTTCGCCAGACCGGCGCGAGTCTCTTCTTGTTCCTGTCCATCGCCAAAGACCCACCCAAAGGCTGCGCCCAAAAGCGCGCCGGCAACCATTCCGATCAGAATGGCTTTGAGTTTAGGATTCACGGGTTCTTCTCCTGTTTCGATGTTGCTGTGGTTTTGTTTGCAGGTTCATTCTTAAAAAATTCAGTCACAGTCGATTGAGCGCGCGTTGCCTCGCGCTGAGAAACGATCATCGGTTCCGCCACCTTCTCGCTGACCCGATTCGTGGTCGTCGCCACCATGCGTGTGATCTCTTGCGCCTTGCGCGTGGCGCTAAAAGCCTTGATGTGCACGATATTCATCACACGCACAAGGAAATAGCCCACCGCCAGCGCGATGACCAGGAGAACCATGCACTCCAGGGAGAGCAAGACGATAGAGAGGTCGGTCCAGGTGCGTAGTGATGACATGGTGTTTGCCTTTAGAAGCTCCGTCGATCAGGGTTGCCGCAAGCCACCGGAGTCAGCGCCAGCCAGTCGGGCAAGTTCCTGTTTCATCTCGGCAAAGCGCCGTGGGTCGATGCCACCTGAAAGAGCAAGTCCGACTCCTGGCCCGCCAACTCTTCGTCAATGAAACTGGCGTTGATGACCCGCAGCGTCGGGCAGTCGATCTGATCACGTAAGGATGCAGACAGATAAGCACGCAAAAGGCAGCCGCCTCTGCCGGATCGGAGAGGACTGCTTTGACTAGCGAATCGTAAGGGTGGTGCACTAATGTTGCCATCGCTGTCTATTCTACCAGACGGCAGCGAGTAAAGCGAATGGGCAGCATCAATATGTGCGCGAGATCTATCTTGCTCCGGTCAAGAGCCGCTGCAGCGCCTATGCGCCGCGCCAGAAGACAACACCGATTGTCGCAGCAGCGAAGATGGCAATGCCCAGCCACATGACCAGGATCGTCGTAACTGCTGGCTCCAGGGTAGCATCCTCTGGCTTCCTGGGATTGTAGTGCACAGTCACGCCCTTGCCCTGGGGATAGCGTGCGGCAATGCTACGTGCAGCAAACGCGCTGTAGATGAGCCAATCGCCAAAGCGCACCCGCGTGCCACAAAGCAATTGGCCCTGCACCTGGTATTCATAGCTGACTGAGACACGTCCTTGCAGCCGGTTGTGAGGGTTCAAGTCCAGCTGCATGGAGATGATACGTCCCGACGCGGTGGGCCAGCGTCGGCTGACCAGACTCTTGACCCAGAGCCACGACATTCCCGCCGCCGCCCCGCCGAAAACGATCAACCCGACAACGCCGATGTATACCCGATACGGCTCCATGGGCGCAATCCCACCACAACAAAAACCGGCGCTCACTTACCCCACGGCGAGAGATACGCGCCGCCGACGATCTCACGAACGCCGCCCGGCGGCTGCCAGGCGACAGACAGATTCTCCTTCTGGTCGCCTTGCTTGTGAAGCGCCTCGACGTAGTAGCGCCGCCCCTTTTCCAACTCAATCAACACCGACGCCTGCTGTGGAAACTTGTCCCACACCTGCAAGGGCGTCCATTCGGGAACAGAGGCGATGAGCGTCTTATTCATCGGATTGTCGTCGCTGCTCAGATACAGCTCACTGGCGTCGTCACTGGCAATCCAGAACTGATAGCGCCCACTGACACGCGGATGGAGATAGCCGCGGATGCGATGGCCTGTGTCGGGGGCGCCGCTGCGAGGCGCGTCCAGGCTCTCAATCAGTGTCCTGGCGGATGGGTTGTCAGGGTAGTTGGGACTGCGAGTCAGGTCGCTCACCTGTACACCGCTGACGCCGCTCCAGGTCTCGTAGAGGATTTTGCCCGTCGCACCGGAAGATGGCGCCGGCGTTCCTGGCGTTGTTGAAAATACAGCCGTTGGCGTTTGCCGTGCGGAAGTCGTCGGCGTGATGGAGGTGGAACCAGAGACGGCGACGCCGCCGTAACGCAGCCGCACTAACTCCCCTGTGGCGATATAGAGCATCCACAAGTTTCCATCGGGTCCCATGGTGATCTGCACCGGACCGGGCGCAGATGTGGCAAACTCATCCAGCGTGTATGTTCCGTCGCTGGCAAAGTTCATGGTGTAGATGACGCCGCCGTTGAAGTCGGTGAAGAAATAGGCGTTGCGATAGCGGCCCGGATAATTGCGCCCCGTGTAGAAATCTCCGCCAATGACGGCGCCGCGCGGCGGCTGCGACTGGTGGGGATAGGTGTAGACGCCAAAGACGACCGGGCTGGCGCCGTTGAAGACGGGGTCGCAGATAGGAAACGATGCAGCGCGCTCTTGACCCTCAAAGCAGGGCCAGCCGAAGTTGGCCCCGGCGCCGCCCCGGTTGATCTCCTCCCAACCGGTGTTGCCCACGTCGCCCAAAACCAGTTGACCCGAGGTTGGGTGAATCGTGAAGCGGTACGGATTGCGCATCCCCAAAGCGTAGACTTTGGACCGGTTGCTGGTTGGGTCGCCGTCAAAGAATGGATTCGAGGCCAGACCATTGCCGGTCAGCGGGTCGATGCGCAAGATTTTGCCGGCCAGGCTGTTCACGTTCTGGGCGCGCCAATTGCCTTTGCTATTGACGATGCCGTCGCCCACCGCGACAAAGAGCGAGCCATCGCGACCGAACTTCATGAAGTCGATGGTGTGGCCCGTGCCCTCGGTGGGTACACAGTCGGGCACGAAGCCGCCCTCGGTCTCAAAGCAGCTAAAGGGTTCGGCGTCGCCCTGCTCTGGGTTGCCAATGTGCTCAAAGATCGAGTTCGTTCCCAGGATCACGACGCCGGAGCCTGGCTTGTGTACGTTCAGGTTGTTGCGGTCTGCCTCCACCCGCAAGATGCGCGCCACCCGCGCTCCCCCTGCAGGATAACTCCTTGCTTCGGGCGGGTCATAGGTGTAGGCAAGATAGACAAAGGGCTGGCTGGGAAAGCGAGGATGAACCGCCACAGCCATCAGCCCCCGATCCGCCGACGAATTGACCTCGGCGCTCAAGTCGATAAACGCCCCTTCTTGCAGCGCGCCCTGATGGACAACGCGTACACGACCGCGCTTTTCGGTAATGAAGATGCGGCCATCTGGCGCTACAGCGAACGAGGTAGGCAGGCGCAGCCCGGCAGCAATAGCTTCTTCGTAGAAGTCAGCCGGCAGCGCGGTGCCCGGCGGGTGCGCCCAAAGCGTGGTTGCACTGACGATAATCCCAATGATCACGGCAATGCTTGCCGTCGCCAGTCGGGCAACGCAGGTCGATTGGGTGACGGGGCGGTGAAGTTTTTTGTGTCTCCAAACTGGCACTGCTCACGACTCGCTCTCTAATGGTCAGCCTGCGCCGTGCAGATGCAAGCGCAATGCCGCTGAGGTTCCACGGTTTGCGCTGCAAGCATAACCTATGAATCCGCTTTCATCCCCGAATCCGCTGCCGAAGATTGCGCCGGTCGCCTGACCGTGCGCCAACCACATCCGGCTATGAATCCGCTTTCATCCCCGAATCCGCTGCCGAAGGCAATCCGCTGACAGACCCTCGGTAATCCAATGTCACGTTGCCCGCGTCATATCGCACAAAATTCACGATTATACATCGCTCTGTTTGAAACCAGGAGTTTTTGAACTGTGAAAACTCCTGGTTTCAAAGCAACCGCAGTTTAGCCGCACCTACAATAATTTACATAAACCACACGGCCCACACCGACCAGGCCACCAAGAGGTGTCCGCTGGCGCGAATCATGGGTGCGATGACGTCGCCGCTGTCAATGGGACGGCGAAAGACATCCACGCCGCGGACGACGTCGGCTAGAGCCAACAACAGCGCGCCGGCCAAAGCCAAAAAGCTCCATGTGGTGCGCATCTGTGCCGCGAGATCGATGGACATCCACAACAGCAACGTCATGTTGACCAAGTAGAAGATGATCCACGGCTTCAGCTCGGCCAGGCGCGGCGCGATATACCAATAAAGCAGGCCGCCCGTCAGCGGCGCGAGCAGGACGAAAGGGGATGGAATGTGCCAATCCAGAGGGGAGGAAAAGGCCATCCAATAGAGGAAATAGACAGGCAGCGAGCCGGCGATGGGCAACACGGGCGGCGTCCCTGGGATGATGATCAGCATATCGTTGCCGATCATCAAAAGCAAGCCAACCGCAATGGCGCCCTTGTAGATGGGCGAAGGCGGCAACGGTGCAATCAGTGAAATCACCAAAATGCCCAGCATCGCCGCCGGGCGATACCAATTGAGCGGGCGCGGCGGCGGCGCGAATTCCCTGCGGGCAAAGACGATGATTGCGCCAAACACAAGCACGGTCAGCGCCGCGCCAAAAAAGATCTGCATTCGTCGATCAGCCGCGCTGCCAGCGGATTTCCACGCCGTCCCGGTCGCCGATCGCGTTGCGCAGCAGTTTCACCAGCTTTGCATCAGCGCCTTTCGACTCAAGCAGATCGACCGTCGCCCCCATGATGTAGTAATCTCGATCTTCGAGCGATTCCTCTTCCAGATGATCGAAAAGAAAACGCAGCTCTGCTTCAGTGATTTGGCCGATTCGTGCGCCTGTTTCATTATCGAAAATTGTGATCATTGCTCACTCCTGTGCGGTCGGTCATTGACAACCCCGTTCTTGACAATTGAATGCAATCATACTTTGCTTTGTTGCACGAGGCAAAGTTTGACCCATTTGTGGTAGACTCCTTGCTCATGCGCTCAACACAGGTTCTTCTCTTTTCCATTTTGTTGTTGGTAGACAGCATGCACTTCATCTTTGCCCGCCTGCTCCTGCCCCATATTCCACCCACCGGCTCGGCGGCTTACATCATGACCATCGCCGCTCTGCAAGTCGGCCTCTATGCGGCGGCGACGCGCCAATTTCCCAGACGCGGTTTCCGACCGCACGCCTGGTTCTATTTATCCATTGGCTTTCTGGTGGCGGCCAGCACCATGCTCTCCTACGAATCGGTGGCCTTCATCGACCCAGGCACGGCATCCCTTTTGGGGAAGACGGCGACGCTTTTCAGCGTCGCGTTCGGCGTCTTCTGGCTGCATGAACGACTGACTGGACGCCAGGTATTGGGGAGCGGGCTGGCCCTCGTCGGCGCGTTCATCATCGTCTTTCAGCCTGGCGATTATTTCCGGCTAGGCGGGCTGCTAGTGCTCCTCTCCTCCTTCATGTATGCCCTCCATGCCGCCATCGTCAAGCGGTCTGGCGAAGAGATCCCCTTTATCGACTTCTTTTTCTATCGCCTGGTCAGTACGGCTGGGTTTCTGCTCCTCTTTGCTGCAAGCCGACAGGCCCTCGTTTGGCCCGACTGGACGACGTGGCTGCTGCTCTTCATCACGGCGAGCGTAGATGTCGTGCTCAGTCGCGCGCTCTACTACCAAACACTGCGGACGCTGCCAATGAGCGTCCACGCGATCATCCTCACCCTCAGCCCCATCGTATCCATTATTATCGCCTTCTTCTTATTTGGCGTCGCGCCCGGCGCGCAACAGATGCTGGGCGGCGCGGCAATTCTCATCGGTGTATTGCTGGTGACGCTGAAAGGGCGGTGAAGTCAATGTGGCTCAAGCGGATCTCATCGGTCACGCGTCAGGCTTGATCACCTCAATTCCAATTGAACCGTCAATGTTTTTTGGAGGAGACGTCATGTCGAAGACACAAAGCACTATCGCAGCCATCGAAGTTTTTCCTGTCCATCTGCCCATGATCCGTTCCTTCTCTTTTGCCTCTGGGTCGGCGGGCCAGGCCGGCGGCAAAGCGTCCCACGTCTTTGTCAAGCTCACAGACAGCGACGGCGCAGTTGGATGGGGCGAGGGGCGGCCAGTCACGGGCTGGTCCTACGAAACGCTGGAGACCATCACCACCACCCTGCGCCAGCATGTGGCGCCGGCGGTCATCGGCCTGCCGGTGGGCGACCGTTGGGGGTTGCATCGAGTCATGCAGCGGGTGATCGGGCGCGGCCCCAGCATGGGTCAACCGATTGCCCGCGCCGCGCTGGATATGGCGCTCCATGACCTGCTGGCAAAACGCGCCGGTATGACTCTGCGCGCCTTCCTGGGCGGCAGCGACAAACGGTCGGTCATGGCCCTGAGCTATACGCTCACCGGCCACGACCGCGCCTCCATCACCACAGAAATGGAGCTGGGTCAGGCGGCCGGCTTCCGCCACTTCAATTTCAAAGCTGCCGTCGCGCCAGAGACGGACATCGAGGTCGCCGAAACGGTCAGGGAGCACATTGCTCCTGATGGATTCATTTGGGCCGACGCCAACCAGGGCTTCCAGCTACACAACGCCCGTCGCGTGGCGCAGGCTTTCGCCGCCATCGGCGTCGATGTATTGGAGCAACCCCTCCCGGCGGATCAGATCGGCCTGATGCGCACCCTGCGCCAAAGCGTCAGCATCCCCCTGGCTGTGGACGAGGCCAGCGTTGGCCCGGCAGATTTCTTTCGCTACGCCGCCGAAGGTTTGGTGGATTTCCTGGTGATCAAGGTCACGCGCAGCGGCGGAATCTGGCCCACCCTACAACAGATGGCCGTGGCTGAATCCACCGGGCTGCCATTTCTGGTCAGCGGTCTGACGGACGGCTTTCTGACCAAGTGCGCTGTCTGTCAGACTGCGTTGGCCTGGGGCTGCGCCGGTCCCGCCGCGCTCAATGGCAGCCAATTTACCGACGAGAACGCACTCTTTCCCGACAAAGCCAGCCTGGAGTACAGCGGCGCCGTCCATCTGGATGACGCGCCCGGAATCGGCGCGTCGCCAGATGAGACGGCGCTGCGAAGGATGGTCGTGATGTGAAGGTCGCTACTGATTCATGATGAGCGGCAGATAACTCCCCATGGGTGCAGGCACGGGCGTGTTGGTCGCCGTGCCTGTCGCGGTCGGCGTGTTGGTGGCCGTTGGCGTTCGGGTCAGGGTTGGCGTGTGTGTCGCCGTGCTCGTGGGCGACGGCGTATTGGTCGCCGTGTTCGTTGGCGTTGCAGTGCGGGTTGGCGTCCTTGTGGGCGTGTGCGTCGGCGTCTTGGTGGGGGTAGCGGTCGGAGTGAAAGTGGCCGTTGGCGGCGGCGGGTTTTCGATCAACACTGAGCCATTGACGGTGACGCCCGGAATGCTTTGGGCCGCGGTGTTGCCAAACGAGGCGGCCGGCGCGTTGGAGAAATTGACCGGCGCAATGATGGTTTCGCCTTCGGGCGGCGTGCAGGTGACGCCAAATTCAACAATCATCAGAAGACCATCAGGCAACGATGACAGGGGCGGCGCCAGGTCGGCGACGACCACATCCAGCTCGCCGTCGAGATCAGTCTCTTGATACGACGCCGAAACGCTAAAGGCCAATGGCGCATGGAAGGTTACTGCATCTGGATAACCTTTGCCGCTGGTGTCTGTGGAGTCGAAACTCAGGCAGGTCTCGTCGAAGTCGATGGAAAAGACGGTGGCGGCGATGGCGTGGCCGCCGCTGGCATAGGTCACCGAAATGACCACGCTTTCTCCCGGATGGCCTGGGACATCGCTAGGAATGGTCAATGTGGGGCTGTCCCCGTTGGTGGGCGCTGCAAAGGCAGGCAAGACAAGAATCAATGCGCCGGCGAGCACTATCAGCACGAGTAGGATAAATGCGCTGCCCGGCCATCGCACCTGATGAATCATATAGGCGTTCTCCGCTGCTTGAATGAGGTTTCGTTTTGTTGAGTGAGGGCGTCGGCTGCCGTAGCTATTCAACCTTCCTGGAAGCTCGGAGCTTCCAGGAAGGCGCCATCCTGGTTATCAGGGCGCAAGAGCTATCGCACAATTGTGGGCAGATAGGTCCTGATGGGCAGGTCACCGGCATCCGGCGCAGCGTCGCCGGCTGGCTGACCAACAACAGTCTCGACTGGCGCGCTCTGCCCGCTGACGTCGCCTAAGGACGGATCGAAGCCTTGCGCGAAGAAGAGCGCCGGCTGATCCGCCTGCCCCGGCTCGCCGATCACTTCCAGCGTCACTACAGCAAGCACGCCATCAGTCAGGGTGGTCAAGGGCGCGGCCAGGTCTGCCAAGTAGATTTCCAGCGCGCCAGTGTTTGCATTGATGCGAGCCGATGTCGCTATGCCCTCCGGAGCGTTGAATTTCACTGCGTCGATGACGCCATCCTGGTCGGCGTCTGTCGGATTGATGCGCAGCCAGGCGCGGTCTACATCCAGGGCAAGAACGGCGGCAGCGATGCCCCGTCCTCCGCTCTGGAGCGAAAGCGTCGCCTGCACAGTCGAGCCAGGCGACGCTTCCGCAACATCGCTCAAGATGAGTTTTGCAGGCGCAGCGTCAGCAGCCACCACAACCAGGTCGCACGCGCCCGGCCCCTCGAAGATGGTCAGCACCGTGCAGACAATATCGCCGGCGTCCACCCTGCGGTCAGCGTTGGAGTCGCAGCCTACGGGATTGCCTGGGAAGTCGCCGCCGGGGGTGTCGAGCCAGAAGGGTCCATCGCCGTCGAAGATCTCCAGGACGCAGGCGACGATATCAGCGGCGTCCACCAGGCCATCGTTGTTGCAATCGCCGCGAATGCCCGAAAGAATCTCGATCCAGCCATGCTCCACTGTACCGGGGACTGATTGGCCGGAAGTGTTGCCAAAGGAGGCTTTTGGCTCGCTAGAAAAGCCCACCGGCGCGATCATAGTCTCGCCGGGTTGTGGCTCGCACGTGGGCGTGAATTCGACCGTCGCCAACGTCCCATCAGCCAGACTGGAAAGCGGCGGCAGATTGTCAGAGATTACGATATCGATCTCGCCGTCCACATCGCCGCCGTCGTACATGGCCGACACCGTGAAGGCCTGCGGCGTATTGAAGTGGATTGCGTCTGGGATGCCGTCCTGATCGTCGTCGCTTGGGTCAAAGGTCAGACAGTCCTGATCGAAGTCCAGTGAGAAGGCAGTGGCAGCGATCTGGAACTCGGCCCCGGCGAAGTTGACGTCCACCGTCACTGGGAAGTGGACGACGCCTGTCGCCGGCGGTACGCTCAACATGGGGCCGACCGTGGGTTCGACAATCATGGCGACAGGCGCGCGCAACGGGCTGACGAAGACGTCGTTGGTGCGCATGTTGAGGGTGGCAAGATAGGTCGCAGGTTCCTGCACCTCGGGGACAGTCGCATCGAAGACCACATCCACCGCAGCAGAACTGTAAGGCGGAATGAAGCCGGTCGGCGGAATCTCATCCAGCCAAGGCACATCCGTCGAGCAATCGGGTGCAATCCCTGGCGGAGCAAAGCAGATAGCCAGGTTGTTGGACAGCCACGGCGAGTCGAAACTGTATTGCAACCCCTTGTCGATATCGCCTTGAATGCCCACCGTCGCCGAGCCGCCAAAGTCGCGATAATCGCCAAAGACCACATCCTGATACTGGTAGAGGATGCTGCCATTGGGGAAGAGTACAGCCTGCCACGTCGCTGGTTCGGGGCTGCCATAGCCGCTGACCTGGTAGTATTCGATGATGAACATTGCGCCCAGGTCCTTGTAGTAGATGGCGCCGGGGTCAATCACCAGGTCGTCCCAGAGAGGCGCCATGAAGCGCTGGACGTTGTAGGCAGTCCACGAGGGGATCCATGAATTCCCAAATCCCAGGTACGCGTCGTCGAAATAGAGCGTACCATTGGAAGCCACTGCCAACTGGCTGTAATCTGTTCCATAGAAGGGGAAAGTGAAGGGCAGAGCCAGCGGGTAGAAGTAGCCGTCGTCAACGCCGGTGAGAGACGCCAGCTCGATGCCGTCGCCGCCCTCTTGCGGTGCGATCTCCACCCAGCGATAGGGCGGGCCATCCAGCTCGAGAGAATCGCGGAAGGTGTAGCCAAAGGCGTCGGGCCCACCTGCTGCGCTCGGCCCAGGCTGGCTCGCGCCTGCTGTCTGTTCAGGATGCGCGCCCTTGTCTTCATCAACTACATGAACCTGACCGCCGGCGTGAGCCAACGCCTGTGCGCCAAAGATGGTCGAGCCATGATTCAACTCCCCAATCTCATAGACGCCCATCCCGGCGCCATTGTTGTAGAGCGTCAATGTGCGCACGATGACATCGCCGACGCGCAACGTCTCCTCAAAGCTCAAAGGATCCATGCTGAGACACGGATAGAGCCAGATGAGGCTGAAGTCCTGCGTCGTCGTCTCCTGGGCGTTCACTACGACGCCGTTGATCTCCTGGTTCTCATGGTCGGCGGCAGAAGCGATCAGGGTGAGAGGGCTTTCCGCCGAGTCGAGCCACCAGGCGAAATTGCCGCTAGAATCCGCCGGCACTTCCCAGTACCCACCCTGACTACCTTGGATGGTCACCATTGCGTTGGACAGGATAGTGGGCGAGGCGTCGCAATAGCCCTGGCTACTGACTGTTCCGACAAGCTTGCCCCAAGTGGGCGGCGGGTCGACCGTCATGGTGACGGGAGCGCCAATTCGAGGACGCTCTGGGTCATTGCTCTGCACGGCAAGCGTGGCAAAGTAGGCGCCAGGCTGGGTGATGGTGGGGATGCGGGCGTCGAAGATCACATCCACCGGCAGGTCGCTGTCAGGCGCAACTATGCCTTCTGTCGGCTCTTCGGACAGCCACGGCACATCGCCGCTGGTCTGCAGCCAGATGATGCTGTTGTGGACAATGAGCGGAATGTCTCCCTGCCAGGCGTATCCATCAGACAGAAAGGTGTTGAGCCCCACAACCCGGCCCTTGGTTGCCACGAACTCATCATCGTTCCAGCTCGCCACCCACTGTGCGCCAGAGTTCAGCTCCATGACCTGGCGGAAATAGTCGCTGGCCCACGTCACGCCTTGCATGATAGGATGAGAGGCGTCGAAAGGTCCTAAATTACCCCACGAGAACCAGTCGCCTATACCGATGAACGGGCTATAGCCTTCATCGACGAAACGTCCCTGCAAGCCCCAGCCAAAGCCGCCGGGATCGTAGAAGGTCGCCACCGTTTGCACTACCTTGCCGCCGGCGTCCACGTAATCCGCCAGCACATCGCCAACGGCGACGGCGTCGGCAAAGGTGTTGTTGGAGATGACAACCACCGCGTCATACGGCTGCAGATCGGCCAGGGTGGGTGTGCTGAGGCGCGCATCATAGACATCCACCTGATTGATGTCGGGGAAGGCATCAAGAATTGAGCGAATGGCAGTGACGTCCGCTGCGGCCAGGAGTAGAATGTTGACGCTGCTGGCGGAATAGAGAGCATTGGCCGGCGGCGTAAAAGAGCGGGCTGGCTGCGCCTGAGCGCGATCGCCCACATAGGTGGCGACGGCGGCTACGCCCGGCTGATACACGGGGAGCTGAACAGTGGGCAAGGCAATGACGAAGCCGCGATCAGCTTCGCTAACGATAAACTCGGCTGCACTCGCGCCGTTGTTGTTCAAGGTCAACGACTCGATGTGCGTCTGTTCGAGCTCTATAGTCACGCTCATGCTCTCCGGCGTGACGCTGAGGCATGGCTGAAGGATGCGCAGATCGAAGTTTTGCGTCGTGGTCGTCTGAGCAGTGACGCTCACGCCTGTCGCCTGCTGCTGTTCATAGCCGCTCTTGCTGACCGTGACCGTGAGCGGGCTTTCATCCGCGTCCAACCAATAGGCGAACGCGCCGGCGCTGTCAGTTTCCAGGGTGCGACTGAAGCCAAGAGACCCCTGGATCATGACCTGGGCCTTATTCAAGCTGTGAGGATTGGCGTCGCAATAGCCCGGTGAAGTCACCACACCCACCAGTTTTCCCCAGTCCGCTGGCACGGCGACTGTCATTGTCACGGGAAGCGACAGCGACCCGTAGGGCGTGTCATTCTTGACGCGCAACGTAGCGAAGTAGTTGCCGGGCTGATCCACCTCGGGCGCGCCAGCATCGAAGGCGACCATGATGCTCTCCGCGCTAGCGGCTGCTACTGTGCCTGTGATTGGCGTTTCGCTCAGCCAGGGCACATCGCCCACTGTTGCACAGTCGCCCAGGCCAGGATATAACTCCACATCAGAGATGGGGCTGAAACCACCAGTGGAACCACCGATCTTATAGAAACCGCACGCACTGCCGCTGCGATAGACTGCAATGTTGGCGTTTGCTTCGGGCGCCCAGGCGTCGGCCACCGGGTCATAAACCAACGTCTCATTGGTCACCGTGGCAAAGTTGTCGGTCACGCCGCCGGTGAGCCACAATTTGCCCATGGCGCTGGAGTAGGCAGCGCCCCAACGCGTCTCGGGCATGTCAGCCAGTTGCGTCCAGGCATCGAGGGTCGGGTCATAGACATAGGTGTTGTCCGATTCACTGTTGCCGGCTGTTCCGCCTGCACAATAGATCTTCCCAGCAATAGCGCCGCAGGCGGCCCACGAGATCGGCTCGGGATAGGGGGCGACTTGCGTCCAGGAATCTGCGCCTGGCGAATAGCGATAGACCTCAGTCGTTCCGCAAGCATCCGCACAGCCGCCGATGACGTAGAAGTCATCATCCAACGCCACACCTGCGCCTGCTGCATAGGCTGCTGGCGTTGCTGCGCCCATCGACCAGGCATCAGCAGCCGGATCGTAGATTTCCAGATCAGCCACAGGGATACCGAATTCGCTCCAGCCGCCCACAACATAGAGCTTGCCGTCAATGAAGGCGGCGGCGGGTTTCTCCCGGGCATGAGTCATGGGCGTAAGTGAACTCCATGCGTTGCCGCCTGGGTCGTAGACATAATGATTTGCTGTGATGATGTTGCCATCGTACCCCCCCACCGAATGGACCAGGCCATCCCACACCGCCGCGGTGTTGTCCATGATAGGCGAAGGATAGCTCGCCACGGGCGTCCATGGCGGCGCGTTGGGCGGCGGCAACGGCTTCTGGAGGTCAGGTAGCATAACGCCCGGCTGGAAGCGCCCCGAGCTGAATTGCCCGTGGCGCACACGCACAGGCGCGCCAGGTTGGGGTCGCACCAGGATGCGTCCGCCGTCCAGCTCCACAAACTCGAACGCGGCGTCACGGTTGCCCAGGTTCGCCAGTTTTAGCTCCACTGTGGTGAAGTCGCCCAGCCCCAAAGAGGCAGATAGGGCAGGCGGCGTTGCGTCCAACAGGCCGGCGCGCAGATGAAAGTCCCGACGAATGACGCCATTGACGACAACGCTCACCAATGCTTCATCATCCCCATAACCATTTTTGCCCACAAAAAGCAGATGGTCGCCATCTGGAGTGAAGAGGATATAGAAGCCGTTGTCCAGCGCAGGGTCCTCAGGCGTGGCAAAGGAGGAAGTCGCCCCGGCGGCGTCATTCGCAATATGTGCGCCGTTCACGCCAGCGCCTGTGTTCTCATCGTAGACATTACCAACGACCAGACCGCCGGAGATCGCTTCGCAGCCATTGACGGTGTCGAGATAGCCAGGCGCGCTGCACTCAGGCGCGGCATAAAGGGTGAAATCCTCGTTTGCGCCACCCGTCGGTGGAACGATGATGCGGCTTTCGGGCAAATACCCCACACTCACTGCGCTAACGTCGAGAGCATATTCAGTCCCCTCAAAGAGCTCGACCGAGTAATCACCTGTCTGCGGGTCGCTGAAGATCGTTCCATCGAAACCTTCGGCGTGGATGTCAATGCGGGCGTAGAGCGGCCAGCCATGACCGCCATCTGTGACTGCGCCAGCAACGGTGACTTTGGGCGCAGCGGTCAGGGCGAAATCCTGTACAGTCGTTTGATCTTCGAGGATCTCCAGGCCAGTTGCGCCGTCGGGCAAGTAGCCATACGCGCTGAGGGCTGCATCGTAGGAGCCGACCGGCAGCGTGATTTTGTAGAAACCGCTGTCGTCGGTGAAGCTCAGGATGCCGCCGCCCAGGTTAACCCGTGCGTGAGCAATCGGATCGCCGGTGTCAATATCCGTCACAACACCCTGGAGCACACCGATGGGGCCGCTGGTGCAGGTGGGGAACTTGAATGACCCAATGCGTGTGAACCAGTTGCTCCAGTTTTGGGAGTTCCCGCTGGGCACGTATTCGGTAGTAAACCAGAAGGTGCAATCGTCCAGCGGGTCCAGAGTGAGCATACTGTAGTCGCCCCAACGCGAGGCGCCCACCTGCGAGGTGAGACCTGTCGCCATTTCGACTTCGCCCTGAGGCAGTGTATCCGCCGGATCGTCCGCCAGACGTCCGGTGTAGCGAATGCTGGGATACTTGCTGTCACTGGAGATGGAATAACCAATGGCGACATTCCCACTGTGATCCATAGCCGCACTGCCCATCCAGCGGTTCAGACCGTCGTCGGGGCCAAAAGTGCCCTGCTGTTGAATTGTCCAGCCTGCGCCGGCGTTGCGCAGCTCATACCAACGCACGCCGGCTCGCCCGTCGCCCGCCGAACCGGTCACGTCTACGGAATGGTTCACCACCATGGCGGCATGGTCGCCCATGTTGCGGTATTGCAGACGATACATGAGGCGGTCGGCCAGGTCTTCCAAAACCGGCGCGCCGTCTGGTTGCGGAATACACTGACCGCGGAAGGCAGGGCAGATTTGCGAATCGAAAGCCGCGGTTGGAAGAAGGCTTTCCAGTGTAAAGGTGGAATTGGCAGGTATGACCCAATCCGTGGAAAACGCCCAAAGCTGCAGGCGATCTTCCGGCGCGCCATAGAGATCATCATCGAATGTGAGGAAGTAGTTAGGCGTCCCAGCTGATGGCGAGACGCCATCCAGATCGGCCGGCAACATCCCCCCAATATTGGGGTCCACATCGAAGAGATCGAAGCTGATCTGGCGCGCCGGCAATCCTGCCAGGATCTTGTCGCGTTCGAAGACCCATACGCCCTGGCCCGCCCAGGCAAAGGAGGCGCCGTCGAATTGGTTGACTGCCATGTAATAGCCATCAGGCCAGACGCCAAACTTGGGGTAGTCATTGAGCTTGGTCTCGCTCACCAAGAAATCGTAACGGTGCCAGGCGCCGGTGGGATCGTCGGTCTGCGAAACGGCGATGCACTGATGAAAGCCGTCCGGCGCAAAGAGGGCAAACTGGCTCATGAACCACCGATTGGCCAGCTCATCATAGAGCACGATGATATCGCCGTTGTTGTTCGACTCACAAATGCCGCCAAAGCCTTGCCACAGGGAATTGCCCGCCGCCGGACCATACACCAACGTCGCAACGTCGCCGCTTCGGTCGAGCTCCCAGATGGCGAAGACAATGTTGACCCATTGCACATAATGATTTGGTCCCACAGCGCCGGCGGTGTCGGGCGGCGCAACCATGCCGCCAACAACGGCCTGATTGTCCTCATTGCTCAATCCCTCGAAGTTGAAGTCTGTCCCAGGCATTGCCAATACACCAGGCCAGTTCTGAAGAGCGCCGTCCCGGCGAACGCTGGCTGCCCCGCTCGGCTGGAGGGCCGTACGAGGCAGGAGATGGACAGGCAACTCCTTGCGCGCCGCCTCGCCAGGCGTGGCCGGGACAAGAAGCGGTCTCATGTCGCGCAAGGCCGGCGACAGGTCGTTCTTTAGCGATGCGCTCACTCGCAATTGGGGAAGGACGGGCGACGGTTCAGGCGGCGCTGGCTGGCCGCGCTGCTGAATAGCGGGCTGTCGCCCATTCGCGACCGCCAGCGGGGCGTGACTGGCGGAAAGGGCAATCAACGAAACAATAGCAAACAGAAAGAGAAATGCGCGAACAAGGCGTGAGAAATACATAGGGGCTCCTTTGTGATGAGCGTTGAGTAAAATCGCTGGATGCGAATCGAGCAGCGCGCTTGCTCACCTTCAGCAGCGCGGCGAAACTACCTGGATGGTCTCAGTTGTAGTCACCGGCGAAGCGAAAAATCAGGTTTCGGGTTATTCTGTACATTATGTAAGGAAGTTTCCAATTGGAAAGTATAGCATATTGCAGCGCACGGGTCAATCATCGACTCACCTACGGTTGCGAAGTAATAGACTTGACAAGTCCTTCGCTAAACTGCGGTTGCTTTGAAACCAGGAGTTTTTGAACTGTGAAAACTCCTGGTTTCAAACAGAGCGAAGTATAGTGGCTTTGGCAGGTCAATGGAAGCGAACTTGACCAATCTCCCCTTGCAAGCTATCCTTCCGATTCATGAACTGGAAACCGAAACATCCCGCCTTTCAGACCCTCTTGCAGGCTATTTCCCAGGAAATCAGCCCAGCCTATGTGGTAGGCGGCGCGGTGCGCGACCATCTCTTGGGTCGCGATGACCGCATCGTGGACATCGACGTGGCTGTACCCCATTCGGCCAACCCGGTGGCGCGACGCGTGGCCGACCGTCTGGGCTGGGCCTACTATCCTCTGGACGAGGCGCGTGACGTGGCGCGCCTTGTCTTCACCGCCGCCAGCAAGCCCTTGGTGTGCGATGTGGCGCGGTTACGTGGAGGTGAGATTGCAGCCGATTTGCTCAGCCGCGATTTCACAGTCAACGCCCTGGCTTGTGTCCTGGAACACGGGCGAGCGGCGGCATTGATCGACGTCTGCGGCGGCGTCGATGATTTGGCGCGCCGCATCCTGCGTCGGGTCAGCGCGGCCAGCCTGGCCGACGACCCCATCCGCATGGTGCGCGCAGTGCGCATGGCGCTCGATTTTGGTCTGGCTCTGGATGAGGAAACCCGCGAGCAGATTCTGCGCATGCCCAGCGCCATCATCCTGACCAGCCCGGAACGACTGCGCGACGAATTGTGGAAACTCCTGGCCAGCGATTCCGCCAGCCGGGCCATCGAAGAGCTACGTCTGCTGGGGGTGCTGCCCTACCTGCTACCCGAGGTGGCTGCCATGGTGGGCGTAGAGCAATCGCCGCCCCATCACCTGGATGTCTATGAGCACACGCTCTTGACCATGAGCAACATGGGTTGGCTGGCCGCCTGGCTACGGGGAGAATCTGTGGTTGCTGATAATCTGGCCAAGACTATGTGTCTAGAGGCCTTGACGCCGTGGAAGTTCGATCTGCGCCAGCATTTTTCGCCTACCATTGCCTCCGGCCATTCGCGCGCCGATTGGTTGATGTGGTATGCTTTGTTCCATGACGTGGGCAAACCCGAAGCCCGCCAAGTGGAAAAGCAGCCGACCGGCGCTCTCCGCTATCGATTTTTCGAGCACGAAGTGCGCAGCGCACAAATGACCAATCAGCGGTTGTCGATGTTGCGCTTCAGTCGTCAGGAGATCGACCTGGCTACCGCCGTAGTGCGTCACCACATGCGCCCCCATTTGCTCGACGCCAGTTTCCGCAACGCGCCCATCAGCCGCCGGGCATGTTATCGATTCTTTCGCGATGTGGGCGGCAAACAAGTCGACCAGCCGCCTGGCATTGATGTAGCGATTCTGGCTTTGGCCGACTACCTTTCGATTCACCGTGAATCGCCGCCTCCCGCCTGGCAGGAGTATCTGGCCCATGTGGGGGACTTGTTGCGCTTTGTCTTGACTGAAAAAGGGCTGGAGCGCGCACGTCTGACTCCTCTGGTGGATGGCTATCTGCTGATGAAACATTTCAGTCTTGCGCCCGGCCCACTGGTGGGAAGGTTGTTGGAGCAGATCGCTGAAGCGCAAGCAGCCGGCGAAATCAATAGCGAACGGGAAGCGATAGGCTACGCCGGAGAGTTGCTTGCGGCGGCTTCGAGTGCAGAGGATGCACACATGCCCCATTTCGAGCAGTCAACGAATCTCATTCTCAACTGATGCAGCGTTGACTGAAGTGTTGCTTTTTCGAGATCCGATCCATGGCGATCACGCCTTGCCCCTATCTGGGGACGTTGGACGAACAATACAGCCCAGGAACGCCAGTCGAATACCCCAGTTTTGAGAATCACTGTCTCGCTGCCGATGACCAAGACAGCCTCCTGCTGGCGGATCAAGCGACCTACTGTCTCTCTGGAGGGTATCGCCACTGTCCGCGCTATCGAGCGGCCCATGCCATGGCCAACCCCGGCGATCCGGCGGCGGCGGCCAGCGCGCCATTGCCTGCGTTCGGCGAGTCGCCGTTAGCCTCAGATCAGTTGCGGCTCGGTCCGGTCTATTTCGACAGCGATGATGAACGTGCAGCGTCCCGTCGGCGTTGGGCCTGGCTGGGCGCAGCAGTCATGTTTATGACCGTGCTGCTGTGCGGCGCAATGTTGGCCGCCTATACAGGCTGGCAATATATCCAGACCACTCTGGCCGGGCAGTCGCTGGCTGGGCGGGTGGATACAGTAGCCAGCAGCACTGCGCCATCTCCCGCTGCGCCGCTTTGGGTGGTGATGACTGCCACGTCCGTCCCACTTGCCTTGCCCCCATCGGCCACACCCATGCCTCAACCTGCGGCGCAGGAATCCGCCTTCCCTATCGCTGTGACGCCCACTCCAGCCCCTGCCAACCTCATCACGTCGCCTGGCGACGCCAGCGACCCCAACGCCCCGCCCATCATTGTGGTGGAGCCGCAGACAAACAATAATGTGATCCTTCCCGCGCCGGTCGTGGAAGCGCCGGTGGATATTCAGGCGCAGATCCCAACGCGACGCCCCACGCCTGTCTTCGATATCCCCACCAGCACGCCAGAACAACCCTCCCCAACACCGACCTTCACCCTCACGCCAACGCCGTTGGGCACACCAATTGTCTTTTTCAGCGCAGCCGAGTCGGCCTTGCAGGATGGCGAATGTACGATTGTCAGTTGGAACGTGGCCAATGTACGCGAGGTCTACTATGAGAATATCGGCGTGGATGGTCGCGGACAGAAAGAAGAGTGCATCAACGATCTGATTGAAATTTTCAAGCTGACGGTCGTCCTCCCCGATGGCGTCACTCGCGTCTACACCACCAGCGTGACCATGCTCATGCCCACGGCCACGCCCCTGCCGACAGCTACCTTCACGCCTGAGCCGGTGCTCACACCCACCTGGACGCCCCTACCGCCCACGCCAACCGCCACTTCAAACATCGTCTATGGGGTGGCGGTCAATGTCAACGGCAGCACGCGCCAGACGTGCAACGTCGGACAGGATTGCGAGATCGGCTTGGTGGTCATCAACACGGGCAACGCCATCGACAACCTGCTCGTGGGCATCGCCGAAGCTGGCGCGTGGCCGACCATGGTCTGTCGTCAGGATGGCGTCTGCGCCACCAGCAATCTCGCCTTGACGACTGTGGGACCAGGAAACGCCGCCTACATCGTACTGCGCGTCAGCATCCCGGCGGATGTCGCGGGTCAAAGCCAGACCATTGGAGTGCAGGCGGTCAGCTCTGGCTCGGGCGGCTCCAGTTCGTCGGGCGTCACCCAGGTGGAGATCATCGCCCAGTAGATGCAGGTAAGAATTCAGCCGATAGACAACGGACGATCAATCCGTTCACAATTCATCATCCACCATTTACCATTATCAGCCCTCATCCAGCCAGCGCATCTCCTCGGCTGTCAGGCGCAACGACATGGCCTGCATATTGGCGCGAAATTCGTCGGCAGACTGGCAACCCACCAGCGCAAAGATATTGAGGGGCTGGCTCATGACATAGGCAGTGGCGATCTGGGGGATAGTCAATCCTTTTTGAGTCGCCATCTCCTGCGCCCGGTCCAAACGTTGAAAGTTCTCCTCCGAGCAATAGCACTCCACGCACAGCTTGTCCAGATAGCTCTCGAAGGTGTGCAGATTGTCGCGGCGGAAACGGCCGCTGAAAAAGCCGCCGGCCAGGCTCGACCAGGAAAAGATGGGCATCTTCTGTTGGCGATACCATGCGCGATCCGCTGCTGCCTGCGGCCCGCTGATGCTGATGCAGTTCTCCCATGGCTCTTTCACCTGTACGGCCAGGCTGTAGTTGGGGCTGCTCACGGCAAATGGCTCCAGACCATGAGCAGCAGCATACTCATTGGCTGCGCGCAGGCGCTCTACGCTCCAGTTCGACCCGCCAAAGGCATGGATGAGGCCGGCGCGCTTATGTTCGTTCAGAACCTCAACGATCGAACCCACTGGTACATTCGGGTCGTCGCGGTGCAGCACATAGAGATCGATGAAGTCGAACTTGAAGCGCGCCAGTGAGTCATGAAGGTCGCTGGTGATGTCATAGGGCGTCACGCGGCGACGATCCTGACTGTGATGCGCGCCCTTGCCCAGGATTACCACCTTGTCGCGCACCCCTCGGTCGTTGACCCACCGCCCGACGGTGCGTTCGTTGTCGCCGCCGCCATATTGATGCGCGGTGTCAAAGGTGGTGCAGCCCAATTCGAAGATGGCGTCGAGCAATTCAAAACTGTAATCGATCGCCCTGGAGCTGACCATGACCGTTCCCTGCACCAGGCGCGAGACCGGCTTGTCGATGCCGGGCACTGTTCCATATTCCATGCGTGTTTTTTCCCCTTATGTGAGACTGAATCGTAGGCGCTGCTTTGGCGGAAAAGGTGCGCGCTTGCTCCACTTGCAGCGCGCCGATGGAGGCGCTATAATGACTTCCTGCCAATCGACGCTTTCAATGAAGGAGCGACCCTCATGCTGCGCAACTTTCCGTTCAACGGTGATTATCCTATACTCCAGCATTTTGGCGAAAACCCAGGGCGCTACCAGACAGTTTCGTGCGGCGGCGTCAGCCTGCGTGGTCACGACGGCATCGACTACGCCACGCCGGTGGGCGTGCAGGTGGTTGCAGTGCAAAGCGGCGCAGTGATGAATTGCGGCGTCGATCCACGCTTTGGCGCGTTCGTCCTGCTCGGTCATGACTGGGGGCAGACGCTCTATGCCCACCTCAACGAGTGTCTGGTTGTCCAGGGACAGTCTGTGAGTGCAGGCCAGCCTGTGGGCGTCAGCGGTGTGAGCGGAGCGGCTGAGAGACCTCATCTCCATTGGGGGATACGCATTCACCCCTTCGCCACCAACGATGGCTGGTGTGGATACAGCGACCCACAACCCTACCTCGATCGCTTGGTCACCCCGCGCGGCCCCATTCTGGGTCCACACATTATCGGCGGCGTACATCGTCATCTTGGGCTGTTGGAACGTTGGCAGCCGCGCCTGACCCTGATTCTGGATCCCAATCCTGACGAGGTTGCAGAATTACGCGCGGTCTGCCCCAACACAGTGATCATCGGGCGCGTCTTCGAGCCAGATCATATCGTGACCGAACGCATCCGCGCCAACCCAGTTGCAGCCGCACAGTGGGCCCATGAAAAAACGCTCAAGCGCATCTCTCCCCATATTGACTACTGGCAATTCGCCAATGAAGTCTTGCAGACCGGCGATGGACTTCCTCTGCTCAATGAATTCGAGTTGGCCCGCATGGCGCTGGCCGAAGAGAGCGGTTACCGTTGCGCCATCCTGGGCTTTAGCGTTGGCAACCCGGACCTGCCGGAGATGGATCGCATGGCCCATTGGCGGATGGTCTATCCTGCCATCGAGCGGGCAGAAACAAACGATCACATCGTTGCCGTGCATCAATATGCCGCGCCCACCATGACGCAGCCCACGCTCGATTGGCACATCCATCGCCTGGAGCATCAGGTATTGATGCGTCTGCCTTACAAGAAAGTGAAATTTGCCGTCACCGAGTTTGGCATCGATGGACTGCTGCTCGGCCCACTGCCCCAGGGCTGGCGTAGTTTTCTGGACGCCGACGAATATGTCAACCAATTGGAGCGCGCTGCACGTTACCTGGAACGTTTCTCAGGCCGGGTATTGGGCTGCGCTGTTTTCACTTACGGCGGCGCGGGCGGTTGGGACAACTACGATATTCAGGGGAAGGTTGCCGAGGCGCTGGCCGAACGGCTGGATCGCGGCATATGGAGCGATGTCAACTTTGAGTCAGGCGGATTGGCCCCAGGCGGCGATTCGACCACTGCGCCAGGCGGCAGCGGCGCGCCCGCCCAACCTCCGCCGCCTGCTGAACCACCGGTGGCGCCTTTGCCTGAACCGCCGCCCCCCCTCCCGCCCACCGAACCGCCCGGCGGAGGAACGGAAACGCCCCCGCGTCGCGTCAGCGATTGGATCGCTCGCTTCAACATGAGTATCAGGGAGGTCGATCAGCGTCCCGACCATCCCCAAGGCAACATCGTCTATCGCATCAAAGACGTCTTCACAACGCGTAACGGCTCGTGGGAGACGGGCGGCGAAGCTGGCGACATTCCCCAATGGGCGCGCGACGCTTATCTCAGCAGTGATTTCACCGAAGCCGACGCCAATCGCAATCTTTTCGCAGCGGTGCTTGACCTGGATGGTCAGTTGGTCAAAGACCAGGAGATTCGCTTTTGGTCAGATGGCTTCGAGCGTCTGGCCGATCCCAGTTACGATGGTTACGTCGTTGAGCGCACGAAACAAGGCTCCGGTTGGGCGAATATCACCCTTTTTGGCAGCAGCGTCTACGCGCCGGAACGCGGCGAGGCCGGCCCTTGGTGCTGGACGCCTCTGGGTGCAGCGGATGTGTTGTGCGGCGGCGGGTTGCCGTCTGGCAAAGCGATCTCCACCTTTGTCGTCTGGCAGGCGACGACGCAAGCCACGCCATCCCCAGAGCCGCCCATTGCGCCGCCCGGCGAGCCGCCGGTCACGCCTCCCACTCCCCCTCCGAGCGAGGCGCCGACCGCTGTGCAACGACGCAAGGGTGGGTGGGTGGACTACCTCAACGTCAAGGTGCGCTCCATCGCCGAACGGCCCGACCATCCCCAACCACAGGACGATGTCATCTATGTGATCAAGGATATCTTCACGACCCGCGACGGTTCTTGGGAGATGTCGGAGATCCTCGGCTCGGTCGATCAATGGGCGCGCGATACATATCTGAAGCCATTCGGCGCGCCGGACTATTTCGACGACGCCGGCGCCGACCACCACATCTTCGCCGCGGTCATCGGGCTGGATGGTGAACTCCTGCGCGATTGGGAGATCGTCTTTTGGTCAGATGGCTTTGACAAGCTCGGCGATCCCTCATACACGGGCTATGTACAGCGTTTGACCAAGACTCAATCTGGCTGGGCAAACATTCCCCTCGACCCAGGCAGCAACTATGTTCCCGAACGGGGCGAGGCGGGGCCGTGGTGTTGGGCGCCCAAAGGTGCAGCCGAGGTGATCTCCGGCGGCGGTATGCCCGCCAAACAACACATCTCCTTCTTCGTTGTCTGGCAGGCGGTCAAGAGCAGCGCCGTACAGCCGCCCAAACCCCCGTCGGGCGATTTCAACATCTTCCTGCCCATCGTGACGGGTGGGCGACCCGCCGCCGCGCCCGACGCGTCGCTTTCTTTCGGGCCGTCCCTGGTGGAGACGCCGCCGCTGGCTGTGCGCGCCGGCGCATGGAATCGCTTGGGGCTGGAATTCGACGCTGGCTCGCCGCTGGCGGAATATGCACGACGTCAGAACCTGGGAGCGCCGCTGACCAACATCTTCGAGGCGGAGGGTTTCATTGCCCAGGGCTTCCAGCTCGGCGTCGTCTATGCGCCCAAGAACGAGCCGCAAACCGTTCTGCACATGGATTGGTAGCAAGCCAAACTTCAACGGGCGCCTTCGCAGCAAGGCGCCCGTTGAATCTCATCACGCATCATCACCTCACGCCAATCTCTACTGCGGTTGCTTTGAGACCAGAAGTTTTTGGCCTGCGAAAACCCCCGGTCTCAAACAGAGCAAAGTATCAATGTCGAAAGATTCCCTCACTCATCGAAGATCCACTTGATGAGCTGGGGATAGACTTTCTCGATCTGCTGCGCCTGTTGTGCGGGATCGAACATATCGTGGATCTGCTTCCACGATGGGGGAATCTCATACGTCGTCACGGGCGCGCCCAGTGACCGCCAATTTTTCACCAGCCGCCCTACGCCCCGATTGTCCACCGTCTCATCGCAGGGATTTGTGATGACGGTGACGCGCCGCGCGGCATAGGGCTGTTGATGGGCATGGGCGTCAACGAGCGTCATCAGGCGTGCGAGCTGCCCCACGGCCCGCGTTGAAAACCCCGGGTAGGCTTGCGGCGGACCCAGCAGACGGTCTTTGTTGACAGGATCCCACCAGCGGAACTGATTGGGCAAAGTGATCAGTAGATTAGCGTAGAGCCGTCGGCGGGAAAGGGGAATTCCGTGCAGCGCCACTGCTGGCGCAACCAAGACCACGTGGTCAAGGTCGGCGCGGTGCTGCGCCGCCCAGGCAGCCAGCAGCCCTCCCGCAGAAAACCCTATCAGCACATGACGGCGACCCAGCCCATGCAAGGCGTTGACCGTCTCATGCGCGACGGCAACCATCTGCTCGGCGGTGATGCGTCCAAAGTCAGGGGCAAGTCGATCCTGCAACCCGTGCTGTGGTAAGCGTGGGATGAGAACATTGTAGCCGCGCGCAAAGAGCTGGTCGGCAAAGGAGCCAAACTGGGCCGGACAGTTGGTGTAGCCATGAAGCAGCCCCACCGCCATTTCAGTTTGTCGCCCGTGCGTGAGCAAGCGAGTGCGGCACAGTGGATTGATGCGTTCCGTGTCGCCAGATTGCAGACCGGCTACTTGCGCCAGAGCGCCCCAATAATCCAAAGCTGGACGCGGCTCAATTTCTTCGTTGAGGGGCCGCAGCCGCAGCAGCCAGCGCACCGCGGAGTAGACGGCGGCGGCGGCAAGCAAGTAGGTCGCAGTGCGCTTCATGTGGGTTCTTGGTCGTTGGTTGAGTTTCTATTTGATGCGTCGCCAGGTTCGCGGCCATCGCTACTGGCTGATGAGCGGGATGATGTCGCGGCCCAACACGATGCGAGCGTCCACCAGTGTGGCGGGGTTCAATCCCGAGACGCTCGCCACATTGGCTTGCAGCCCCAAGGCCGCGCCCACTTCCTTCGCCACCGCATCGGAAATATCATAGTTGATGAGCACCGTCTGCGAGTAATCGCCCCGGTCGGCGTCGCCAATCGAAACGACCTGCCAGCCCTGGGCTTGCAGCAGATCGCGGGCGCGCGCGGCCATTCCTGGCTGTCCCGTACCATTGAGTATCTCAATCTGCACCAGACGCGGGTCGCCCTGGGCAATGCTCGTTATGTTTTCTGAATGAGCGGCCGGCGGCGTAAAGAATGTGTTGACAGCCGCTCGCACCCTGGCGCGGTCGGGCAGCAGGATCCAGGCGCCTTCGGCGCTGTATGTCTCTTCGCCATAGCGACTGTCCAGGACGAGCTGCCGTATCTCACGCGGCGGGTTCTCATTGACATAGGATGCCAGCTCCAATTGCTTACCCAGGGGGATATTTGTGGCAACGCTGTTCCCTAATGTATAGAGGAGCCTCGGTGCATTCGCCAGCAGCGTCGGGATCATCTCTGCACTGCGCACCTTCTCGAAGACAGCGCGCAGCACTTCCTGTTGGCGGCGAGAGCGGCCGTAATCGTCGTCCACATTGCGCGTGCGAGCATATTTGAGAGCCATCTCGCCATCCAGATGCTGCGGGCCAGCATCCATGTGAAAGGTTTCCACGCCGTAATCATCCGTGGGATACTTGTCGTCATGGATCGTTTTGGCAACGTTTACATCGATGCCGCCGATCAAGTTCACCAGATCGACAAAGCCATTGAAATTGACGCGCACAAAATAAGGGACAGGTTGCCCGACAAAGCTGCCGACGGTATCCATCACCAATTGTTCGCCGCCGCCCGGGTAGTTAGAGCGCTCGCCCATACCGTAGGCGGTGTTGATCTTCGTAGTGATGTTGAAGCCAGGAATCGGCACCCACAGGTCGCGGGGCAGAGACAACATGCCGGCCGTCTGTGAAGCCGGGTCCAGGGTCATCAGGATGATGGTGTCGGTGCGCATGGGAGCGCCTTCATCGGGTCGCTCGTCGGTGCCCAGGAGCAGCACATTGATCGGTGTGGGTCGGGGTATGGGCGTCTCGAGGTCCGCCGGCTCGCTGACCCTATCCACAGGCGCCAGGGAGATAACCGGCTCTCCTGGCATCTGTTGGGGCGTCTGTACAGCAACTTCCTGGCTGCTTTCGGGCGGCAGAGCGCTGAGGATGCGTTCGCGCGCCCAGCTATAGAGGTTCATGCCGCCCCAGGCTGCCAACCCCAAAATAACTGCTGTATAGAGAAAAGTGAGCGCGACCGCTACGTGTTCGTATTTGCGGCCCGGCGCTGGTCGACGTTCGAGATCGTTGGCGGCGTTTTTTCTCATCACACCAGATTATAGGTCACCATTCCTGGAAAATACAAACGCCCATCTTTCGATGGGCGTTTGTTTGGCGGAGACGACGGGATTTGAACCCGCGACCTACGGCTTGACAGGCCGTTATGCTAACCGCTACACCACGTCTCCACAATCATGGCTTCAAAATTGGCCAACACTGATTGAATGCTATCACCGGCATCTAAGACTGTCAAATTTCACCGAACGCAACGGTAAGATTCTTCACGCCCAGGATGGGTTCAGTTCATGCCTTCGAGAGTCTGCGTACTGTCTCGCAATTTCTGGGAGCTGCCCCCAGTCAGGTGCATCACCAGCATGAGCGTAATCATGTTTCCAGAGTATGCGCTCACCTTGCACAAGAAACGCCCCTGGCAATTGCCACGAGTCGCCGACAGTTCTTCCTTGCACATGGCCTTTGGAAGCAGCCCGCAAGCCACATGCGATCACGCCAGGTGACATCATTTGCGACCATTTGGCCTGTTTGACGCCGAAGCCTTCGTAGAGTACGCGATCAGGGTCGGCAATCGCACGGGCTTCTGGCCACGCGTTGGCAAAAAATGCCTGGCCGTCTTCAACGCTGGCACTGTAGACGAACAGCACTGATGGATAATCTGGCTGCGCAGCGACCGCTGCGCGCAAGTCCTGAACGGTCTCGCGGCAGAAGATTCAGCCAAAATGACGTAGGAACACCAGCAGAATAGGCTGGTCTCCGAGTTGGTGAGCCAAAGAGCCGGGCTTGAGATTCAATCCCCTGACTCTTCCCTCAAGAAGGGTTTGATCGATCTTGTTCACTCATTCCTCCACCGTCCACGCAAAACATAGACAAACACTGTACAAATGATAGTTGATTCGACCCGCATGGTCAGTGAACAAGATTCCTATCCTGACGAAAACAGGCCAGCAGCCAGGCTGATAATGCACTAAGCTGCACCCTTGCCGACTTCCTCCATGACCGCTGGATCCGGCGCACCCATGACGTGATAGCCGCCGTCGACATAGAGCACCTCGCCCGTGACGCCCGTCGCCCAATCGCTCAACAAGAAGCGCGCTGCATTGCCCACATCATCCTGGTCGATGTTGCCGAGGGGAGCAACCTGGCCGTAGTAACGCAGGCTGCTGCGAAAACCGCTGACGCCGGCCGCAGCCAGCGTCTTGATCGGACCGGCGCTAATGGCGTTGACACGGATGCGCTCTTTGCCCAGATCCCAGGCGAGATAGCGAACCGTGGCTTCCAGCGCGGCTTTCGCCACCCCCATGACGTTATAGTTGGGCGTCACCTTCTCGGCGCCGTAATAGGTCATGGTGATGATGCTGCCGCCGTTTGGCATGAGGTCACGCGCGCGCCGCGCCAGCGCGATCAAGCTGTAGCAACTGATGTCCAAAGCAATGCGAAAGCCATCACGGCTGGTATGATGGAAACGTCCCCCAAGCTCTTCGCGTGGAGCAAAGGCAATGGAATGGACAAGAAAATCGATAACGCCAAAAGCAGCGGCAGCGCGGGAGAATGTTGCATCGATAGCTGCGTCGTTGGTGACGTCGCACTCATCCACAAAAGGGCACTCAATGCTTGCCGCCAACGGCTCCACGCGTTTCTTGAGCACTTCGCCAGCGTAGCTGATACCCAACGTTGCGCCTTCTTCGTGCAATGCTTTGGTGATGCCCCAGGCAATCGAATCCTTATTCGCCAGACCGAAAATCAATCCCTTTTTACCCACAAACAGACCCATTGATTCCTCCTCGCTTCTTTGCTTGCGCCGGCTTTCTCTTGATGCAGTTGGGAGCAGTCCGAAAGAGGCAGCGCGTTGATGAGAAAACTTTAATGTGAATTCAGGCGCCAGGGGACTTTACAACGCCCGTAAGTTGTGCTATAGTCTTTTCCAGACTGCTCGCTATCACGGTGCGGCTCAGCCGCTTCGGGGGAACCGTGATGGCGAGTAGTTTTTTGTTGGGCACGCCAGAGTTATCCCCACCCCTCACGAACTTTCAGCCGACAAACGCAGAAATTTCTTCTTTCCAGCCTGAATGAACTGATCGACGCCGGCTTCAGGCTGGACAACCTGGTCGATAGAGACCACTGGGTCTCCATTGAGACGCACCCCACCTTGTTCGATCAACCGCCGCGCCTCGCCGCGGCTCTTCACCAACCCAGCGCGCTGAAGCGCATCGATCACCGACAGCGGCTCACGCAGAGACAATGAAGGTGCATCAGTGGGCGCTTCGCCCTCGAACATGCGTCGGGCGTCCTCTGCAGCGCGTTGCGCCGTTTCGTCATCATAGAAGATGCTCACAATCTCCCAAGCCAGTCTGTGCTTGAACTCGCGCATCTCCAGCTCGTTGCGCGCGATGGCCTGAAAGAGCGCGTCGATTTCTGCCTGGTCCCAACGAGTCGCCAGTTCAGCGTAGTTGCGCATGGCGGAATCGGGAACGTTGAGCACCTTGGTGAAGATAACGCCTGGCGCCTCGCTGATGCCGATGTAATTGCCAGTCGACTTACTCATACGCATAACGCCGTCTGTGCCAACCAGAATTGGCAGCGTGAGCACAACCTGCGGTCGCAGGCCATAGGCCTCCATGAGTTTGCGCCCAGCCATCAAGTTGAAGAGCTGCTCAGTACCGCCGATCTGCACGTCGGTCTGCAAAGCCACTGCATCATAACCCTGCATAAGTGCATAGAAGAACTCATGCAGCCCGATGGCGTCGCCGCGCTCGAAGCGTTTGGCAAAGTTCTCACGGGCAAGAAACTGCTGCACCGTGAAGTTGCTGGCCAGCTCGATGACATCGCCAAAGCTCAGTTGACCCAGCCATTCGTGATTGTATTTCACGATGGTGCGTCCCCGGTCAAGAATGCGAAAGACCTGGTCGGCATAGGTGGCTGCCTTGGTCATGGCCGCGTCGAGGGACTGACGACGGCGCGCGCTCTCTTTGTCGCTGGCATCGCCAATGGTGGCTGTAAAGGTGCCGATGAGGAAGGTTACTTCGTGACCCAGGTCTTGGAATTGGCGCAGCTTGCGCATGGTCAGGGTATGCCCCAGAGTCAAATCCGGCGACGAGGGGTCGTAACCACAATAGACCTTGAGAGGACGACCACTGTCGTAACTCTCCTGCAACCGTTGACGCAGCTCTTTCTCCATATTGACGTAGGTCTGCTCGTCGCCAAAATCGACGCCGCGCATGAGCGCCCGCATCTGTTGCTCGACAGGTGGAAACATGTTCATTCCTTCTTGGGACTCGGCAAAGAGTTATTGAGACATCTTCCAGGAAGCTGTGAGCTTCCTGGAAGATTGGGCGCGGAAAGGTTGTTCATTTACAGGCTCTCAATTGTTTGGCTCGGCGGATATGACGCTGCCAAAGGTGTTGACTTCAATCGTCCATTGGCTGCCGGGTTGACACCGCTCATACTCCTCGAATGAAGTCACTGGGAAGGTGTAGCTCTGGCCGTCTACTGAAACAGTGCAAGTCAACCTCTCGCTGCGGTTGCCTTCACGTCGGTCTGCTCGCTGGGAGAATACCGGCCATTGGGGTGAGAGACCGACCCCTTCCAGGCGCAGCGGTTCGACAGGCCTCCACTGGAGCGTGGTATAGGCGCACATCTCGTCATAGACCTGATATTGACAATCCTGCACCACCCTTCCATATCCTGTGCCGGTGTCTTCTGTATAGGGTGTGCCGCAGACCTCCACTGCGCCTGGTTCAGGCTCATCGGTGGTGAAGCGCAGAGCCTGCTGACAGCTTTGCACGTCTGCATCAGCCGGCAGCTCGTCGCGCCACGCCTGCTGATGCACAGGCGTCAGCCCGAGCACCTCAATGGTGCGCACCCACCGGGCCTGCTCCGCTGTCGCTGATATCCGATCTGTTTGCGAAGAAAAGTACGCAAAGGCCCCAACGATGACGAAAAGGACAATCACTGCGGCGGCAATCCACCACCAGGCGCAGCCCCCTGTTTTGGCCGGCGCGGGGGCTGGCTGTAAGGTGGGAGTCTTGCCCAGCGGTGTACCGCAGCGGGCGCAGCTCTTGGCTGAGGCTACATTGTCGGCGCCGCACGCCGCGCAGCGAATTTGCGGCGCCGGTCCCGCCTGATATGCGCCAACGACTGCGCCGGCCTCACGCCGTTCAGCCCCCTCCAATCCCGCGCCACACTGGACACAGACCTTTGCGTCGCCTGGGTTGCGTGCATCGCAATAGGGACAATGGACATCCGGCCCAGCCTGGACCTTTGCGGCAACGGTCTCATCCTGGAGTAAATCGGCCTGGACGGGCGCCTGAAACTGGACATTCTCCGGCTGAGCAGCGCCGCAATTGGTGCACGTCTTTTGTGGACCGGGGTTGCGCGAGTTGCACGTCGGACACACCCACTCCAGTTCTACAAAACCGACTTCTTTCTTCGCCATAGTTTTCACACAGTTGACATGCGACTATTTGAAGGAGTGTATGATCCTTTGCCTGCACTGTCAAACCGTCGCAGCACTGGAATTGCAGGCTTTGCTGTTGGGGCAAACGCCAAAACTATGTAGAATGTAGGGCATGTCTCACTACCGATTGGACCAGGATTCGTCTGCGCCGCGTGATCTCTTTCAGATTGATGAATCAGCGGAAGGTTCACTCTGGGATTTCCCTGTTCCGAACGCAAAAGCCCAGGATTCGGGTGATTTTCGTTTGGAAGGCGCAGACAGTGACCGCCAGGCGTTCTCAAGGAATGCAGATGATTCCGAACTGCTGAGTGTCTATCGGGGTCCTGAGGGCGCTGTCCGAGCCGATGGGGTGCGCCGCCGACTGGATGAGGCCTTAGAGCAATGGTGGAGTGAAGGACGTGTACCTTCACTTGGCCTCCTGCGCGACGGTCTGCTCGTCCTGGAAGCAGGACAGTCGTTGGACGAAGCGCAGCGCACCCTTCTTTTGCGAACGGCGCTGCTCCGGCGGCGGGGCGTCTTGACGGCCATGCGCCATCAGTCCGATCCGGAACGCACGGCATCCGTGCTCCTGGAAGCTGTGATGACCAGTCCTCCTCTCGTCAGCGAGGACGACCTCAAAAGATTACTGCGGACAGACCCCCATAGCAGCGAGTGGGCGCCGATCCTTGCACAAGACTTGCGGGTGAAAATTGCTATCTCTGGCAGCGCGGGAACTGGTGGGCAGAGCGCCCTGGCGGTGTTGTCCGGCCAAGACGACCTGCGAACGGCGCCGCCCGATGAGCATGTGGTGGTGACTGAAGATGAACAAGCCGGCGTCTGGCGCTGGTGGCGCGTTGCACTGTTGATCATGCTGATAGGAGGCGTCGTCATCTATGCCATCTGGCAGCAACGCGGCGGAACCAGGGAAAATGTGATTGTGGTCGCTGCGGCCATCTCTCCGTTGCCGACCCCCGGCCCAGAAGGGGCGCCAGCAGCGCTCTTGCCGTCTTTTATCATCGATCGCTTCGAAGTGACCAACGCTCGCTATCGCCGCTGTGTGGAAGATGGGGCATGCCCTCCGCCGGCAGTCAATGACAGCGCCCTACGGGCTGACTACTTCACCAGCCAGGAGTACAATGATTATCCAGTAGTCAATGTCCCGTGGTCGGCGGCCCGCGCTTATTGCGAGTGGGTGGATATGCGACTGCCCAGCACAGCCGAATGGGAGGCGGCGGCTGGATTTGCGCCTGCGACGCAGCGCATCTATCGCTACCCGTGGAGCGATCAGTTCGAGCCGCAATTCGTAGTGGGCGCAGACGCTGGCTTTCTCGACACTGCGCAGGTTGGCTCTCGCTCTCCGGTTGGGGACAGCCCCCTGGGTGCGTCAGATATGGCTGGAAATGTGGCAGAATGGACGGATACAGCGGCAGAGGGCGGAGAAGCAGCGGCGTTGGTCAAGGGCGGCTCGTATCTGGACGGCGCAAGAGGGCTAGAGATCACCGCAACCCAGGGAGTGGACAAGAGCGCAGCATTTCCCTGGTTGGGCTTTCGCTGCGCTGCATCTGCGTCGTAAGCGCCGCTTCATTCGCCCAACTTTTCCGCCACGGATTTCGTCTATTGGAGAGTCCACGCTCCGTATGCTAAAATGTGGCGCTTTTTCAATACGCAATTGATGGACTGCCGGACAGAAGATCGCTCCCGACCAACCAAACTATCACCTATGTAATCTATGTACAAGAATCTCCTGACGGCGAACGCCGAGACAGAACTGAGCGTCGAATTGGAATTTGCAGAGCGAGTGGCGCGCGAGGCGGCCACCATCGTGAACACCTTCTACATCGGCTCCTCTGAAGTTCGCTACAAATCGGATGACGAGCCTGTCACAGAGGCAGACCGTTCAGCCAACCAACACATTCTCGCACGCATCCAGGCCCAGTTTCCTCAAGACGGCATCCTGGCGGAGGAGTCCAAGGACGACCTGGTGCGGTTGGAAAAAGAGCGCGTGTGGATTGTCGATCCGCTGGACGGCACCAAAGAGTTTATCGCCCGCAACGGCGAGTTTTCCATTATGATCGGATTAGCGATCGCTGGCGCACCTGTTTTGGGAGTCGTCATGCAGCCGGCCACTGGACTGCTCTATTCGGGCGCTCGCAACCTGGGCGCCACTCTGTTGGAGAACGACGAGCGCATCTCCCTGGCAGTGAGCGATGTTGCTCAGGTCAACCAAATGATCTTGGTGAGCAGCCGCAGCCATCGACAGCAGATGGTGGACAGAATGCGCAAAGTCTTGCGCATCAACAGCGAGCGCGTGAGTGGCAGCGTGGGGCTGAAGGTTGGCTTGATCATCCGGCGCCTGGCAGACCTCTACATTCACCCGAGTCCTGGCTGCAAAGAATGGGATCTGTGCGCGCCCCTGGCGCTGTTGGAAGCGTCCGGTGGTCGGATGACTGATTGCTGGGGCAACCCGCTGCGTTTCAACAAGCGCGATGTGCGCGCTCATAATGGACTCATCGCCAGCAACGGTCTGTGCCATGAAGAAATCGTTGAACATGTTGCGCGCATGTGCGAAGAATTCGGGTATAATGAGGACGATGGCTTTTGGTAGCCAATGGCAGTCGCGCATCCGCCAACCCCTGACAGTTGATCTCTGACAGTTGATCCCTGACAGTTGATCCCTGACATAAACGTAGGACCTTGCTCCCTCCCCCCAAACAACTGAACACTTGCGGCTCGTCGAACGTTGATTCTTGCACTCGCAGCCCTACACTGAACAAGGAGCCATCCATGCCGCGACCGCTCTTCGACTCCGAATATATCTTTGGCCTGCACGAACCAGGCGGTGAACAGCTGATGTTGGAAGCCGGCCGTCCCGGCTGGATCGTTTTCACGGAAGCCATCGGCAGCGACCCCAACGACATGAGCGGCAAAGACTTCAGTCCGTGGGCGAACCGCAACCTGGGCGTCCTCTGCCGCCTCAACAACGGCTACTATCCCGGCGGCACCATTCCCAACCAGAACGAATACGCCGCGTTTGCCCAACGCTGCGCCAACTACGCCGCCGCCAGTAGCGGTTGTCGCCTGTGGATCATCGGCAACGAGATGAATCACTGGCAGGAGCGTCCTCCGGCAATCGGCGCGTCTGCGCTCCCGGCGCCGCCCGGCGCAGCATCGTTCACCATCGAGAATCTCAGCGCGGCCGCGGCCGACGTTGCCGCCAGCCTGGGGCGCAACTTGCAAAAAGAACAAAATGGCCCCACAACCGGAATGACATCGACCCCACCGCCAGACGCATACCAACATGATGGACAACAGTCCCAAACCCCGCCCCAGGCCATCGTCTCTCGCACCCATCAAGTGCTCCCAGTCGCACCCCCAGTGACAGGCATTGGAGTGGCTGCAGCGCCGCGTGGCATCCTCTCCTTTGCGCCCGCCCCGGCGCCAGCATCCGCACAAACCATGTCGGAAGGTCCTGGCCAGCCCATCACGCCGGAGATGTACGCGCAGTGCTACCGCCTCTGCCGTGACGCCATCCATCGCACAGCCGGACATGCTGCCGATCAAGTGCTCATCGGCGCAGTGGCGCCGTGGAATGCCCAAACACGCTATCCGGGCAACGAAATTGGCGATTGGGTTGTCTATCTGGAAGACATCCTGCGTATTCTGGGACCCGACGGCTGCGACGGCGTCACACTGCACACGTACACCCACGGCGCAGACCCCAACCTGATCACAAGCAACCAGAAGATGAATCCGCCCTTTCAACATCGCTATTACGAATTCCGCGCCTATATGGATTTCATGCGCGCGATCCCGGCCAGCATGCGCAATCTGCCGGTCTATATCACTGAAACTAATCAAGATGTCCCCTGGCTGGACCAAAATACCGGCTGGGTGCAGGCCGCCTATGGCGAGATCGACTGGTGGAATCGCCAGCCTGGCAACCAACAGCTTCGCTCGCTGGTCTTGTATCGGTGGCCGAGGATCGACCCGTGGTATATCGAGGGCAAGAGCGGCGTCATCGCCGACTTCCAAACTGCGCTGACCCATAGCTACAAATGGCAAGAGCAGCAGGAACCCTTCCCCTTCAGCGCTGGCGACACGGTGAAGACGACTACGGTGGTCTACATGCGCCGCACGCCCGGCAATGTGAACAAGCCGCCCGACGATATCGTTGCGCAGCTTTCGCAGGGCGCACTGCTCACCGTCCTGAACAGTCAATATCGACGCAAGGATGGGCTAATCTGGTGGAATCTGAGGACAAATTCTGGCGGGCAAAATCTGGATGGTTGGGTGGCGCAGGCAACGGCTGCTGGTCTTCCCCTTTTGGAAAAGCCGCCGACGCTCCCACCCACGCCGCCGCCCCCAAAGGGAACATTTGCGCCGGGCGACCGGGTGCAGACGCTCGATTTTGTCCGCATGCGCCAAACGCCGGGCTATGTAGGCAAGTCTCCCGCCGATGTGATTGCCGATCTGCCCACTGGGGCGCGCCTGGTGATACAGCGCGGGCCATCGAAAGCCGATAACCTGGACTACTGGCATGCAAGCGGAAAGGACGCCATTGGGCGCGACATTGTGGGCTGGGTGGCCGAGCGTGCAGCCAACGGCGTGACTTTGCTGGCAAAAGCGCCCGACCCGTCGATCCCTTTCAGCCCTGAGCCAACATTCAAAATGAACGACCGGGTGGAGACCAAAGCGCCTGTGCGTTTCCGCCGCACCCCGGGCTATGTCAACAAGCCGGCCAACGATGTCATCGCCGATCTCTCACCCCAGACCGCCGGTGTGGTGATCGGCGGCCCGCAGGCTGCCGACGGCCTGACATGGTGGAATCTGAACATGCCCACAGCGAACGGATCTGTACAAAGCGGTTGGGCTGCCGAATTGGACCCGAACGGGTTGACGTTGTTGGGGCGAGCGACAGGCACACCACCGCCCACCCCGCCATCGCCAGCGTTTGCCCGGGGTGATCTGCTCTCGGCGCGGGATGCCATACGCGTGCGCAGAACGCCCGGCGCGCTTAACAAGCCGGCCGACGACGTGTTAGGCGCCTTTGCGCCCAAGACAACACTCAATGTGAACGCTGGACCGCAAGAGGTCGATAGTCTTACCTGGTGGCACGTGGGCGGCATCAACTCCAGCGCCCGTGAAACTCTCGGTTGGGTGGCGCAAAAGCTCAGCGACGGAACAGAGCTGATCGGGATCGCGTCCAAACTGCCCGGTACGGATATTCCCGACAAGGGCGCTGGCGCGTATCTCCACTCGCCCATCCAGACGCCTTATCGCATCACCCAGTTGTGGGGCGAGAATCCACAGATCTACGGCGCGATCACCTACGATGGCGCGCCGCTGCGTGGGCATAATGGCATCGACTTCGGCGCGCCGCCTGGGACGCCGCTGACTGCCGTGGAAGCTGGCGTGGTTGCAGAAGCTATCTACAATGATCCAACCGGTTTTGGAAACTATGTCAAACTGCGGCATGCTTGGGGCGAGTCGCTCTATGCTCACATGGACAGCATCCATGTGCAGCAAGGCCAGCAGATAAACCGCGGTCAGGTGATCGGGACGTCCGGCAATACCGGCTTTAGCAACGGCCCCCATCTGCATTTTGCGATCCGCATCGCGCCCTATGACCGCAAAGACGGCTGGGGTGGATTCTCGGACCCGCTGCCCTATCTGAATCCGGCGGAGGTGCTGCTGCCCGCCTATGTGCTGCCGCCGTCGGCCTTGGGCGACGGGCCGCAATTTGCCTTCTCTATGCCAGCCCAGGGCGTGGCCCCAGACGCTCCGACGTATACGTCCCTTGAGAAAGCGCCGGGTTTGCTGCCGGAGCAACCGGGAGTTCGGCGTCCGTAGCAGACTGGGGATCCAGTTGTAGGCGGGACAGCGTTAGGAAGTGTGTGGCGGCGAGGAATGAGAAAATGGGATCAAGACCCTGAACTCATCCTCACCGCCTCGCAATCCTATCAAACTCCACGCCAACCTCTTTCCTTCACCGCCTGCGCCGCTGTGCTATAATCGCCCTGTATGACGATTCAATCAGCAGAGCAGGGCGAAACACGCCCCCTATTCGATTCAGACTATCTCTTTGGCTGCCATGAGCCGGGCGGCGAAGAGTATATGCTCATCGCCGAAAAGCCAGGCTGGATTGTTTTCAGTGAGACAGTGGGGCGCGACCCAGACGATCACTCTGGGCTGGATTTCAGCACATTCAGCAAGCAGGGGATCGGCGTCATCTGTCGCATCAATCACGGCCACGAGCCGCATGGCACAATTCCCCACAGCAGTCTCTATGAAGCCTTTGCCCAGCGGGTAGCGAATTTCGTGCGGGTCAGCGCCGGCTGCAAAATCTGGGTCATTGGCAACGAAATGAACTATGTTGTCGAGCGACCAGGCATCGTCATCGATTGGTCGCGCCACCAGATACGTCGCTCCGGCCCGCCCGAAGTCGCTGACCCACTCGGACGCAGTCTCCCCGTGCGCTTCAACGTCCTGCCCGATCACTCCACAGAAATACGCACCACTCGTGGCGCCATCGTCAGCCCTGGCGAGTCGATCACGCCCCAACTCTACGCTCGCTGTTATCGCCTCTGTCGTGACGCCATCCATCGGTTGCCAGGCCACGAAGATGACCTGGTGCTGGTGGGTGCGGTAGCGCCGTGGAATACGCAGACAGTTTATCCAGAAAATCCCAACGGCGATTGGGTGCTCTATTTTCGCCACATCCTTGACGAATTGGGACCCGCCAACTGCGACGGCTATGCCCTCCACGCCTACACACATGGCGCAAACACCGAACAGATCGCCTCCCCTGCGAAACTGCCGCCTCCCTTTCAATCTCACCATGGGGGATTTCGCGTCTTCATTGATTTTCTGACCGCCGCGCCGCCCTCTATGCGTCATCTGCCAGCCTTCATCACCGAGATAGATCAGACGCAGCCCTGGCTCGATGCCAATGTCGGCTGGGTGCAAAAGGCCTATGCAGAGATTGACGCCTGGAACAAAGCCCAGTCCCAACTGAACAGCCCACAGCGTGTGCGTTGCGCTGCTCTCTTTCGCTGGCCTGCCATCGATCGCTGGTATATCGAGGGCAAGAACGGCGTCATCGAGGACTTCTGCCAGGCGCTCGATCATGACTATCGCTGGAGCATTCCCGTCACCGGCGCACAAGCCGCCAACAACGAAGAGACGCAGGGCGAAACCCAGCCTACGGTAGATGCACAGCCGCCTGCCGCGACACGCCGCCCCCCTGCCCCACCTCCTTCCTACAAGGTTGAATGGCTGGCAGACCACTTCCCCGAACGTATACTGGCCGGCCAGGTCATCAAAGCGACGCTCACTCTGCATAACGCGGGCAGCCTGGCATGGCGGCGCAGCGGCGGCAACCCGGTGCGCCTGGGCTATCGCTACTACCGCAGCCGGCGTCAGCTCGACATTCCTCTGGATCGCGACATCCGCACCGATCTTCCCCATGATGTGGAGCCGGGCGAGACGGTGACGATAGAGGCGCGCATCGCCCTCCCTGATGACCCCGGCAACTACACCATCGAGCTCGATCTGACTCACGAGGGAATCACCTGGTTCAAGGAACAAAAGTCGCCGCCCCTTTCCCGCTGGTTGACGGTGGAGACGCCGGAACGCGCGGAAGGGCAAGAAGGCGCCAGCCGCAACCTGCCCGTGCCTCTCTTTCGCGATGTCACTGCCAGCCTGCCCCGCAGCGAAAGCCCTTATGCCCGGCGCGCTCTCAGCCAGATCAAATATCTCGTTATCAGCCACACGGCAGCCCACCCACGAGTGAGCCTGGAGCGCATCGCACACGCCCACATTGCGGCCGGCTATCCTGGCATCGCCTACGACTTTGTGGTAGACGGCGCAGGCCAGGTCTTTCGGGTCAGTGAGCTAGAGAGCGTGGCCCAGCCTGATCAGGTGTGGTCCGAACAGGGAGTAAACATTGCCCTGGCAGGCAATTTCAGCGCAACCATGCCGTCGCTGGGGCAGATCGACGCGGTGGGGCGCCTGTGCGCCTGGCTGGCCCAGTCGCTCGGACTTGGGCCAGAGGCGATCCTCGGCCTGGGTGAGTTGACCCACAGCCACAATCCTGGCGCTCTGTTCCTGACCGGCCCGGCCTGGAAGCAGATGATCATCCGCCAGGTGCAACTGCATCTGGCCGCTTTGGGTATGGGCGCGGCGGACAACGAGCGCATCGTCAACGCGCTGGCGGCGGCCCAGGCGCTGGAAGAGAAAAATCGGGCGCTTGAAGCAGAGATGTTGGCGCTGCGCCAGGAATACGAGGCGACCCAGGCAGCCCGCGAACGCATTCAGGCTGAGCTGGAGGAGACGCAACGTCAGCTGCAAGCCTACTCCGAACCGGGCAGCCTGCGCATCCAACTGGTCAACATGGTGAATCAACTGCCACGCCAGTCCAGCCGCTACCAGAGGCGCTGGCCAGAGGATGTATACACCATCGTGATTAACCACACTGGCGCCGCACCCGAAACACCCCTGGCGACCCTGGCCGAAATGCACCGACGCGAATGGCCCGGTCTGCTCTATGACTTCTGCATTTCAGCCGATGGCGTCATCTATCAGACCCAACCGCTGGAAGAAGTGGTGGCGAGCAGCGAACCATATCTGGTCAATGCCATCAACATTGCCCTGGCTGGAAACTTCGACCAGATGCGGCCGCCGCGTACACAGCTCGCTGCGACCGGGCGACTGATCTCCTGGCTGATGGACCGCTTTCCCCGCCTGGGCATTGAAAATATCAAGGGATTGTGTGAGCTGAGCGCCAGCCAATCGCCGGGTCGCCAATGGAATCAGGGGTTGCGCTGGCGCGACGCGCTGTTAGATGTGGTGCGGCGAGAAGTAGGATTGCAGGAAAGCCACGAAGCAGAGACCGGCTTGCGGGCGCAGATCACTCAATTGGAGGAGCAGGTCGAGCATGCCCGCAGGACAGCATCCAGCCTGCAAGAGGTGCGGGTGCGACTGGAGGCCGAAAATCGGCAAATGCAGGCTGAACTGGCAGCGCGCACGCAACCCGCGGAAAGCTACGTCGTTCCCCAACCGGGCCTCAAATCTATCGTCGAGCAGTTGCCGCGCCACCCCACGCTGCGCTATGAACGCCGCGCCCGCAGCCAGATCACTCACATTGCCGTGCATCATACGGCCGCGCCGCCCTCCCTCGGCCCCACGCGCATTGCTGAGTTGCATATCCAGGCCGACCCCACGCGCGGCAAAGAGGCCTGGCCGGGCATCGGCTATCACTACTTCGTTCATGCAGACGGCGTCATCGAACAGACCAATCACCTGGAGACTGCCAGCTTTCATGTCTATCGTCATAATCTTTACACCGTCGGGGTCGTTTTTGCCGGCAGCTTCATGAACGGCAGAATTCCCACATCGGCCCAGTTGCGCTCCGGCGCACATTTGATCGCCTGGCTTATGCAAGAGTTCAAGATCCCCCTGGCGCGTGTTTGGGGGCATCGTGAGTTTCCCGATAATATCACTGTCTGTCCGGGCAGCGAATGGACGCAGGGCAATCGCTGGCGCGACCTGATCTTTGAGCGAGTCGAGCAGGTGAAGAAGGGTGTGGGCGTCAAGAGTATGCGCCATTACCTGCTTTTGTGGCAGCGCGCCTACCCCGGCTCATCTGCAGAACAGGAGCTGCTGGGCGCCATGAGCTACATCACGCGTTTTCGCCCCACGGTCGGCTTCAGCAGCCAAGATGCACGCAACGCAGAGTTTGTCACCATCATCGGCGGAGAAGCCGGCGTTGGCAGCGATATAGAGCGCATGTTGGAGGAACACGGCTGTCGGGTGGAGCGCGTGTCCGGACGCACCGATGAAGAGACCAGTGTGCTGCTGACAGACATGGCGCGCCAGGGGCGGCGTTTCATGCGCTTTCAGGTGGATTTCTGATATGGCAACGCCTTCGCTGACTTCGTCGATTCACCATCTGGGCGCGCGCTTTGCGGTGGAGTTGCCCGCCTTCCGTGGCCCCCTCGATCTACTCTTGCACTTGATTGAACGCGAAGAACTGGAGATCAGCGCCGTCAGCCTGATGAGCGTGACCCATTCCTACTTGCAGGCGCTGGAGGCGCTCGAAGAGATCGACCCCGGTGCGCTGGCCGAGTTCTTGATGGTGGCCTCGCGACTCCTCCTCATCAAGTCGCGCAGTCTGCTTCCCCAGCCGCGTCCGCCGCTGGAAGAAGATGAAGAGGATTCTGCAGACGCGCTCGTGCGGCAGCTCCTGGAATATAGACAATTCCAGCAGATCGCCGCGGCGCTGCGCCAGCGCGAACAGGCGGGGTTGCGGGTCTTCATTCGCACCGCGCCCGAGCCGGAGATCGAGCGCCGGCTGGACATGGGCAACGTAACGATTGACAAACTCCACGCAGCGTTGCAGCGCGTCTTGCGCCGGATGCCCAATGCAACGCCGTTGCCTCGGGTCAGAACCTACCCAATCACCATCGCAGAGCAAATCAGTCTGGTGCGCGGCCGGCTACACTCTGCTGCCAGGTTGAACAACGGAACGGCGAGTCTGCGCTTTGTAGACTTGCTGGGAGAAGCCAGGAGCCGCATGGAGGTGGTCGTCACCTTCCTGGCGATTCTCGAACTGATCAAGCAGCATGAAGTGGATGTAATGCAAGACAACACGTTTGGGGAGATTCATCTGTCGCTGAGCCAACCCTGACGTACAGAGGTCATCATCGCCCTGCTCAGCTATCGCTTTGGCCCGCTTCCTCCGACCATCGCAGAGCGAGTGGGAAGATTGAGAGAGGAACAAGGGCGTCGCATGACCTCAGCGCCTACACGAGCGCCATGCGCACCGGTACGCCAGCCAGGCGCAAGCTTTCCTTGATTTCCATAATGCTCAATTCACGGAAGTGAAACAAGCTGGCAGCCAAAGCTGCCGCGGCGCCGCCTTCCGTCAACGCAGCGGTGAAGTGCTCGGCGCGACCTGCGCCCCCGCTGGCGATGACAGGCAGATTGACCGCATCGGCGATGGCGCGCGTCAATTCGATGTCGTATCCCTCTTTGGTGCCGTCGCCGTCCATGGAAGTGAGCAATATCTCGCCGCCGCCTCGCTGCTCCACCTCGCGCGCCCACTTCACCGCATCCATGCCCGTGTTGATGCGCCCGCCGCTGATAAAGACATCCCACCCTGGCCCGCGCGTAGCAAGCTCGGCGCCTTGACGCCGTCGTGCATCAATGGCGACGACGATGCACTGGCTGCCGAAACGCTTCGCCGCATCGGTGATGATGGATGGGTTCTTCACTGCCGCGCTGTTGACGCTCACCTTGTCTGCGCCAGCCAGCAACAGGCTGCGCATGTCTTCCACGGAGCGGACGCCGCCGCCTACAGTAAACGGAATGAAAACCGTATCGGCCACGCGGCGCACCATATCAATGACGGTAGCGCGTGCCTCATGGGTGGCCGTGATGTCCAGAAAGACAAGTTCGTCGGCGCCCTCTCGGTCATAGACCTGCGCCTGAGCCACAGGATCGCCGGCATCCACCAATTGGACGAAGTTGACCCCTTTGACGACGCGTCCATCTTTGACATCCAGACAGGGTATGATGCGTTTGGCAAGCATGGAATTGCGCAATGCTCCGTCGTTCAGAATTGTGCGATGCCCAGGAACTCCATTGCTGCGTCGAAGGCTGGCAACTGCTCGGGAGAAGTTTCCGTGAGCAGCTCCCACGTCGTTCGTGGATCGCCCCAGCGTGCTTCGCAATGATTCATGTGGCCCAAAACCACTTCGCCGTCGCCCACCTCAGCCAGATAATAGACAATAGTGCGCTGGATGTCATAGCCGCGGATGACACTGATATAGTGAAGCTCACTGCGGCACGACTCATATAGCGTCACAATGGGCAGGCCGGTCTCCTCGTCCAGCTCACGGCGGGCGGCGGCAAGATCGCTCTCACCTGACCGGACGCCGCCCCGGGGAAATTGCCACTGCTCGAAGAAGTGGTTGTAGATCAACAAAAATTCGACTCCCGCAGGCGTCCGACGTACAGGAACGACGCCCGCACTCCGCCGCACCAGGGGACGATTCCCGATGCGAATCGCGTCCGCCAGGGCCAGCCGCCCTGTATAGAGCGCCTGTCCGACGACCACACCGTCGATGTTGTAGTGCTCGAACTCCTTGAGCCGTTCGATGTCGCTAATGTCGCTCACACCGCCGCTGGCGATCACGCTCAAGCCCGTGACATCGCCCAGTTGCGATGTCATGGAAAGGTTGACGCCGCTCAGCATGCCATCACGCGCGATGTCTGTGTAGAGTACACGCCGAACACCCAGGGCCTGCATCCGATGGCCAAGGTCTATGACATCCACGCTGCTCACCTGTTTCCAGCCGTGAGTCGCTACCTTGCCGTCCCGTGCATCGACGCCCACCACAATGCGATCGCTACCCCAGAGAGCCAGAGCGTCGCTGACAAGTTGCGGGTTTTCGATGGCTGCCGTGCCCAGCACGATGCGGTTCGCGCCCAGTTCCACGGCCAAACGAATGTCGTCGAGAGTACGCAATCCTCCGCCAAATTGAATCGACGTTGTGACCGCGCTGCGAATGTCACGAAGACAACGCAAATTCACCGGCAGGCGGCGGTTGAGCTCCTCCTGGGCTGATGTGGGCGCGCTCTCGCCTGGATGTTGGATACGTACAGTGGGCGAGCGATGAAGCAGGTCAATCTGCATCTGTGTTGCGCTCAACGCGCCATCCAGATTGACGATGTGCAACCATTCTGCGCCCTGCTCCGCCCACGTGCGGGCCATGGCGACCGGGTCTTCCGAAAAAACAGTCTCAGCGGCGGGGTCGCCCTGACGCAAGCGCACACAGCGTCCCTGGCGTAAGTCGATGGCAGGATAGATAATCATGCCGACAAATCTATCACAGGTTTGCTACAGACATACGTAACATCGCTCCATGTTGGAGACAACCATCACAGAACAGTGTCAAGAGTCAGGGCAGCGTTCCATGGTTGAATGCTGCATTCACTGTTCGTCTCTACACCGCCACCATGCGCATGAAGTTGCTGAGAATGCGCAGTCCCACTGTGTGACTCTTTTCGGGGTGGGGCTGAATGCCCCAAACGTTCTTGCGGCGCACGATGCTAGGATAATCGACGCCGTAATCTGTAGAGGCCAGGACTGCATCAGCATCGGTCGCTGCACAGTAGTAGCTGTGGGCGAAATAGGCGTATGCGCCATTGGGAACGTCCTGGAGCAGGGGGTCGCAACGGTGGATGTGAAGCTGATTCCAGCCGATCTGCGGAATGCGCAGCGTATGGCCCGACTGAGTAGGGTCGGCGACGCCTTCTGGGAACCGCTTGACGCACCCCGGAATGATGTGAAGACCTTCGTGCTGCCCCATTTCCTCGCTGGCGTCGAAAAGAAGTTGCATACCTACGCAGATGCCCAAGAGCGGCGCCCCAGCCTGCACTGCTTCCAAGAGCGGCTGCTCGAAGCCCTGGGCGCGCAGATTGTCGACGGAATCGCCAAACGCACCTTGACCGGGCAGCACAATCGCCCGCCAACGGGTGAAATCCGTTGGCGCAGCGAGAATGTCAACCGGAATGCCCAGGGGTGCAGCGACTGTTTCAAAGGCTTTGAAGACGCTGCGCAGATTGCCCACGCCATAGTCGATGATGGCTATCATGTTGATCTGATCTTCTGATCTATAGGGTCAAGTTCTTGACAAGGCCGGGTGGGAAGCGCTTCTGGATGATGCCGGTGGTGAGTTCCCGAATGCGGTGTTCAGCATGCTCCACCTCCACTGGCGTCAGGTCGCTGGCGCGCACTGCTTCATCAAAACTCGCCTCGTTGAGCACAGTCACGCGGCCGCTGGCTTCAATCCACAGACCAAGCAAGAGATTCGGAGCAACCACGCGTGCGTCGCGTCGACGCCAACTGGCGCAAATGGGTGCAAAGACACCAATTGGTTTGAGGCTGGCGTCAAAATACTTCTCGATGACCTGCTCGATCTCCTGCACCCAGAATCGAAACCAGATGTAGCCGGGCGCCGCAGTAATCAGCGCGCCGATCTGTTGTATGGGCGCCGCTGGCAGCCAGGTGGCCCGCTCCACCAAAACGCCGCTGAGCCACTCCGAGCGGTAGTCCGTCATGTGCGGCGCCTGTCGCCAATCGCCGCTGGCCAGCAAGGTGAGCTGTCGCGCCACGGGTCAGTACTTCTTGACAATTGACCGATAGGCCATAGGTTCTCGGTATTGAATGAGCTGTCGCTCTTCGCGCACGGCGCGGATGGCATCCAGGTCGACTGTGGCGACAGCGTAGCCTTCGATGGGTTCATCCAGCACGGTGTAGACCTCGGCGCGCGGCCCAACTAGCAGGCTGTCGCCCAGGAAGCGTCGCGTCGGCTCCTCGCCCACCCGGTTGGCCGCAGCAGCATAGATGGCATTCTCGCACGCCCGGCTGATGAGGTGGGCGCGCCAGGAATCCGCGTAGTGGGCTTCCCAGTTTGCACTGACCACCAGCATCTCTGCGCCATCCAGCGTCAGTGAGCGCGCCGCTTCGGGAAAGACCAGATCGTCGCCCAGGGTCAACCCGAACCGCCCCCACTCGGCTTCCACGGTGAGAAAGCGATAGCCATTGCGATAGACCTGGCGTTCCTCCCCCAATAGATGGACCTTGTGATAGACGGAGGTCACATCTCCTTCCGGTCCCAGGCAGACCAGGCCATTGTAGAGGATGCTCTCCACCTTTTCTTTGACAACCATACCGAAGACGATGTGCGCCGCAAAATCTTTGGCGCGCTTGGCCAGATAGTTGGTGGCGTGGCCCGGAACGCGCTCGGCCAGATCCGTCGCGCGCAGCCCCAGTTCGCTGCCGGTGTAGCTCAATTCAGGAAAGACGATGAGGTCGGTGTTCTGCTCGGAGCAGATGCGCTCGACAAAATCACCCATCTTGACCAGATTCTTCTCGGGGTCGGCCAGAACAGGGGCCATCTGCACCAGCGCGACAGTGACATTGCGGGACATGAATAACTCCTCGATAAAAAGAACATTTGTACAACAGGGAATTAGTATAGCACAATTGCGCAAATTCAATAGTTTTGCGAAAGTGCGTTACAATTTCGACTGACGAGCAAGAGTTGCGCGAACCAGGTGCGCTGCCAGAACTGGCGACTGCTGGCAAGACGCCAGCGTTCCCTGCGCAACTCCTGTGACGCGTTGAGAATCTCATATGGGCAGCAAATACACAGGCTGTTCTTTGCGGCAGGGTATCTTCAGGCATTACCTTTGCACTTTCTCAGGTGACAGTCACTCCACAAAATGGCTGTCACCTCTGGATGACGCCAAAACTGCAAACATAGTGTTCAGGAAAGTGGGGCTATAAAATGGCGAGAATTGTAAATTGGTTTCGGCATGCCTGGCTGGTGTTGTTGGTGGCAGGAATCGTCATCTTGCTGGATCAGGCAAGCAAGTATGTCGTCCGTATCAATCTGCCCAAATTCTCTGCTGTTTCGGTCATTGGCGACTATTTTATGTGGGAGCATGTGGATAATTACGGCGCTGCCTTCGGCATCTTGCAGAACACGGGCGGCGTCTTCCCCATTCTTGGCCCCATCATCGCCCTCGCTGTGAGCATTGCCATCCTGGTCTATGTGCGCTACATTCCCACAGAAAAGCACGTGATACGCATCTTTCTCGGCCTGCAGCTGGGCGGCGCTATCGGCAACGCCCTGGATCGCGTCTACCAGGGTTACGTCACGGATTTCATCAAGATGGGCATTCCAGGCGTCTACTATTGGCCCAACTACAACATTGCCGACACCGCCGTCGTGGTGGGCGTGGTGGGGTTGGCCGGATACATCATCTGGGAGGATGTGGCGGCGCAGCGCAAGAAAAAGCAAGAAGCTGAACAAACGCGGGTGGGACAGCCCAAGCTCAACGCTGAAGAATGAGCCAGGCGGCTTCTCCGTACACATTCACCGTTGAGGCGGTCGACAGCGGGCAGCGGATCGACCAGTGGCTGGCAAGGTTGTTGCCAGATCGGAGTCGCTCAGAGATTCAGCGATGGATTAAAGATGGCTTGGTGCAGGTCGATGGCGCGCCAGTGAAGTCGAGCCATCGCACGGCAGCCGCCGCACAGGTCATGGTCACGCCGCCCGACGCGCCCCTTCCCGTTCCTCATCTACAAGCCGAAAACCTCCCACTTGCAATCCTCTACGAAGACGCCGACCTGTTAGTCATCGACAAACCAGCCGGCATGGTGGTTCATCCAGCAGCCGGGCACGAACATGGCACCCTGGTCAACGCGGTGCTGAACCACTGCCCAAACATCGAAGGTGTGGGCGGCGAACAGCGACCGGGCATCGTCCATCGCCTGGACAAAGATACATCTGGCCTGATTGTTGTGGCAAAGAATGACCGCGCCCATCGCTTTCTCCAGAGCCAGTTCAAAGCGCGCGCCGTCTTTAAGGAATATCTTGCGCTGGTGGAAGGGGGTGTGGAGCCGCCGCAGGGACGCATCGTTGCGCCCATTGGCCGCCACCCTGGCGACAGGAAGCGCCAAGCCATCCTGTCGGTGGAGACCCAAAGCAGCGCAGCGCGCGGCCGCGAGGCAATCACCGAGTATCACACCGTCGCCCGTTACCACAGCCGACCGACCGGCGGCGTCAACGTCATGACCTTCACCCTGCTGCGGGTCATCCTTCACACCGGACGTACGCACCAGATTCGCGTGCATCTGGCCTGGCGCAAACACCCCGTGGTTGGCGATGTGCTCTACGGGCCGGCCAGACCCCGCTTGCCGATCGCGCGCCAGTTTCTCCATGCCCACCGCTTGCGCTTTGCTCTGCCGGCCACGGGCGAAAGCCGCGAGTTCGTCTCGTCTCTGCCCCCAGAACTGGGGGAGCTTCTGGACAGGTTAGCGTCAGCCGATGGTGGGCGCCGGGGCAGTAAAGAAAACATTTGACGACGCCATAGAATAAGGGCGATAATCGTTGATACGACTTCTGATCTGGTCGGTCGGGAACAGGCGGAGGCTGTGCTCGCTATTGCAAACGATAAATTCCTGGCTTCAAGCGACTTGACTATTCAGAATAAATGTTCTAAAATAAAGTATCCTTCCACCTTGTGTGGGCGCAAACTTGCTTCACCGACCGTCAATCACGATCAAGTCACGATCAAGTCACTATCAAGGAGGTTTCTATGAGCCCAAAGAAGGACGCACAAAAGTCCAGCGGATTCACAGCCGAAGAGCAAACTGCGATGAAGGAACGCGCCAAAGAGCTCAAGGCGGAAGAGCGCGCCAGTAAGAACCGAACGGCTGGGGAAAGCGACCTGCTGGCGAAGATCGCCGAGATGCAGGAGCCGGATCGCTCCATGGCCACGCGGATTCATGAGATCGTCAGCAAGGTCGCACCCGACCTCTGGCCGAAGACCTGGTATGGGATGCCGGCGTATGCCAAGGACGGCAAGGTCATCTGCTTTTTCCAGGCTGCCAGCAAATTCAACGTGCGCTATGCGACGTTGGGGTTCCAACCGGATGCGCACCTCGACGAGGGCAACATGTGGCCGGCTTCATTCGCGCTGATCGAGCTGACGCCCGCCGAAGAGGCAACGATTGCCGCACTCGTGAAGAAGGCAGTGAGCTAAGGCATGTTTCAGGAATATATCGAGATTCGCGGCGCGCGGGAGAACAACCTGAAGAACATCTCCTTGTGCATCCCCAAGCGCAAGATCACCATCTTTACAGGCGTATCCGGCTCGGGCAAATCGTCCATTGTGTTCGATACGATCGCCACAGAATCTCAGCGCCTGCGAAACGAAAACTTCAGCATGTTCGTGCGCAGTTTCCTGCCGAAGTATGCCCAGCTCGACGCGGACGCCATCGAAAACCTGAGCATGTCCATCGTGGTAGATCAGAAGCACATGGGCGACGGTTCTCACTCGACCGTTGGCACCGTGACCGACATCAACACTATTGTCGGTCACCTCATGCAAGTCATCGACCGTCTTGTGGACACGGGCAACACGGTCGTCGTCATTGAACATAACCTGCACGTCATCACGAACGCAGACTGGATCATCGACATGGGTCCCGAAGGCGGCCACAAGGGCGGGCAGGTCATCTTTCAAGGCACGCCCAAGGAATTATTGAGCGCGACACAATCGCTCACCAGCGTCCATTTGGGTAATTGAACCCTTGTGAAAATTCCAGGCAGATACCTGCGTCGCCGCTTGTTCATTCGACTTTGTCTCGACAAAAGAGTATGTTAGAATCGGGTAAGAGTGATACCCTTGCCCCCTTAGCTCAGGGGATAGAGCAACTGCCTTCTAAGCAGTGGGTCGCAGGTTCGAATCCTGCAGGGGGCGCTGATGGCCTGCTGATCGTCCTTCCCGAATACGGGAGACTTCTCTCTCTTCTTGTTCATGAGAGAGTCTTTTCTATCTTCTCTGCTTCCCACACCAATACACTCGTCGCGTGCCCACTGCGCTGCACTACGCCGCCAACGATCAGCAGTGCATGGCCGCGGATCACCTCGCGCAGCCGGGCATAGACCGCAGGCTTGACCACAAGATCGAGCAGTCCGCTTTCATCCTCCAGCGACATGAAGAGGATGCCGTTCGCGGTCGCCGGGCGCTGACGCACGACCACATAGCCCGCCACGCGCACCTGTCGCCCCGCCTCCATCTGTTTGATCTGCCACGTACTGAGGATTCCCCGGCTGCGGAGCGCCGACCGATAATGCACCATCACCTGGCGTTCAGGCGAAAGCTCCATCAACTCGTACTCCCACGCCGTTTGCTCCATGGCGCTTAGGGCGGGCAGGGGCGCCACTGATGGCTCAGTGGTTAAGTCGAAACCATCAAGGTGGTTGCCTAGATCGCCCAGACGCCAGAGGAGTTGCCGGCGTTCGCCCAAGCCGTCCAGCGCGCCAGCGCGAATCAGATTGGTCACGACAGCCGCAGATAGCCGCGTTCGCCGGCAGAAATCTTCCAGGTCGGCAAAACCGCTTGCGCTGCGCGCCGCTTCGATGCGCTTCCACGCCGTTTCGCCTACCTGGGCGATGGTGCACAGCCCAGTGCGTAGCGCCCAACCATGTTTTCCTAGTCGCTCAAGCGTATAGCGGCAGCAACTGCGCTGAATATCGGGCGGCAATGTTTCAATGCCATGACGCCGTGCATCGCCAATGAGCACCTCCGGCGGATAGAAGCCCATGGGCTGCTGGTTGAGCAGTGCGCAGTAAAAGGCTGGTGCATGATAGCATTTCAGCCAGAGCGTCTGATAGGCGATGAGAGCGAAACTGGCCGCATGGGATTTGCAAAAGCCATAGCCTGCAAAACCAGCCAATTGAGTGAAGATTGCTTCCGCCTCCAGCTCATCGAGTCCCCGTTGGGTTGCTCCCTGCACAAAACGAGAGCGCAGCGCAGCCATCTCTGCATCCGAGCGGCTGCGCGACAGGGCGCGGCGCAGGCGATCTGCCTCGCCTGCTGTGAATCCTGCCGCGGTAACGGCCATACGAATGGCCTGCTCCTGGAAGAGCAGCACCCCCAACGATTCACGCAGCACTGGCTCCAGACTGGGATGCACATAGCGCACCGGTTCTTCCCCAGTGCGTCTGCGCAGATAGGGATGCACAGCCCCGCCCTGGATCGGCCCGGGCCGCACGATAGCGACTTCCACAACGATGTCCTCGAAGCAGGCCGGTTTGAGCCGCGGCAGCATCTGCTGTTGGGCGCGACTCTCTACCTGAAAGGCGCCAATCGTGTCCGCCCGCTGCAACATCTGATACACCACTGGATCGTCGAGCGGCAGCGCATCCAGGTCGGGCGCACTGCCGGTTATTTCCGTAATATAAGTCAATGCTTCGCTCACCACGCCCAACGTGCGCAGCGCCAGCAGATCGATCTTGATCAATCCGGCATCCTCGACGCTCTCCTTGTCCCACTGACAGACGAAGCGCTCCGGCATAGTCGCCGGCTCCAAAGGCACAATTGCATCCAACGGCGCACGCGTGATGAGCATACCGCCGCTGTGGATGGAAAGGTGGTGCGGACAGCCGTCGATCTGACGGAGGAGAGGGAGCAGGCGAATGGTGGATGATGCACTGCCGATTAGAGATGAAACGTCACCAGCGCCACGAACTGCGTCATCGGCAGCAAGCCATGCCTCAATTTTTTCTGCGGCAGCATGTGGAGAGTTGGTGTCCAGCCTGCGTTCGATCTGCCCGATGGTTTCAGCGGGAATCGCCAGCGCCTTACCCAGGTCTCGCAGCGCCGAACGTGCCTGATACGTGACGACATTACAGACCATAGCAGTGTGACTCCGCCCATATTTCTCGTAAATGTACTGGATCACCTCCTCGCGGCGGTCAGCGGCAAAATCAATGTCAATGTCGGGCATGGTGAAGCGGTCGCTGCTCAAAAAACGCTCGAAGAGCAGATTGTATGCCAGCGGGTCGACATTAGTGATTCCCAACAGATAAGCAACGATGGAGTTGGCCGCCGACCCCCGTCCCTGACAACGGATGCCCAGGGAGCGAGCAAAACGCACGATGTCCCACACCACCAGGAAGTATTCAGCCAGGCTTGCCTGTTCGATGATCTCCAACTCGTGCGTCAACTGTTTGAGCGCCTTCGGCTGCAAGTCGGGATAGCGCGTGAAGAGGTTGGCGTGGCAGAGTTCATAGAGCATGAGAAAAGGAGAGGCAGACGATTGAGCGGGCGGAGAGGTCGCAAGAAACGCAGGCAGACGCAGACCAGAAAAATCCAGGGAAACGCGGCAGCGTTCGGCAATCGCTACACTGTTGGTCAATGCGTCGGGGCGTTCGGCGAAGCGCCGAGCCATCTCCAGAGGGGAAGGCAAGGCATAGCTGCTATTCAGCGGCAGATGCCCCCCGCGCTGCGCTTCTTCCAACGTTGTATTGCAGCGAATCGCAATCAGAGCGTCACGTAGCTTGCTCCCCGAACGGGTCGCATAGTGAACATTGTTGGTAGCGACAACAGGCAGTTTGGTTCTGTGCGCCAGGCGTAACAGGCCGCGCAAGACTCGATCATCATCGGGCAGATCATGATGCTGCAGTTCGACGTACAGACAGCCTGCACCAAAGGTCTCACGCAGTCGGTCGAGAGCACAGCGCGCTTCTGCTTCCTCGCCACGTCGCACCGCGCCAGCCACAGGCCCGCAGCGGCAGCCCGTCAGCGCGATCAGACCGTTGCTGTGCATCCCTAATCGATCCCAAGTCAACGTTGGAGTCACCTTTCCCGGCCAATCAGCTTCCGGCATCCGACCGTCCACCTGCGCTATACGGCTGGCAGTGACCAGGCGACACAGATTGCCATACCCCTCCTGTGTTTCAGCCAGCAGAGTCAAATGATGACCATGCGTCAGCGTCACCTCGGCGCCAATGAGAGCAGCCAGTCCTCCCCGTTGCGCCGCAGTCCAAAAGCGCACTGCGCCGGCCAATGAATCATGATCGGTCAAAGCCAGACCGCGTAGCCCCAGTTCAGCGCCCCGGGTCACCAGGCTTTCGGGAGAAGAAGCGGCGTCGAGCAGTGAAAAATAGCTGTGACAGTGTAGTTCAGCGTATTCCGGCACGAAACAGTCAATCGTAGAGCTTGGACAAAAACCATTCCTCGGCCAACAAATCTTGGTAAAGCACACACAACAGTCCGTTCACAGTGATGACAGCCAGATACTCGCGCCAGATTCGCCCGTCATCGCTCCACCAATCCGCGTCCACCTGCCAATGCTGCTGAATCTGCGCCAAGCGATACGTGCGATTGCGCCAGGTGAAACGAAGGGGTCGCCCGCGGTCGTCGATCTGTACGCTGATCGGTTCGCCTTCTGGCCAAAGACGTGACATAGCCGTCCTGCGATTAATGTGGGGCCGGGCATGAGGAAGGAGCGGTGAGCGCCCATAGGAAAAGATCTGGCTACGGATTGACTTCCCGTTGGGAGGCAACCGGGAAAGCGTCAAATCGCCCACGGCGTTCGGCTATAGGATGACCTGGCTTTGGCAATTCACTGCGGAACAGATAAGCGCCATAGCGCCCACTCAATATATCTGCGGCTGCGTCGGGTGTAGCCAGGTCAGTGGACGGCTCGTCGAACAAAGTGGGCTGACACACTGTCAGACTGCCAGTCTCTAACGCCTGCCAGCGCACGGCCTGTACTTGCCCCGGCCAGGGCTGCGCACCCAACGTCTGTATGAGCGCCGCTTGCACGCGCTCTGGTTGGCTGGCGGCTTCTACAAAAGTTAGATCCATGCTTTGTTCAGCAGCGACTTGGAAATCCAGCGCAAGGCGCAAACGACGCAACCCAACCAGCGCCATCGCCCAGCGCGCCAGCGCGGGCCGCAAGCTGGACATCACCGCCTCCACCACTGGTCGCAGCAAACCAGACGACGGGTCAATCGTCACTGTGATGGGCGTTGCGCTTTGCTGCCCGCTGCCGCACACAGGCCTGTCATCTTTTCCTTGCGCCCAGCGGTGTGCCAGCCTGCCCGCAGCGCCGAACCGCTGCCAGACGGCGGCCGCGGGTAGCGCAGCAAACTGCCCCAATGTACGCACGCCCAACCAATAAAGCTGTTGCAGATGATCTGCCGGCAGGGGCAGGAGCGTCACCGGCAGCGGCGTCAGGAAACGCACCTCGTCGGCCTGAGCGACCAGCCGCACCCGTCCGGGTGCAGTCTGCATAGCGGCCGCGTGCGCCGTGAATTTACCCGAATCCCAACCCAAGGCTGGCTGCATGGTTGCGCCACATAATGCGCGCACACGCTGCCCTAGTTCCACAGCCAGAGGCTGTGCTGTGCGGGTCTCCTGTGCAATAGATTGCAGGTCTATATACAGCATTCCCCAGGTCAGCGCCTCCACAGGCAATTCCCAACGAGCAGCAGTTGCCACCAGTGCATCTTGCTCTGCCTGGCAGCCGGATAGATCGAGGGGACGCACCAATATCTCTGGACAATAGAGCTTCGCCTGATCTGGACGCTGGCGTGGCTGGACGCCACAGTGCTGAGCTTCCGACGAGACCGCCCACAACCGTTCATCCGGCCCCAGCAAGCCTAACGGTCGTCCCGCCCATGCCGGCTGTTGGCGACAGGCAAACGCAATCAGAAAATGGGGAATGCGGCAGCACAAAACGCTCATTTCTGTGTGGTTTCACCAGGTTCCACTGGCCTTGACCGTCCCGTTGAAGGTGATCTCCACCGCCGCGCTGCCGGCTTTTTGCCTCCACTGGCTTTTGAGAACGTGCGCCTGAGCGCGATAGCCGACCAATTCACCGCGCCGCCGCAGCCATTGCTCCCGTCGCATCTCGATGTGCAACGCGGCAGCCCAACGCACCCGGCGGCTGGCATCCAGATTGAGCCAGCGTAGCCAGGGCGCCTGTGGCTCTTCCAGAAAAATCAGCGCGCAGCCACTGATACGTACTAGTTGTCGCAAGTGGGGCAGCATAGCATCCAAAGCATGCGCCGCCGCCTGATTCGCCGTCAGATCGGCCAGACTATCTACCACCAAGACGCGCACTTTGCGACTTTGCATCAGATCGCCTATCATCTCGACGGTTTGCCGCCCGATAACAGGCCGTCCCACGAGCAGAAAATTCAGGTCTAAGCCACAGCGAGCTGCATAGTCCGGATCCGCAGTACGAGCAAGATCGAGGAGAGCGACAGTATGGACAGTGCGGCCGCCTAAGCCTGTGCGCTGTCCATCCGCCAGGAGCTTATACGCCAGCGTCAACTTTCCCGATGTAGAGTGTCCGCTGAGCAAGGTGATCTCTCCCAGGGGTGCGCCTCCGCACCCGGTGATCGCGTCCAGGTTCGAGAATCCGGTGGAGAGATGGGGCGGCGCACGTCGTTCATCCAGTTCCCCGCCACGACGTAGCGCCTGGGGGCCATATCGCTGCTGCACACTCGCCACAACGTTTTCTATTCGCCGCCGCTTGGCTTCACTCATCACTCGTTTTATGACTCACGCGCCAGGGCCAGTCACCATCCGGAGTGACTGTCACCTCACACTCATGCACAAATTCGATTTGAAAGTCAGGGAGAAGGCGGCGATGAATGCCCAGATTATACAGAACATTCGTTCTATTGGCAAATCAGAGAAGACGATGCACTCTGACGTAATGCCCTCGGCCTGCACCCACTTGCCAAGTGGCCGACCTGCGCCAGACCTGATCTTTGAGGGAATGACCGGCCAGGTGGGTGCTGGCGCAGCTCAAGTAGGAGAGGCTGGGACGTGGGATTCTAAGCAAAAGCGGGCATCGTCGAGGCCGACAGTGCCCGCTTTTATGCTATTATAGCTTCCTACAAGATCGGTGTTAGTAACTGCACCCCACTACATCTGTCCCCTTCGCTCAGGGGATAGAGCAACTGCCTTCTAAGCAGTGGGTCGCAGGTTCGAATCCTGCAGGGGGCGCTGATGACTACAGATTGTGGTAGTTTCTACACGCCACACCGCTACAAGTTGTGTATCAGAACGCAACCTATAGCGGTGTTTTTTATGCCTAAGCAACAGACTATACCAAGTCCTCAGTCACAGCTTATGCGCTCAGCCAATTGAGCCTGGGGCAGTCCATCGCATCCTTTATCGTAGTGAATGCACCCAAATTTGAGGCGAGTCGTGCTCTGACAGTGTCACTGCCATGATCCCAGTATCGGGTAGTGCAGAAGCTTCTAGTTTTCCGATCATTTGGATACAGCTTTCAAGACCTGTTGCGCATTTACTCGCCAGGTAACATCAATCGTCGCGTATGCATGATGGGTGGGTTCAAAGTGTCGAGCAGGATTTTGGACAAAGCCCAGCTTTGGTGAGACAGAGATGTTCGAAACCACTCCCAGGAAGTACGACTCCTGAACACGACAGGCAACCTGCCACTCCTTGTCAGTGAAAGATATTCCCCCTGTTTCATTGACCAACCCCTTGATCTCAATCAGGGTACGATCACTGTCATTCAGCACCTCGAAATCGTAGCCGACGCCTTCATCACGGCGGTCATTCAGGGAGCCATCGAATGGTGTCAACATTGCCTGGAACTGAGCAATGAAGAACTCTTCTGCCCTTCGACCTGTGACCCCACGCGCAACATAGTCAATTTCTGACCTCATCTGCCTTTTCCCCACGGAACGTTTGACTTCCTCGAGTGTCGATTGAAGCTCTGCTTCAACTCTGGGTCTCGCCTTGAGGTTCATGATGTCCACGACGATCGACCTCAACGCTTGCTCACTGAGATGATCGAAACCGATCAGGATTTTCTGACGGCTTGGCCGAATCCCTCTTTGATACCAACCCTTACGTTGGTTGTCGTAGTAAGGGTCGAATTCGTCCCGCCAGTTCTTTACTGAATTCGGCTTTACATTGAGGCTACGGCCAATCTCCTCGAATGCCTGTTTGTATGTTTGGAACCCCAACCGGTCAAGCCCCTCTGCCCCAAATTTCGAGAGATAGAAAGCCACAATCATGGCGAGCTCATTTTCGTGTTTCATTGAAGTGCTTTGCTGTTGCTAGTACACGAGGGCGCAAGTAACCCAATGGTTGTCATGCTGAGTCTCCAATGCCCTGCGGCGGCAAAGCGTGGGCAAGAAACGCCGCTCTTGTCATGCTGAACGCCAGTGAAGCATCTACGCAGTGAAGCATCTGCATGCCAGCGAGAGTTTCTAGGGAGCGCCAGCGAAGCATCTCGCGCTGCCACCCAGATGCTTCACTGCGTTCAGCATGACAATACCACCGGCTCATTTAGGCCCACGTGTACTAGGGAAAAAGCGCCGCGTTCTGCCTGATTGCAATCCTGACTATAGAACACATGGACTAGACTGATTATACTCATTTGCCATGCAAAAGGAAAACCGCTTGTCGAACCAAACGAAACGCAGGTCGCGATGACCTATGACGCCCTCGTCATCGGCGCCGGCCCGGCCGGGCTGGCGATTGCCGCCAGCCTGTGCCAATTGGGTGTGCGTGTCGCCGGGCTGACGACCGGCGACACGGACGCGCCATGGGTGAACACCTATGGCATCTGGCGCGATGAATTGGAACCGTTGGGGATGGGCCATCTGCTGGCCCATTCGTGGAACGACTGCTCAGTCTATGCCGCTGGCCGCGACCACGCCCTGCCCCGCGTCTACGGACTCCTCGACAACGCCCGTCTCCAATCCCACCTCCTGACCCAGTGCGCTGTCGGCGGCATGACCTGGTTGCAAGGCATGGCCGCAGGCGTCGAACACGACGAGCGCGCCTCCCACGTCACAACCCAGGACGACGCTGTCATCGACGCCCGCCTCGTCATCGACGCCAGCGGCCACTTCCCGGCGCTGGCGCGGCGTCCGCAGCAGAAACGCATCGCTTATCAGGCAGCCTTTGGCATTGTCGGCCGTTTCTCGACGCCCCCTGTCCAGCCAGGGCAGATGATGCTCATGGACTTTTGCTATGCGCACCTTGCGCTCGACGAACGCAGCCAGCCGCCTACTTTCCTCTACGCCATGGACCTGGGCGACGGTCGCTTCTTCGTGGAGGAGACCTCGCTGGCCCATGCGCCGGCCCTGCCTTTCGACCTCCTGGAGCGGCGGCTGCATCAGCGGTTGAGCTGGCTGGGGACGCAGGCAGTCAACGTAGAGCATGTGGAGCGTTGCCTCTTCCCCATGAACATGGCCCTGCCTGACTTGCGTCAACCGCTCTTTGCCTATGGCGGCGCGGCCAGCATGGTGCACCCCATTTCGGGCTACCAGGTGGGCGCGGCCCTGCGTCGTGCGCCCGAGGTCGCCCGAACTATCGCCCTTGCACTGGCCGATAAAACTGCGCCGCCCGGTCGGATTGCTCGACATGCCTGGTTGACCCTCTGGCCGGTCGAGCGCATCCGTCGCCGCAATCTCTACCTCTTTGGCCTGGAAAGCCTGTTGGGGTTCGACGCCGAAGCGACAAACCAGTTTTTCGCCGCGTTCTTCTCACTGCCCTACGACCAATGGTCAGGTTATCTCTCGGACAGGCTCTCCACCAGTGAAGTGTTGGCCGCCATGTGGGGCGTCTTTCGTCGCGCGCCCCAGCGCGTGCGTATGGCGCTCATGCGTTCGGCCGCTTCAGGCGGCAGCCTCTTGCGGCGCAGTCTACAATGAATCGGCTGCGGCCGCATCCCGAACGGCAACTGAACGGCTTGTAAGCTATTTGCTCTCCCCGCGGAATGAAGGTACAATCACGTTCCACCCTATTCTGAAGCACGCTCTTGTGTGTTGGTCGCGCGCTGGCAAGCAAGAAGTTGAACTCTCGTGGCCACAAAAGATCAAATCCAGCCGACCGGTCAGAGCACCAGGCGCGCGCCGCCAGGAACTGCGTCAGGCATTGCCATGGACGCACTCACCCAACAGCAGTCGTCGCCCGCTCAACTCATCCTGCTCGCCAGAAAATCGCCCCATGAGCTGCGCCCCACCGATGCCCGCTATCTACAGCGAACCATTGGCAACCAGGCTGTGGGCCGACTTCTGGCCTCAAACAGCTCACTGCAGAGAAAACCCGCCCCAGTTGCGCAACGAACCGACGATGAAGAAAACGACCAATCTGAAGAAGGCCCGGTTGTCACTGTTCAGCGCGCTGTGGACGACCAGATGGTTCTGGAACGCCCAAGCGTGGAACCCGACGCGGCCGCCAGCGCGCCTGTTTCCAGCCATGTAGAAGGTGACATCAAACAGGCGCTTGGCGCCGGGCAAGGCCTGGCGGCTGCGGTGCGCACGCCGTTGGAGCGCGCCTTTAGTCGAGACTTCGGCGCGGTCAAGATTCACACCGATGCCCGTTCGGATCGCCTCAATCGTTCTTTGCAAGCGCGCGCCTTTACCACCGGCCAGGACATCTTTTTCCGCCAGGGCGAGTTTCAGCCAGAGAATCAGGCGGGTCGTAGGCTGATTGCCCATGAGCTGGCCCATGTGGTGCAGCAAGGCGGCGCAGGAGGGCCCGCCGTCCCTCAAGAAGCGACGGTGAACGAGGCAGCGCCCTCGACAGAATCTGTTCCCTCGCTGCAAACCAAACCTTGGTCGAACGGTGTGCATGGCTGGGTGCAGCGCAGTCGCGCCCCGGTGTCTATCTCGACGCTGCATAGCGGTCAGCCATCATCCGTCGTCACGGTGCAGCGCGTGCGCTTGAGCAAAGACGACCTGCTTGACAAAAGCCTGAGCGGGTTCGACGAGCATCGCAAAGCCGAGCAGTTCGATTGGGCAAATGCGGCGGGGCTGACCAAGGCTGACAGCAATAGTATCTGGTGGCTGCTGGAGAAAGCCGTTGGCGCATGCGGCAAGATGAAGGTGAAGGACCTGGTGACCGCAACACAGGATCCGACGGGCTTCCGACAGCTTCAAATTTACATGAAGGCTGTCAACGAGCCTTTCCTGGCCAACAAATCCAAGCTGAGACCTGCAGATACAACGGCTGAGGCGCTCAAACAGGGCAAGTGGCTGGAGACTTTCAGCAGCGCCCTGAAGACATTGCCCCCCGAAGAATTCCTCGAACTCATCAGGGATGAGGCCGTCGCCGAGAAGTTCAAGAATTATCTGGCCGATGTGAACCCTTCTTTGGAATCGGAAAACGGCGCTGAATCCCGAGCGTTCCGAGAATTTGTGGCCGAAGGGGGCGACTACCTCAAGTATAAAGCCGAATTGCCGGAGATCAGGAATCTGCACAAGTTCACCAATCCGGCTCTCAAAAAGTTGTCAGACGACAAAAAAGACACATCCAAGACCAAACCGCTCACGTTGATCCTCCACTCCATGCACGACGACAACGGCGCATTTCATCGTCACAGCGGCATCGATGACGCGATCCGTCATACAGACTTGTTGGTCTTGCTCTACGAAAAGATCGACGCGCCGACGCTGGCTGCCTTCCCCAAGAGCGAATTCAAACGGATCGCCGAAACCTATGGCAAAGGCAACAAGATCACCCAGGTGATGATCGCCGGACACGGTTCGCCCAAGCACATTGCCATGGGTATTGGCGGTTCAGTCAAGGAACTGACCGGAGATGACAAGAAGCTGAACACCCTTCCCCTGTACATGGAGCGAGAACTCGTCCAAGGCGTCGAGAAACTGGCCGATTGGTGGGACACATTCTTCAGCGAGATGTACAAACACATGGGCGCCACTACGACGGCGGCGCGCACATTCGAACCGCGCGTCATGTTGCGCGCTTGCCTGACCAACGCCAATTCCGTCGAATACAAGGAGATCGTCGAGCGCCTGAAAAAGAACCACGGCATCGAGTATGACAAGACGGTCGATGTGACCAAGTCAGAGATACAGGAGAAAGTGCAGCAAGAGGTTGTCGCCTACATCAACGAGCGCGGCAGCCTGACTACCAGGCTCTACAACAAATCGCCCAAGGGATCGTTCAAGGTGATCGGCGCCAGCGCCTCCATCTCGTCGGCGTCGGTGGGGACGGTCTATCCGACGGGCGAATTAGGTTTCCCATCCAAATCTGACCCGGCCGTGGACAAGGATAAGATCGAATATGTAAAATCGGGACAGGAAGCCGAAGGCGCGATGCGCGCCATGGTGGAGTGCTGGGCCGTCAATAAAAAACAGTGCCAGGAGGCCATGGAGGAACGGGTCAAGACGGCCGCCAACAAGTTGGATCCCTACATTATCAACCTGCTCTACTCGTTGATCCTGGCCAAATACAAAGATAATCTGCTGGCGGCCAACAAGTTCGTAGACACGGCCGGCAAGCTCTCTCACCTGGGCATCCCAGTTCACTGTCGGCTAGAAAAATTGACCGGCGACAACATGCTGAAAGAAAACTGTGCGACGATTGTCGATGGTCTTCTCAAGTTCAAGCCCGTCAAAGATACTCCCTACATGGTCATCGTCCTGACGCAATACCACATGCTTCAGGATGCTTCGAAACAAGAAAATTTCCTTGCAGCGCTCAGCGACCCGGCCGTGAGCATGGACGACGACAAGTATGTGGACATCGAGAAGATTGGCGCAGTCATGGAAGCCTTGCTCAACGCCAAGATGCACGAGCGCGGACGCAATCTGCTGGCGCTCTTTGGCGTCATCGCTGAGAAGGTTCACCCCAAGGCAAAACAGTATCTGCTTCAGCTTGCCAAGTCCAACGCCGACAACCTGCCCAAGGAAGTCATCGATCTGCTCAACGGCTCTGCCTATTCCGAAGACGACATTCGCAAGAAGCTGGGTTTGCCCCCGCGCAAGGCAGCGGCTTCGGTCAAGACGGCTGTCATTGGCGGTAAGAAGATTGAGCCAAACGTGGACACCAACAACGATAACAAGAACGACGCCTACGTTGCTCCCTTGACGCCCGTCCTGAAAAAGGTGACCAACATGGTGTTCGACGCGCGCATTCGCTCTGCTCCCAACAGCAGCGCGCCGGTGCTCTACAAGGAACCCGAAAGCGCCCTTGTTCTGGGCGAGGTGCGCACCCTCGACGATAAACCGACAAACTTCTACGCCGTCAAGAACAAACAGACTTCAGGTGTGGCCTACACTGAAAAAGACAATTTTGGGGATTGATCGATGTCTGCAAGCATCACACAGTACACCCTCGCTGCCCCTTTCAGCCTGGCAACTCCAGATGACACCTTGCCCACAACACTGCGGCTGGTGCGCATGGCTGTTCACGATGAAACGCTCACTCATGTGCAACTGACCGTACAAGCCGAATGGGACATTTACCAACATCTGCGCGTCCAGGAATTGGCGCACCTGACCGCGCCTGCCTTGGGCGACGCCGCGGACGACGTCCTGGAGCCAAAGCAGCCTGTTTTTGTGGATCTTGCCCTCGCGCCTGACCTGTTCAGCCACATTCCACAAGAGCGCCAGGATGCCTCTAGCCTGGCCACGCATTTGGCGGCGCTTGAACACACACCGACCGCCGACCCTTTGCTCGCAACCGAGAGCTGGTATGTTCTCTCGGTGTGGCAGCCCATTGCCCTGAGCGGCGAATTGACCGGCAACGAGCTGCGCGTGGGTTATTCCACGGTCTGGGCAAAGGTCTATACGCCAGATCGCCCGCCTGACGCCGAGCCGACCGGCCCGATCTTTGAAGCCGTCACGCGCTACTTCACTGCCGAAGGCTGGTCCTTCGAGCGCCTGGCCGACGCCTCGATCCTGCGCCTCGAGTTTCGTGGCGGGCATGGCGACTGGTATTGTTTTGCCCAGGTGCGTGAACAAGAGAGCCAGTTCGCCTTCTACTCCTTTTGCCCCATCGTCGCGCCCGAAGAAGACCGCTATGCCGTGGCCGAATTTCTTATGCGCGCAAACTTCGGCATGATCATCGGCAACTTCGAGATGGATTTCGACGACGGCGAAATCCGCTACAAGACCAGCATTGATGTGGAAGGCAGCGAACTGACGCCGGCCCTCATTCGCCAGCTTGTGCATGCCAATGTCACCATGATGGATCGCTATCTGCCCGGTGTCGTCCAGATCATCCATGGGGTTGCATCGCCGACGACAGCAATTGCCCAGATCGAATCGGGCGCATAAGTCAGCGACCCACAACCCTACCAAACAAAGCCCCAAAGAACATCCGATTTTCACCTCAGGCCAGATGACCTGCGGACACCACAAACGACGAAAATTCACACAGAGCAGCTCATCGTCTTTCTCTGTGTTCTCTGCGTCTCTGCGTGAGCCTATTTTCAGAACGGGCGACATGCCCCTGCGGGACAACGAAGAATGGCGCCTCGCGCCCGCCCTGCGAAGAAAATCCCCCTGTGTTCCTCCGCGCCCTCTGTGGTTGCTGGTTTTCACACCAGCCCACCCCCTATGATGTACAATGAACAGGGACGACGGGGTTTCACGATGAGCCTGTCCATCCTGCAAATCCTGTCCAAACATATTGCTGATAGATTTTGGTAGCTGTCCATGACCACCGGTCGCGAGCTTGAAGTGATCCTTACCCACGAGCATACAGATTTCGACGCGTTGGCGTCGCTCCTGGCCGCGGCGCTCTTGTTTCCCGGCGCAACACCCGTGCTGCCGCGCCAGATGAACCGCAATGTGCGCGAGTTCGTCACGCTCTTCCGCAGCCATCTACCCTTCGTCAGCGCCGACGAGCTGCCGCGCGGCGCGCGCATCCGCCGCTCCATCGTGGTGGACACACGCGCCATGAACGCGCCCCGCGCCCTGCTGGACAACGCCGAGGTGCTCATCATCGACCACCATGCCGCGCTGGGCGATGAGCGCAAATCCGGGCGCAGCCTGCCGGCCACCTGGCAGGTGTGGAGCGAAGCTGTGGGCGCGAACACCACCCTCCTGGTGGAGAAGCTGAGCGAGCAGCAGCTCCCCCTGACGCCTGTCCACGCCACATTGTTAGCCCTGGGCATCCACGAGGACACGGGCAGCCTGACCTATGGCGGCGCCACCCACCGGGACGCCCGCGCGCTCGCCTGGCTCCTAGAGCCGGAGCGTAGCGTCAACATGAACCTGGTCAACCATTTCCTCCAGCACCCGCTGAGCGAGCAACAACGCCAGCTCCTGGAAGACCTGATCGCCCATAGCGAGTTTGTGGAGATCGAGGGCCACAACATCGTCATCGCCCAGGCCCAGGCCGCGGGCTTCGGCGAAGAGATCAGCACCGTGGCCGCCCGGCTGCGCGACTATCACGAACCCGACGCTGTCTTTCTCCTCATCGAACTGGGCGACATGGTGCAGTTCGTGGCCAGGAGCATGACCGATGAGGTTGACGTCGGCGCTGTGGCCCGCGCGTTGGGAGGCGGGGGGCATGCCCGCGCCGCCGCCGCGCCCATTCACGACGCCAACGTAGCCGAGCTTCACGACCGCGTCCTTGATCTGGTGCGCAGTCACGCCCGCTCTGCCGTGACCGTGCGCCAGATCATGAGCATAGGTCGCCCGCAGATTCTCTCGCCTGAGATGAGCATCGACGAGGCCGGCGAACTCATGCGGCGCTACGGCCACGAGGGTTTTCCGGTGGTGCGCGAGGGGGACAACGGCGAAGAGCTTCTGGGCGTACTCACCCGCCGCGAAGCAGATCGAGCCATCAATCATGGTCTGGGCGGCGAACCCGTGCGCCGCTTCATGCGCGCCGGCCAGATTACAGTTCAACCCAACGACTCCATCCCCTTGTTGCGCCGGCGCATGATCGACAGCGGCTGGGGCCAGATCCCCGTCGTGGATGAACAAGGGCACATCGTGGGCATCGTCACCCGCACCGACCTGATCAAACTGTGGGATGACGCCGCGCTGCCTGAGCGCCGCGTCGACGAGATCGAGCAACGCCTGCGCGCCTTCCTTACGCCCGCGCAGTTGCACATCCTGCGGCTGGTGGGCGAGGAAGTGGATTCCATGCACTATACGGTCTATGTGGTGGGCGGCTTCGTGCGCGACCTGCTGCTCAACACACCCAGCGAGCGCACCCGCGCCCTGGATGTGGACATCGTCATCGAGGGCGACGCCATCGACTTTGCTCAACGCATGAAAAAGCTCTACGGCGGGCGCATCGTCCCCCATCGCCAGTTTGGCACAGCCAAGTGGCTGCTCAACGACGCCGATCACCCGCTTCGCCTGGATCGCCTGCTCGCTCGCCTAGCGCCCTCTGAGCCGCCGATGGACGAAGCAGACCACCCGGCAAAGTCCCTGCCAGCGCACCTGGATTTCGTGACCGCACGCACCGAGTTCTACACTGCGCCCACCGTGCTGCCCACTGTCGAGAGCAGCAGCATCAAGCTCGACCTGCACCGCCGCGACTTTACCATCAACACACTGGCCCTCTGTCTCAACCCCGACCGCTGGGGACAGCTCCTGGATTTCTACGGCGGCGTCAACGACCTGCGCGAAGGAATCGTGCGCGTGCTCCACAGCCTCAGCTTTGTGGACGACCCCACACGCATCCTGCGGGCTGTGCGCTATGAACAGCGCTTCGGTTTTCGCATCGACCCGCGCACCCTGGAGCTGATCGGCGACGCGCTGGAGATGCTGGATCGGGTGACGCCGGCGCGCATCCGCCACGAGTTCGAGCGCATCTTGCAGGAAGAACAACCCGAACACATTTTGGCGCGGCTGGGGAAGTTGGGCGTTTTGGCCGCCATCCATCCGGCGCTGCAGGCTGACGAGTGGGTGATTGCAACCTTTCCGCGCCTGCGGGCTGCCTTGCAAGCGTCCGATTGCGACCCGGCTCTGAAAGAAGAACCTATCGCCCGCCTCTACTGGGCTCTCTTTGTCTATCCCCTGCCAGACGCCGCGGATGCAGAGCTGCAAACGCGCCTGGGCTTGCGCAAGGAGACGCAGCGCACCGTGCAGGACATTCACTGGCTGCGCGCTCACCTTGCATTACTGCGCGAACCCGAGCTGCGCCCCAGCCAGGCAGTCGCCGTCCTGGAGAAAGTGGAATCAGTCGGGCTTGCGCTCTTTTCTTTACTATGCGAAGATTCCGCCATAAGCGCCGTTCTGACGACCTATCAGGCAAAATGGCGTCACATCCACGCCGAACTGGACGGAAACGACCTGGCGCGCCTGGGCATCCCCCGCGGCCCCATCTACCGCGCCATCCTGGCAAATCTACGCGCCGCGCGGCTGGATGGCGTGGCCCACAACAGAGAAGATGAGGTAGAAATGGCGCTGAGCTTGATCGCCCAACACAAGAACGAGGGGTCGGCGTGAAGCAAGGAGACAGGGTGCTCATCACCGGCGCAACCGGCTTTATCGGCGGCTGGCTGGCGCAGCGCCTGGCCCAGGAGCGCGGCGTTCACGTGCGGGGGCTGGCGCGCACACCGGCCAAAGGCGACTGGCTGGCCAGTCAGGGCGTGGTGATCGTCCAGGGGGACGTCACCGATTCGGCGTCTGTAGTCGCCGCGATGGAGGGGTGCAGCGTGGTCTATCACGCCGCGGCTTGGGTGGATGAGAGCGGCTCGTCCCAGGAGGTGCAGGCCGTCAACGTGGAGGGCGCGCGCCATGTGGTGGAGGCGGCGGTTCGGGCCGGCGTGCGTCGCCTGGTGCACATCAGCTCGGTCTCGGTCTATGGCTCGCGCCAGCAGTTCAACATCGATGAGAGCACGCCCGTGCGCAAAACCGGCAACGTGTACGGCGACAGCAAGGTGGACGCAGAGGAAATCGCCTTTTCCGGCCATGGTCGCGGCGGCCTCTCGGTGGTCGCCGTGCGGCCCAGCCAGGTGGTGGGTCTCAACTCGCCCCATTTCGTCCTGCGTCCCCTGCGCTTGATCCAGCAGGGCAAGATGACGCTCATCGACGGCGGCAAGGCCCTGTGCAAGCCGGTCTACATTGACAATCTGGTGGACGCCCTGCTCTTGTGCGGCGAGGCAGAGAACATCGCCGGCGAGGCGATCAATGTGAGCGATGGCTATACCACGCCGTGGCGCGACTACTTCGGGGCGCTGGCGGAAATGGCCGGCGTGTCCCATCTGCGTTCCGTCCCCTATCCCGTCGCGCTGGGGGTGGCCTTTCTCTTCGAGCTGCAAGGCCGGCTCACCGGCAGGAAAGCGATGCTGACCCGGCGCGCCGTTCGTTCCTTGCGCAGCTTCAACAGCTATAGCAACGCCAAAGCCCAGCGGCTTCTGGGCTGGCAACCCCGCGTCGGCTTCGACGAGGCCATGCAACGCACCGAGGCGTGGTTGCGCGCCAATGGATTGTTGGCGTGAAGCCAAATTGAGCGTAAGAAACATATGTCGAAATCCATAACCCATTCCCATTGCAGCTGTAAAGGAGAATTTCATCATGATCGATCCCCTCAGTCTCATCGTGACCGCGGTGGCCCTGGGCGCAGCGGCCGGCCTGAAGCCCACCGTGGAGCAGGCCGTCAAGGACGCCTATACTGGCGCTGGGCGGAACGAATACGGGACAAAAGGAGGATGGACATGACAGCAACGGGGCGGAAGATGCACAGGGTGCAGGTTTCTTTGGATGAGGAGGAGCTTGCGACAATTGTCGACCTTGCGCGCGGTCAGGGCGCGGCGATCTCCGCGCTGCTACGGAGAATGATCGGAGCGCAGTTGGCAGCTATGGGGCAGCCAGCGAATAGCGACGCCCCAGGAGACCCGGTCGAGCTGGAACAAATTCTCCAACGTCGGGCGCACATCCTTTCTAAGCGGAACGGCGCGCCCATTCTTCTTCCCACACAGATAGTCATCGACGAGGCGCGCAATGAGCGAGATCAGGAGCTCTGGCAGCCGCTTATCCATGTTGGTCATTGATGCGAACATCGCTGTACGAGTCATTCTGCCGATTGCGAACAGTGGCCAAATAATCCGCCAGTTCAAATCGTGGCGCGCAGAGCACTCCCGCATCGTTGCGCCTGCCCTATGGACTTCTGAATGCACCAGCGCGATTTGCAGATACGTCCATGCAAAGACGATCACACCTGAGGATGGTGAATCCGCAGTGCGTGACCTGTTCCGATTGGGTGTTCGAGTCATTCCTGATTCGCCCGCTATCAGCATAGTAGCCTTTCGTTGGGCGCAGCGCTTGCAGCAGAGTCGCGCATATGATGGCTTCTATCTGGCGTTGGCTGAAACAGTGAACGCGCCGCCTTACACTGCCGACAGCCGGCTCTTCAATGCCGCCCAGGCGCGCAACCTGGATTGGGTGCGCTGGATTGGCGAAGAGGTTGACGCTGCTTAAGATTCTTCACATCAACGACCTCCACGGTCATGTGGCCCACTTGACGCCCCAGGGCGAGGAGCCTGTTCTCAGCCGCATGGCCGGTCATCTGGCCGCGCTCCGCGCAACCGGGCAGCGAGAAGGCTTCGGCGTGCTCGCGCTCTCGGCCGGCGATGATTGCGTGGGCAGCCCGTTCGACCTGCTCCTGGGCCAGGATGACCCTTTTGCGTTCCATGCCCATGCAGCCTATCGTCTCTATTCCGCCGTCGGTCTGGACGCCTGCGCCATTGGCAACCACGACCTGGACTGGGGCGAGGCGCATTTGGCCCGCGCTCTGACCGCGGACGCCCGCTTCCCCGCACTCTCGGCCAACCTGACCGGCTGTCGGGAACTGGCAGGGCGTTTCTTGCCCGCAGCTATCTTCGTCGTCCAGGGCGTGCGCGTGGCCGTCATCGGCCTGACCACGCCGGCGCAAGTCGCCAGGCTGCCCGGCTCGACGCTGACCGTGGCCGATCCCCTTGCAGCGCTGCACAATCTGTTGCCTCTCCTCACGCCCATCAGCGACGTGCGCATCGTCCTCAGCCATCTGGGCCACAGCCTGGCGTCCCACCCGGCTGCCGTGGTTGGCGCCGGCGATGTGGAGTTGGCGCGCTCTCTGCCGCCGGGCGCAGTGCACCTCATCGTGGGGGGCCACACGCATCATGCCCTCAACAGACATGGCCTGGACGCCACAAACGTGGTCAACGGCGTTCCCATCGTCCAGGCCGGCTCCTTTGGCGAGTTCATGGGCGAGGTCGAGCTGACCGTGGCGTCCGGGCGCGTGGAGGCGACCCATGCACGGCTGATCCCCACCGATGACCTGCCTGTGGACGAAGAATTCGATGCGAACTGGGTGCAATCCCTGGCGCGGGAGGCGCGGCGGCGCATGGAGACAACCCTGGGTCATGTGGCAGACAGCCTGGATCAACCCGCTTTGGCCCGCTTTGCGGCCGATGGGCTGGCCGAACGCTGCCGGCTGGCCGGCTTTGCAGTCGACTGCGCGGCGGTGGACGGCTCGTGTGCGGGCATAGGGCTAGCGCCCGGCCCCCTGACCCTGGGCGACTGGCGCAGCGTGATGCCCTATGCCGACACAATCCAGCTTTTGCGGCTGAGCGGGCGCGCGTTGCTTGAGTTGTTACGCGCAAGCAGCGACGCCCCTCTTCACTTCAGCCGTGAGGTCGTGCGCAGGGCCGCCCCTACGGGCCGCAGCCAGCCCGCGCCCTTGGATGCCAGAGTGCATGGCCTGCCCCTGGCCCAGCAGATGGAGCGCGTCTTCACCCTCGCCTGCACCAGCTTCATGGCGCGGGTGACGCAACCGGCGCTGGCGGCGGCTGGCGTCCAGGAGACCGGCCTGTTCGTGCGGCGCGAGCTGGCGGCCTATGTACGCACGAAGGGCGGCGTTGCTGCCGGCGAGCCATAGCGCAACAACCTTGCGGAGACGTCAGCCTGCGCCGGAAATCACCCCCTCTGGTTCAGAATGGGTTGTTGCGCTATAATTTGCGATAGAATAATAGGGCGGCGCTGTTGACTCCGCTGGGAGATCAGGAGGACATATGTTGACAGAGTATATCAATGCGGCGTTGAAGTTGGCTCAGTACGAGGTCCTTGAGGATCACACCATCTACGCAGAAATTCCAGGATTGGACGGCGTCTATGCAAACGCCAATACCGTAGACGAATGTCGTAATGAATTGGGCTTGGTCCTGGAGGACTGGATTGTTCTGGGACTGCGCATGGGGCATCGACTTCCCGCGATCGGTGGAGTGACTCTCGACTTTCATCGGGAACCTGTGTGATGCCCCCATTGACTCCCGTCTCACGCCGCAAACTCATTCAGAATTTACATCATCTTGGCTTCGAAGGTCCTTACTCAGGCGGAAGCCATCAGTTTTTGATCAAGGGCGAGTTGCGCCTCATGATTCCGAATCCACATACAGGCAACATCACCGCCGCGCTTCTGGCAAGGATCTTGCGTCAGGCCAAGATCAGCCGCCAGGAGTGGGATGAACTCATGTCTTGAGGGCGATTCTGACATGGCAAAATTCTACGACTCTATCACACCCGAACTACGCACTTTCATCGCAGCGCAGCACATCTTTTTCACCGCGTCGGCCGCGGCAAGTGGGCGCGTCAACCTTTCGCCCAAGGGCATGGACACGCTGCGCGTGCTGGACGAGCGCACGGTAGCCTATCTGGATGCCACGGGCAGCGGCAACGAGACCGCGGCTCATCTCAAGGCCGACGGTCGGCTGACCATCATGTTGTGCAGCTTCGATGCAGCGCCGGCCATCCTGCGCCTCTATGGTCGGGGGAGGCTGGTCTTCCCGCGCGATCCGGCGTGGGTGGAGCTGCGCCCGCTGTGGGGCGATCTGCCCGGCGAGCGCCAGATCGTCGTGCTGGACGTGGAATCGCTGCAAACTTCGTGCGGCTTTGGCGTGGCGCGCTATGAATTCAAAGGCGAGCGCCTGGCCCTGCGCGACTGGGCCGAGGCAAAGGGCGAAGAAGCATTGACCGCATATCGGCGCAAACACAACCGGCTGAGCATCGACGGCTTTGCCAGCGAGACAACGGACACAGAATCGTAGGTGCGGCTTGCAGCCGCACGAGAAAAGTGGGGGATATGCGATTGAGAATCGCACCTACAGAGATGGAGGATAGACGCTGATGACATCGACGCCGTTGATTGTGGGGTTGGGCGGCAGCCTGCGCGCCCGCAGCTATTCGCGGCTGGCGCTGCAAACCGCGCTGGCAATGACAGCCGAACAGGGTGCAGAGGTTGAACTGCTCGACGTGAAGGAGCTCGACCTGCCCATGTTCTATCCCGACATGCCGGTGGGCGCCTATTCTGTCTTCCAGCAGCCGGCCATTGTCCGCCTGGTGGAGACCTGCCGCCGCGCCGACGCCATGATCTGGGCGTCGCCCACCTATCACGGCACTGTGAGCGGCGTCGTCAAGAACGCGCTGGATTTCTTGGAGCTGCTGTCCGATGACGACCCGCCTTATCTCACAGGCCGGGCCGTCGGCCTGATCGCTGTTTCCGACCAGAGCACCTTTCCCGCGATGATCGAAGCTGTCTACGAGTTGCGCGCCTGGCTGACGCCGACGCGCGTCACGGTGAATCGACGCGACTTCGACGCGGAGCACACCCTGGTCAACGAGCGTGTGGAACATCGCCTGCGGCGCATGGTGGGTGAGCTGCTTGCGTTCGCCCACCGCCATGATAAATCGTGACATTGGCAAGAGCTCTGCGTCATGATCACCATCACGGTCGGGCAGGGTTGGCGTCGCTCACTGCGCACTGGCTCGGTTGCGATATACGAAGTCGCTCAATCTGACGCGCTGGGCATCAAGCCCACCCAGGTAAAATGTGAATGTTGCGCCAAGATGAGAAATGGAATATGATTGCACCAGCATATGCTGATCAGGCGGCAAAACAGGCGCATGTGATCTGTGACCGAGCAGTTGTCATGTGCAGCAACAATCACAACAGCACGCGTTCGATCCGATAGAGGCTCATTCAGGATGTATGTGCAGTGGGGCGCATCACGCGCCAGCGTCCTCTCCACCATCAGCCACGCGCTGATTCTTATGGGCGTCGTCTTGGCGGCGGTGGTTGGTCTGCGCATGGCGCGTGAGGCGTTGGAGATGCAGGCCGTCTCGCACACGCCATTGCGCATAATGCAGGCCACGCCAGCGATTGCCCTCGCGCCGCTGGCAACGCCCCAGTCCACCGTGATGGTGCAAACCGCAGCGACCAGCAGCTTGGCGCTTTCTGCTGCGCCGACGATAGTCAGCTCCGTCGAATTGCCTGTAGAGATAGCCCCAGGAGTTGCACCCGCCTCCGCGTTGGCGGCGAAGCGCGACCTTCTGCCGCCTGTGCGTATAGCAATTCCAGCGATTGACATCAATGCCCGCATCAACGAATCGCCTCTGGAGACATGGACGGACGACGTCGGTCGCGCGCGTGCACGGTGGCAGGACCCGGGTCGGGCAGTCGGCCATCTGGCAGGAACAGCGTTGCCGGGCGGCGACGGCAACATCGTGCTGACCGGACACAACAATTGGATGGGCGAAGTCTTTCGTCGTCTGCCAGAATTACACCGGGGAGATGAGATCACTTTATACACAGAGACGGGCGAGTATCTCTATCGGGTGACTGAACGCTGGATTGTCCCCTATCGCCGCGACCCAGCCCGGGGCAAAGCGCGACTCCGTAGCTATACGAAAAACACATCCCACGAGCAGCTCACCTTGATTTCGTGTTATCCTTACTTGACAAATGCTGACCGCATCGTCATCATCGCCGAGCCAATGGATGCGCCTGAGTCGGGAGTGGAGATGCCATGATCGATCGCGGTCTGCGTCGTCTTTCCTGGGCCCTTGCCCTGGCAGCTATCGTGTTTCTCGGCTGGCGCGACCTGACCGGCATTGGCGCCGCGCTCACCGGGCTGAATGCAGAGCAATTGGCAGGAAACGATCCGTCCTCCTATGCGAAATTCTTGCAGATAGGGGTGGATTTGGCGTCAACCCGCCATCGAGATTTTGCCCTGGCGATTGCACCAGAGACCCAGCCATTAGCATCGACGGCGCTCGGCGCAACCCTTTTGCACAATCTGGCCCACTCCACCTGGCAGCAAGGAGACAAACAAGCGGCGCTTGATCTGCAACGCCAGGCACTGCAGAATGACCCTGATCGCGCTGAATTTCACTTCAACCTGGGGTTGATGCTGGCCGCAACGGGTGATCTGGCAGGCGCACAAAGTGCACTGCGCGAGGCGACCCTGCTTGCGCCCGATTGGGCGGAGGCGCAAGTACATCTGAGTGCAGCTGCCCTGGCGCGGGGGGACCTTGCCATAGCAGAAAAGGCTGCCCGTCGCGGCCTGGCTCTGGGGCCGGACAGCCTCGCCGCCGCCCATGTTCTGGCGACCGCGCTCATTGAGGCGAAAGGCGACGGGCAGATGTCTGCGGCGGAGATCGCTGAACTGGCGATGCGTTTTCCCCATGACCAGACATTGCGTCTCTATCAGGCCATTCAGTTGCGCAAGGTGGGCCAACGACAGGCGTCAACCGATTTGTTGCTCAACCTGCTGCGGGTACACCCTGATGAGGCTCTCACGGAACGCCTGAAGGCAGAACTGGCGCTGAACGCCAGATAATCACTTGGTTCCACCATCCATTTCTTCGATGTAGCTCATAAAACACAAGGAGTTGACTATGTCTCGCACGTTGGTTCGTTTGTTGATTGTGGTTGGCCTTCTGGTGACATTCGTCACGCCGGCGTTTGCCCAAGATGAATGCCCCGCCGGTTATGTCACGCTCTATGTTAATCCAGACGCAGGCGTCGATGATCCGGCCATTGGCACGATGGAACAGCCGCTCAAAACGCCGGAAAAGGCCATTGAGTTGCTAGGGACAGGAAACGGGTGTGTGGTCGTCATCGACGCAGCCGGGCAGCAGGTGAGCCTCCTGGTGGTTGAGCCGGCCGCCGAGGTGGAAGCGGCCGCCGAAGCGCCAGCGGAAGCGGCCGCCGAAGCGCCAGCGGAGGCAGCCGCCGAAGCTGCGGCCGTTGAGGATGCAACGGAAGATACAGAGGAACCTGAGGTGCCGGACACCGGCGTAGCGTTGCCTTCGTTTGCCCTCAACCTGCTTTTGGTGGGTTTTGCGGCTGGCCTGGTGCTGGCCGGTGTGTTCGTGCGGCGCCGCGCTGGCGACCGTTGGTAGGCGAGAGGCTTGGGCGGCGGTGGAGAAGCGCAGCAAGCCACAGCAACGACTCATCGTCGCCCAAGCCGTCATGACAGGGTTTTCTGGGTCAAACTCCACCGTGTCTGGCGAAGGATCGCCATCAGCAACGCGACCTCTTCGCCAGACAATTCAGCCCGATAGGCCATACGCCGCAGCGAGTGCATAGCCGCAGCGGGGTTGTATTTGAAGAATCCCGTCTCCCTAAGAACTTCCTCAGCAAGAGAAAAGAGTCGCTCCAACGCAGCGTGCGGCGCAGGCGGAGCGCCTGTCGTCTGCGGCATCGCCGCGCCCAGGGCAGCCATACGCACTTCGTAGAGCAGAAGCAGCGCCGCCTGCGCCAGGTTGAGCGCCGGATAGCTGGGGTTCATGGGCAGGCTGGCGATCAGGTGACAGCGATCCAGGCCAGTGCGACTCAGCCCATCTGCCTCGGAGCCAAAGAGCAGAACCACCGTTCCCGCCGCCGCCCGTTGGACGAGAGCGGCTGATAGATTGCGCATGTCGCTGGTTGTGGGATCATCGCCGTGAGGCCTGGCATCCGTGCCCACCACATAGACCGCATCCGCCAGGGCTGCGTCTAGTTCGTCAAAAATCTCCATCGCAGCCAACAGATCTTCGCAGCGATGCGCCAGACGCAGGATGTCCGCCTGCTCGAAAGGGGTCGGATTCACCAATCGCAACCGGCGCACGCCCATGTTCTTCATGGCGCGCATCACCGCGCCGATGTTGATGGGGTCCTGCGGGCGGTCGAGGACGATGACAATGTTGTCGAGCAGGTTAGTCATAGGCGCGCTCCTGGCGTGGGTTGAAACAGGCGATGGGCAGGCGCCGCCCATCGCCCCCAGCCTAATACACTCACCCTTCCTGCGTCAAAAGATGGATGACAATATCCCCTCATATAAAGAAACACATTTTCGTTGGTTGGTGTATAATGATCGACTTGATCTCTTTGAATGGCGGCAAATCTCATTGGGAAAGTGAGACGCGGGAGAATGGGTGAGTTGAAAGCAATCGTCCTGTTGGCTCTGCTCGCGTTTGTGGGTGGGTGCGGTTCGTCCACTGAAGCGCTCCCCCCAACGATCACGCCTCAGCCCTCTCAAGTGGAGCTAACGGTGGCGGCAGCGGCAGACCTGCAATTTGCCTTTACTAAACTGGCGCAGATATTCGAGGCAGAGAGCGGCCACAAAGTCACCCTGGTGTTCGGTTCCACAGGACAGTTGGCCCAGCAAATCGCCAATGGCGCGCCTTATGATCTCTTTGCGGCGGCCAACGTGGAATTTGTCGATGATCTCATCCAGCAAAGGCTGGCGCTGGATGAGACGAAACAGCTCTATGCACGCGGGCGGATCGTGCTGGCGGTCAGCCGCTCGCCAGGGATGAAAATCGAGGACCTTGACGATTTGTTGTCGCCGGAGATCAACTCTGTTGCCATCGCCAACCCGACTCATGCGCCCTATGGGCGCGCCGCACAGCAAGCCCTGGAAGCCGCCGGCCTTTGGGACCATATCCAATCTAAACTGGTCTTTGGCGATAATGTGCGGCAAGCTCTGCAATTTGTCCAGAGCGGCAACGCCCAGGCCGGCATTGTGGCCCTTTCCATTGCCAATACGCCCGAGATCACCTGGACCGTGATCGACGAAGCTCTCCATGCACCCCTGGATCAGGCTCTGGTTGTCGTGGCCGCGTCGCGTCACAAGGAGGAGGCGCAGGCCTTCGCTGCGTTCATCGGCAGCCCGGCGGGACAGGCGGTCATGGAACAATACGGGTTCATTCCGCCCGGCGCGAGTGCTCCGGCAACCGCAGAGTGATCCTCCAGTTGTCCCTTCTTCCAGCGCGGGCGTCATTTCTTTTCCCATGAGTCTTTCGCCACTCACCATCTCTCTCTGGGTATCACTGTGGGCCTGCCTGATTGCGCTGAGCACTGGTGCGCTGGTTGCTTGGGTGCTGGCAAAGCGCCGTTTCAGAGGCAAATGGCTTGTGGAGGGCCTGGTGATGGCGCCCATGATTCTGCCGCCCACGGTGCTGGGCTATTATCTGCTCGTGCTATTGGGTCAGCGTGGCCTTGGGCTATTGGTGGAACAACTCTTTGGCGTGCGTTTCGTCTTCACCATCAACGGCGCGGTGATCGCCGCGGCTATCACCGCGTTTCCATTGGTGGTGCAGTCGGTGCGCGTAGGGTTCTTGGGCATCCACCCAGAGATTGAAAATGCAGCGCGGATAGATGGCTGCTCAGAGTGGGGAATCCTGTGGCGCGTCAGCCTGCCCCTGGCTGCGCCGGGCATCCTGGCCGGCGCGATCTTGGGCTTTTTGCGTGCGCTCAGCGACTTTGGCGCGGTGCTCATGGTGGCCGGCAACATTCCAGGGCGCACTCAGACCCTGTCCATGGCGATCTATGATGCGGTGCAGGCCAATGACAGCGTCAGCGCCAACGAGCTGGCCTTGACCATGACCATCGTCGCCCTCGGCTTGCTCTTCACTGCCTTGCGCATCAGCAACCGGATGATCGACATTCATCACACCTGAGGCTGACTCAACGCCCTCAACTCTGATCTGAACACATCCGCATCAGTCGGTGGATTGCATCGTGCCGGTGTGGATGCGCAGCGGCGCGATGGCCTGCCAGTCGATGGCAACGCCCAGGCCGGGCGTAGCGGGCAGGGTCAACACGCCGTCGCCGTCGGCTTCCAGAGGTTTGGGGAGGATGTAATCGCGACGGGCAGGCGTCCACTCGGGCGGATCGAAAGCGAACTCGAAGAAGGGCGCAGTGGAGACCGCCGCAGCCACGTGGAGGTTCGCCAGCAGAACCAGTCCATCGCCCCAGGTGTGGGGCGAGTAGAGAGCGCCGGCGGCCTGCGCCATCTGCGCCAGTTGACGCCCGCGCAAAATACCCGTGCTCCAGGCGACGTCGGCCTGATAGACATCCAGGCTGCCGTGATGAAGACACTCCAGGTGCTCGCTGAAATCCCGGTTGCCCTCGCCGCCGGCAATGCGCACCTTGGCTCGACGGCGCAACTCCGCCAGGCCACGATAATCAGTGCGAGGCAGCGGTTCCTCCAGCCAGAAGACGTCCAGCTCGGCCAGCGCATCGGCCACGAAGAGAGCCGTCTTGAAGTCCCAGGGTGTGCGGGTGTCCCAGGGCATCCGCCAGCCCTGGTTGGCGTCCACAAGCAGGGCGGCGTCTACACCCATGGCTTCGCGCACGGCGCGGGCGACGGCCAGATTCTCGGCCACGTTATCGGCGTAGAAGCGCAGCTTGACGGCGCGGAAGCCCCTTTCCACCAGACGACGAGCCGCCGCTGCGCGCTCGGGCGTGGGTCGTCGCTGTCCCATGGAGGCGTAAAGAGGAACACGATTCGTGCGCCCGCCCAACAGTTTCCACAGGGGCTGACCGGTTGCCTTGCCCATGATGTCCCACAGGGCAATCTCCAACGGCCACATACGGCCATACATAAATTGCAGATTGTCGAGCAACTGCACGTGGCGCTCGATGTCAAAGACATCCTGCCCGATGAAAAGCTGCTCATGGCCGGCGAAGCCCAGCATGGCGTCGCCGGAGCCGACTCCTTCCAGACCGCCAGCCATCACGCGCACCAGCGTGACCGTGTGGCTATGACGAGGATGGGGGTCCCAGGCGGCGTGAAAGGGCGGGTCCAGGGGCAGGCGGTAGTGGTGAATGGAGATGGAATCGATGCGATACTTGCCGCGCACGTACAGGTCGCGCAGCACGTCGTCGGCGATGCCCCAGATGAAGTTGGCGATCCAGTTGAGTTGTCCCTGTTCCATGTCACAGCGACGCAGTGTTTGTGAAGAAGAGACGCTACCTGTTCAGGCGCGGGTCGAGCGCATCGCGCAGGCCGTCGCCCAGGAGGTTGAAGGCCAGCACCGTGAGCATGAGCGCCAGACCCGGGAAGACGATGAGATGGGGCGCGGTAAAGACCTGGTTGCGCTCCTGGCCGATCATGGAACCCCATTCGGGCGTGGGGGGCTGCGCGCCCAACCCCAAGAAAGAGAGCGCGGCGGCGTCGAGAATGGCGACGGCGATGCCCAACGTGCCGGTGACGACCAGCGGGGTCAGCGAGTTGGGCAGGATATGACCAAAGAGGATGCGGCGCGGCGGCACGCCCAACGCCCGGTCCGCCAGGATGTAATCTTGCTCCTTGACGGCAAGGACGCTGGAGCGCATGATGCGGGCGTAAATAGGAATGCTGACGATGGCGATGGCGATCAGCGTGTTGAGCAGCCCGGGGCCGAGCACAGTCACGATGGCGATGGCCAGGATCAGGCTGGGAAAGGCCAGAAGTACATCCATCAATCGCATGAGCACATTGTCGGAATTGCCGCCAAAGTAACCGGCTATCGCGCCGATGACGCCACCCACCAGGATGGCAAAGGTCACAGAGGCGATGCCCACCACCAGAGAGAGCCGCGCGCCATAGAGCACGCGGCTGTAGAGGTCACGCACGTTGCCATCCACGCCAAAATAGTGCTCAGGCTGGTCTTCAGGACAGCCCAAACGGTGAACGCAGGGCGGCGCGCGTTTCTCCACATCTTCGACGCCGATCAACGTGTCGTTGGGGTCGTGGGTGGCAAGAACCGGCGCAAAAACGGCGATGGAAACAAGCAGGACAAGGATGATCATGCCTACCACGGCCAGGCGCTGGCGAAAGAGATAGCGCAGCGCGTTTTGCCACAGACTGCGCGGTGTGGGCGAGCGAAAACTTAGGGCGGCGCTGGTCGGCGAAGCGGCTGCTTGCATGGTGAGATCAACTCAGGCGGATGCGTGGGTCGAGAAAGGCGTATGAAATATCGACGACCAGGTTGATGACGACGAACACTATGGCGATGACCAGGGTGAACGCCTGCACGACTGTGTAATCGCGGGATGAGATGGCGTCGAAGAGCGTCCTGCCCACGCCGGTCAACCCGAAGATCGTTTCGGTGAGCACTGCGCCGCTCAACAAGCCGCCCAACTGCAACCCCACGATGGTGATGACCGGGAGCAGCGAATTGCGCATGGCGTGGCGAAAGATCACCCGATATTCATTCAGCCCCTTGGCGCGTGCCGTGCGCATGTAATCCAACCCCATCACTTCAAGAAGGCTCGACCGGGTCATACGCGCGATGATCGCCAGGGGAATCGTACCCAGCGCGATCACCGGCAGGATCAGATGCCTGATAGCGTCCCAGGTCAACGTCCAGTTGAGGGTCAATATGCCATTGACAATGTACATCTGCGATAGGAAATCGAGAATCCCTCGCAAAGGTCCATCCAGGTTTTCCAATCCCCATACTTCGGCGATGGGCGGCGCCGGCATTCCTGCCGAAAGACGGCCCGAGGGCGGCAGCGCAAAGGGCGTATCTCTGAGCATGACCGCAAAAACATAGGCCAGGAGCAGACCCAGGACAAAGATGGGGATCGATACGCCCAGATTAGCGCCGATCATGGTGAAGAGGTCAACCGGTGAATTGCGCCAGTAGGCAGAGACGATGCCCAGAATGACGCCGAAGAAGCTGGCAAACAGCAGGGCGGAGAAAGCCAACTCGATTGTGACCGGCAGGCGCTCCAAAATGATCTCCGTCACCGGGCGGCCAAAACGCAGCGATGTTCCCAGGTCGCCCTGGGCGACGTCGCTCAGGTAGATGCCAAACTGAATAGGAATGGGTCGATTGAGGCCATAACGCTCCATGAACGCGTCGCACACTGCGTCGGTGGCTCGTTCGCCCAAGACGGCCCGGCACGGGTCGCCAGGGATCAGGCGCGCCAGGGCGAAGGTGGCAAAGAGAATGCCGATGAGGACAGGAAGAGCGAGCGCCAGGCGACGGGTGATATAGGGTATCATGAAGACATCGTGTTTACAGGTGAAGCATGGTATTTGTAGGGGCGGCCTCGGCGACGTTCAGCCAGGGCCGCCCCTACGATGGAGATGGTTTGAGAACTACTGAGCCGGCGGCGCGTTCAGGAAAGCGCCAAACAGACCGGTGAAGTAGCTGAAGTTGCCGTCGCGCCCTACATGCAACGGATGCGACGCATCCCACTGCACGCCGTAAGAGAGCACCACATCATTGGCGTCCAGGGTGGCGCCGTTGTGGAACTGGACGCCATCCCGCAGGGTGAACGTCCACTCGGTCAGGTCCTCATTGGCCGCCCAATCGCTCGCCAGCGAGGCGACAACAGCGCCCGTGCGCGGCTCATAGGCCAGCAGCGATTGCATCACCTGCTCGCACGCGCGCAGGGTCTCGCCATCTGTCTCGTCGGCGCAGTAGAGGCCGATCGGCTCGGCGTTCTGCATCCAGACAAAGGCGTCCCGTCCGCCTGGATTCATGAGGGCGAACTGTTCTGCGCCGATATCAGAGGCGTAGGCGCCTTCCACATCGGCCTTGAAGGCTGCGCCGTTGCCGCCATGCGCGATAGGAATCATGGGCACATGCTGCTTGACCAGCTCGTTGGCCTGGTCGTACCAGGGTTGGCGTTCCTCGGCAGAGGATTTGGTGCCGCCCTCTTTCAGAGCATCCCAGATATCCTGGAAGCCCTCGCCAAACTGATCCGACGCGCCTGGGCCAAAATGGAAGTCCAGGAAGTTGGTGGCGTCAGGATAGTCGGCGCCCCAGCCCAACAGATGGAAGCCGTCGATCTCACCCCGATCTGCTGCATCCAGGAAGGAGCCAGATTCCATGACCACGATCTCCGCCTCGACGCCCAGGTCAGCCAGCTGCGCTTGAATATCCTGAGCAACAACGCCGGGATTAGGCAGATAACCGCGCACCACGTCGCGATAGGTGATGGTGGTCTGGAAGCCAGGCAACACGCCCTCTTCTTCCAAGATCTTCTTGGCCTCGTCCGGGTTGTAATCGTACCAAGTCAGCCCCTCGGTATAGCCAAAGATCGAGGGCGGCATGAACTGGGTTGCCACGCTGGAACCAGGCGGATAAAAATTGTCGACAAGGCGGTTGCGGTCGATGCCCATGGCAAAGGCCTGGCGCACGCGTTCGTTGTCGAAGGGCGGATAGGTGTTGTTCATGCCGACATAGAAGATATTGGTGCCGGAGCGTTTCTGCAATTGCAGGTTCGGGTCGCTTTCGATGACATCGAAATCATCCGGGCCGGGGTTGTCGATGCCATCCACGGTGCCGGCTTGCAGCTCGACCAGGCGCTGTGCGCTCTCGGCGCTCCAGCGAAAGATGACGGTCGCCGGGATGGCCGGTTCACCCCAATAGCCATCGAAGCGATTGAAGATCATCTGGTCGCCCCGCCGCCATTCGCCCAACTGATAGGGTCCGGTGCCATTGGGTTTTTCGATCAGCTCGCCGCCGCCGCCGGTAGCCTCCAGGTAGTCGGCGTCGTTGATGCCGAAGGCCGAAAAGGCAACTTTGGCTGGGAAGGCGACGTCAGGTGCGCACAGGGTGAACTTCACGGTCTTTTCATCCAGGGCTTCGATTGCCTTGAACTGGCCGCCGTAATCGCAGTTCTCGGCGACAAAACTCATCGGCTCGAATGGGCCGGCTTCTGCAGGCGGCGGCTCGGTGGCCGCTGCTTCTGGGGCGGGAGCAGCTCCGCCTGTGGGTGCGGCCGGCGCGCAGGCCGACAAGACCAGCGCCAGCACGGCGATCAACGCCGCCCATTGCAGCAGTTTGCGTTCATTACGCATTTGTGTGCCTCCTTTAAGGCGTCCAGGTGTCAGATGTTGAATGGATAGTGAATGGATAGTGAATGGATAGATGAAATGTGGATCAAGACCGACCTTGGCGAACTTGCACTTGGCGAAGTGAGCATTGCCAAACAGACCAAAACGGAACGGACGGTGAATTGAGTATAGCACCCTCAACAGAAACGGTCAAAGCAAACCCAACCATAGAGCGTTCTCCCGTTCATCTTGTCATCCTGTCAATCCTGCGATCCTGTCTTTGCACAAACGCACACAGCCACTCCACCAGGTCCTCTATGTCGCCAAGATGCCCGGTCTCGAAGGGTGTGTGGGTGTAGCGCGCCGGGAAGGCGACGAGCGCGCTGGGGATATCGGCGCGCATGAATTCAGCGCCGTCGCTGCCAAAGGAGCCGAAAACTGCGTGTTGGATACGAATCCCCGCGTCGCGCGCTGTCTCTTCCAGCGCCTGCGTCAGGCGATAGTCGTAATGTACGAGAGCATCCTTGTGCACCAGGATAGGACCGCCGCCCAGGTAGGTCGGCATGGTGCGCATGGCAACGCCCGGAATATCGCCGGCCATGCCGATTTCCACCGCGATGGCCGCGTCGAATTCCTCATGCGCCGTCGCTGCGGCCGCGCCCACCAGCCCGATCTCCTCCTGCACGGTGCAGGCCAGAGTGAGCTGCCAACGCAAGTCGTCAACTGGCGTGCGGCGCAGCACTTCGGTCAACACAGCAATGGGCGCCCGGTCATCCAACGCTTTTCCCACCACGTGCTGACCGTAGCGTTCGGTCGTCACATCCCAAATGACGCGCGTTCCTGGCGTCACACCGCGCGCCAGGAGCTGCTCACGGCTCAGGCCCGTATCCACCCAGAAGTCATCCCAGGTCAGCTCGGCCGGTTCGGGCAGAGCAAGGGTCGCCAGGTGGCCTGTGGTCGTCCCGATGTAGCCAGGGATGACCCCTGAACGGGCCAGCACTTTGACCCGCTGGCCGATGGTGAAGCTGTTGCGCAACCCTGCGCTGCGCGTCCACGCCTGGCCGCCGGCCAACCACAGAAAGCCCAGGGGGTCGATCCCCCGCACCAGAAAACAGAGTTCATCGGCGTGAGCGGCCAACAAGAGCTTGGGGCCTTGCTGGCCGACACGCGCCAGCACATTGCCTATGCGCGTGCGCGTGACGGTTGCGCCAGCCGCCGACCATAGCTCGGCGGCGCGGTCGAGTACGGCGCTTTCTTGCCCCACGGGTGCGACAAGCTCGGTCAGTTCCTTGATCAACTCAAACATGGCTCGGCTCCATTGAATAACGGGCTTACTGATTGCAACTCCTCCCCTGGCCGCCAGCGTTCGATGAACACATCGAAGACGCCGCCGCACACGCCCGGGCTTTCCATGCTGATGGGGTCGGTCAGGTCGACGCGCACCATACGCGGGATGCCGTCCTGCATCACGTCCAGGCCGGCGCGGATCACGTCCGCTTCACCGCAGCCGCCGCCCACCGTGCCCACATGCCGCCCAAGCGGATGGATGATCATCTTGGCGCCAATCTCACGTGGGGTGGAGCCTTTCACGTTGACGATGGTGGCGACGGCCACGGTCAGCCCGTCATCGAGGCAACTTTGCAGGTGGTGGTAGAAAGTCTTCATGGAGAATTGTAAATCGCAAATAGTGAATGGTGAATGGTGAATGGCTATTTCGCGGGGGCGTCGTCTCATCGTAGGTCACGCTTGCAGCGCGACACTCTCCTGCCAGCCCCGTAGGTCACGCTTGCAGCGTGACAATCTCCTGCTTGCAACGTGACAATTTCTCCCTCACGGTTGCCAGCGCAACACCGGCCCGTCGAGACACAACACCTTGCCGTCGTGTTCACACGAGCCGCACAGCCCAATCGCACAACGCATATAGGCTTCCCAACTGAGCTGGCAGGGGAGGGCGAAGCGCTTCGCCGCCGCCGCCAACGCCGACAACATGCCGTGCGGCCCGCAGCCATAGATGGCGTCCACCTCACCGGCCTCGATCAATGGCAGCAACGCATCGGTCACTCGACCGGACAAACCATGCGAGCCATCCTCTGTGGTGCACAGGGTGCGATAGGAGGTGACGCCTTGCATGGACTGCAACGACTCAAACCGGGCCAGGTAAAGCAGATCATCTGCTGTGGCCGCGCCGATGATGGTCGTGACAGACGAGGTCGCGCCGTCCAAACTGGCTGCCAGCCAGTAGAGCGGCGCCACGCCATAGCCGCCGCCGATGAGGGCAGGCCGGCTGCGACGCGACGGCGGCTCGAAGCCAGTCCCGAAGGGCCCGCGCAGCCAGACGCGGTCGCCCACGCGCTTTTCGTGGAGAAGACGGGTGAAGGGTCCCACACTGGCGACCATCAAAGCAACTGGGTCGGCGCTCACCAACGAAAACGGCTTTTCATCGAACGCGGGCAGCCAGAGCATGACAAACTGTCCGGGGACAGCCTCCGCTGCAACGTCGAGCACAAATGTCTTTGTTCGATAGTTCTCTTGCCGAATCTCGACGATGCGCGCAGCCGTCGGAAGAATGAAGCGTCGCGTCTGCATCACTCTGCGCCCATGTTCATCGCAACGAAGATAATGGACTGGGGAATGTTGCGCAAGGTAGCCAGTGCGCTGTCATCTGGCCAGACCGCGTCGAGCATTTCAGCGGTTGGTTGCGGCTCCAACAACCGGCGCAGCGCGAACCCCGCCTCCGCCAGCATCGCCACCCACTCCGAAATCGAGCGATGATAGGTGCGCATGGCCGAACCTGCATCGCCCCAAAACCATTGGAGGGGTGTGGGGTCGAAATAGCTGCGAGCAGGATAGGGTGCAAGATCGCTGTCCAATGCGTCCCAAAAGCAGTTGCGGAACGGGTGATCCAGGCTAAAAACCAGAAGACCGCCTGGACGCAACACCCGAGCGATCTCGCGCAGGCAGCGCAACGGATCGGCGCAGTATTGAATCGCGTAGACGCTGAGAACGATGTCCCAGGCTTCCGAGGCGAAAGACGTCAAATCCTCCATCATCCCTTGGACAAATGTCGCCGGCACGCCCTCTTTTTGCGCAAGGTTGCGGGCGAACTGCAACTGAACATCGCTCACGTCAAGCCCGGTCGCCAGCGCACCCTGCCGGGTCAAGGCAATGACGCACTGTCCTCCGCCGCAGCCCAGATCCAGAATGCGCTTCCCGGCCACGTCACCCAGCAGGCGCAGCTCATCTTCCCAGGGGGACCACGGGCCATAGTCCACGTCGCGCGTGGCGGTTACCCGCCCGGTTTGATAGCCGGCGCTCGCCTGATTCCACGCGGTTCGCACGTCAGTCATAGGACTCCCGTCACAGGCTCACAGTCGCACGCGTATAAGCCAAGGAGAAACCGAAACGCTCTATGTTGCGCTGCGAGGCGCTGTTGGGAGCGGTGTGAACAAGCATCAGGTCGCATCCCGCGGCGCGAGCAGCCGCGAAACGGGCCGTAAGCAAGGCTGTCTGCGCCCCCATACGACGAAAGGCAGGATGTATGCTGGTGGAAAAGCAAATGCCCACCCCGTCGTGAATCGCCAGCGCGCCTCCGCCGATGGATTGGCCGCCGCTCCAGGCCAAAAAGCAGCGCGTATTGGGCTTGAACGCATTGGGCAGCGCCACATCGGTGGAGACGCTGTCGAGCGTCGCCGCGCCTTCAAACGCATAGGACACAACCCGCGCCCACAGCTCCCGCTCCTTGCCCAGGGCCTCTGCCACAACCACCTTCCCGGCGCTCAACGCTGGCAGGACAGAGTCCGCAAGGGATTGCACCCACACGTGTTTGAACGAAGCGAGGCGATAGCCGCGTCTGCGCACCCCTGCGATGAGCGATGGCTCGGCCAGGGGGCACACATGCACCGTCGGCGCAACGCCGCGGCGCGCAAGAAACTCTTCTGCGCTCACAAGCATCTCATCATCTACGGGCGCGCCCATCCCCAGGCCAAAGACCCCGACGATGGGCGAAGTCAGGCCGGCAAAAAGGGCGACCCCATCGCCTACTGGCTCCAGATCGCTGGCGCTGGCCGGATGGCTTGTCTGTCTGGCACGGACATACTCGGCGTTGCTGGCGACGTCTGCCCTCTCCAAGCGTTGCGCCAAGTGTCGATCCAGATGAGAGATCATGACTGCGTTCCCCGCGCTCAGCGTTGTGGCCGGTTGCCCCTTGCGGCCATTCTACGCCCGCTTGGGACGCGCTGCAAACTGACCGGCGCCTTGCGGATGCGTCCCGAATGATTTGGGTGTGTATACTTCTGATTTTCCCATCGGGTTGCGCATCCGGTATGATACGGGTATCAGCAAACTGCCCACCGCTCGTTACGCTCTACGGAGGCGAAACATGGCACGGATTCGATTGCGCGACCTGGGCGTCACCATAGGCGAGATGCCGACAGGAAGTTTCAGCGCCATCACCGATGTCGCGGGTGTGCGCGTCGGTCATACGACCCTGGTCTATGACCACCCTCGCATCGCACGCACAGGCGTCACGGTCATCGTCCCGCCAGGCGCAGACGACGGGCTGACCTGCTGCGCTGGCTACCATCGGCTCAATGGCAACGGCGAGATGACCGGCTTGCTGTGGGTGGAGGAGGCTGGCGCGCTGGATATGCCCCTTGCCATCACCAACACGCATCAAGTGGGTCTGGTGCGCGACGCCCTCATCGAGTATGTGGTGACGCGCCAGCAGGCTGAGAGTTGGATGCTGCCCATCGTGGCCGAAACCTACGACGGCACGCTCAACGACATCAGCGGCTTCCATGTGACCAAAGAACATGTTTTCGCCGCGCTCGACGCGGCCGTATCCGGGCCCGTGGCGGAAGGAAACGTGGGGAGCGGGACAGGGATGATCTGCCACGAATTCAAAGGCGGCATCGGCACATCCTCGCGGCGAGTGCAGACGCAAGTGGGCGAATTCATCGTGGGCGTGCTGGTGCAGGCCAATTACGGTCGTCGGGAAGACTTGCGGCTCAACGGCGTTTCGATTGGCGAGGCCATCGGGGTGGAACGTTTTCCGTCGCCGTGGCGACCAGCGGCCAGCGCCGGCTCCATCATCATTATCGTCGCCACCGACGCGCCGCTCCTCCCTGACCAATGTCGCCGGCTGGCGCAACGCGCCGGGCTAGGCTTGGCGCGCGTTGGCGGTTTCGGTCACAACGGCAGCGGCGACATCTTTTTGGCTTTTGCCTCGGGCAATCTGCTGCCCAAACGCCCCAACACACTCGTTGAGATGCGCATGGTTCCGCACCACGCCATGGACCCGCTCTTCCGGGCGACGGTGGAATCGACCGAGGAAGCCATTTGGAATGCGCTCCTCGCGGCGGAGACCATGACGGGCTTTCTGGGGCGCACAGCTTATGCGGTTCCTGTGGATGAGGTCGCGCGGCTGGTTGGAAAGTCATCGTCCATCATTTCATCGCATGAATCGTAGTACGAGTGCGGAATCATAGCCCAAATTTTCGTCGCACGAATCATTGTCCGAGGGTAAATTGCAATCCATCCCTGTCAGTTTTGACCACGAGACCTATCTTTCACCGCTCACCTGGCGTTATGGCAGCACAGAGATGCGCCGGGTGTGGAGCGAAACTGAAAAACGTCGCCTCCTTCGCCGCGTCTGGGTCGCCCTGGCCGAGGCTCAGTGCGAAGCGGGCCTGGTGCGCCCAGACCAGGTCGCTGAATTGGTTGCCCATCAGGACGACATCGACATTGCGCGCGCCGAAGCCATCGAACGCGAAATTCGCCACGACCTGATGGCGGAGATCAAGACCTTTGCCGAGCAATGCCCCAGCGCTGGGTCGATCATCCACCTGGGCGCGACAAGCATGGATGTCCTGGACAACGTGGATGCTCTGCGACTCATCAGCGCGCTGAAGCTGATCCTGCGCGGGCTGGAGCGGCTCCTGGCTTCCCTGGCCGACCGCATAGAGGTAGAGGCGCGCACGCCGGCCATTGCCTTCACCCACATCCAACCAGCGGAGCCAACCACAGTGGGCTATCGCCTGGCCCAGTATGGACAGGACTTGCTCGAAGACCTTCACGAGCTGCGCCGCATGCGGGCCGACGTTCGCGGCAAAGGGCTGAAGGGCGCCGTGGGCACCAGCGCCAGCTACAGCGATCTGCTGGCCGAAACGAGCTGGACACCGGCCCGGCTGGAAGCGCGGGTGATGGAAAAACTGGGATTGCAAGCCTTCCCGGTCGCCACCCAAACCTATCCGCGCAAGCAAGATTGGCTGGTGGTCAATGGCCTGGCCGGATTGTGCGCCAGTCTGCACAAATTCGCCCTTGATCTACGTATTCTGCAAAGCCCGCCCTTTGGCGAATGGAGCGAGCCTTTTGGCGAAAAGCAGGTAGGATCGAGCGCGATGCCCTTCAAACGCAACCCCATCACCGCCGAAAACATCGACAGCCTGACGCGGCTTGTTGCGGCCCTGCCGCGCGTCGCCTGGGACAATGCAGCCTGGAGCATGCTGGAGCGCACCTTGGACGATTCGGCCAATCGGCGCATCTTTCTGCCCGAAGCCTTTCTGCTCACAGATGAAGCGCTAACCCGCGCTTGCGACTTGGCCGCCGGCCTGCGCATCTGGCCGGGGCCGACCGCACGCAATCTGCACGAGTACGGCGTCTTCGCCGCGACGGAGCGGCTGCTCATGGCGTGCGTCAAAGCCGGCGGCGACCGCCAGGAGCTGCACGAGATCATCCGCAGTCACAGCCTGTCAGCCTGGGCTGCGGTGCAGGCGGGTCAGCTCAATCCACTCCCTGGCTTGCTCATGAGCGACCCGGCCATTACCCGCTGGACCCCTGCCGAAGCCATCCCTGGCCTGCTGGATGCATCGCATCATGTGGGCGACGCGCCCGAGCGCGCGCAGCAGATGGCGGCAACGATTCGCCGCAGTCTGGAGGCGCAAGAGTGATGCAAGCTACCGACCATCCCGGGCGCACGATATTGCTCATCCTCACTTGCCAGGAAGACGTTGTGAGCCTGGCCGTGGGTGAGCTGGCGGCCGTCGGGGCCACAGAGATGGTCGCCGTTTTGGCGCCGGGGGTGTTGCTCATGCGCTGCCAGACGCCCTTTGCGCAGATAGCCGCCCGTTGGCGAGACGCGCCGCCCATCTTTGCGCGCCACATCTGTCCTGCACAGAATGGCGTCCCGTTGAGCGGGGACCCGAGCGATCTGGATCTCCTCAGTCAGGCGCGCTCTCTGTTGCCGTCAGATGCGTCCGGGGACCTGTCATTTTCGGTGCAGAGCCGCATCTACAGCGCGCTCGACTATAAACCTTTCGACGTGAATACGGCGCTGGCGGAGACGATCCACGCATCAACAGGCGCGACGCTGGACGTGCGCCATCCCCAACAAGTGCTTTCAGTCGTCTGTGCAGAAGCCACCCCCTTGTTGTTGAGTCTTGTTCCAGGAGCGCCCCGCCAATCACGCGCGGTCGCCTTTCTGGGTTGGTCGCTGGCGGCGGACAATCTCTCTGACTGGGCTGGCGGCATGAGACGCTTTGCCCGCGAGGAGGGACAGGTCAGCCGCGCCGAGTTCAAGCTGCTGGAAGCGCTGGAGGTGTTTCAGGTTCACTTGCCTCCCCACGGTGTGGCCCTGGATTTGGGGGCGGCGCCGGGCGGCTGGACGCGCGTGCTGCGCCAGGCGGGACAGTATGTGACGGCTGTCGATCCCGGCGAGCTGGACGCGCGCCTGACCAGCGACAAGGGCATCCGCCATTTGCGCATGACCGCACAGAACTATTTGCACGGCGACCCCGACCAGTTCGACGTGATCGTCAACGACATGCGCATGGACGCGCGCGAATCGGCGCGGCTCATGACAGCCTTTGCCCGCTGTCTTCAGCCTCACGGCGTTATCATCATGACGCTCAAGCTGCCGGAAGGCGACCCCAGGCCGTTGATCGATGAAGCGTTTGCTATTTTGCGGCGGGCCTACACCATCGGCGGCGCACGTCAGCTCTTTCACAACCGCAGCGAGATCACCCTTTTGCTGCGCCGCCAGACCCGCCAGGTGCAACCGAAGAAGAAACATTCATAGCCTGTCGCTTTGCCGCATCTCCCTACTTCCAGGTATAGTACCTGACATGCGACTTGCCATCCTCGCCGACATTCACGGCAATCTACCTGCGCTCCAGGCGGTCATGGTCGAGTTGGAACGTTTGCAGCCCGACCAGGTGATCGTGGACGGCGACCTGATCAACGCCGTGCCTTTCAGCAGCGAAGTCGTCGATCTGGTGCGCAAACAAGATTGGGTGGTGGTGCGCGGCAATCACGAGTTCTACTATCTGGATTACGGCACCCCGCGGGCCGTCGCTGGCAGTCATGACCCAGAGCGATGGGGGCAGCTTCATTGGCTCGTGGAGAAGATCACGACCGACCAGGCAGCCTACCTGGGCATGCTGCCCGATGACCGCACGCTCTATTTGCCTGGCGCACGGCCGCTGCGCGTCACTCATGGCGTACCAGGCCGCAACCGCGTCGGCTTCAATAACTACCAGAGTGAAGAGGCCATCGCCAGCGAGCTGCACGCAGTCGGCGAGGCCGTTCTCATCTCAGCTCACACCCACGTACAGGTGGATCGAGTCGTGCGCGAACACGGCGACCGCAGCGGCGCGCTGGAATACGACCCACACCTGGGCGTTGACGGTCAGACAGGGGAGCCACGGCGTTGGCGGGTGATCAACCCAGGCAGTGTGGGGCTCCCTCTCACTGGTGAACCCTTTGCCTACTTTGCCCTGTTGGAGCCAACACAGGACACCGAGGAATTTGGCGGCTGGCGCGTGACGTTCCATCGGGCGTCCTATGATCGTCGCCCTGCGTTGGCAGCATTCACCACGAGCGGCATGTTGGCGGCCGGCGGGGTTATGTCCGAACTTTTCTATTGGGAACTCGTCACGGCCAAACCCGAAATCATTCGTTTCTATCGGTGGGCCTATGACAATGGTCTCAACCCGGATGCCCATCGACTGCCAGACCTCTTTCGCCATTACAAAGATGCGACCGGACGCGATCGCTATGTCCGTGAGCGGGACCCGCTCAATAACGCGTCCAACCCGTGACGCAGATCAGCCTGCCGCCAGTAACTTACCTTCTGCCCCATGCGCCTCGCCTTTCTTGCTGACATTCACGGCAATCTGCCCGCTCTCGAAGCAGTGATCGCTGACCTGCACACGCAAGCGCCCGATGCGGTCTATCTGGTCGGCGACCAGATCAATCGCTGCCCGTGGAATAACGAAGTGCTGGATGCACTCGCCGGCATTGGCTGGCCGGCCATCTATGGCAATCATGACTGGGTGGTGGGCAAGCTGGGCGAGGCTGACTGTCCGCCGGTATTTGCCGACCGGGCGCGTTTTCCCAGCCTGTGGTGGACTCACGACACATTGCAACTCCATCACCTGGGGGCCATCCGCCGCCTGCCGGCGGAATTGCTCCTCGATCTCGACGGCGGGCCAGCGATTCGCATGTTCCACGGCGCGCCCGCCAATCCTTTCGTAGGGTTGTATCCTTATGCGCCGACTGACCGGCTTGTTGACGCAATCCGCAGTATCGACGAGCCGATTATCGTGGCCGGGCATATTCACCGCCCCATGGATCGCACAGTGAATGATGGCCGTGGACGCAAGTGGCGCATTTTCAATGGCGGCAGCGTTGGGCTACCCTACAACGAGGACCCACGCGCTCAGTATCTCATCCTCGATAGCACTGGCAATGGTTGGTCGCCGCGTTTTCGAGCAGTGGAATACGATCATAGCATCCTGCCCGCAGCCTTTGCTACATCGGGCATGCTGAATGCCACGGGCGCAATGGGCGAGCTGCACCTGCGCACAGCCATGACTGGTCAGCCGTGGAGCAGCGACTTCGGCCAGTGGATCAATCGCCAGCCGGCAGAGACGCGTACAGACATGGCGGCTGCACTTGAACGCTATCTAGCCCTGCACGGGCCGGGCAACTGGGCATTTCTTGAGGAGTAACGACCATGATCCGCGCTCTCGTCGAATCCGACCGCGGCCAATTGGTGGAGATGTTGGAATCAGCCCCAGCCTATAATCTTTATCTGCTGGGCAATCTGGAAACGCTGGGTTTCTCAGCCGATTTCTGCAGCTTCTGGGGTGATGTCGATGACTATGGCAGGTTGCGCGGTGTGACCAATCGCTACATGACCGGCTGGAGCATCTTCGGCCAGCCAGGGGCGGATTGGGCCGGATTGATGGCGCTCCTTGACCAAGACGACCATGCGACGCGGCTGCAAGACAACCCCGGCGGCATCGAGAGCGTGCTCGGCTTTCTCCAGCGCAGAAGGATATCCGCCATCTACGATGAGGATTTGATGGCGTTGGAGCCGGACGATTTTTGCCCTTGCCCGTCGCCCCCTAACATCCAGGTCAGGCGGGCGACCCTCGCCGACCTGCCCGAGCTTGTGGCTTTTTACGCCGACGCCGACGACATGAGTCGATCTCCCCAGGGGGTCGAACGACCCTTGCGCGATACGCGCGTTTGGGCGGCGGTCGAGCAACGACGCATCGTGGGCGCAGCCTTGACCAACGCCGAAACGACGCGCTCCGCCATGATCGGCGGCGTCTATACACTGCCGGAAGCCCGTGGGCGCGGCGTCAGCAGCGCGGTGTGCAGCGCGCTCTGCGTTGATCTGTTGGCGGCAGGCAAACAGCCGACGCTCTACTGGCGGAATCCTGCCGCTGGCGCGGTCTATCGAAAACTAGGATTCCGCCGCAAGGGGCGTTGGCGCTCTGTCTGGTTGGAGAGAGTGGCAGGGTAGAGCGGAGAGACGGAATCAAGAGAGGCGGCGCAGATTTTGCGCCGCCTCTTTCTTTTACATCTTTCCCATGGGGTGCTGACCGGTGCGGACAAGCATCTCCGGGGTCACGACGCCGCTTTTCATCAATTCATCGCGCAATGCAGAACGGGCTCTGCTCAATCTTGATTTGACGGTGCCCAGTGGAATGCACAGGATTTCGGCGGCCTCGTTGTAATCATAGCCGTGGACATCCACCAACAGGACAACAGTGCGATGCCAGACGGGCAGCCGGTCGATGGCTGCCAACATCAGTTGCATGGTTTCGTTCTCCACGGCAATTCTTTCGGGATCGTCTCTGTGTTGTTCGGCGGCTTCTTCAAAAACATAGGGAGAGTCTGAGTGGGCTTCATCCATCAGCTCATCCAGGCTCAGCGCGCCGCGCCGCTTTTGGCGACGCAGATGGTCGTAACAAGTGTTGGTGACAATGCGCAGCAACCAAGAGCGGAAATTGCCGTCTTCAAAGCGGTGCATGGCGCGGTGGGCCTTGATCAACGCTTCTTGGACTGCATCCGCCGCCGCGTCTTCGGTTCGTAGAATCTGCTGTGCGATGCGGTCGGCGGCAGCCTTGTATTGCTGGACTAGCAACGTGAAAGCGGTGGAATCGCCCAGACGGGCGGCGTCGATGATCTGGGTGAGGGAAAACGTAGAGGGAGTCGGTGTATATCCCAGCCGCCAGACATCTGTTGCATAGATGATATCGGCTTCCCAGGCATTGTGGTGTGCAAATCGCTCCTGCATGTGATTTCCTTTCGCTGTGTTCGGGCCGTGTGTCGTTTTGCGTAGTGTGTCATTGCAAACTCGGCACCCATTGGCTGCGCCAAACAGCGGCAGAGGCCGCTGTGAACACAACCGGACGAACGCAGCAGGGTGAAACAGATGAGGCAAGCATAGCGGAATCGAACGGTGACCGCCTGAACGTTTGACCACGCAACTCAGACTGTTTTCCTACGTTGTAAGAGCGCCGCCCAGCGGCGTAGAGGGGAAGTGGGGTGATCGTCGAGGTGCGACCTACACAGCATCAGGCCAGACGTGCAATGATCGCTCGCATGAGCGATTCGTGACGGGCGGCGACATAGTAGTCAATCTTGAACAGGAAGGAAGCGCGCAATGAACGCTTCTCTTTGCGCCCCCGGTCTTCTCTCTGGCAAATGGGTTCTGGCAATCAACCAGAAATCGCACCTATTTGACCAGGAGCTGAAAACCGTAACCGCGCGCCGTGGCAATAAATCGCGGCTCTTCTTCGTGTTCGGGTTCGATGCGGCTGCGCAGGCGGCTGATCATGCGGTCGATATTGGCATCGTAGATGTCACCCTGGGCTTCCGGCCACACCGCTTGGGCAATCTCATCCTTGCTCACGACCCGTCCTCGGTTCTGGAAGAGATACCAGAGAAGATCGAACTGCTTGACGCTGAGAGGTGGATCGACGAGAACGCCATCCACATAGACCTGGCGCGTGGAGGGATCGATGCGCAGCCCAGGTTCTTTGACGGCGATGAGAGAGGGGGCCGTCAAGGTGGCCGATGGGTCATAGAAGCGGAAGCGCGTCGATGCAAACTGCACCTCCATCCCATCCGAAAGCCAGGCGTAGTCGCCAGGGGAAAGACGCTGACCATCGACGAATACACCATTTTTGCTATCCAGATCGTGGACTTGATAGCCCATATCAGCGTGTACGACCTCGGCGTGCCGCCTCGATGCAAACTGATCCTCCAGGAGCAAATCCGCATCATTGCCGCGCCCCACGACGGTGGTGTTTTGCTTGAGTTCATACTCTGCACCGGTCTTCGGTCCATTTAGGCAGACAAGTCGTCCAAATCGGCTCACGGTTCGATCCTTTGTTTCTCCGTTTGCATGGCGCTCCCAGGTCAATGCTAGAATGCTAGTCGTTTGCCTCTTTCTTGGCAAGTTTGATGTATATGTCTGTGGACGTTCCTGTGAACACTACTGCGGCGGGGCGTCGCTTCGGCCCCTATCTTGTACAAAGGCGGCTTGGCGGCGGCGCCATGGCGACCGTCTACCAGGCGCTCGATGAACGCAACGGCCAGGCAGTCGCGTTGAAAGTGCTGTTGGCCGAGGCGGATGAGGTCATGCGTCAGCGCTTCCACCAGGAAGCGCGTATGGCCGGCGCACTCAATCACCCCAATATCATTCACACCCTGGAGATCGGCCAGAGCGCCCCAGAAGACGCCACTTTCATTGCAATGGAGCTGGTGCAAGGCGAAAGTCTGAGCGACCTGTTGGAACGCGCCCACTCTCTCACGCCGACGGACGCCAGCGCCCTCCTTGCGCCCATTGCCCAGGCCCTGGCCTATGCCCATGGGCAAGGCGTGGTTCACCGCGATGTCAAACCCAGCAATATCCTCTTGCGCCGCGCGTCCGGCAACGACGCCCACGCCGTGCGCCTGACCATTCTCGGCAACCCGGTGACGCCGCTTCTATCCGATTTCGGCATCGCTCGCGCGCTGGATGCGCCCGACTTGACGACCATCGGGCGCACCATCGGCACGCCAGCCTACATGGCGCCCGAACAATGCGCTGGCAACCGGGACATGGACGGTCGCGCCGACATCTACTCGCTGGGAGCCGTGCTCTATCGTTGTCTGGTGGGTCGGCCACCCTTCGGCGGCACGACCACCCAGATTCTCTATGCCCATGTCTATGACCCGGTCAGCGTCCCGGACAATGTCCTGCGCCTGCTCTCGCCGCTGATGGTGGAGGTCCTCCGGCGGGCGCTGGCCAAAGAACCGGAGGAGCGTTACGCCAGCGCAAACCAGATGGCCGACGACCTGGCAACCTCAGTTGGGCGTGCGGCGGGAGGCGAGGGCCAGAGTCGCACAGCCGCAGCAGTGGAATCCACCGCAACGATGCCTTCCCTGTCGCCGCCTCTGCCCACGACCACGTCTCATATCATCGTAAATGCAGCACGGCCACAGGCCAGTTCTTTCGCAGCGCCCGCGCCGCCACAACCAATCCCGCTGGAGGCGCCCCGGCCGACGCAGAAAGTCGCCGCCGGCGCTGCGCGCCTGCCTCGACGCTGGCGTGGAATGTTGATTGCGCTGCTCCTCAGCGCGTTTGTGTTTCTCCTCGGGACATTCATGATGCGCGCCCTGCTGCCCGAAATTTATCTCGGCGCGTTTTCCGGCTCACAGACAATACAGCCCACAGCCGAAGGCGCGACGCCGATGCAGGCAGCCAGTGAGGCAACCGCACAGCCTAACGCACCTGACGCACCACAAACCCCAGCGTCGCAGGGCGTAGAGAACAGGCCGGGCGCCACTCCTGCTCCCCAACCACAGCAAAGTGAGGCGCCAACCCCTGCGCCCTTACTCTCTCCAACCCCCGGCCCAACGCCAGCCGGCGACATCCGCGCTTACTTGCAGGAAGCGATCGGCTTTCATGAGGATCGTGACTGGCGCTCTGCACTCGACTGGCTGACTCTGGTGCAGCGTATCGACCCAAACTATGAACACGGCCAGGTGGAAAGGATGCTCTTCGATGTCTATGTGGCGCTGGGCAATGCCGCCAATGCCGGGGCGCAGTTCGACGAGGCCGTTGTCTACTTTGATCGCGCCCTCAAACTGCGACCAACTGCTGGACCTATCGAGATTTTGCGGGCAGCGACCCAAGCAGTCTTGGATGCTGACCCGCCGGAAAAAATCAACGCGCAACGCATCTTACAGAACCATTACGCCGACTTCGCCACGGAACTGGAGGGATTACAGCGTAAGTGCGACGCAGCCGACCACCTGGACGCAGCTGCTGGCGTCTATCCAGACCCTCAATACAGCGCGCTGGCCGCAACCCTGCGCACTGATTGCCGCAAGGAAATCGTGCGCGCAGAGGACGAGGAAGCGCTCCGCAAGCTCTCTGGTTCGTTCATCTACTCTGCGGCGCGCGATGGGCGACAGCAGATCTTCACAATGCCGGCTTCTCCGGGTGCGCTCTCCCAGATGGTGATCGACAATGGCGCACAACCGGCTCTTTCACCCAACGGTGTGCGGGTGGCTTTCCACAGCAAACGTCCGGATGCCCAAGGTCTGGCCGGTTTCGATCTGCACACTGGACTAGACCCCAACGCGCGTTCGATCTTGTTCACACGATTCACTGAAGACAGCCGAGACAGCCCGCCTGCCTGGAACAGTGAAGGCAACCGCCTCGTCTTTGCCAGCACCAATGATGCAGACCGCCGTTCACGCATCTATGCAACGTGGGCCGACGGTCAAGCCAATCCAACGATGTTGAATTTCGGTCAGTCGCCAGCCTGGAACTGGAACACGGACACCATCGTGTTCAATGGCGCAGACCCCAACGGCCAACGCCCTGGCCTCTGGCTCATGGGCAGCGATGGCTCGAACCTGCGCCCGCTCACCCAGGGCAGCGGCGACCTGCGCCCCACCTGGACGCCTGACGGTTCATCGGTTCTCTTTATGAGCACCGAACGGGATGGCAACTGGGAGCTTTATCAGGCGAATATTGCTGACGGCGCCGTCAGACGCCTGACCGAACACCTGGCCGTCGATGCGCTGCCCACCGTTAGCCCTGATGGCAAATGGGCAGCCTTTGTGAGCAACCGTGATGGCGGGTGGCGCTTGTGGGTGATCTCTTTGGTCACTGGCAATGCGTTTCCCCTGGCCGGCCTTGCCGGCGATCTGTCGAATCTGCTCGATCACGCTGTTCAATGGACGCCCTGATGACGAGCGATGGCTTCCACCATGACAACGAACTGAGCGGCGCTGGACTGGCCGAGCTGACAGGACGCCAGATCGGGCGGTATCTGATCGGTCGTCGTCTGGGCAGCGGCGGCGTCGCCACTGTCTATCAGGCCTATGACCAGGTGCAGGGACAAACGGTGGCCTTGAAGGTGTTGGCGCCCTCGGCAGACGAGAAGAGCTATGGCCGATTTCGCCGCGAAGCGTTGACAGCGGGCGCGCTGCGCCATCCGCACATCGTGCGCATCCTGCAAGTGGGTAGCGCGCCTCTGGGAGAGATCGCCTACATCGCCATGGAATTGGTCGAGGGAGAGAGCCTGGCGGATCTCCTGGCGGTGCGCCGCACCTTGAGCCTGCGGGACAGCTGTGGGCTGCTGGCGCCCATCGCCCGCGCCCTGGCATTTGCCCATCGCGCCGGCGTCGTTCATCGCGATGTCAAGCCCAGCAACATCCTGCTACGTCTGGCCCAACCAGGCGCGCAGCACAGCATCCAGACCGACGCTCTCGATCACGCTGTGATCCCCCTTCTTTCGGATTTTGGCATTGCCCGCGGGCTGGACACACCCGAATTGACCAGCGCCGGGCGTACAGTGGGCACACCGGCCTACATGGCGCCAGAACAGTGCGCCGGCAGTCGCATGATTGATGGACGAGCCGACATCTATGGATTGGGAGCTGTGCTCTATCGCTGCGTGGTGGGTCGCCTCCCTTTCACCGGCTCCACAACTCAAATTCTGCATGCCCATGTCTATGAACCGCTTACCATGGACACCGATCTGGTCAATCGACTGCCGCCGCTGCTGGTGGATGTCTTGCGGCGCAGCCTGGCCAAATCCCCAGATGAACGCTACGCCGACGCAGACGATATGGCTGCTGCGCTGGAACAAGTGGCAAGAGATTTGCTGGAGGAAGATTCACTCAGCAACGACGAGGATGAACAGAACGCCACAGCCACCTTGACGCAGACGCTGGTCGTATCGCCAGTTGAGCGCAAAGAGCAACCGATCATCGCGGTGACGGTGCTCGCCGCTGCTCCACGCCCACCCCACCCGACCGGCCAAATTGCGGTTGAACCGCGGGCGGCCAATCGCCCTACCAACGCCCCCTTCTTGGCTATCGGCGTCACACTGATAGCCTTGCTATTCATCATCGGGCTGTGGTTGGGGATCAGCGTGTGGCGCGATCGGCTGGGCGGAGTCGCATCGACGCCGGTCGCCGCTGGTGTGAGCGCCTTCCCGCCAGCCCCCACCAACACAGCCACTCCCAGCGCCGAACCGCCAACGCCCACAATGGCGCTGCACGCTATGGACGATCAAGCCGCCCCGGGGCTTTACAACACGCCCACAGCCGTCGAGACACAGTCTGCCCCGCCGCAGCCGACGAATACGACCGTCGCCACAACCGTGGTCTCTCCGGAGGGCGCCCCTGTGATAGCCCCCCCTGCATCGCCCACGCCCACAGCCACCGTCACCCCGGAGACCGCACCAACCGTCGCGCCCACTGCCACTGAGACGCCGCTGTTCACACCCACGCCCGCTCCCAGCCCAACGCCGACCCCCAGCCCGTCCCCCACACCCAGCCCAACGCCAACGACGCCAGCAGAGGAGGAAGTGCTGGCCTGCACCAATGTAACCGAAACAGCATTTATCCAATTCATTGCGGGCTTACCGGCTGATATCCGGTCGGGTTTCTTGTGCCCGAATGCGCCGCCCGCGGCGACGGGGGGACGGCTGCTCTCTTTTCAAAATGGGTTCATGCTCCAGGTCGGCGAGCGCCCAGATGTCTATATCTACTATCTGACCGAGAATCAATGGGAACGCGCTGCCAGTTCCTGGCGACCGGGCGATCCCCCGCCGGCTGAAGGGATGGAGTCGCCCGGCGACGGACTCTATGTTCCCGACAGCGTTTTCGGCTCCCTGTGGGTCGAGCCACGGCGTCAATCTGCGTTGGGATATGCGTTGGCGGCAGAATCGACGACCTTTCGCGCCATCGAGCAGAGCTTTCCCGGCGGTGTGCTCATCGCCGACCTGGATGGCGACGCCGTTCACCTGTTTCTGATGACGAATCTGCGTTTGTAATTCAGCGCAGTATGGTGCATACTATGTGCACGCACCAATCAGGCGCTTGCTCCAGTCGAAATCAGTGGACGTAGATTGACAAAAATCGCTGTGATGCACACTGATGACTGACAGACGGCGCCAACGAAAGGTATGTTCATAGTGTCATTCGTTCTCCAATCCGTCTCAATCCTTTTGATTTGCACAGCAAGGAGGAAATGTCAATGAGTTTTCTCACCCGTCGCCGCAGCCACACCCGGTTGCTGCTCAGCCTCAACGTTCTGGTCATTGCCGCAATGCTGCTAAGCGGCTGCGGCGGCCTGCCTTTCGACCCAGCCGACCTGCCCTTCGTTGGCAACTTCCTGGGCGCAGAACCGACCCCCACCCCGACGCCCAGACCAACAGCCACCCCTACCCCAGAGCCGACAGCCACGCCAAAACCGGGCGAGACGCCTGTTCCGCCAACACCCACGCCTGTGCCCACTCCGGTGGTCACGATCCCTGACGGCTTTTCGCCTGTCATGGATGAAACCCGCGGTTACTCGCTGGCCGTGCCGCGCGGTTGGACGCCTCTGGACTTGCGCAGCCAGCAATTCCAAAACCTGGCCAACACCTTTGGCATGGGCGGGCAGCTCGGTCCCCTGAATGAATTCCTGGCCAGCCCAGACGGAGAAGCCCTGGGCGTCATCTACATCACTGACATCACTGCGGCGCTCTTTGGCGGCCTGCCCACGGCGCTCAATGTCTTTGTCATGGATGCGCCAGGCTACACAGCCGAGACAGCCAAGGAGCTGGTGGAAGGTCTGCTAGAGGCCAATTCCAGCATGCTTGGCGACGTGAACATCGAAGCGCTCGACGCCACCACCATCAACAACCTGCCAGCAGTCTCTGGCACGGCCTCCGCCAATCTAGCTTCTGTGGGGATGAATCAGGATGTATTCGCCAAAGTTGTCGGCCTGGTCGCCAATGACAAGGTCTACGTGCTCACGCTCTTGACCGCGCTGGATCAACGCGGTGCAAAGGAACCAGCCTTCGACCAGATTATCGGCACATTCCGCCCCGAATAGAGGTGGAACGAAGTCCTGGTGATTTACGAACTACGGGCGCAACGATGCGCCCGTAGTTCGCGTCACGGGCTGAGCAACTTCTTCATTCCACTGCGGCCTCCACCAATGAACTCATTCAGATTGTGCAGGTGTCACCATGGTCTATTTTGGCTGCGACTACTATCCAGAACAGTGGGCCCAATGGCTGCCAGAGGGCGAGGCGCGCTGGTCGACTGACGCCCAGATGATGGCCGACGCCGGCTTCAATGTTGTGCGCCTGGCCGAATTCGCCTGGGGTCTTTTGGAGCCTGCCCGCGACCGCTTCGATTTCGCCTGGCTGGAACGAGTCGTCGACGTACTCGACCGCCAGGGACTGGGTATTGTGCTCTGCACGCCAACCGCCGCGCCGCCGCCCTGGCTCCTTCACGAACATCCGGACATCACCCAGGTCACCGCTGCAGGACAGCGAAAAGCAGCCGGCACGCGGCGCGAAGCGTGCGCCAATCACCCTATCTATCAGGAGCGCAGCAAGATTATTTGCGAGCGACTGGCGCACCATTTTGGCGAGCATCTTGCCGTGGTGGGTTGGCAGACCGACAACGAGTTTGGCTGTCATGACAGCGCCCGCTGCTACTGCGACTACTGCCAGCACGCGTTTAGACTCTGGCTCGAGCGCAAATATGGCGACATCGCAGCGCTCAACCACGCCTGGGGGGGTTCGTTCTGGGGCGAGACCTATGGCGATTGGGCCCACATTCCCATCCCACGGCTTTCGTCTGCCGAACGCAACCCCAGCCAGATGATAGACTTTTTCCGTTTCAGCAGCGACGTCTGGCGCAACTATCACAATGGGCAAATCGACTTGCTGCGGCGCTTCTCTCCGGGTCGTTTCGTCACCCATAATTTCATGGGATTTTTCTCTCAGTTGAACACCTATGAGATGGCTGAACGCCTGGACTTCGCCAGTTGGGACAACTATCACTACTATGGCGCTACGCCAGGAGTGATCGCAGCAACGCATGACCACATGTGGGGCGTGTTGCGACGCAATTTTTGGGTCATCGAACAGCAGGCGGGTCAGATCAACTGGTCTGTCTATAACCCGGCGACGCTGCCCGACTTCGTGCGTCTCAAGACCTATCAGGCGGTCGGCCACGGCGCCGACGGTATCCTCTATTTTCGCTGGCGGCAGGCTCTGGCTGGTAGCGAGCAATATCACAGCGGACTGCTCGACTATGCCGGGCGGACCACTGCCGGCTATACAGAGGCGCAAGAGATCGGCGCCGAGTTGCAGCGACTGGCGTCCGCGCTGGAAGGAACGACCCCGCGACCACAGGTCGCCATCTTGCTCGATTACGACAGCCGCTGGTCGCTCCAGCTTCAGCCTCACAACAGGCTGCTGCGTGAGGAATGGAGCGCCGACCATGTCAGCGACTCGCCCGCGCTGCGAGTGGATCGCAACGAACGCCGCGAATATCAGCCGCTGACAGGCGGAGCGCATCAAGGGTGGCCCTATCTTGCCCCATACATTGCCCTTTGGGAGCGCAACACGCAGGTCGCCATCATCTCTCCCGATGAAGACTTGACCTCCTACAAGGTGGTCTGCGCGCCGTTTCTCCAGGTCGTCCGTCCAAACGTGGCCGAGAACCTGCGGCGCTTCGTGGCGGCGGGCGGCGTGCTCATTTTGGGGCCGCGCAGCGGCTTCAAAGACGAACACAACAAATTGCTGCCAGCGCCCCAACCCGGACCGCTGGCTGACTTGACGGGCACGACGGTGCGCTTCTTCGACTCCCTCGAACCTGATCGGCTCAACGTGTTGCGCTGGGAGCACGCACCTGCGCCCCATCGGACAGAGGTAGGCGTGTGGGCCGAAGTGCTCGATGCTCACGATGCCGATGTCCTGGCGCGCTACAGTCAGGGTTGGTACGCTGGCGAAGCGGCGATCACCAGTCGGCAACATACGGGCGGCGGCGCTGCAATTCATATTGGCTGTATGGGCGGCCCTGCGCTCTATGAGAACCTCTTTTCGTGGCTGTTGCCACAGGTGGGCGTGAATCCTCTATTGGCGCCAGTGGGCGGCGTGGAGGCGTGCGCTCGCGAGGACGACGCCGGGCGACGGGTCGTCTTTTTGCTCAATCACTCGACGCTGATGCACAACATCACGTTGGCGCACCCGGTCGTCGATCTCATCAGCGGTCAGGCGTATGACGGCCAGATCGCCCTTCGCCCTGGTCAGGTGGTCGTGTATGAGGAGTAGTCAGTGATCGATCTGGCGCCCCATCACAAGCATGGACTGGTCGTCTCCAGCCCGGTGCTGCTGGCAGGCGGCGTGCTCGGCGCCGGCGACTCGTTGCCGCCCGGCCTTGACGCCACGTCTTTGGGAGCAATCGTCATTGGCCCTCTCACAGAGCGCAGTCGCGCCGGCTCAGCAACGCCGCGGCTGGCCGAGTTTCCAGGCGGTTTCGTCCTGGACGCCGGCGGGCAAAATCGGGGCGTCGATGCAACGCTGCGCCATTCTCAGCGGATGTGGCCGGGTCTGGGCTGTCCGATCATCATACAGTTGGCGGACCATCAGCCCCAAGCGCTGACAGCCAGCGCCAGACGTCTGGCAGCCGACCCCAGCATTCACGGTTTCGAGCTCCTCTTACCGATCAACGCAGACAACGAGGTCGCTCGCGGTCTGGTCAAAACGCTGGTGCGCGCGAGCGATCTGCCAGTCTGGGTCAAGTTGCCGTTGGAGGCTGCCCCGCAGCTCGCATCATCCTCGGTGGAATGTGGCGCGGTCGGGTTAGTGGTGGCGCAGCCGCCCGTGGGAACGGTTCGTCGCAACGCGACGGATGGGAGCGTGCACTGGGTGACCGGCAGCGTTTTCAGCGCCGCCGTCTTTCCCCTTGTGCTGCGCGCCTTGCGCATAGTGGAACGCATGGCCCTGCCGGCGGCGTTGATCGCTGCGGGCGGGCTGAACAATGCGGAACAGGTCGATCAAGCGCTGGCCGCCGGTGCGCAGGCCGTACAGATCGACAGTCTGGTCTGGGCGGAGCCAGCGCTGGTCAGGATGATTGGGGAAAGAGGGGAAGCTGGCGCGGCGGCAGACGCCCATCGAGCAAGATGAAGGCGCTGGCCCGCTCCACGTTGCGCACACCGATAGCGCGCAGGTGAGCCAGTTCGTTGATCGTTTGTCTGCGCCTGGCGGCGAGGATGGCGTCGGCGGTCTTTGGACCGATGCCGGGCACGCGCAGGAGGTCTGGTCGACTGGCCCGGTTGACCTCCACCGGCGTCTGGAGCAGATTCTCGTTGGCCCAGGCCAGCTTTGGGTCGAGCAGCATGGGCAGGCGTGCATCTTGCGTGAACGGCAGGTCCTCAAAGCTCCAGCCATAATCGCGCAGCAAAAAACTCGCCTGATAGAGCCGCAGCTCGCGCACATCGGCTGTGGGAGGCAAACCGTCGAATGGTGTATGGGGGACAGGATGAAAGGCCGAAAAATAGGCGCGCCGCAGTCCCAACTGTCGATAGAGGGTCTCCGTCGTCTGGAGGAGCTCTACGTCTGTGTCGCCGACAGCGCCCACGACAAATTGGGTGACGATGGACGCTCGCAGCCCCTCTTGCTGGCGCAATTGGGCGATCCACTGCAAACGCATGAAGAGTTCTTTCCAGAAGTCCTTCTTTGGAGCGAGTGCTTCCAGGCGTTGGGGCGTTGCGCCTTCCAGATTCACCGACACACGGTCGGCCAACTGCATGGTGCGGCGAATCTGGTCATATTCAGCGCCCGGCATGACTTTGAGGTGGATGTAGCCTCGATAGTTGTACTTGTTGCGCAGAATCTCCGCTGTATCAATGATCTTGTCTTGCGCCGTCACACCCCCTTTGATGATGCCCGATGAAAGAAAAATGCCGTCGGCCAGACCGGCGCGCTGCACCAGGCTGAACGCCTTGGCCATTTCGTCGGGTTGAAAGGTGATGCGCCGGGTCTGGCTGCGACCGGCGCGGAAAGGACAATAGAAGCAGTTGCGCTCACACGCTGTGGTCATCATTGCCTTGACGATGGGTTTCTTTCCCGTAGGCGTGGAGACTTCCGTGATACACGGCAAGGACTTGGGCGCACGCGCGCCTGATGCTTCTTTCTCGGCCACCGGCTCAACGCCAGCAGGCTCGAAGCGCGCTGCATCATCGAGTAGAGAGAGCTTTTGCACCGGGTCGGGCGTCGTGTGTACGATCATACAGCCTCACGGAGTCACAGAGAAGACGCGATATCTGAAGGGTATTATAGCGAACTTTTGTTCTATCGCCAAAAGCGAAGAGGAGCGAACTCAGCGCTTGCAGCGAATTCATCAGTCAACGTTCAATGTGCATGCCCACGTACAGCGGGGCACACGTGGGCGTGCAGACTCGACGATTGCAAAAAAAATTTGATTGGTCAAGGTGTCAATTTGAGATGCAGCTCAGTCAAAATGATCTGGGTCAGATAGAAGTGCACCCGGTCAAGATAGAGAGGAACAAGGAAAGTGCGAGCGGTGGTGCAGCGTGTGCAAGGAGCGCGGGTGGAGGTGGACAGTGCAGTCGTCGGTGAAATTGGGCCGGGCTATTTGATTTTCCTGGGAGTCAGCCACAGCGACAGCGATGCCGAGGCAACGTATCTGGCGCGCAAGATCGCCAGCCTGCGGGTCTTCGAGGATGCTGATGGCAAGATGAATCTGTCGCTGGCGGAAGTTGGCGGCGCAGCGTTGGTGGTCAGCCAGTTCACGCTCTATGGCGACGCCCGCAAAGGGCGACGACCGAGTTTCAGCCATGCGGCGCGCCCGGAGCACGCCGAGCCGCTCTATCTTCACTTTTGCCGCCAGATGGAGGCCGAGGGCGTTGCGATAGCGCGCGGCGTCTTTCAGGCGCACATGCAGGTGACTTTGGTCAACGACGGGCCAGTAACGCTCTGGCTGGACACAGCAGAAATGATGTAGTTCATCATCCATGGGGCGCTGACAGCGCCAAAGGAGGAACAATGCAGCTTGATAGTCATGTGCTTGCCGAAAGCCCCGGCGCTTATCTCGACATTGCGCTGTCAATGGTCGAGGAGCTGGAGGAATATCTTATCAAGGATGATCTCTATCGCACCATCATTGTGCGCACGCCAAAGGGGGAAATGCGCCTGCAGATGACGGGCGGCGATCTGCTGACGCGCCTGTATCGGCTGAACGGTGAACGGGATCGCCTGACGCCAGCGCAGCAAGCGCAACTTGATGCGCTCAATCAGCGCGCTGAACAGACCATGTACGGATTGAAAACGCGCTTCAACCAACGTTTGCAGCGCGAAATCAAAGCGCGCCTGGACAGCCTGAAGTGGTATCTGGACGAGAGCAGCGAAGACCGGGCGCGGGCGCGGGCAAATTATCCATACGAGATTCGCAATCGCCAACGCATCGAAGAGATACTGAAACGTTTGGCCGGCGACCTGCCCAGCGAACTGGCAGAACAACTGCGCGCGCTGGACAATCGTCTGCGCATGCTCACCATTCGCGGGGAATTTGTCTGGGATGCACAGCTTCAGCACATCTTTCCTCAAAACCCCTATTGGTATCTCTATGCGTCCGTGTAGATGGTCATATGCCGCTTCGCCAAACACTCTCTATTGGCGGATGGCTTCCTGGAAGCAAGGGGAGCTTCCAGGAAGAGTGTGAGCGAGCATGAGTGTATTGTCCAGAAATCAATCAATATAAAGAGCGTTTTTCATGGACGCAAAAGGGCGGCGTCCACTGTTTGATGGAGCGACGGCCAAAGAACTGCCATCTGCGAAGGATCCTGGTCTACTTCGGTGTATTGCAGAAAGAGGATGGACGGATCGCCAATCTGGTGCCATAGAGAAGGGTTCTCTCGAACCTGGCCTACTGGCGTTCGCGAATTGACAGGAAATGAGTATTCGCCGTTAGTCAGGCGGAGATGGGTGTCCTCAAGGCGGTCTATCAGGGTGCTGAGGTCTGCGCCAGCGCGGCTGATCGCATCGGTGATCAGCCAGATCGAGTCATAGGCAGCGAAGGCCGATTCGTCTGGCCAACGCCCCAGCAGGCGCTGAAACTCCTGGGCAAAAGCCAGGCCCTCCTCATCCATCATAGGAGGCCATGCTCCCGTGCGATTGACGACCGTGTAGCGCCCTTCTGCACCCATCCGCTGCCAGAACTGGTTTCCAGCCAACGCACTGCGCGATGTCACGAGCACAGTTTGTTTCTGCGGGCCGATTCCGTTGTCGAGGAGCTGACGTTGCAGATCCAACGCTGCCTCACCGCTGAGTCGGTTGAAGATGACATCAGGCGCAGCGTCGCGCGCCACAATACGGGCAATCAAGGAAGAATAATCCTGTGTGGGGAGATCAACCATGAGCACCTCGTGTTCGACGCCCACGTCTCGCAACCCGCGGGCAACCGTCGCCGCCTGCTTTTCCCCAGAGACAGTGTTCTCGGCGACGATAATCGCAGATTGTCTTTGATCTCCATTGTAATCGCCCACCTGGCTCATCCATGCGCCCATAGCAGCCGAGAATTGGTCCTCATTGGCGGTCAGGCGAAAGATCTCATTCTGAAGCGTAGCAGTCAATCCGCTTTCCATCGCCCCAATTGCCAGGAAGGGCGTGGCAAAACGGTGGGCAACATCAAGAATCGTCATGGCTGAATCTTCATGAACACCGCCCACAAGCGCAACAGCACACTCTTCGGTGATCAACTCCATGGCAACGCGCGCCGCCTGGTTGGGGTCGCCGCCCGAATCGTAGGTGACGAGACGAATTGACTTGCCGCCTGCACCCCCGGCGGCATTCACCTTTTCCACTGCAAGGGTCAGCGCCGCTTGTAAGCTAATGGCCGAAATCATCCCGACAGGATGCGAGAGAGGCAAAATTGCGCCGACAACAACTTTATCGGTGAGATTGAGGGAAGTCAAGGGACAGGACACTTGGGGAACAGGCGTTGCAGGTGCAGAGGCGTCGCCGATTGCTGTCGCCGTCACCTCCACAGTCATGGGCACAGGCACGAAGACGACCTGGGGCGTCGCGGGTTCAGATTGGGCGGGCAAAGGGGTGACTGGTATCGGGTTAGCGCAACCCGCCAGCAGGGCCACTGCGAGCAACAGCCCTGCTTGCCACATGACTGAACGGAATCTATGAAGATGACGAACGAGGAGTCGCGGGTTCATTGGAAATAGTGATGGCAGCGGCAGTGACCATTGATCATGCAGTGAGGCGGGTCTCCTGGAGGCGAAAAATGAATCTTACTGACGATTGGAGTGTGAGTCGTAACAGCAGGGTGTAATCTGGAGTATAGCATCGAGGGGATGCGGCGTCAAACATCACGGTTGGGGAAGGAAGCGGCCTCAGACACGGGGCGTCAGATGGCGGTATGCCCCAAGCGCCAATACGCCATGCCGGGGATACTCAGGAAGCCCCCAGCTTGTACAGTACGCCCGTCTTATGGTTGCGAGGGAGCTTTGACACGATAAGAGGCGAGTGCTATACTCACGCCACCTATTCACCTAATTCGATTCGGGGGAAACATGAACAGACAACGAAAGTTTATCTTGGGGTTGCTGGTCGGTCTGCTGATCACAGTGCTCGCCGCGTGCGCTGCTCCTCTTGCGCCTCAGTCTGCTGGGCCAGCCACAGATGCGTCCCCCCCTGCGCAAACGAGTGACAGCAAGCCGGTCATCAAACTGGCCGAGAATCCGTGGTCGGCGTCACAGCTTAATGTGGCGGTGGCGAAGATTCTGCTGGAAGAAAAACTGGGCTATCAAGTTGAAGTCGTGAGCATCGACGAAAACGCCCAGTGGCCAGCCCTCGCCTCGGGCGACCTCCACGCCAGCTTGGAAGTCTGGCCGTCGGGTCACGCCGAAAATGTCGCCGAATATATCGATAAACAGCAACTTGTGGAGAATGGCGGGTCGTTGGGCGTCGTAGGCAAGATCGGCTGGTACATCCCAACCTATCTCCTGACCGACCATCCGGAACTCGCCACGTGGGAAGGCTTCACGACGCCGGAAAGTGCGGCGCTTTTCGCCACCGCGGAAACGGGCGATCAGGGTCAATTCCTCGCCGGCGACCCTTCGTGGGTGCAGTATGACGCCGACATCATGAAAAATCTGGGCATCCCATTCCAGATCGTCAATGCCGGCTCCGAAGAGGCGATTCTAGCCGCGCTCGATTCCGCCAACAGCCGCCAAGAGCCTATCATCTTCTATTTTTGGACGCCCCATTCTGTACACGCCAAATATGACCTGACCGAAGTGAAACTCCCCGACTATAGCGATGAATGTTACGCCAAGGCGGCGGAAGGCGGCGTTGCATGCGATTATCCGGCGGACAACCTCTTCAAGGTTTTCTGGGCAGGTCTCAAGGATGCCGCGCCCGACGCCTACTCGCTCCTGCAAAAAATGAACTACTCCACCGCAGATCAGATTAGCATGATCGCGGCCGTGGAGCTGGATGGTAAATCCGTCGATGACGCAGCCCGCGCCTGGATCGATGCCAATGAGACCACATGGAGCGTCTGGCTGGAGCAGTAGCGACGCCAGACATTTCGCTGAATGGGCTTGAACGGCGGCGAAGTCACCTGTCTGTAACAGCGAAACTCTATCGCCGCCGTTCAAGCCCTCACGGAATGACCGCCTGTAACTGATTTGCACACACCCAATACATCAAGGCTCGCCGCAGACGACATTGCGGCGAGCCTTTTTCTTTGCATCTCTGTGCATTCGGTAGGGTGACCAACTGCCCTCTGAATGCGTCGTTCTTTGACCAGTACGCCAGGCTCACCGCATCACGATCGGCAGGTGCATCCGATAATCCATGGCGCTGCCTGGCGGCAACGGCACAGCCTCCCTCGTGACGGGCAAGGCGTCAGGCGGGAATGATGGTTCAGATTTCGGCTTCTTTTGCTCCGCATTTGCGACTGCGGCGCGAGCATCCATCTGGGTTGCACTCTCAAGTTGCCCAACTGGGTTTGCCTCCAGTGTATAGCTTGCGTCAGTGTAACCAAAGACCTCCACCCCATATTCCCCTGGCAGCATTGGAATCAAGGTCAGCTCGTCTTGACCATCCGCCTTGATGCTGTATTGCCCACCATTCGTTGCGAAATCCGGCGGCCAGATGTAGAGGTCTGGGTCGCCGCTCAAGGGGGTGATGCGCAGCCTGAACTCTGCAGCAGCAGCCAGCCCTGGGAGACCAGGGAAGCGATAGCAATGAGTCTCGCCTGCGACAAGGCTGGCCGCTGGCGCCAGATAGTTGATCAGCGTATCCTCAAATGCCGAGATATTGCCTGCCGCATCGGCTGCAAACACCCGCAACATTTTGGCGCCGGGGCCTGGGCTGAGCTGCCAGGAGTATGTCGCTGGCGTCGAAGGAAAGTCAATCCAGGCGCTTGCGGCGACTTGCTCCCAATCATCTGTCCCCGGCGCACAAACAAATTCGCTGATGCGAACATGGCTGACGCCGTTGCCAGGCGGTGGATCGTTTGCGATGACATTGACCGTCACGTTGCGGTCAGTCGTCGTCAGCGCGCCGCCTGCCACTTCCACGACAGCGACGACTGGCGGCGACAAATCTTCTTCGTCTCCCAACACCGTGATCGTTCTTGAGACCACATTGTTGTTGTCGTTGATTTCCGCAACCACATTGGCCGGGTCGATGAGCGCATAGACTGTATGCAGGCCAACATCTGGCGTCCAGTTGACCGGCGCAGTGTCGCTCCAACCTTGAGGGGGCAGAACGTCGGCGCTTGTCGAGCCAATCAACGGCGCCCCGGTCGCTGGATTGCCCAAGTAGAAATCGACCCGCACGCCGACAAGCGATGAACTATCGGCGGCGGCGTTGCGATGTACCGTCAGACCGAGCACATTGGCAGCGCCAGAACGAGGTGTGATTGGCTCGGTCCACAGGCCGCTGCTTGCACTGAACAGATCGTTGCCGTTGGAACGAGCCGTAAAGGCTGCCGGCAACGTGATAGACTGACCGCCCGAAGCAACGGTCAGACCATAGACGCCCGGCGCAACACCGGCCGGCACAGATGCAAGCAGCGATGAGGAGTCAACCGGGCTGGTTGCCAATTCCTGCGCGCCAAGCCATACCTGAGCGTCGGACCAGAAATTCTCTCCTGTGATCAGCAGTGAAAGTGGCTCATCGTTCCTGGCGTGCGTGGGAAAGACAGCTTTCACACTCAAAGCGCCAACCGGCGTGGGAAATGGCGTTGGGCTGGGCGTCGGCGAATGGGTGGGCGTCGGCGTGACCGTGCTGCTGGGCGTTGCCGTTGCCGTCGCTATGGGCGTTGGCGTAGGAGTGTTTGTACTGGTTGCAGTAGGCGTATTGGTCATCGTCCAGGTTGGCGTTGGACTGGGCGTGCGGGTCGCGGTTGGCGTAGTCGTTGCTGTGCCGCTGGGCGTCGCCGAAGGTGTGTCGGTGGGCGTAGCAGTAGGCGCAGGGACAAAGCCAACATCCCATGTATTGTTGACGCCGGCAATCAGAACGAACTCGTCTGTGAAGCCAGAGACAGGATCTGCATCGCTGTCCAAAAAGTCATTGAAACCCTGGTCTTTCAGCGTCGGCATAAAACCAGTCAACTCGAATTGCAGGCGATAACCGGGGCCGGAAAGCAGATTTCCAAAAGAGTATTGACCAAAGCCATTCGTGGTCGTGCTCTGCAGTTGCAGCCCGTTGCGATAGAGCCTGACAACGACCCCGACCGGATCGGGACAAGGAAGATCAGGTGGTGGGCAGTCCAGATCGCTCGAATTGAAAATCCCATCTGGGATTCTATCGAACCATGTGCGGTCTCCCACACTGGCGATGGCGGGAGCGGGCGTCTTTGTGGTCGTTGGCGTCGGCGTCGGCGTACTTGTTCGTGACGGCGTGAGCGTTGCTGTCGGCGTGCGTGTTATCGTCGCTGTCGATGTACTGGTCGGTGTCCTCGTACCCGTGCTTGTGCTCGTGGGTGGAGCACTCGTATTGGTTGGCGTCGATGTATTCGTACGCGATGGCGTGGGGGTGTTCGTTGGCGTCGCCGTGGGCGTACCCGTGCTTGTGCTCGTGGGTGGGGCACTCGTATTGGTCGGCGTCACGGTTGACGTGGGCGTACCCGATGGCGTGGGAGTATTCATTAGCGTCGCCGTGAACGTCGGCTCAGGCGTATCTGTCGGCGTCGGCGTGATGGACGGCGTGTCAGTCGGCGTGGCTGTGTCCGTGGGCG
>CAZLMM010000002.1:0-178247 GCA_964560495.1 uncultured Caldilineaceae bacterium
ACTGGCGTAGATGCTTCACTACGTTCAGCATGACAAGAGCGGTGTTTCTTGCCCACGTTATGCCACGCGGGGCATTGGAAACTCAGCATGACAACCATTGGGTTACTTGCGCCCTCGTGTACTGAGAAAGGCGTGAGGTTTGAGGGTGTTGGGGTTTTGAGGTTTTGGGAGAGCGGCAATGACGCTCCGAAATACCAAATCCCATGACCTCATACCTCACCACCTCAAGAATTCACCACACACCCGGAGCAACGACATGAAGCCACTCAACATTGGTCTTATCGGCTATGGCGGCATTGGCCGCGTGCATGCCCTGGCCTATCGCGCCATCCCCTTTCACTATGGGTTGCCGGCCAACAGCGTGCGGCTGGTTGGCGTGGCAACCACGCGCCCGGAGACCGCCCAGGCTGCCGCCGCGGAGATCGGCTGCGACTTTTGGACAGCCGACTATCGTGAGCTGCTGGCGCGGCCCGACATCGACGTGGTGGATGTGACCGTTCCCAACAATGCCCACGAAGAAGTGGTGCTGGCTGCGGCCGCGGCGGGCAAGCACATCTACTGCGAAAAGCCGCTGGCCATGAACGTGGCCGCGGGGCAACGCATGGTCGCCGCGGCGAAGGCGGCCGGCGTCAAGACGCAGATGACCTTCAACTTTCGTTTCTTCCCGGCCATCATACGGGCGCAACAGCTTGTCGCCGATGATTTTCTGGGCAGGATCTTCTCTTTCCGCGGGCGCTACTACCGCTCCAGCTACATCGACCCCGCCAAGCCCATCTCCTGGCGGCAGCGCAAGGCCATTGCCGGCGGCGGCGCGCTCTTCGACATCGGCTCTCATATTTTGGACTTGCTCTACTCGCTGGTGGGCGAGTTCGCCGCGGTGCAGGCCACACTGGACACGCTCATCCCGACGCGGCCAACCGCGGCTGCTTCGGGCGAGATGGCCGCGGTGGATGTGGACGATATCGCGTTGCTCACCCTGCGCGCCAAAAGCGGCGTCTTGGGCGTGGTGGAAGCCTCGCGCATGGGGACGGGACTGACCAACGACATCGGCTTCGAGATTTTCGGCGAGAAAGGAGCGATCCGTTTCAACGGCCTGGATCCGGCCTGGCTGGAGGTCTACGACGTGCGCGACGCCGATAAACCCACGGGCGGCATGCGCGGCTTCCGTCGGGTGGAGACGGTCAATCGCTACGCCGGCCAGAAAGCGCCCGATTGGTCCATGTCGCCCGATTTTCTGCGCACCCACGCCGAATGCCAGTATCAGTTCCTGCGCGCCGTGGCGGAAGATCGCCCCACCCGGCCGACCCTGGCTGATGGGTTGCATATCCAGACCGTCATGGCTGCTGCGGAAAAGTCATCAGCCGAACAACGCTGGGTGAACATGGATGAGATATTGTCAGTGTGATGAGGGACGGCGGGCAGTGATTCGAGAATGAACTGCGTTTCGTGACCGCGACATCCGTCCTATGACGTCGCGGTTCTGCGTTGCGGGCAGAGATAGTCATCGATGCAGAGTTCGTCGTTGATGGCGCAGTGGTCAGGGTCCCAAACAATTGTCTTGCGGTCAGGCTGAATGGTGTAGCGACCTCGCTCAACCGGCGCGGCGTGATACAGCGAAGGAATCCACCACAGGGGGATAGAGAGAACACGGCCGTCGGTCAATTCGAGGTGTATGGAGAGGTCGTCGAAGCGCACCGCGTCGATACGCGCCTCACGGGGAAACGTGTAATCGCTTGCGGGATATGGTATGTCATACCAAACAGCTTCATCGACGTGTTCTATTTTTGTGAGCATGCCATGCCTCCAGGAATCGTCTTACGTTGACATCAACGATACGTAGCGCCTCTGCCAGCTCACGACGATTGAGTGACCGCCCAGGTCGAGCCAGTTCGATGTGAGGCTCCAGCCAAATCTTGGCATCTAGCGCATCGTTCTGAGAGCCTTTGCCAACATGTATGCTTGCCCGGTTTTCGCTTTGCGCATCGAAACTGTGAAACCAGAAGACAAGCTCACCTTGCTTATAAATTCGGGGGCTCATCAGATTGACTCAATCTGCGTTTGACACACTTACAGGGAAAGCCAGATGCGATGACGCACATTATGGCACAATGCCTGTAATACCTCAAAGTTGCGATTGGTAGGGCCACATTCAATGTTGGATAAACTTCTGGAATCAGATCTTGAAATCGGCTTTCCACTCGCCATCTGGAACACTACCCGGCCGACGGCGCGTGTCGCTGCAATCAAGCAGCGGCTGCTCAACGAACCGCGTTTGCTCGACGTGGAGCGGGCGCGCTACACCACGGAAGCCTACCGGGCGACGGAAGGCCAACCCATGGCGCTGCGCCGCGCCAGGATGTTGCTCCACCTGGCGCGGCGGATGAGCATCACGATCCACCCGGACGAGATCATCGTGGGCAATCGTTCGCTGCTGTCGCGCATGGGCGTCATCGCTCCCGAAGGCGCAGTCGATTGGGTGGATCGGGAGCTGGACATCCTGCCCACTCGCCCGCAAGACCGCTTCCAGACCACGCCCGAAATCGTCCACGAGCTGCGCGAGGAGATATTTCCCTATTGGCGCGGGAAGACGCTGGAAGACACGGTTGCCCAACGCGTGCCCGATGACGTGCGGGTTGCCGTGGCGGGCAAAGTGTTCTCCCTCAATCAGACTGACCACGCCCAGGGGCATATCCTGCCCGACGTCGAGGCGTGGCTGCGCCTGGGCGTCGATGGCCTGCGTAGTCAACTCAATCAGAGCCGAGAACGTCAGCGACCGGAGCGACCTGACGCCAATCCAGTCTTCTATGACGCCGCGTTGATCGCCTTGCAAGCCGCCGAAGAATTGATGCTGCGCTACGCTGATCTGGCTGCCCACCAGGCCGAGGCGGCGGTGGACGAAGCCCGCGAGACCGAATTGCGTCAGATCAGCGCGGTCTGTCGCCGGCTGGCGCATCAGCCGGCGACTACCTTCCACGAGGCGCTCCAGGCTACCTGGTTTCTCTTCGTTCTCTTGCAGATGGAATCCAACGCCAGCAGCTTCTCGCCGGGGCGTTTCGACCAATACATGCTGCCCTTTCTGGAAGCGGACATGGTTGCCGACCGCATAAATCTGGACGAGGCGCAGGAGCTTTTGGAACATTTCTGGCTCAAGTTCAGCGAGATCGTCTTGCTGCGTTCCAGCCACAGCGCACGCTATTTCGCCGGATTCCCCATCGGCTTCAACATCGTTTTGGGAGGACAGACCGCCGATGGCAGCGACGCAACCAACCTGCTCAGCTACATGTGTCTGCGCGCCCAGGCCGATCTCGGCATGACGCAGCCGAACCTCTCCATTCGCATCCATGAACGCAGCCCAGAGGAATTCCTGCGTGTGGCGTCGTTCGTCATCGGCAAGGGCAGCGGCATGCCCCAGGTTTTCAACGACGAGGTGATCATCCCCGGCCAGATCAACCGGGGCGTAACGCCGGAAGACGCGCTCAACTACGCCGTCGTTGGCTGTGTGGAGCTTTCCACACCCGGCAAGGCGCTGGGCTGGAGCGACGCCTCCATGTTCAACCTGACCCGCATCCTGGAACTGACTCTCTTTGGCGGCAAAGACCCACAAACGGGAGAACAGATTGGCCTGCCCACGCCGACGCTGGCCGAGATGACCAGCTTCGATGAGTTGGAAGCGGCCTATGACCGCCAGCTTGCCCATTTCGTCCCGCTCATGGTCAAAGGCTGCAACATCGTGGACAGCATCCACGCCGAGCTGCTGCCGTCGCCCATGCTCTCGTTGGCGATTCAGGATTGCGTGGCGCGTGGGCTGGATGTGACCGCCGGCGGCGCACACTACAACTTTTCCGGCGTGCAGGGGGTGCAGATCGCCAACGTGGCTGACAGCCTGATCGCTGTGAAGCAAGCTGTCTTCGATGAGAGGTGGATCGGCAGCCAAGATCTGCTCGACGCACTGGCTGGCGACTTCGCTGATCATGAAGTGCTGCGCCAGCGGCTGATTCACCGTGCGCCCAAATACGGCAACGACGATGAGCGAGTCGACCGTTTCGCCAGTCGTTGGGGCGACCGCTACTGCGAGTTGGTTTCACAACACGCCACCATCCGCGGCGGCGTCTATCAGCCTGGCTTCTACACCGTCTCGGCGCATGTGCCCATGGGCGCGCATGTGGGCGCCACGCCAGATGGCCGCCGCGCCAACACACCCCTGGCCGATGGCGGCCTCTCGCCCAGCGCCGGACGCGATCTGCGCGGAGCTACTGCTGTGCTGCAATCGGTGGGCAAGCTTGATCTGCGGCTGGCCTCTAACGGCACGCTGCTGAACATGAAATTCTTGCCATCGTTCTTCGCCGGCGAGCGGGCGCTGGACAAGTTCGTGCTGCTGCTGCGGGGCTTCTGCCGTCTGTACATTCCGCACGTGCAGTTCAACGTGGTGGACGCAACCACGTTGCGCGCCGCCCAGGCGAACCCGGAGGAATATCGCTCGCTGGTGGTGCGTGTGGCCGGCTACAGCGCCTACTTCACGGAACTTGACAGAGAACTGCAAGATGAAATCATTCAGCGAACGGAGTTTGGCGATGCCAACTGAACCAGCCTTGCGTCACGTGGTTCTCTTCGGCTTCACGCCGGAGACGACGCCCGACCAACTGCGCGCCATCGAGGAAGCCTTCGCTGGCCTGCCCGCACAGATACCGGAGATCATCGACTTTGAGTGGGGCACAGATGTCAGCGTGGAGAACGCCGCCCGCGGCTACACACACTGCTTCCTGGTCACATTCCGCAACGAAGCGGGACGCGACATCTACCTGCCCCACCCGGCGCACCAACGCTTCGTCGATCTGGTGCGACCACACATTGCCCAGGTGCTGGTGCTGGATTACTGGAGCAAATGAAGGAGAATCATGTCCAAGCAATTCGATCTGGTGATCATCGGCACGGGGGCGGGGGGCGGGACGCTGACCTATGCGCTGCGAGAGAGCGGCCTGCGCATTCTGTTGGTCGAGCGCGGAGACTTCTTGCCGCAGGAGCCGCAAAACTGGCAGCCGGCTGAGGTTTTCGACCGCCGTCGTTACAAGCCGGATGAAACCTGGTACGGCGTCGATGGCAAGCCCTTTCACCCCGGCGTACATTATTTCGTAGGCGGCAACACCAAGGTCTACGGCGCAGCGTTGCCGCGCTTTCGTGTGCAGGATTTTGGCGCAGTCGAGCACGAAGGTGGGACGTCGCCGGCCTGGCCTATCAACTATGACGATCTGGAGCCGTATTACGCCCGCGCCGAGGAGATCTACGCCGTCCACGGTGCGCCGGGCGAAGACCCGACCGGGCCGCCGCGCTCCGGGCCGTTCCCCTTTCCGGCCGTACCCCACGAACCCTACATAGACGATCTGAGTGAGCGGCTGCGCAGGCAGGGGCTGCATCCCTTCCACTACCCCATGGGCATTGACCTGCGCGACGGTGGGCGCTGCATTCGCTGCAAGACGTGCGACGGTTTCCCGTGCCAGGTGCTCGCCAAGAGCGAGAGCGATGTCAACTGCGTGCGGCCGGCGGTCGAGAGTCTGAATATCACCTTGTGGACGAACACGCTGGCGCGGCGGCTGCTTACCGACAGCACAGGAAAGCGCGTCATCGGCGTCGAACTGGACAGAAACGGTCAGAACATAACGGTCAACGCCGACCGCTTCGTCGTCTCTTGCGGCGCAGTCAACTCGGCCCTGCTGCTGATGCGTTCGGCCAACGACAGACATCCCAACGGGCTGGCGAATTCGTCGGGGCTGGTGGGACGCAACTACATGGTGCACAACAACACCGCGCTGATGGCGGTCGATCCGCTGCGACGCAACCGGACGGTTTTCCAGAAGACCATGGCCGTCAATGATTTCTATTTCAAGGGGCCGGATTTCCCATATCCGATGGGCAACATCCAACTGCTGGGCAAGTTGCAGGCCGGCATGTTGACCGCGGCGCAGCCGCTCGTGCCCAAGCCGATCTTGCAGACGATGGCCGACCGCAGTGTAGATTGGTGGGTGATGTCGGAAGACCTGCCCGACCGAAACAACCGCATCGAGCTGCGCAGCGACGGCATGGTGGTCGTCCATTGGAAACCGAACAACCTGGTGGCCCACCACAAACTGGTAGACGCGGCCCGGCGTATGATGCGTTCCGCCGGCTATCTCTTTGTCTTCGTGCAGCCCATGGGCATCGAGACCAACTCGCACCAATGCGGCACGTTGCGCTTTGGCGACGACCCGGCGACATCGGTGCTCGACCCGTTTTGTCGCGCGCATGATGTGGACAATCTCTACGTGGTGGATTCGTCGTTTTTCCCGTCGTCTGCGGCCATGAACCCGGCGCTGACCATTGCGGCGCAGGCGCTGCGGGTGGCGGAGCAATTAGGTGCAAGTGAAGGGTGAAGACATCCCCATGGTTGCGCAAAAGGCACGCTACTCTTGCCAGTTTGTGACCAGCAGATATTGAAACCCTCGAAAGTCGTCAAGATTGAACGTCACCAAGATGAGATCGTTGGTTTTGGCAATTGCGGCGATCATCCCGTCGCTAAAAGCCGGTGGTTGGCCGATGGCAGTGAGGCGAGCACGCTCAGCCGCGTGCCAGGTAGCAGCTTGTTGATCGTAGGATAAGATCGGAAAATTAGGGGCTACTACTCGGGTCAGATAATCCTCGATGGCATCGCGCTTGGCCGATCGCGGCAAGCGATTGCACCCAAACCACATCTCATGCCAAACGACCGAGGCGATGGCGATCTCGTTCTGGAAGCGCCTGAGATGATCGATGATCTGGTCGTTTGGTTTAGGGCGCAAAGGTTCCGCCAGGATATTGGTATCCAGGAGATAGTGCGGAGTCACCAGATCACCTCCCGACCAGGAGAGGGATCGCGTAGTTCTGTGAATATGGCAGGCTCGATGCCCAGTTGCGCCAGGTTGGCTGATGCTTGGAATAATTCATACGATTCCCAGAAGCCTATCCTGTCAGCCGCCAGTTGCTCGTATTCCTCAATTGCGAGAAGAACCGCCACCGGTTTGCCACGCCTGGTCACATGGACGAGAGGGCTTGTTTTGAGATTGTGAACGATGGCCGCAAAATGATTGCGGGCTTCTGCTATCGAGTACCGTTTAATCATGGTGGCCTCCTAATGGCTATCTACATGGCTATTTTAGTTGATCATTTCTGGTTTTGTCAATGACTGCTGCCAATGATCGGGTAATTCCAGTTCCACAGTGTTCATCTGATTTACCTCGGAGTGCATGTGCTTCAAACACAAGAAATGATCGTCAATAGCGATCAATCGGTTTTTCCGCTGCTCACTTCGACTGAGCACACCCGTTTGGAGAGCGTCCATGGCGTCATCTTCGACATTCAACGCTACTCGCTGCACGACGGGCCTGGGTTGCGCACCAATATCTTTCTGAAGGGCTGCCCCCTGCGCTGCCAGTGGTGCGCCAACCCGGAATCACAGGCCATGCAACCGGAGCTGGCCTTTAGCGAGCACAACTGCATTGACTGTGGGCAGTTCGCCGAGCCGTGTGCAGAATGTTGGCTTGCCGCGCACGCGTCGGGCGGCAGAGCAACGGCGCTAGGCGAGCGGGCAGTCACCTGTCCTACCGGCGCACTTCACTGGATCGGCGAGCGGCGCACGGCCGGCGCGGTGATGACCGAGGTGCTACGCGACGCGCCCTTCTACGGCGCGGGCGGCGGCATGACGCTCACCGGCGGCGAGGCCACCATGCAGCCTGACTTCGCCGAGGCGCTGCTGCGGTTGGCGAAGAAGGCTGGCATTTCCACCGCCCTGGAAACCTGCGGACAAACGCGCTGGACCGTGTTCGAGCGGTTGCTTCCCTTCCTCGACCTGATCCTCTACGACCTGAAGCACGTAGACAGCGCCACCCATCGTCAGTTTACCGGATTTGGCAATGAGCTGATCCTGGACAACCTGCGGCGATTGGCCGCTGCCCACGCGCCGCTGGTCGTGCGCGTGCCGTTGATCCCTGGTTTTAACGCCGACCCCACCAGCCTGGCTGCCATCGCTGGATTCATCGCAACCCTGGGCGACGCGGTGAGCGAGGTCGACCTGCTGCCCTATCACACCCTGGGCAAGGCCAAGTATCGGGCGCTTGGGCGTGAATATCTGTGGGCGGAACACGCCCGGCTGAGCGACGCCGAGTTGGGTGAGTTGGCAAGCGTCGTTGCGGATGCGTTCGAACCATGTGGTTGTCGGGTGCGGGTTGGGGGATAGGGAGTGGGTCCATCATTGACGTTGATAACGAATAGTGAATGGGTATTGGCTTTGCGACGGCGCCCGCCCTATGACTATGCAGACCTGCCCGAACTGATCTCCAGACTTCGCCCATAGATATATCGGAGAGGCTACTTTTATGCACCAAATTCACACCCTATCCCACACCGACGCCATGCGCGTCATCGAGCTGATCCGCAGCGAGCTAGAGGCGCAAGGCAAGGGCGCGGCGATTGCCGTGGCCGACGCCCACGGCGAGCTGATCGCCTTTCTGCGCACCGACGGTTGCAAATTGCCCTCGTTGACCATCGCCATCAACAAGGCCTTCACCGCAGCGCGCGAACAGAAGCCATCGCGTGAAGTTGGCGATTCATCGCGCAGCAAACAGTGGCCCATGAGCAACTTCGGCGACCTGCGCTACACCGCCTGGGGCGGCGGCGTGCCCATCGTCTATCACGGTCAGGTCGTGGGCGCGGTCGGCGTCAGCGGCCTGCCCGAAGAAGAGGACATGTTGTTGGCGGCAAAGGGCGCCGCGTTGATTGGAAAAAATGAACAGTGAGTTCATCATGGAAAACTGGGTGATTGGCGTCGATTTGGGTGGGACAAAAGTGGAATTCGGGCTGGTGGATCCGCATGGGCAGATTGCTGGCCGGCGGCGCATCGCCACGCTACCCCAAGAGGGGCCCGCCAGCCTCATCGAACGCATGGCTGCCGAGGTGGACGCGCTGCGCCAGATGACGCCGGCCGGCGCGCAGGTGGCTGCGCTCGGCGTCTGCTCGCCCGGCCCAGTAGATCGCGTGAGAGGCGTTCTCATGGATCCGCCCAACTTGCACGGGCTGCACCACATGCCCTTGGCCGAATTGCTCAGCGCAAGACTCAGATTACCCATCGTGGTGGAGCACGACGCCAAAGCCGCCGCGTTGGGCGATTATTACTTTGGCGCTGGGCGCGGCGAAGAAGACATGGCCTTTGTCGTCGTGGGCACCGGCGTCGGCGCGGCCTTCATCATGGATGGTCAACTTTTTCGAGGGCGCCACAACTCCGCCGGCGAGATTGGACACACGACCCTTGACCGCAACGGCGAGCTTTGCTCGTGCGGCAACCGTGGCTGCGTAGAAACCTTTGTCAGCGGCCCATGGATTGTGCGGCGCTACGCTCGCGCCGCCAGCCTTGCGCCGGAGTCCGTGACGGGTGAACAGGTAGCCCAGGCAGCGGCCGCCGGCGATCCGCTGGCCCGGCGCGTCCTGGCCGAGGCCGGCGAGGCATTGGGCGTGGCCGTTGCCACCATGGCCATGACGGTGGATATAGACCTGTTTGTGATTGGTGGGAGTGTGGCGAAAGCAGGCGACCTCTTCCTGCAACCAGCGCGTACGACTGCGCCGGCTCACTGCTTCGGCTCGGTGGGAGAACGAGTGCGCATCGTCGAGACCGCGCTCCACGACGACGGCCCCATCCTGGGTTGCGCGTGGCTGGCGAACCTGGCGATCACAAAACAACCCTGATAGCACGCTTGCATCTGCTCAATCACCTGGAGATCGCCAACTGCATGGACACGACAATTCGTGTCCGTATCCCGAAATAATAGAAATAATAATAGACAACACAAACAGGACTTACGCAAATCATGAACTGTCCTCTCTGGCGGCAGAGAGGCGAGACGCCCGCGCTCCCAGAAAAGACTGCGTAAGGCCTGAGATCCCTATCGATTGTCGTGCAACCAGCGGTCAATGGCGTTGCCGATAAGCGTCTCTGTGCTGGCCGCGGGCGATTTGGATCGCTCATACTCGATGAGTCGGTCGGCTTTGGCCCGGTCTCCCTGGGCCATGTTCAAAAGCTGGCTGTAGAGTCGCTGCGCTTCGGGCGAAAGGGTCGCAGTGGATGGGCGAGCCTCTGGAGGCGGCGCGCTGGCGGAGGAAGCCGGCATTGCTGGCGTCCATACAGTTGGGCCGGTCTGCGAGCTGGACGGGGGCGCGGTGGATGGGCCAGGCGTAGCGGGTGAGCTGGAAGGCGGCTTGCTGACCGGGGCGGATACAGGCGCAGCCCCCTCCGATTGTCTGGCTGGCGGAGCAGGAGCAAGTTGCGTCATCGAGGTGGGCTTCTTCTCCGGCAGGCGCCACTCGATGATGGCGACGCTGATCCACACGCCGATGGCGACGCCGAAGAGCAATCCCAGCAGAAAAGTCTCCATAAACGGCCTCGCTCTCACGGGTGTGCGATGGCGAATCGCACTTACGGTTGGTCGAACGCGGCAAGCGCCAGCTTACCCAGCATGACGTAGGCTGCGTCGTCGTTGATGGGGTGATTCAGGCCGGCGCGCACATCGCGATAATAACGCTCCAAGGGCAGCGTACGGGTCATGGCTGCGCCGCCCACCGCCCGCATACAATGATCCAGCGCAGTGATGGCGTTGTTGGTGACGGTCACCTTGGCCAGAGCCACGGTGGGATGTAAATCGTCTTGACGTTGGGGATGACGATCCCACAGCTCTGCCGCACCATAGAGGATGAGTCGGCCCTGATGGAGGAGCAGGTTGGCCTGGCCGAGATGACGCTGGATCGCCTCCACCTCGGCGATGGGTTTGCCCAAGGCCGTGGGAACACGGCTGCGAGCATAGCCCACCGCCGCATTCAGCGCCGCTTGCCCCACACCCAGATAGACGGCGCTGACTGTGAGCATGAACCAGGCTGCGCCCGCCCCACCCTTGCCGGTTTTGGCGCCGTCGTCCCGCTCGATAATGTGTGCATCGGGTAGACAGACGTTATGCAGCAGGACATCATGGGAACCGGTGCTGCGCATCCCCAGGCTGTCCCACGTCTCCACGATGCGCACCTCGCCGCCGTCGGGTGGTTGCACGGGAACAAGGAAGCGGGCAATGCGCTCGCTGCCATCCAGCAACAGGGCCGGGATGATCATGTAGTCCAGCGCGGGACTCATACTAGCATAGGTCTTGTGGCCGTTCAGTAGCCAGGCGACCGGCCGACCACTCGTCCCGGGCACAGGCGTAGCCGTCGTTTTGGGCTTGCCGCCGCGACTGGGACTGCCCAATTCTGGTTCACTGGCGACTGCATTGATTAGCGCGCCCCGTTCCACGGCAGCGGTGCAGACGTCCTCGAATAACGGCTGGGGCCACGAACGCATCTCTGCCGCTGCGCCCAGAGTATGAACGTGCATGGTGAAACTCAATGCAGTGCTGCCGTCGCCCACTGCCAGCGTTTCCATGGTCATGATCGCTTCGAGGAGCGATGCGTCCCATCCGCCCAATCCTGCCGGCACCACGAGCGCCGGAAAGCCGGCTGTCTTCAGGTCGGCGAAGTTTTCATAGGGGAATGTTCCGTTGCGGTCATGGTCGGCTGCCCGTGCAGCGAAGGCCGCGGCCAACGGCTGGCTGCGCTCGATCAATTGGTTCTGTCGCGGCGTGTAAGGGTAGGGAATCGTGGAAGACATGTATGATTTACGGTTTACGATTGACGAGACACTGTCACGGGTCAGGGCGAGTCAACAATCAAGGTGATTGTAGCATTGGCGCAAGGGTTTGGGAAAGTGAGAACCCCATTGGAGAGGTATGGGTAGCGGTCCGAGCCAGGAGCGTAAGCGACTGGCAATTGCCCCTCAATCGAGATTGACGTCAGTCGATTATGGATCTCAATCCGAGCCAGGAGCGTAAGCGATTGGTAATTAATCTTGAAGTTCAGACGCAAAATTTGCTCCCAACATGGAGTAGACCTATGAGCAAGGTCTGCTTGCCAGCACGCACGTCAGCAGCTATACTGTCGGTCATACCAGAATGTCTGCAACCTCAATGAGATTCATGCGCCTGGAGGAAGCCATATGGAACGTGAAGATCAGGAAGATACAACGATTTACACGGTTGTTATGAATCATGAAGAACAGTATTCGATTTGGCCGGTTGACCGGGAGATCCCGTTGGGCTGGAAGGCGGTGGGCAAGACCGGCCTCAAGCAAGAGTGTCTGGCGTATATTGAAGAAGTATGGACCGATATGCGACCATTGAGCCTGCGCAAAAAGATGGAAGAGATGCAGAATCGGTAGATTATGGCCTCCAATGAACTCTACAACTACATCGAAGTAAGCGAAAGGCTCATCACGAGCGGGCAGCCGACTCGGGCGCAGTTCGAAGCGCTGGCGTCAGAAGGGTTCACGACAGTCGTCAACCTGGCGACAGGTCACTCGTCAAACGCTCTGGAAGATGAAGCAGGAATCGTCCAGAGTCTCGGTCTGGCCTATCACCACATCCCGGTGGAATGGGAAAGCCCGCAAGAGAGCGATTTCGCCGCGTTCGAGGAAGTAATGGCGCAACTGCCGCCAGGCAAGGCGCTGCTCCACTGTGCGGCGAACTTCCGCGTCACCGCTTTCTACTCGCTCTATGCCCAGAAACATTTAGGCTGGTCGGAGGCGCAGGCCCATGCGTTTCGCACACAGATTTGGGCTGACAGCCATTACCCAGTCTGGCAGGCCTTCATCGAGCGCATGGAGGCACAAATCGCGGCTGCTGCAGCTGCGTCGAGCCAGGCGACAGAGGGAGGCGTCTGAGTGTCACGACTTGTGGTTGATGGTCGCCCCATCGCATTCCTTGCTGGCGACAGCGTCCTCATCGCCATGCTGCGCGCCGGCCTGCATCCCAGGGGCGGCGGCTGTCTCTGTATGGCTGGCGACTGCCCCCACTGCCTGGCGACGGTGGATGGCGTGGCCTATGTGCGCACCTGCCAGACGCCCGCCCGGCCCGGCATGGTCATCGAGAGTTTCCCGACCGATGGCTATCCTTCTCTGCCGACAGGGAACCCCCTGACGCCAACCGTAACCGCCCGCAACATTCACTGCGACGTCGCGGTCATCGGTCAAGGAGAAGCCGGACGAACCGCTGTAACCCAGGCGCAGGAAGCAGGCAAGCGTGTCGTTGCATTGGATGCGCGCGACGGACAGGAGGTGATCGGCGTCTATGCCGGGCCACTGGTGGTTGCCCGCACACCTGCTGGAATGCTCCATGTCCACGTTCACGACGAGATCGTTGTCGCAACGGGCGCAGTTGAAATCCAGCCCGTGGCGCCCGGCAACGAGTTGGCCGGCATTGTCACTGCCCGGGCAGCAGAGACCCTGCATGCAGCGGGCGTCGAGCTGGGACGCGTCGTCGCTGTGGGCAATCCGCCGGCCGGCGTCGAGGCTGAAGCGGTGAGCGGCCAGATCGTGCGCTTCGAAGGCGAGGGACGGGTCGCCGCGGTAGTCGTGGCTGGTGAGAACGGCGAGGAGGTGCGCCATCCCTGCGACACCGTGGCGGTGGGACTGGGCTTGACCCCGCGCGATGCACTGCTGCGCATGGGCGCGGGCCTGCCCGTGCGGGCTGTGGGTGAGGCTGGTCGACCCGCAGACATCCCGCCTTGTCCCCTGGCCGGCGTCGTCTGCCCCTGTTCGGGCGTCAGCGTGGATGATCTGGAGTCGGTGTGGCATCGGGGCTTTCACGAGTTGGAGTTGGTCAAACGCGCCACGCTGGCTGGCACAGGCGCATGCCAGGGCGCGGTTTGCATTCCCCACATTCGCAGCTTTTTGGCTGACCGAGGCGGCGCGCTGCAACCACCCTTCACCGCACGCCCGGTCACGCGGCAGCTCACCCTGGGCGAGGCTGCGGCAGGCGCATACCATCGGGCGACGCCGCGCACCGCGCTGGATGAGGAGCATCGTCGCCTGGGCGCGCAGATGGATCGCATCGGCGGCTGGTGGAGGCCGTGGCACTATGGCGATCCCCTGGCCGAGTATTGGGCCGTGCGCGAAGCAGTCTCCATCGGCGATGTGAGCACATTGGGCAAGATGGTTGTCTCCGGCCCTGAGGCGCTGGAGTTCCTGGAGAGGCTCTATCCCACCCGTGTGGCAACGATTGCGCCAGGGCGCAGCCGCTATGTGCTGCTCCTGGACGAACGCGGCTATCTAATGGACGACGGGCTGGTGTGTTGCGACGGGCCAGGGCGGTATCTCCTCACCTTCACCAGCGGCGGCGCCAGTTTCGCCGAGATGTGGCTGCGCGATTGGGCCGACAGTTGGGGCTTGGACGTGCGCATCCTCAACCAGACCATGTCCCTATCCGCGATCAACGTCACCGGGCCGCTGGCGAAAGAACTGCTGGCTCGCGCCGGTTTGAGCAACCCGCCGGAATATATGCAGCACGCGATGGCCACAGTGGCCGATACGCCATGCCGCGTCTATCGCTTGAGCTTTACCGGCGAACTCTCTTTCGAGCTGCACCACCCGGCGGAGCACGCAGTCAATCTTTGGCGACGGCTGTTGGACTTGGGGCGCGATCTTGGAGTGCGACCTCACGGCATCCAGACGCTGCTGCAACTGCGTCTGGAAAAAGGACACATCATCGTCGGCCAGGACACCGATTTCGATTCCACCCCGCGGCGGGTGGACATGGAGTGGGCAGTCAAGCTGGAGAAAGAGGAGTTCGTGGGGCGTCAGGCGGTGTTGCGCACAAACAAGCTGCCTTTGGACAAAAGGCTCGTTGGATTCGAGATGGAAAACCCGGCGCCCTTCGAAGGTTCGTTGATATACTATGGAGCAGAGTATGCGGGCTATGTTACATCGAGCTTCGCCTCGCCGCTGCTGGGCAAAAGTGTGATGCTCGGCTGGTTGCGCCTTTTCGATGGCAGCCTGCCAGAGGAAGTCGTCATCGATGGTCGCCGGGCGCGGCGCGTCGCCTTGCCGTTCTATGACAAGGAGGGTCTCCGTGCCCGCGCTTGAACGCATCCCCATGACCCATATCGTTGCAGCGCCATCGGCGTTGGATGCAGCGGCGTGGCCGCCGGATGCACGCGTGCTGCGCGTGGCCGGCGATGAAATGCTGGTGATTCCGCCCCCAGCCGAGCTGACCCTGGATGATCCCTATGCCATCGTGGTGGAAGAGAGTGGCTTTGTTGGCATATGGTTGCCCATGAACGAAGCGACGGCTCTTCTGGAGTGCGCCTGCGAATGGGAGCCGCCTACAGTTCGCCCGGCCTTTGCCCAGGGCATGGTCGCCGGCGTCCCCGCCAAAGTGTGGTTCGAAAGCGAACGGGTGCTTTTCCTCGTTCCTGCACCCTACGCCCAAGACTTTCGGGAGCGACTCTCATGAACGAATTCATCGAGAGGACGGTGACGCTCACCTGGCAGCCGCCCAAGCAGAGCTATGACGTGGTCATCGTGGGGGGCGGCGGGCATGGTCTGGCGACCGCCTATTACCTGGCGACGCGCCACGGCGTCACCAACGTGGCTGTTCTGGAGCGCAAGTATATTGGCGCGGGCAATTCTGGGCGCAACACCACGGTCATTCGCTCCAATTACGGCATTCCCGAAGCGGTGCGTTTCTATCAGCGCAGCGTGGAGTTGTATGCCCAGTTGGAAGAAGAAACCGAACGCTGGATCATGCACAGGCAAAAGGGCTTGTTGTGGATGGCGCACACCGAGGCCGGCGTGCGGGCAGAACGCGCGCGCGCCGCTGTCAACACGGCCTTTGGCGCAAAGACTGAGTTCGTGGCCCCACGGCAGGTCCAGGAAATTTGCCCACAGATTGACATCACCGGCGGCGGCGTGTGGCCCGTATTGGGCGCATCCTATCACGCCGAGGGCGCAACTGCGCGCCACGACCGGGTGGTGTGGGCCTTTGCCGAAGGCGCCATGCGCAGAGGTGTGCATGTGCATCAGAACATGGCTGTCACCGGGCTGCTCATGGCGGGCGAACGGGTGGTGGGCGTGCAGACCGACGTCGGACCGATTGGCGCCGGGCTGGTGGTCAGCGCAGTGGGCGGGCACGTGACCACGCTGGCCGCCATGGCCGGGCTGCGCCTCCCCATCCGCACGCACCCGCTGCAAGCCTATGTGACCAATCATTACGAACCCGGCTTCCACCCGATTGTGGCCTCGACTGCGCTGTTGTTCTATGTGTCGCAGACAGCGCGCGGAGAAATGCTCATCGGCGCGGAGATCGACCGCCAGCCGAGCTATTCCTATCGCGCTGGACATCATCTGCTGCAAAGTTGTTCACAGAGAGCTGTCACGCTTTTTCCGTTTCTGCGCGACTTGCGCATCTTGCGTCAGTGGACGGGCGTGTGCGACATGAGTCCTGACTACTCGCCCATCATGGGCAAAACGGGCGTCGAAGGTTTCTACATCACCACCGGCTGGGGCACATGGGGCTTCAAGGCCATCCCGGCGGGAGGAGAGCAGATGGCGGCGCTCATCGCCAGCGGCGAGACGCCGGCGTTGATTGCGCCCTTCTCGTTGGATCGCTTTGCCCGCGACCGCGCCTTGGCGGATCGCGGTTCGGCGGGAACTCACTGAGCTGATGTGACTTCACCGTGATACCGGGGATTTCAGGCATTCCTTCTCAGCGAGATAGCTTCCATCAGCACTCTCGGTCCCAGTCGTCCGTCATTGAAACGTAATCAACCGACCACCACACCATACTCGTTTGGCTCATGCCAAGTATCCGTATCGGCCCATATCGGGTTCAGTTTTTCGAGGCAGACCTGTGGGAAAAACCACATGTTCATGTGTGGCGCGAAAATAACCATGCAAAGTACTGGCTCGATCCGGTTGCACTGTGCGAGAATAACGGGTATTCTGCTCACGAACTCAACAAGATCAGACGCTTATTGGAAAACGAGAGGAGAAATCTCTTGCAACGCTTCAGAGAGGAGCAGAAGAAGCGATGATTCAAACAAAAATCAGGATTCGTCTCGGCGATGTATACGATGAGATCGGCCACGCACCCGAAATTCCCGTGAGCATCCCCGATATGGACGAAATTCAGGCCGCGGCGTGGGCGATGCACACAAGAGCGACATACTTTGATGGCGAGTTATGGGGTTGGTCAGCTTGCTATGAACCAGAAGTACAGGAAGCTGTTCCGTCATCGCTCCTTAGCTTTCATCCAGCTGTCTTTTCGATTGGCGCCTATCCGTTCTGGTTCGTCTCTTTGACGTGGGAACATGGCGCCGATTCGCCGCCTACCATGTTCGTTCTGAATGAAAACCTGGCAGATTCCTACCGCTATCAGTCGAATACCAGCCGAAAACGCTGGAATACGCAAGAGAGTGACGTGCAACAATGAGTATCCAGATCGTCTGCCCAACCTGCGGACAGCGCCCAATCGAGGAATTCGTCTACGGTGAGATTCCGACCACGCCCGATGAGATCACCGATGTGGATGCCCGCGACCTGGATCGCGCATTCATGCGCGCCAACCCAGAGGGACCGCAGACTGAACGCTGGTTTCACGTTTTCGGTTGTCGGCGTTGGGTGACGGTGCGCCGCGATACGCGCACCGACGTCGTTCTATCCACTGAATGAGAGAATGCGCTGATGGCTGAACGCGCCGTGATCGGCAAGATCGTCAAATCCAATTCCCACATCGACTACGTCTGCCAGGTCTACAACCGGGGCGAGACGCCGACTCCGCCGACGCCGCCCGACTACAGTTTTGGCCGTTTCGTTGGCGTTCACCTGGAAAGCGGCGAGATGCTGGTGGGCGTGATCTACAATACGCTGCTCATGAATCCCGATTTCGGCAACCTGGGGCCGCGCCTCAGCCCGCGCGCCGATCTGGACATCTTCACCCCGGATTATCTGGCAGAGACGGCTACGCTGGTGGGCGTCATTGCCCTCGGCTGGCGGGCGACCGAAGGCGCTTTTCATCAGGGCGTGCCTATGCTTGCCGCGACGGTCAACACGCCGGTCACACGGCTTGATGACGAAGACGTTGCAGCCTTTCACCGTCCCGTTGGCGGACAGGTGAGCCTGCGCTATGCGCCGTTGCTGTTGGGTCAGAAAGACCCCCTGGCGCTGCAACTGCTGCTCAATATCATCGACCGGCTGCTGAGTCTCTTTCCCGACCAACAACGCCAGCTCATGGTCATGCGCAATAACCTGGCGTGGAAGAGCGTCGTGCAGCCGGCGGGTTAAGGTGCAAAATGAGCAGGAGTAATGCACGTGCCCCAAGTATCAAGATTCTATGGAATAACGATACACATTTTTGTTGAACGGGGAGAACGTCATCACCTCCCGCACTTTCACGTCAACTATCAAGATTACGACGCAGCTTACAGTATGGAGCCGATCGAATTGCTGAGTGGCTCACTGCCATTGCGTCAGCGACGGCTCGTTGAGGTATGGGCAGAACTACATCATCACGAGTTGTTAGAGAATTGGCTGCGCTTGCAGAATGATCAACCGTGTAAACGAATTGCACCACTTGAATGAGCCGTTGGACGGAAAGGGACAGAACAATGCACAAGCTCTATAGAGTAACTGGTTTCCAGATCGTTGCCCCATACACCTTGCGAATCGGGTTCGATGACGGGACATTACAAACCATCGACTTCTTGCCGATCCTTGAGGGTAACATGTACGGTCCGCTGCGCGATCTCCAGTTGTTCAACCAGGTGCACATCGATCCCTATGCGCACACTTTGGCATGGCCGAATGGAGCCGATTTCGACCCGGAGACTTTGCGCAATTGGAATCTCTATCGCGATGCCTGGATCGATGCTGCACAGATGCTCAAACAGCGGAATTTACAGCCAGCGTAGACAATCCATTTTGAAATGAACCACCAATCACCCACCTGCATCGGCGTCGTCAAGGGGCCGGGCGAGACGCCCCATGAGTTCACCTTCATCGCGCCCGACCCGCAGCGCCGGGTCAAGCATGGCGAGTTCGTCTACTACTTTGCCCAGGTGGACGGCGAAGAACGGCGCATCCTGGGCCGGGTGACGGGCCGCATGGCGGTCAAACTCTTTCCCGACAGCTTCATGGCCGATCCCCTGACGCCGCCCAGCCAGATCGCCGCACTCTTGGGCTATGAGAACGACGCCGGCGAGTTGTTCGAGATTACGGTGGCGGTGCTGGGCTATCACGACCCTGGACTGGGCGACTTCATCAACCCGCGCGTGCCGCCCAGCGGCGGCGCGGCCATCTACATCGCTGAGGATGAGTTGTTGGCGGAAGTGCTGAGCAAGCGCAAGGCCGGCGAACGGGGCGGCGCGGCCATCGGCAGCCTGCTCAGCCGGCCGCCGGGCGCAGTGCCCGTCGCACTGGATGTCAAAGGCTTCACCAGCACCCATCTCGCCATCATCGCCAGCACGGGCAGCGGCAAGAGCTATCTCGCCGGCGTTCTCCTGGAGGAACTGATGGCGCCGCACAACCGTGCGGCCGCGCTCATCATCGACCCCCACGGCGAGTATAGCACGCTGCAAGAGATGCAAAATCACCCGGCCTTCCGCGCCGGCAACTACAGACCGCGCGTGCGCATCTTTCAGCCCGACAGCGTGCGCGTGCGCATCGACACCCTCACCATCGCCGATCTGCGCTATTTGCTGCCCAACCTCACCGAGAAAATGCACTACCAGTTGGGTCGCGCCTACAACTTTGCCCAACGCAGCTTCAAGGGCGGTTGGAATCTGGAACAGCTCATGTATGCAGTGCGCCAGACCGCCGAAGGCAAGAAGGGTGAGGAAGACGAAGAGGACGACCCCACCACAGGCGCGCTCATCTGGCGGCTGAACAGCGTCTTGCGTCACAGCCGCATCTTCAACGACACCGAAAATCTGGAGTTGGATGAGCTTTTCCGTCCCGGTCAGTGCACTGTGATCCAACTCAATGAGGTGGATCAACGCGAGCAGCAGGTGATCGCCGCCACGCTCCTGCGTCGGGTCTATCAGGCGCGCATCGACACAGTCAAGCAGAAGGTGGGCCGGGGCGACCGCAACTATGTGCCTTTCCCAGTCTTCTGCCTGATGGAAGAGGCGCACAATTTTGCGCCAGCCAGCGCCGACGCGGTGACCACCGAGGCGCTCAAGACGATTCTCAGCGAAGGGCGCAAATTTGGCGTTAGCGTGGGTCTCATCACCCAACGCCCGGGCAAGCTGGACAGCGACGTACTGAGCCAATGTATGACCCAGTGCATCATGCGCATCACCAACCCCATCGACCAGGATAGGATTGCTTCATCGGTGGAAAGCGTGGGGCGAGACCTGATTCGCGAGCTGCCCAGCCTGAGCAAGGGACAGGTGATCGTCAGCGGGGCCAGCGTCAATACGCCGGTTCTGCTGCGGGTGCGCCAGCGCCTCACCCGCCACGGCGGCCAGGATGTGGATGCGCCCGGCGAATGGTTGCGTTGGTTCGAGGAAGATCGCGCGGCGCTGGATGAACGGGACAACGCCCTGGTCAGCGAGCGCAGGTTGCAACGCGAGGAAGATGGGAATATATTGTTTGCAACATAGTGAAAAGTGGCCCGCCGTCAAGCAGACCGCTGATCCGGTCGGTGTACGGGTAGTTTTTAAGGGAGATTGCAATGGCAGCGCAACATCCGTCTCTTCTGGAAGAGGGGACGCTCCCTCTGAGTGGGACAACCGTCGCCCATGAGGAGTCATCGAGAATCTATGTGCCTGAATCACTCTATTGGGCAAAGTACTACGAGTACGCTGGCGAATCTGATGTGAGCTATGAGTGGAACAATGGTTATCTGGAGGAGCTTCCGGTGACAGACCTGGCCGAATTTCGCACCTATCAGTGGTTCGTGAGCCTGCTACGGGACTTCCTCTATGTAAACCCCATCGCCCTGATGATCGGCCTGGAGATGGGCTTCCGCATGGCGTTGGGCAACAAAGTCGTCATACGCAAACCCGATCTGGGAGTGGTGCTCAACAGCAATCCCGTAACGTTGAAGGAACACGACCGCAGCTACCGTGGCATTTTCGACCTGTGCGTCGAGTCGCTTTCCGACGGAGACCAGCGCGACATCGACCGGGACGTTATCGAGAAGTTCGAGGAGTATGCGGCGGGCGGCGTCCAGGAGTACTACATCCTGGATGACGGCGGCGCAGCGACCCGCTTCTATCGGCTGACGCAGCGCGGCGTCTATGAGCCGTTGCCCATCACCAATGGGGTGGTGCGCTCGTTGGTGTTGCCTGGCTTTCAGTTGCGCGTCGCCGATCTTTATGTTCGGCCGTGGTTGGCCCAGTTGGCGGACGACCCGGTCTACAGTTCCTTCGCATCGCCCGATTTCCGCGCCGAACGTCTGCGCGCCGAGCAAGCCGAACAGCGGGCTGGGCAGGAACGCCAGCGCGCCGAGCAAGCCGAAGAGCGCGCTGCACAGGAACGCAATCGCGCTGAGCAAGCTGAAGAGCGAGCCGAACAGGAACGCAATCGCGCTGAACGCTATGCGGAGATGCTGCGAACAGCAGGATTGCTGCCGCCAGGGTGAAGGCCGGGTTCGCTCATCCTGTATGAAGAGGACGGAGATGAGCCTCGATATCCGCCCGGCGCGGCTCCAGAAAAGGCGGCAGGGCCAGCCGCTCCCCGAGTTGCTCCAAAGGTTCATCCACGGCGAAACCAGGCCCATCGGTGGCCAACTCGAAGAGCACGCCGTTTGGCTCGCGGAAGTAGATGCTGCGGAAGTAGTAGCGATCAACGACGCCGCTGGTCTGTATGCCCAACGAACGCAGGTGAACATTCCAGGCGCTGTGTTCTGCCTCTGTTGGTACGCGAAATGCCACGTGATGCACGCCGCCGGCGCCCGGCTGGGCTGGCGGCAGGTCAGGACGCACAGCCACGTGCAATTCAGCGCCGGCGCCCCCTGCCCCCATCTCGAAGACGTGCACCGTATAGGTGGGATTCTGAGGGTCGGGGTAATCACGCGACTGACGCATGTTCATCGCCCTGGTCAACACCGCGGCGGTGGGTGCGAGCTGGGGAACAGTCATGGTGATGGGGCCTAGCCCACGCACTTGAGATTGCGCCGGAATCGGGCTGGCCGGCCACGGATGCGACTCGCCCGCGTTGCCGTCATCGACCAATGCCAATCGCTGTCCCTCGAAGTCCTCGAACTCGAGCACCCCACGACCGTCTTGTGCGGAAATCCCTGTGTGGCGCACTCCCAGTTGGTCGAAGCGCTGCATCCACCACTCTAGCGTCACTGAACCAGAGACGCGCAGACCGGTGCGGGTGACGACGTGCGCGCCCCGACGTTCGCGGCGAGCATAGGCCCAATCGAAGAAGGTGAGGTCGCTGCCGGGGCTGGCCAGACCATCGGCGTAGAAGAGGTGATAGGCGCGCACATCGTCCTGGTTGACTGTCTTTTTGACCAGACGCATCCCCAATGTGCGCGTATAGAAAGCAAAATTATCGTTGGCGCGGGCTGTCACCGCGGTGAGGTGGTGGATTCCAGAAAGCTCCAGGTTCATGAATAGCTCCTTGACCCATGTCTTTGATAATGCGCAGGTCAATCATCATCGAGCGCATTGCCTCATTCTGTAAGCCGCGCCCGCAATACTTTGGTTTGCCCGCGCTGCTTCTTGCGCTCCAAACGGCGACGACGAGCGCCTTCTGTCGGTCGAGTTGGTCGCCGCGGCTTCCTAATCACGGACGCACCTTCGATGAGGGCTTTGAGCTGTTGCAGCGCCAGTTCTTTGTTCATTTCCTGGCTTCGACGCTGCTGCGCCTTGATGACGATCACACCTTCATCTGTAATCCGCCTGTCGCGCAGACGCAGGAGCCGTTCTTTGATGCCGCTGGGAAGTGATGAGGCGCGAATATCGAAGCGCAAATAGACGGCGCTGGCGACCTTGTTCACATTCTGGCCGCCAGCACCCTGGGCGCGCACTGCTTCCCAGGAGATCTCGTCCGGGGCGATGGCAATGTGGTCGTCTGCGCTGGGGGATGGTTGCTGTGTAGGCTGCTCGGCTGGCGTCATCTCGCATTGTCTCAGAATGATTTCCCGGATCGATGGACCTTATGACCCTGATCACAATCCTAACCCGAACAGAACCGAATCCGAAAACGGCCCATGAGTTGCGCGGCGCGCTCGTCAATGAGCGCGAGAGACTGTCGTGCGGTACAATGACCCGTGATTGGAAAATCTGGGTCATCCATACCCTCGAGGCGCCAGATGACATCGGAGAGGTGACGTCACGTGAACGAGATCATCCATGAGCGAGGGGAAAGAGCTATGTCATACGAAGCGAAGCTGCGAGAGATGGGCTATACGCTCAAGCCGGTCGAGATGAACGCTGGTCGCTATATGTTGGCAGTGCGCACAGGCAACCTGGTGTACACCGCCGGGCAGGTGTCGCGCTGGGATGGGACAGAAGTGAAGGGCAAAGTTGGCCAAGAGCTGACCGTTGAGCAGGCCTACGAAGGAGCAAAGTTCTGCGCGCTCAATTGTATTCAGGCCGTTGCCGGGCTGCTGGGCGGGCTAGACGATGTGGTGCGCGTTGTGAAAGTATTGGGCATGGTAAACGTTGCGCCTGGGTTCAACGACACCCCTGGAGTCATTCACGGGGCCAGCGACCTGTTTCTTCAGGTGTTTGGCGAGGCCGGTTGCCACGCCCGCAGCGCAGTGGGCATGACGATTCCCTTCGATTTCGCCGTCGAGGTGGAGGCGATCTTCGAGGTGCGGTGATTGCGCCGACTGGTGTGGGCAATCGCGCTTCACCCATCTGGCGAAGTTTCCCCGGATGTGGCTTCAGCCAGACCGGCGGCAACGGCTTGTTCCAGGGACAGCGCCTCGCCCTTCCGCCAGGCGTTGGCGAATTCTTCATCGTCCAATGCTGCCTGCGCGGCGGCAGTCAGCGCGTCGAACTCTGCACGGTAGCCGGGCGCCAGGAAGCGCGGCAGCTTGTGGAGTAACTGTTGGCCGGTCGCCAATAGCAGCACAGCCTGAGCGAAACGCTGACGTAGCAAGGCTGCGCCGCCCAGGTTCATGAGATTGACGGCGATGAGTTTGGAGTCGCGCAAGTCCCAGCTCATGCTGAGGCTCTCCTTCAGGAAGCGATTTGCGCTCATGGGATCGCCCGCCCGACGCTCGATCTGTCCCAACATTTGCAGCGTTGCGCTGACGCCCCAAGGAATGCCCATTTGCTGATAGAGGGCATGGGATGTCTGGATGGCCTCACGCGCTGCCGCCAGATCTCCATTCAGGTAATTGGCCTCGGCCAACACCAATTGAGTGAGTGCTATGTTGCGCCTAAAGTCAAGTTCTTGAAAGATCTTCAAAGCAATCGTTGCACTCGTGACGCTCTGTGTATAGTCGCCCGACATGAAGTGCAAAGATGAATGACCCAAGAGCGCATAAGCAGCGCTTTCGATGCGCTCCAGTTGAGCAGAAATGACCATGGCTTCATCGAAATACCTGCGCGCCATCTCGAAATGATTCTCGGCGCCTTCCAAAGCATAGAGTTGAGCAATGGAGATCAACAGGTCGGCGATCATGGGCTGGTTGTCCAGTGAACGACTCAACTCAAGCGCCTCTTCAAACATGGCAAGGGCGCGATCTGACTGCCCTATGCTATGCGCGATCCAACCGCCGGTGCGCAGGGCTTCGGCGCAACCTTCCTGATCATTGCACAAACGCAGGATGGTCAAGCTCTCCTCAATCAGCCTGACGCCCTCTTCGTATTTATCTTGCACATGGGCAAAGCGGGCAGCGGTCAAGAGCGCGTGACCGCGGTAGACCGAAGGCGCGCTGCTGGCCGCCAGCGCCTCTGCCAAAAGCTGGCGACCTTCGACAAAATGATTGCGTACATACCAGAATTCGCGCAGCGCGCCGCCCATCTGCTGGCTGCCTTCGGGATCGTGGTCGATGAGCCAGCGCATGGCAATGCGGAGATTGTCGTGTTCACGTTCGAGTCGCTCCAGCCAGGTATGTTGATCCTTGCCCTGTCGTTGGCGGCTTGCCGCTTCCGCCAACGCAAGGAAGTAGTCAGCGTGGCGGCGACGCGCCGCCGTCTCTTCACCCAAGTCAGCCAACTGCTCACAGGCGAATTCGCGCAGCGTCTCCAAGAGGGTGAATCTCTGGCTGTCTGCACCATGCACATCGCGCTGCACCAGGCTCTTGGCGACCAGCGAGCGTAGCTCCTGCTCGCCAAAGCCGAAAACGGCCACAGACTCCAGGTCGCAGCCGCCGAAGAAGACCCCCAAATTGCGAAAAAGCCGCTTTTCTAATTCTGAGAGCAAGTCATAGCTGCGCCGGATGGCAGCGCGCAGGGTGCGCTGATGTGCGGGCAGATCACGAGCGCCATTGTCGAGCAGGTCGAGGGCGCTCTCCTGCAGGCGAGCAAGCATGGCCTGGGGTGAAAGGAGATCGACGCGTGCCGCAACGAGTTCGATAGCCAGGGGCAGGCAGTCCAGACGCAGACAGATCTCGGCAACCACCGATGCGTCGTCCGCCGAGGGTGCAAAGTCTGGGTCGACGGCCTGGGCGCGTTGAAGAAATAGCTCCACGGCAGACGCAGGCGCCAGAGACTGCACTTTGTAGCGTTGTTCGGCGCGTAACCGAAGGGGTTCGCGGCTTGTCGCCAACAGACGCAGACCAGCACACTCTTGCAGCAAGGTGGCGATGAGGGGAGCGCACTCGGCCACCTGCTCGAAGTTGTCGAGTACAAGTAACAGTTCTTTGCGCCGCAGGTGCTCGATGAGGCGCGTGAGGGCCGGTTTGTTGCTCGGTTCGGTCAAGCCGAGAGCGGCGGCAATGGTGGAGGCAACCACCTCTGGATCGCTGATGGCTGCCAAAGCCACGAAGACTGCGCCGTCTCGGTAGAGCGAGCGCAGCCTTGCGGCTACTTCCAGACCCAGGCGCGTTTTGCCCACGCCGGGTGGACCGATCAGCGTCAAGAGGCGACCCGGCGCTTCGGCCAGCCGTCGGGCAATGACGCCCAGTTCCCGTTCGCGTCCGATGAGCGCAGCGGCCGGCTGCGGCAACGCGCCTGGATCGTCCACCTCTTGTTCTTGAATGGTGGTCTGCACCGATCGCGCGACAAGTTTCACAATCGGTGGTCGTTCGCCGCGCGCCAGGGCGGCCAGCTCCACCAGACGTTGGGCCAGGTGCGCTTCTTCGGGCAGCGTCAGAACCGGTGTGAATAGTTCTGCGATCTGCTTCAAGTCAGGTAGACGTTCATTTTGTTCCAGGCGCGAGATTTGTGCTGTGCTCAAGCCAACCTGAGCTGCCAACTCGCCCTGGGTCATTCCTGCGCGGCGGCGTAGTTGCCGGAGCAAATCGCCAAAGGTGGGAGCAGACGTGTCTGTGCGCGACAAGGCCGCGATTCCTTTCTGTGCGACCATTCGTGTCAAATATCTGGTAAGAAAACCCCTTGTATCGTGAGAGGATTACGCCTATGCTGACGCCATGACACGGCGAACTCTGCGCACCATCACGGTCACGATCGTTGAAACCTGGATTCTCGTTTGGGACGACGATGAGCCAGGACAAAGGCCCGAAGATGCGCATCTGGTTACCCACACTGCTCACATTCAGCGATGTACAACCAGTCAGAACTTGTCCCGCGACCAGGCTTCTGGTCATAAGGCTCCCGTAGAAGAGGGCCACGACTCGTCGTCATCAACGGATCGATCATAACACGCGCAACGCGGCGATCGCCAACGGCGACTGGATTGTTCGCAGCCCCTGCTGGTCTTGAGATTGACTACTCATATCGCCGTTCATCACGAGTGACGCATGGATTGTCAACCTGGCGTTCAATAACGACTTGGAGGTGAAATCATGAAGACTTTCCCGCATTCTATCTTACTGGCGCTTCTGATGATCGTTGGCGTGCTATACCCTGGGCCAGCTCCCTTGGGCAGCGTCTATGCGGCCTCCCACGCCAACATGGTTATCTATGGCGATGGCCTGGCCGCCGGTTGGGAAAACTGGTCATGGGAGGCAACCGTCGATCCGAACAATGCAGCCATCGTTCACAGCGGCGCACATGCGTTGGCCGTCACCTATAACGCAGCCTGGGCAGGTCTCTCGTTGCGTTCAGCAACCGCCATTGAGACCGGGGCCTATCGCGCCATTCGTTTTTGGGCTCATGGCGGCGACGCCGACCATGCCGTCACGCTCTACACCGAAGACGCTGACGGCGGGGGAAACGCCAGCGCCAGCAAGTCGCTGACGCTGCCAGCCAACGCATGGGCAGAATTCACCGTGGCGCTGAGCGAATTGGGCAACCCGCAACTCATCAAGCGCCTCAACCTCCAGGATGCCAGCGGCGCGCCCCAATCGGTCTTTTTTCTCGACGATGTGGAGATGGTTGCAACCGAAAGCGGCCCTACATTTCCCGATGCAACCCCTGACCGTACATTGAATTTCCCTGGCGCGCTTTCGGGCGTCGCCATCGCTCCCAATGGGCGGCTCTATGTGGCTGCATGGCGCGAGAATCGCGTCTACAGTTGGCCCAATGCAGCCACAGCGGAAGATCCAGCAGCGTCCGCTGATCTGGTCTTTGGCGATGTGTATGACACACGCCCTCTGAACCCGGACGACGGCTGCGGCGTAGCAGAGACGAGCGCCAGCCTCCTCTGTGGGCCGGAAAGCGTAGCCGTGGACAGCCAGAACAATCTCTATGTGGCCGACACTTACAACCATCGAGTGCTCATCTTTTTTGACCCGGACAACGACGCCGACCCGACGGAAGCCGACGCGGTGTTGGGGCAGTGCAGCAGCTTCGCCAGCCACGCGCAGCACATGGATTCGCCCGCCGGCAACGGTGTGATGGAAGGCTTTTCCTTCGCCCGTGGCCTGGCGCTGGAAGCCGATGGCGATCTGTGGGTGATCGACCAGTTCGGTCATCGCGCCGTCAGGTTCAACCAACCATTGACCACTGATACGATTCCTGATCTGGTGGTCGGGCAGGCTGATCTCACAGCGCTGGGCGCAAACAATCTCCAATACCCATTGGGTGTGGCGGTGGACGGCGAGGGCAATGTCTATGTGGCCGATGTTCAGGCAAATCAGGTCGTGCGCTTCGATGCGCCGGCAGCCAACCAGGCTGCGCCAGACCTGGCCTACACGGATTACGCCGGGATCAACCCCTTCGAGGGGCCGACCGATGTGACTCTCGACGCCCACGGCAATCTCTATGTCGCCTACAATGCTATGCGCAAGATCGGCGTTTTTGCCGCGCCCCTTTCGGATACGACGGGCGACTATGTCATCAACGATGTAAACTATCCTCACGGCATGGCCTTCGACCCAGCGGACAGCCTCTATGTGGCATTGTGCAACGGCGTCTATCCGTGTGACAATGTTGGCAAACTGTTGGTCTTCCAAGCGCCGGACGGTCCGCCGCCCACGCCCGATCCCACAGTCGATGTAACGCTGACGGTCGATGTTGCGGCCAATCGCAAGCCCATCAGCGATCTGATCTACGGCATGAACTGGGGCGACGAAACCTTCGCCGCCGGGCTAGACATCCCCGTGCGGCGTTGGGGCGGCAATCGCACGACCCGCTACAACTGGCGCAACGACATGTCCAACACCGCCATCGACTGGTATTTCGAGAATGTGCGCGAGAGCAATGCGGCCAACCCACCCGATGATTCGGCGGTGAACCGCTTCATCGCCCAAGACCGGCGCACAGGCGCATCAACCTATCTCACCGTGCCGCTCGTCGGTTGGGTGAGCAACGACGACGGCGCGGCGTGCAGCTTCGATACAGCGAAATACACCTATACGCCGGCTCTCCATCCCGACGGCGCGCCGGCCTTCTCGCCCGACCGCCCCACCTGCGGCAGTGGGGTCATCCAGTATAGGAACGGAAACAGTTGGGAGCCGATCTTCTATATTGGCAACGATCCCCTTGACACGAGCATTGCAGTCGATGCTTCGTTCGCCGGGGACTGGGCGACCCATCTCACGGGCAAGTTTGGCGGGGCGGCAAATGGCGGCGTGCGCTTCTATGGCATGGACAACGAGCCGGAGTTGTGGAACACCACCCACGCCGATGTCCACCCCCAGGGCTACAGCTACGATGAGTTGGCGGAAAAGACCATCGACTATGCGGCCGCCATCAAGGCAGTCGATCCTGCGGCGCAGGTGTTGGGGCCAGAATTTGGCGGCTGGTGGGGTTATTTTACTTCGGCCCTGGACACGGCAAACGGGAACAGCGCCGACCGCCTGGCCCACGGAGATGTGGAGGTGACCGCCTGGTACTTGCAGCAGCTGGCCGCCTATGAGCAGGCAAACGGCGTACGATTGCTCGACTATCTAAGTCTGCACTTCTATCCCCAGGCTGACAACGTGTTTCTGGCTCCCCAATTGAACGACCCGGCCACACAGCAGCGTCGCCTGCGCTCGGTGCGCGCCCTGTGGGATCCAACCTACGTTGATGAAAGCTGGATCAAGGACACGGCTGACGGGCCGAGTGTGCAGCTCATCCCGCGCATGCGTCAATGGATCGACGCGAACTATCCGGGCACGAAGCTGGCGATCAGCGAATACAACTGGGGCGGGTTGGATCATATCAATGGCGCGTTGGCCCAGGCTGACATCCTCGGCGTCTTTGGGCGCGAAGGTGTCGATCTGGCTGCCATGTGGGACCCGCCAGCGCTGAGCCAACCTGCTGCTTACGCTTTTCGCATCTATCGCAACTATGATGGTCTGGGCGCACGTTTTGGCGATGTGAGCGTGGCGGCGACGAGCAGCGACCAGGGCAAGCTGTCGGTCTATGCTGCCCAACGCAGCAGCGATGGCTGGCTGACGCTGGTCATCGTCAACAAAAGCGGCGGAGCGCTTACCGCCAGCGTCAATGTCGCCAACTTCGACGGCGAAGCGAGCGCGCAGATCTATCGCTACAGCGTCGCCAACCTGAACGCCGTCGTGCAGGAGGCCGACCAACCGCTGACCAACGGCGCATTCACGGCATCTTTCCCGGCCGATTCCATTACGCTGGCAGTCATTCCCGGCATGAACGATCCGGACCCAACAGGCGGCTCAACGACGCGCAGCGTCTACCTGCCACTGGTGAAGAGATAGGCTTGATCGATAGCGATTCGACGTGTTTGACAGGAATGCACAGAACATGTTAGCTTGAAACCTATAGACGACGGCTCTGTATATAAACTTCCTCAGATTACAGGCAAAACTACGGGAACTCTCCATGAAACTCGAACACGCAGCCATCAACGTTCACGATCCCATTGGTCTGGCCCACTGGTTGGCCGACAACCTGGGGTTGCGCATCGTCGTTGCCAACACGACGGGCACCTGCACCCACTTTCTTGCCGATGAGGCGGGCAGCATGATTGAACTGTACAACAATCCGATTGCGCCGTTGCCAGACTACGGCGCAATCGACCCCTACAACCTCCATTTTGCCTTCTCCACGAGCGACATCGAGCGCGAACGCGATCGTCTGATGACCGCCGGTGCAACGCCAGTGGGTGAGATTTCCACCACGCCCGCTGGGGATCGCCTGGCTTTTCTGCGCGCACCGGGCGATGTACCCATTCAGTTAGCGCAGCGGCATAAGCCGCTGGTGTAGAGCGAACACAATTCAGGTGCAAATGCTTGCGCATCGTTGCAGCAGCGTCGCCACCTGCACCTCTTTCTTCCCCACACCCTGTCGCTTCATCTGAACAGTATCCATGCTCCTGCGGGGCGCTATCAACAATGAAAATGGCGCAAGTGGCTCGTGGCTCATGATTCGTTACGAGTCACGGGCCACTATTTTCCGAATATCCGAATAGATGTAGTGCATCATCCACATGATCCCGAAAACGTTCAGTGCGCACATGAGCGTGCGCCTCGCCTGCATGTGGGTGTGTAGACTCGACGATTCATAACATTCAGTGGTCGAAACAGTAGTAGACCCGCGTTCTTCTCTCTCGGCTCGCTGCGCTGTGACAGTAACTTTTCGCACTTCTGGATTCACCCTTCTTGTGCTATGATCGAACGAAATGAGTCTTCCGCATGGCATCGGCAAGGTAGTTGATCAGGGACGGGCCATAGGGACGCTATCTCAATAAAGGGCGAACCAGAAACTCTCACCAACACTTGTACGTACCATGCTGAGCAATTCGATACAACCCGCCACCTACTTTCTCTTGATTCGCCACGGCGAGAACGAATGGGTGGATAAAGGTTTGCTGGCAGGTCGCACATCTGGCGTTCATCTCAATGAGAAAGGACGCCAGCAGGCGGCAGGACTGGTGGAACATCTGCAACGTCAGCCGATCCACGCCATCTACTCCAGCCCACTTGAACGTTGTTTAGAGACGGCTCAACCGCTGGCCCATGCGCGCGGGTTGCCGATCGTTGTGGAAGATGGCCTGGTCGAGGTGGATTACGGTGAATGGATGGGCGGCGAGTTGAAAGAACTGGGCAAGCGCCCAGAGTGGCATGCGGTGCAGCACCACCCCAGCACCTTTCGTTTTCCGGGCGGCGAATCGTTGCGCGAGGTGCAGTATAGGGCGATTGGGGTTCTGGAGAGGCTGTCCGCCGCGCACTCTCATCAGGTGGTGGCTTTGTTCAGCCACGGCGATGTTATCCGCACGCTGACAGCCCACTGCGCAGGTACGGCGCTCGATCTCTTTCAGCGGATACACATTTCCACCGGCTCCATCACTGTTGTAGCGCAGTTTGGCGATCGGCCGGCCTTGCTCAACATGAACGTCTTGCCAGAGCCAGCGGTGTTTGAGTTCAAGGCGTCGGAAGAACAGCAGGCATCGCAAGAGAGTCAGATGTCGAGCAAGTAGGTTTGCAGGTCACGAGAAGGGTCGTATATGGCAAGGCTCGTCTACGATTTGAATCCCGTTCAGCATATCATCGCCGACGCCATCGGTGAGCCAGGCAAGCGCACCTTTTTCTTACAGGCGCGCACAGGCTCGCGGGTGGTGAGTGTGGTGATGGAAAAACAAGAGGTGGGCAGTCTGGCTGTCAGCGTCCTTCAATTGCTGGAGGAACTGGAGAACCAATATCCCGATCTCCCGCCAGCTTCAACGCGTGGCTATAAGGCTCGCCCCGATCATCCCATGGACCCGGCTTTTCGCGTGGGTGAGTTGAGCATTGGCTACGATGAAAAATCCGACATGATCTGGCTGCTGGCCAAGGCGTTGATTGTCAACGCTGAAGGACAGGTTGTCGATCCAGATGATGAGAGTGTACCTGCCGTACGTTTTGTCGCAACGCGCGGTATGATGCGCGCGATGAGCGAACATGCGTTGGAAGTCATTGCCCAAGGGCGTCCTATCTGCCCACTTTGCGGACGCGCCATCGACCGTGAAGGTCATTTCTGCCCGCGCACTGATGGGCACGCCGCGCCGATAGTCTTTTAACTCTCCCGTGTAATTGGTCCAAATTCCGTCCATGAGCTTGGAAGCCGAAGACCAGCAGGGCGAATGCGCAACATCGATCACAGAACAGCGGGTCTTGACCGCCCTGGCGCGCGGCAGGGTGACCGAGCGCGGATTACTGCCCTACAGTTCGAATCATAGCTTCTTGGTGCTTGTTTCTGACGACGACGTAAATTTTGCTGCGGTGTATAAACCCCAACACGGCGAAAGCCCGCTGTGGGATTTCGAGTGGGGCACTCTCTGTAAGCGTGAAACGGCTGCTTTTCTGATCAGCAGCGTATTAGGGTGGAACCTGGTACCGCCGACAGTGTTGCGCAAGGCGACGCGGGGGACTGGCAGCGTGCAATTCTATGTTGAGCATGACGCCAACGCTCATTACTTCACCGTGCAGGCAGATGCCCGCTTCGCTGATTCCTTACGTCGACTCGCCCTCTTTGATTATGTGGCGAACAACGCTGACCGCAAGAGTGGTCACTGCCTGATCGGTCTGGATGGTCGACTGTGGGCCATCGATCACGGCATCTGCTTTCACGTGGAATACAAACTGCGCACCGTCATTTGGGAGTTTTCCGATGAGGCTATTGCGCCAGTATTGCTGGACGATCTCGACGAACTACGGATGCAGTTGGTGAATCCAAAGGGCGAGCTGACGCGGCAGCTTTGCAGCCTGTTGAGTGAGCCTGAACGGAAGGCGTTGAACGACCGTGTGCATCGTCTCTTGCGCAAAGAGCGTTACCCGGCGCCGCCGCCTCATCGCCGCAATTACCCATGGCCGCCGATCTAACTCAAAATCGATCAGAACGCTTGGCGGCATACGAGCAACACTTGACCAGATCACCTGCAGAGAATCGGGAGTAAGGAGCGTTCGTGAAAGCAGTTGTCATGGCAGGAGGTGAAGGTGCGCGTCTGCGCCCATTGACTGTCGGACGTCCGAAACCCATGGTGCCAATCGTCAACAAAGCGGTCATGGGTCACATTCTCGATCTGCTGCGCAGCCATGGCATCACCGAGATTATCGTCACACTGCGCTATATGGCAAGCTCCATCGAGGATTATTTCGACGACGGCAGCAGCTATGGAGTCAAACTGAAATATGTCGTGGAAGAAGGGCCTTTGGGTACGGCCGGCAGCGTCAAGAACGCCGCCCAACATCTTTCCGACGAGTCATTTCTCATCATCAGCGGCGATGCGCTCACCGATTTTGACCTCAAGCGCATCCTGAAAGCCCACAAAGACTATGGCGCCAAGGCCACCATCACCCTGACGCGCGTTCCAGACCCTTCCGAATATGGCGTGGTGATCAACAACGAACAGGGATGGGTCACCCATTTTCTGGAAAAACCAGGCTGGAGCGATGTCATTTCCGATACGGTGAACACAGGCATTTATGTGCTGGAGCCGGATGTCCTGGAGATGATCCCGCAGGGCGCGACCTTTGACTTTTCGCAAGACCTCTTTCCCGCCATGCTCAAGGCGCGCATGCCGCTGTTGGGTCATGTGGCCGAAGGCTATTGGTGCGATGTGGGCAATATCAATGAATACATCCGCGCCAACGCTGACGTGCTCTACGGCCGCATCAAGCTGCCCTATCCCATTGGCGAACATCTGGGCGGCGGGATTTACACGGGTAGCAATGTCGATATTTCGCCCAGCGCCCAGCTCTTTGGCCCTATCTATCTGGGCGATGAAGTCAAGATCAAGGGCAACGTGCGCATCTATGGCCCGACCGTCGTGCGCGACTATTCGGTGGTGGACAACTACACCCTCATCGAGCGCAGCATTCTGTGGCGCAACAACTACGTGGGCGAACAGTGCGAGGTGCGCGGCGCAGTCATCGTGCGCGAATGCAGCCTCAAGCCCAAGGTGATGGTTTTCGAGGGGGCGGTCATCGGGGATAACTGCGTTCTGGGTGAAGGCAGCGTGATCCATCCCGAAGTGAAGCTGTGGCCGAAGAAAGAGATCGAAGCTGGCGCCGTTGTACGCGATAGCATCATCTGGGGCAATCAAGCGCGACGCGCCCTCTTTGGGCGCTTCGGCATTTCCGGTGTGGTGAATGTGGAACTGACCCCTGAATACACGGCCAAACTTTCAGCAGCCTTGGGGGCGATTCTGCCCAAGAAATCCTATGTCGCCATCAACCGCGACGAACACCGCAGCTCGCGCATGTTGAAACGCGCCCTCATCAGTGGACTGCCCAGCGCTGGCGTCAATGTCTGGGACCTGGGCACGGTGCCGATCCCGGTGCTTCGCCACTTTGTGCGCGAACACGATGCTGCAACCGCCGGGTTGCATGTCCGCCTCAGTCCCTTTGACCAGCGCGTGGTGGATATTCGCATCTTCGACCAGGACGGCTTGAACCTGACCACCAATAAGGAACGCGCAATCGAACGCAACTTTTTCCGTGAAGACTTCCGTCGCGCTTACCTTGACGATATCGGTTTGATCGAGTATCCTCCCGAACCCGCTGCGTCCTATCGCGCTGCGTTTCTCAATCACGTTGACCAGGAGAAGATTCGCCAGGCGGGCTTTCGTCTGGTGGTGGACTACTCTCACGGTCTGGCCGCAGAGACCATGGCGCGCATCTTCCACAGCTTGGGCATCGAAGTAGTCGCGCTCAACTCGCGCACCGACGAGAGCAAACTGGCTATGTTGGAGGACGAGTTCCGGGCCAATCAGGTCGTGATGGGCAAGATCGTTGCGGCCCTGGAGGCAACCGTTGGCGTCCAACTCGACGTGGGCGGCGAGAAGATTTTCCTCGTGGACGAGACGGGCGCAATCATCGACGATGTTACTGCCGCTGCGCTGATGCTCGAAATCGCCCTCTTCACCAAACCGGGCAGCACGGCAGCTGCACCCATCTCCATGCCCAATGCATTTCAGGCCATCGCTGGCTGGCATGACGCCGGGCTGGTGCGCATCGGCCATCAGACACAGCACCTGATCGGCGCTGCCCTTCAGCCCAATATGTTGCTGGTGTGCGACGGCGCCGGTAATTTCATCTTCCCTGACTTTCTACCAGCCGTGGATGGCATGATGGCGACGGTGCGCCTGCTGGAGTATCTGGCTGTGCGCAAAATGCCTGTGAGTGAAGTAGTTCGTTACCTCCCCACCATGCACCTTGCCAAGGGCAGCGTCCCATGTCCATGGGAGATGAAAGGCGCGCTCATGCGTCAGCTCCTGGAGCAATACAAGAACAATCGGCCCGAAAACATCGATGGCATCAAGGCTCACTTTGCCAATGGATTCTGGGTGCACATCTCACCCCATCCCGACAGGCCAGAAATGACTGTCATGGCCGAGGCGAATTCGCGTCAGACGGCTGAGGAAATGGTGCGGCAGACAGTGCAGCAGTTAGAGCGCCTGCGCGCCCTGGGGTGAACCCCGGAGGAATCGCTCCATGAGCGGTCAAGAGTGCATGATGCTCGTCACCCACTCACCCGAAGAAACGCGCACCTGGGGTTTCGCCTTCGGACAGGCGCTTGAGCCGGGTCAGCTTGTAGCGCTCCACGGCGATCTGGGAGCCGGAAAGACCACCCTTACGCAGGGCATCGTCGCCGGACTGGGGAGCCGCGACCCGGTGACCAGCCCAACGTTCACGCTGGTCAATGAATATCATGGTCGCGCTGATCTGCGCATTTTTCACGTCGACGGGTATCGTCTAGGTGAAAACGCGGCGAACGAAGCCGAAGCCAGCGGCATCGCTGAGCTTCTCGACGACGCCGAGGCTGTGGTCATTGTGGAGTGGCCCGAACGCCTGGTCGGGCTGCTGCCGGCAGATTGCCTGACGATCTGCCTCTCGCCTGTCGATTCAGACAGCGACGCCCGACGCATCGAATGCCACGGGTGTGGGCTGTCCGCATCGAGGACGCTCGCTGCGCTTTCCCGACGCCCCGGTTGACTTCTGGCACATCACCGTCTATCTCAATCATCCAGGATCGGCCTTCCCTGGCAAGCTGCCTCGTAGTGACTCGCTGCTTCCTCTTCGCCGGTCGCGCACATGCCCAGGTCGCGCAGCAACCCATCGTGCAGGTCGTAGATCCAACTATGAATCGTCAACGCTTGGCCTCGCATCCATGCGTCGCGCACGACCGTGGTCTTGCACACGTTCATCGCCTGTTCGATGATGTTCAGCTCACACAGCCGGCGGTGGCGCTGATTCTCGTCCGCAAGTGCCTCGACCTCGGCGCGATGACGGGAATGGACATCCTGTACGGAGCGCAGCCAGTTGTCGATCAGACCCAGGCGCTGGTCGCGCAGAGCAGCCAATACGCCGCCGCAGCCATAATGCCCCGTGACGATGATGTGCTCTACGCGCAGGGACTCGACGGCAAAATAGATGGTGGACAGACAGTTAAGATCGCTATGAATCACCACATTGGCGACATTGCGATGGACGAACATCTCGCCTGGCAGCAGTCCCGTAATTTGTGTGGCTGGCACCCGGCTATCTGCACAGCCGATCCATAGATACTTTGGCGCTTGCTGCGCAGCGAGGCGGCAAAAGAAGTCGGGGTCTTGCCGGCGCATTTCTGCGGCCCAGGCCCGATTTTGGGCGAAGAGGTGGTTGAGAACGCGCATCTGCTCCTGCTCTCTGATCACGAAGGTCGCTTGAAATACATCATCACAGACAAACCTGCTTTCTGTGGTAAACATGCACCAGACTTCTATCACACCCATTGCGACCTTTTATGTTACACTGCTCACCGTCAAGTGTTTTTCGAGACTCTCTGCTCCTTCGCAGCTCGCACGTAGAAATCCATCCGCCAATCTTTGCATAACACGGCTGCCCATATGAACATCATCAGCGATTTCTATACCAACATTGCGCTTGGTTTGCTGGGGGCCGTAACGACCATCCTGGTCGTGTTGGCGTTTCTGGCGCTGCGCAACCCGGTCCTCTTCAAATTGGGCGTGCGCAATATCCCGCGGCGTCCAGCCCAGTCGATCCTCATTGTCATCGGCCTGACGCTCAGCACGGTCATCATCGTGGCCTCTTTCAGCATAGGCGACACGCTGAACTATTCGATCCAACGTCAGGCTGTGGCCGCCTATGGCAAGATCGACGAGATCATCGCGCCGCCGCTTCTTACTCTCTTTGCCACGGTGAGCAGCAGCAACGCCGAGAGCGAGGAAGCAGCCGCTGCGCAAGAGCAGATCGATGACCTCTTCGCTGGCGGCTTCACGACCGTGCTCACGGTTTTGGAAGGCGGCCTGCCGGGCGTGAGCATGGAACGCTATGAGCTTCTGCGCCAACAGGCCAGTCAGGAGCCGCTCATCGACGGCGTGGCAGGTTCTATCGTCTTTCCCACCATCATCCGCAACACGACCACAGGCCAGGGTGAACCGTTGGGCTTCATCTTCGCGGTCGATGACGATTACGACCAGGTCTTTGGTCTGACAGCAGTCGATGGCGCACCAGTGGAGATGGAAAAGCTCGGCCCGGGCGTAGGCAATATCTTCAAACAGGCGACCGACCTTTTTGGCATGGCGGGCGGTTACGCCGAACAACTGGGGTTCGACCTGAGCATCTCCCAGGTGGCCCAGGCCATTGCTGCTATTGGCGTCCTGGTGACGGGTGCGCAGAGCGGCGAACTCTCGGAGTTGACCATCGATCTGGCGACCATCGAGTCCTTGGGCGTCGATCCAGCGCCGCTGCGCGAGCTGGGCATCGATGAAATCAATGTCGGCCAGTTGGCGGAACTGATCCCAGGTTTGAGCGGTGGGGCGCCGACCACAACGACGATGGCGCTAACCGAAACCCGCGTCATCACCGGCGCGCTTCCGCTGACGGTGACCGCTGCGACCAGCCCCACGCAGCCCTTGGCGCCTGAAGCGCTCACATCCTTTGGCGACAACCTTCTCGGCGCGCTCAATCTCAACACTCTGGGCGGCGAACTAGATCGGGTGCTCAGCCAGGTGGGGCTGCAACTGCGACAGGGTGATGTCTATCTCAATCGACTGGGCGCCGAACGCTTGAACGCCCAGGCAGGAGACGTATTGGAAGTTTTCATCGGGCCGATTCCCATTCCCTTCCGTGTGCGCGCCGTGGTCGAGGAAGCCGGCCCCATGGGCGCGCTGCTGCCCACCGTCATGATGCGGCTGGATGAAGCGCAGAAGCTGCTCTTCATGAACGACAAGGTGAACGCTATTCTTGTCTCGAACCTGGGCGACGAGATGGAAGGGATCGCTCATGCAGGAGAGGTGAACCAGCGGCTGCGCGAGCTGGCGCTGGATGACGACGCGCTGGCCGAGGTCGCGGCAATCCTGCGCCGCCCCGATGTTTCGCCAGTCCTGGAGCGCAGCGCCGCCAACGCGGTCAACACGATTCTACCCGAAGAAATGCCGGCGTTTGTGGCGATGTTCGTTCAGAACACAGACCAGTTCAGCGGTCTGTTGGAGAAGATTCAGGAACTGCCCGAAATCGTCGCAGAGTCTGGCGTCAGCCAGCGGCTGCGGGAGATCATGATCAGCGATGATGTGCGCGAGTGGCTCTTGCAGCAGAGCCTTCCTGCCTCCGCACAACGCGACCTGACCGATGCGTTCACCCGGCTCAACCAGTTCGACGTACTCGAGCCTCTGAGCAAATCGACCGTGCTGACAGTCGCCGATGTAGGCGGCGCCATTTTCTCATCTCTGTTTACCGTTTTCGGCTTCTTCTCAATTGTCGCCGGCGTGCTGCTCATCTTCCTCATCTTTGTCATGTTGGCGGCGGAGAGGCGCAGCGAAATGGGGCTGGCGCGCGCTATCGGCGTCCATCGCAGCCACCTGGTGCAGATGATGCTCAATGAAGGGATGGTCTACAGCCTGGCTGCGGCTGGCTTAGGAATTCTGATTGGTCTGGGGGTGTCGTTGCTCATGGTTGAATACCTGGGGAGCATCTTCAACAGCCTGGCCGATCAGGCAGGGGCTCCTTCCGGCGGCATTCTCCAGTTCGTCTTCCGCGTCTCGCCCACCTCTGTGGTGATTTCCTATTGCCTGGGCGTGCTCTTCACCTTCATCGTCGTCGCCGTTTCGTCGTGGCGCGTCACGCGCATGACCATTGTAGCGGCCATTCGCGACCTGCCCGACGAAGCCCATGGTCGCCGGCGCACCTTTGCGGGTCGGGTGGGACGTTGGCTGCCCCCGCTCCTGTTGACGGCGGCGGGTGCAGCCATCATCTACTATGGCTTCACCTGGGAGCTTTTGAGCGTGGTGCTCATCGGTGTTACGGCGGCGCTCTTTGGTGTGATGTTAATGATGGGGCGCATTCTGGAATTGACGCATCTGCGGAGTGAAACAGTAAATCGGCTGGTCTACACGGTCATCGGCGTCGGCCTCTTGGCGTTGTGGATCATCCCGTGGCAACAGCAACTCCCTCGCATGGGGCTGGCGCGCTTTGCCAACGACCCGACGCAAATCCTCAGCGTTTTCGCCATCGGCGGCCCCATGATCGTTACAGGCGCCATCATGGTCATCATGTTCAATGCGCAGGTGCTCACCTGGCTCACAGGGGTCCTTTTGGGCGGCATCGGCTGGCTGACGCCTGTTCTCAAGACAGCGATTGCTTATCCCCTCAGCGCCCGCTTTCGCACCGGGATGACCATGGTGCTCTTTGCCATGATCATGGCGACGGTTGTGGTCATGGCGGTGGTCATCGAGGCCACCCAATCGCTCATTGTGCTGGATGAGGCGGAGAGCGCGGGGTTCGAGGTGGAGACCTCGGAGACGCTCCTGAGCTTTTTCGACCCGGTCGTGGACATGAAGAGCGAGATCGCCGGCCTTGTCGAAGAGTATCGGCTCCTGAAACAGGTTGCGGCGGTGGGCATGGTGGTCAACCAGCGTGCGTCAGTGCGTCAGGAGGGGGAAGCTGCGCAGCGGTCTGCAACCCTGACCGGAGTGAACAACGACTATCTCGACCAGGCGGAACAGGTCTACCATTTTCGGTTACGCGCGCCGGGCTTCCCCACCGATGCGACCGTGTGGCAGGCGTTGCGCGAGCGCGACGATGTGGCAATTGTGCGACCGCACGTTCTGACAGGCGCGCCCGTTGGGATGGATGACTTGATGGATGACGACGAGTTGGGGCCGTCCGAGGGCCGCGGGCCGCGTGCACGTCGTTTTGACCGCTGGCAGCTCACCAGCGTGGATGAGTCAGCGCAGGCGCTGCCCGCTATCTTCGTCAATGTGAGCTTGGAGGACGATGATGGCGTCACACGCGCCGGGCGCGTGCAAGTGATCGGTGTGCTAGAAGAGACCGACTCGTTGGCTGGCGGCGACATGCAAATCAACAAGCGTGCGCTCGACCTGTTGGCCGGCGAAACGACCACCCCATCGGCGAATTACATCAAAGCGGCGCCAGGCGCCGACCCACGACAGGTGGCGGCAGAGGTGGAGCGCGCCTTCCTGAGCAGCGGGATTGATGCCACAGTCATGGCAGATCGTTTCGCTCAAGGTCAGGCGTTTACACGCAACATTCTACGTTTGCTCCAGGGTTTCATGGCCCTAGGGCTGTTGGTGGGCATTGCGGCGCTGGGGGTGATCACCACGCGGACGGTCGTGGAGCGGCGGCAGCAGGTCGGATTGCTCCGGTCCATTGGTTATCAGGCGCGCATGGTGGCCCTTTCCTTCGTCCTTGAAGCCAGCTTTATCGCCATCACGGGCATTCTCATCGGCGCCGGCGTGGGGATCGTCCTGGGGGAGAATATGGTGAGCACTGCCATGCGTGAGGTGACGGATTTCACATTGCCCTGGGGACAAATTCTGCTCGTCGTGCTCTTGGCGTATGGCTGCGCTCTGGCAGCGACGATTGCGCCAGCCTATCAGGCAGCGCGCATCTATCCTGCTGAGGCGCTTCGTTATGAATGATCGACAGGAGGTGTGTCGCAATGACCGGCGTAATCAACCCACATGATCGTTTTTTCAAAGAGACTTTTGGTCAGCCGCAAGTGACGGCGGACTTTCTGCGCTCGTACCTGCCGGAGAGGGTGGCTGCCGCGCTCGATCTCGCCACCCTGGAATTGGAAAAAGAGACTTTCATCGACCAGGAATTGCGCCAGCATTCATCGGATCTCATCTGCCGGGTGAAGACAGTCGACGGACAGCAAGTCTATGCCTATCTGATTTTCGAGCACAAGAGTTATCCCGACCCATTGACCTTGTTCCAACTCTTGCGCTACCTGGTGCGCCTCGTGGAGCGGCTGCTCGCACGCAGTGAAGGATTGCGCCCGGTCATTTGCCTGCTGCTCTATCATGGCGAGGATAGCTGGCCTTGGGGTGACCGATTGAGCGGTTTGTACGTTGGCCCCGAGGAGTTGCGTCCTTACTGGCCAGAGTTGCAGGTGCATGTGTTGGACTTCTCTGCGTACAGCAAGACAGAGATCAGCGGCGCGCTTTTGCTGCGTGCGACGCTGCTGTTGATGCAGAGCGTCGTCCGTCCCGATCTTTTGGAGCGGCTGCCGGCAATCTTTGAGTTGATCCGTGAGTTGACAGAGGAGCGCCAAACGCTAGAATATGTGGAAGTGGCTGTGCGCTATCTTTTCGGTGCAAGCGAAAAGGTGACGCCCAACGTGGTGAAAGAACTGGTAGAACAGATTTTTGAGGAACGAGGAGGTGAAGTCGTGGAGACTGTCGCCGAACAACTCATTCAACAGGGGATCGAGCTGGGCATGGAGCGCGGCATGGAGCGCGGCATGGAACGCGGCATAGAACGCGGAAGGGTTCTGGCAATGCAGCAGAACGTCAACGACCTGTTAATCCACCGCTTCGGCGCGCCGCCCTTTGCGTTGCGAGAAAGACTGGGTCGCCTCAATGAGAGCCAACTACGCGAGATGAGCCTGGCGATTCTCGACGCTAAGACTCTGAATGACGTGCAACGCCGACTCGCTGACATTGAATAGCGGTGGAACTTGTTCACACTATCGCCAGAACCAGCGTCAAGGTGAACGCGCTGGCCACCGTCGAGAAGAGCACCGTCGTCGTCACGAAGTCCGGGAGGAGATCGTGCTCAAGAGCAATCAACGACGTGAGGACCGCCGCCGGCATACTGGCCTGAATGACCCCGGCGCCCCGCTCGACTGGTGTGAACGCAAAGAACGCGCTCAGCGCAATTGCCACCAGCGGCCCGACCCCCAGGCGCAACCCGGTCACAATCAATGTGTCGCGCCCCACACGAATGCAGCCCATGCCCGCCAACTGTACACCCAACGCCACCAATATGACGGGTATCATGGCGTTGGCCAACAACGAGACGGCGCGTTCTACAAAGAATCGCCCAACTTGAACTGGATGATAGGCAGACCGAAGTTTCCCACATTGCCAAACGCTGCGATGAGCACATACGCGGCAACCATGAGCGCCGGGCGCTCCAAAACTTTTGCCGTTCCCCAGGCAACGGCGACGCCAACGATGGTGACGCTAAGGATGTACAACCCCATTTGCAGGGCTGCATTTGCGTTCATCTGGGCAGTGCTGAAGATGTTGAAGATGAACGGCGGGGTCAGAATGAAATAGGCCAGCCGCGAGAGCGTCCGCGCCTCCAGCCCCAAGCGCGGCCCAGCCAGATATCCAATCGCCACCAAGCTGAAGATGGGCGCCAAGATATTGATGAAGATCGACAGCAACTCGATCAATTCTGAAGCTCATTCCCGCCTGGTCGGAGCCAAGAAAGAACATGCCCCGTTTCAGTTTCCCCATATCTGCCTGAATTTCTCTTTTTCCTTCACATCGAAAAGAGCGATGGGAATGGAGAAAGGGTAGTCACCTGTGAAACAAGCGTTGCAATATCCCTCCTCTGCCTTGAGCGCCTTCATCATGCCGGCGATGCTCAGGAAGGCCAGGCTGTCAGCGCCGATGTGCGCGCAGATCTCATCGACGGATTTGTGGGCCGCAATCAGCTCCGATTGCGTCGCCATATCCACGCCCATGAAGCATGGAAAGCGAATCGGCGGGCAGGCCACCCGCACATGCACTTCCTTTGCCCCGGCCTTGCGCAGCATCTGCACCAGCGGACCCGAAGTGTTGCCCCGCACAATGGAGTCATCCACCAGCACAACGCGTTTATCCCGCAGGTTTTCAGGCAAGGGGTTGAACTTCATGGCGACGCCCACCCTTCGCAGTTGGTCCGTCGGCTCGATGAAGGTGCGCCCGATGTAGCGACTCTTGATCAACCCTTCACTGTAGGGAATGCCGCTTTTGGCGGCATAGCCGATCGCGTGAGGCGTCCCCGAATCAGGGACGGGCGTCACGATGTCTGCTTCCACAGGCGTTTCTTTCGCCAGTTGCCTCCCCAATCGTTGACGCACCTGATGGACGAGCCGGCCGTTGAGTATACTGTCTGGCCGGGAGAAATAGATCTGTTCGAAGGTGCAGAAGGCCAGCTTCTGGGCAGGGATGCCCTGCACGATCTCATACCCATCCACGCCCAGTTTCACGATTTCTCCAGGTTTGACCTCCGCGATCATCTCGCCGCCGATGGTAGCCAACGCGCACGATTCCGACGCCAAGGCGTAGCCGCCGTCGATGCGCCCAAGAACCAGCGGGCGCAAACCCCACGGGTCGCGCACGCCATACACTGCATCGCGGGTGAGAATGACCAGGCTGTAGGCGCCTTCTGCCCGCGCCATCATGATACGGATGCGCGTAACCCAATCTGCACCGCCGGCGCCCGCCAGCAGGTGAATCATCAGCTCGCTGTCGGTGGAAGTTTGCAGGCCCACCCCGCGTTCCAACAGTTCACGGCGCAATTGGGGCGCGTTGATCAGGTTGCCGTTGTGTCCCAGCGCCAGAGGCCCATCGAGGGTTTCCAGGGTGTAGGGCTGGGTGTTGCGCAAACGCGGCGCGCCTGTGGTGGAATAACGGTTGTGGCCGATGGCCATGTGCCCCGCCAGGTGGCGCAGGTTTTCTTCGGTGAAAACCTGTGACACCAGCCCCATGGCCTTGTGGATGTGGAGCATCTGGCCGTCGCAGGTGGCAATGCCTGCCGCTTCTTGGCCACGGTGCTGCAAGGCGTATAGGGCGAAAAACGTGTGACGCGCAACGTCACGTTGCGGGGCGTAGATGCCAAAGATTCCGCATTCCTCATGAAGCTCATCGCCAAACATCGCGAACCGTCCTTATCTCCCCACACGCAGCCAATACCAATACAACGTGATGCCTGTCACCATACCGACAACAACCTTGATGATCCAGGGTAGACCGCTGGGGCTGACAAAGCCCTCGATCAGCCCTGCAATGACGAGGAGCGGCGCGCTGCCCAAGATGAGCCGTACGCCGATTCGCCCGCGCTCAATGAGCACTGCCCGTCGGCTCTGCAATCCGGGTCGAATCACCCCATCGCCCAGATAGAGGCCGCAACCGCCCGCCAGGAAGATGATGCTCAATTCGACGACGCCGTGGGCAATGACAAACTCCGCCAATCCAGCGGCCAGCCCGTGGGCCTGGAGCAAGCCAAAGACGGCGCCAATGCCCAGGCCATTGTTGAGCAGCACCCAGGCGCTGAGCAATCCAGCAACAACTCCGCCTGCAAAGGTCAAGAAGGTCACCTGGATGTTATTGGTGAAGATAATGCCGGCCGCTGCAGAGCGCGCGGTGGGTGCAATGTTCGTCCACAGCTCGCCCTCCTCAACCCGCTCCACCAGCGGGCTGATTCCCTGCCCGGCGATCACGTAAATCGCGTCGGGGTTGCTCCAGACGGTGAAGAATGCTACCGCCGCCCCCAACGTAAAGATCAGCGCAGCAAGGATAGTGTAGTTCAGCAGGGCGCGGTATAATCGGGGATAGCTCTCACTGTAGAATTGCGTGAGCAACTGCCAGCGTAATGGCGCGGCGCGATAGACCACGTTGTGTGCGCGGCCCACTAACTGATTGAGATAGACGGCAGCGGCCTGCTTGGGAAAATCACGCTGAGCCAAGGCCAAATCGGCTGTTGCGCTGCGATAGAGGCGGCCCAATTCATCCAGATCGTGAAGCGAAAACGCCCGCACATTCGTGCGAGCACGCGTCACAAGCGCATCGAGCTGCTGCCAACTGGCGCGTCGCTGCGCAATGAAGTGATCGAGATTCACGGCCCAAGCCATTTCATCCGGGTGTATTCGGAACTCGCCTGCACCCGTTTCATCAAGCGACACCCTGCCCCGGGAACAGCGTCATGGCATTCCGGCGGGTGTTCAAAAGGAGTCTGTGTGACAAACTCCAACGACCCGCTTCAACAAGAGTATACCATCGAGACGCCAGAAAACGTAAGCTATGGATATGATGTGGCAGGGATTGGCAGCCGCTTCATCGGCGCGCTCATCGACACCTTCATCATCTTTCTCTTTTTGGGCGCAATCGACTTCATGCTCTTTGTCGTCATTCTGACCGCCGGCGGCGAACGCATCTTCGAGTCCGGCTTGGAAGCGGATATCGGCTGGATCGCTGGCGCGCTGGTCGGCCTCTTTGTCTTGCTCCAATTCATCATCTTTTGGGGCTACTACATGGTTTTCGAGTTGGTGTGGAATGGGCAATCGCCCGGCAAACGTGCGGCGAAAACCCGGGTAGTGCGTATGGACGGCGACCCACCCGGCTTCATCGACGTGGCTGTGCGCAATCTAGTGCGCATCGTCGACTTTCTGCCAACGGCCTACGGCATCGGCCTTGTCACCATGTTCACCAACGGGCAAGCGCGCCGCCTGGGCGACTTTGCGGCCGGCACCCTCGTCGTGCGGGAGCGCAGCCATGTCAAGCTCGACGCCCTGGGATGTGAGCCGGCTCCGCGCCAATCTTTCATCGTTGCAGGACAAGCGGAGGCGAGCGCAAGCGCCCATAGCAGCGAGTTTCCGGCGTTGCGCCGCATGACCACATCCGACTACGAATTGGTGCACGACACACTGCTGCGTGCAGAACAGGGCGCGCTGTCGCCCAGCCTGTTGCGCCGAGTAGCCGTCGTCATGGCCGCCCGCGTCGAGGCCCAGCCGCCCGTTGATCAGCATCACTTCAATCTGAGCTTTCTCCAACGCATGGAAACCGCATATCGCACACAACGCTGACGAAAGGACCTCATGAGCACGCAAGCTCCCCTCTACTCACCCATGATCCGCGACCTGCCCACAGAATTGCGTCCGCGCGAGCGTATGCTTTACGCTGGCGCCGGCGCGCTGAGCGACGCCGAGCTGCTGGCCATCATCCTGCGCGTGGGCACCCATAACGAAAATGTCATCCGTATGTCCGAGCGTATCCTGACCGAGTTTGGCGGTTTCGTAGGGCTGGCGCGCGCCACCTTCGAGGAGCTGGGTCAAAGCCACGGCATGGGCGAAGCGAAAGCAACCCAAATCAAGGCTGCCCTTGAGATGGGACGGCGGCTGGCAGCCGCCGCGCCAGAGGAAAGGACCCAGGTGCGCAGCCCGGCGGATGTGGCCAATGTGGTGATGCTGGAAATGGGGCTGTTGGAGCAAGAAGAATTGCGCGTCGCGCTGTTGGACACAAAGAACTACATCTTGCGCATTGCGCGCATCTACGCCGGCAGCCTCAACACCGCAGTGGTGCGGATAGGCGAGGTCTTCCGCGCCGCGATTCGCGCCAACTGCGCGGCCATCATCATCCTACACAATCACCCCAGCGGCGACCCCACGCCCAGCCCCGAGGATGTGCGCGTCACCGAGATGATCGTCGAGGCCGGACGTCTGCTGGACATCGACGTGCTCGACCACCTGGTCATCGGTCGCAACCGCTTCGTCAGCCTGAAGGAGCGGGGATTGGGGTTCAGGTGAGAGCGATTGTACTCTGCACCTCGCGCGGTTCTGTTGCGTGTTCTATGCCATAGTATGAGCAAGTTGCCCAGCTCTCCGGTCAGGAATGCGTCGTCATCCTGCGCCGCTTTGGCTTCCGTGTCGTGCGCCGCGACGATCCGTTCGCCCAGGTGATCGTCCCTAACCATAAGGTTTAATAGAGGATAGACCTGTCACATTTACCTTACGATCTCCATCGCGCCCACCCTCACCGCGTCGTCAGGCGCACGCTGACCAGCCGCATCGTAGACCGGCCATCGCTCCAGGCTCAGCTCGTCATACAGGCCGGCGACCACGGTGTACTCGCCCGATGGCAGGTCCGCGCTGAGGGGCAGCGTGCGCCGATCCACCACGTATTCGCCGGCGGCCCACTGATTGAGGGGATACCCGTCGGCTGGCGCCCCGTCCAACTGGGCGACCAATTGACTGTCGGCGTCGAGCAGGTGCACAAACACTTGGGCCCGGCGTTCAGGATCGACCAGCGCCCGCCACACAAGCTCCACCCGGAGCGCTTCTTGGGTCGGTGTGATGGTTGCCCCGACCAGTTGCACCTCGCCGCCCAGGGTGGCGCTGATGGGGATGGCAAACCCTGGCGCGTCCATACGTCGTTGCAATGGCTGAACTGCAACTTCCCCGACCACGCCGCTCGATAGCCTTCCCTCCTCGTCCGTGATGCTAAGTATGAGGGGCGCGCTGCTCGCAGTAGTCATACTCAGGGGAATACGCCCGCGCACCCGCTGACAGAAGCTCTCGTCTTCCTCGATTTCCTCCGTGGGCGCCAGCGCACCCTGCCAGAACGTGTGATCGCCAAGAGTGAGCGCTGCGGCTACGTTGTGCATGTCGTCGATGGCGCGCAGGTGCAGGTCGGCGACGAAGGGCGCGCCGGGCTGTAGCGCTGCGCTGCGCAGCGTGATCGTCAACACATCCGCCGGGCCGATGGAAGCCAGCGCCTGCGCAGACGCCAGTGGGTCATCGCGCCAGGCGCGCACCGGCAGTTGCGTCTGGCCGGCCACGGCCGTGTCGCCGGGCGCGCCGAGCCGCGGTCGGCGCGCGTTGTCTGCCAGGTATTGATACCACCCGGCGACCACTCGCGCCTGCTCGCCGCCGGCGCATGGATCGAGCAGCTCTGGATAGCCTCGGTCGATCACCCTCTCGCCGGGCGTCCAGAAGGGCGTGGTGTAGGAGCCGTTGCCTGGCAACTTGTCGGCCTGGGCCACGCGCACGCCGTCTGCGTCGATCAAGTGGAGAAAGCTCGTCAGGTCGCGATAGGTGGGCGCTTCGCTGCGCCAGAAGAGATTGACCGGCCCAGCAGGGCTGGCCTGCATTCCCAACAATGTCGGGCCATCGTCAAAGGCTGCTTCCAGCGGCGTTTGGGGCGCATAGCCCGGCGGCCAATCGTTCGCGGCATCGGCGTCGATGGAAACCAGCGACAGCAACGGCTCGCCATAGCGGTCGGACAGGTGTTCCAGCCTGGCTGAGGGCCATAGTTGCGCCAGCTGCTCGGCCCGCTGACGTTCTTCGCCGGTAAAGGCATAGGTTGCGCCCATCCCCGGCGGCGGTAGTACGATGGTGTCGGCGGTGTCCAGCGTATTGATATTGCCGCCCCCGCGGAAGAAGCGCACCGGCGGATGGTCGGCCCAGAGGGGCGAAAAATAGACCGGTTGCGCTTTGCCGCGCTCCTTCAGGATTGCCAGGGCGTCGGCTTTGTCCACGTCATAGACGTAGTAGACTTCTCGCGCCTGGGGAAAGCGGACGAAATAGTCGTTCACTGTGACCATCAGGCTCGCCGTGCAGAGCGCGCCAGCCAATGCCGGCCCCATCCACGGCCTGGGCCAAGGGCGAACGACGATCCACGTCAGCCCCAGGCCGATGGGCAGGAGCACTGCAGGCAGGCTGGGCAGCGTGCGCGAGTAGTTGGGCGCGGCTTCGCTCATCACTGAAGGCGCCAGCATCGCCGCCGCCCACAACGCAATCAGCCACAGCGCATCGGCGTCCGGGTCGCTGCGCCGATTGCGGCCAACGAGCCGACTGCCCCAGACAACGACGCCGATGACAAAGGGAATGGAAATGATCCAATCGAGCACGGGGCGGTTGGCAGGGCCGTGAGTCCAGTCCACATCGCCGACGAAGCTGAACATGCCCAGCACGCGCAGCGTGTTCTCGCCCAGGAGGAGAAGAGGGCTGCGCTCACCGCTCACCCGTTGGGCAAAGACTGACACTTCGGACGCATGGCCAAAGAAGAACTCTGGATGACGGTAGAAGGTGATCCCCAAGGGCAAGAAAACAAGAAAGGCGACGCCGCCGCTAAGCAGCAGACCACCCAGGGGCGCATCGAGACGCAGACGACGCTGGTCAGGCGTGCGCCAGAGCAAGATGAGCGTATATGCCAGGAGGATGAAAGGAACAAAACGCCCAGTGGGATTGGCGTAGACGCTCAGACCCATGAGCAGCCCCGCGGCGACAAAGGCCAGAATCCGGCGGCTGGCGCGTTCGGCATGGGTGGCGAGCCAATAGCATGTGAAGACGCCGCACAGGATCGCCGGCATGGTGATGACGCGGATGCCGTAATGGCTGAAGTGGATATGCCAGAGGGAGATGCTCAGGGCCAACGCTGTGAAGCCGGCGATCAGGCGGCTTTCTTTCCGCAGCATGACCCGTAGCATGAGGTAGGTCGCCGGGATGGCGGCGACGCCCCACAGGGCCGACGCCATCCGCAGGGTGTAGGCGCTCAGGCCAAAGAGCGCGCCGATCCCTGCTTGAAAATAGGTATAGAGCGGCTCGCGCCCACCGTTGGCCGGCAGGAAAATAGGGCGATTGCCGGCCAGCACCTGACTGGCGTCGATGGCGTTGAATGCCTCGTCGAATTGAAATCCGGGCGGCGTTTCGCCCAACTGGTAAAAGCGCAGAATGGCTGCCAGGAGCGTCAACGCCGCCATGATCAGCCAGTCGCGCTTCGTCCATGCCTCATGCACGAGCAAGACCCATCATCGTGAACAACGAATCAACCATCCACCATCAATCATTCACCAGCCCATAGCGCAGCGCCAGAATCGCCGCCTGGGTGCGGTCGGTGACATCGAGCTTGGCAAAGAGGCTGCTCACGTAATTCTGGATAGTCCCTTTGGAAAGAAAGAGCCGTTCGGCAATTTCGCTGTTGGAAAGCCCATCAGCCAGCAGTCGCAGCACTTCGCGCTCACGTGGGTTCAGTTCCGCCGCCAGCCCGCCCATCGTCGTCGGCCCACCCGACTGACTGACGTAACGAAAGAGCTTACCCGCCACTTTGGGGTCTACGGGGGTTTCCCCCGCCGCCGCTCCACGGATCGCCGCAATGATCTGTTCGCGCGGCGCGTCCTTGAGCAGATAGCCCGCAGCGCCGGCGCGCACAGCGTCGAAAACCCACTCGTCGTCATCATACGTGGTCAACACAAGCACCCGCGTCTCAGGGTGCTGTTGGCGAATCTGGCGCGTAGCCTGGATGCCGTTCATCACCGGCATGCGCAGATCCATGAGCGCCAGGTCGGGGTGGTGTTTGGCCACAAGCTCCACCGCGTCAAGGCCATTGGCGGCGACGCCCACCACCTGCACGTCGCTGACGCTGTGGAGAATTACCTGCAAACCCTCGGTGACGACGGGTTGATCGTCGCACAAAATCAGGCGAATCATACAGCCTCCTGGGCGACGTTCAGAATCACCGCCGTTCCCGCGTTGGGCGCGCTTTGAATCGAGAGCGCGCCATTCATCATTGCGGCTCGCTCCATCATACCTTGCAAGCCAAAGTGATCGGCCAGATCGACTACGGCCGGGTCGAAGCCGCGACCGTTATCGCTGATGGCGAGGCGCAGGACGCCACCGCTCTGACCGTTGCAGTGGAGTGCGACGCGCAGCTGTGTGGCCGCTGAGTGACGCGCCGCGTTGTTCAGCGCTTCTTGCGCCACGCGATAGACGCCCTGCTCCAGAGCAGGCGAAAGAGTCGGCGGAGAGGCCGGCATCTCCAGTTCGAGGGCCATGCCCGCCCGTTTCGCCGTCAATTCAGCCAGGGTGCGGATGGCAAGGGGCAGCCCCATATCCTCCAGCGGCGAGGCGCGCAGGGCCTGCAACGCACGGCGCGTTTCGGTGAGGCCGCTGCGGGTCTGGGCCAGGGCTTTGGCGATCAGCGCCCGCGCTGTGGCCGGCGATTCATCCAGCGCGCTGTCTGCCGCTTCGAGCTGCACGGCCACTGCGCTCAGCGAATGGGCCAGCGTGTCGTGGAGCTCGTGGGCCAGGCGATTGCGCTCACGGCTGACGATGAGCTGCTCTTGGGTGGCGGCGGCCCGCTGCAAGCGCGCGTTGGCGGCGGCCAGTTCACGGCGCTGCGTCCGTTGCGCGCCGATCATGCGGGTGACGATGTAGCCGACGATGGCGAAAACAACGGCGCGCGTGACGCTCATCGTTGCCATATCGAGGAAGGTGATGTGGGGGGGATGGGGCGCCAGGGCGCTGAAGGGCAGCTCGGCGAGGGTGATTCCTATGCAATAGCCGATGACAGCCTTGAGGTCATATTGCCAGGCCACTAACACCAAGGGAATCATGAGCGATGCCAGCAGGCTCCAGCCGTTGTCTATGACGAAATCGCGCTGACCCGGCGCAGCCTCGACCTGGAGCGCCAGCCCTGGCAGCACCCAGCCGAGAAAGACGTAGCGCGCAATAATGGCGGCAGCGCTGTAATAGACGATGACGATGGGCAGGAATGCACGACCTAGCCTTTGCGGCAGCCCAGGCCAATAGACGTAAACCAGGAGCAGACCAAGCGTCGCCGGCTGCAGCAACATGGGCGGAGGAATGAACCCGAACTGGATATAGGCCACGATCAGACCGGCGGATTGCAGCACAAACTGGAGTGTGAAGAGCATCTGCATGACCTGCAGAAGGCCCGGCTCGAGCTGAAATGGAGTTGTTTGGGTCTGGTCGCTACGACCAAATTCAACTTCTTGCATGTTTACAGTATATCACGCGCACCAGCCGCGCCGACCTGTGTGATGCGTCAGGATGTGATGTGAGCCGACTCATGTGATGATCTGAACATGCTCATCGTAAGTCATGACCGCTGCCACTATCGGCCGCCATCGCCAACAGCTATTCTGTTGAGTGTAGGAAATACTTTCGGCCATCTTCGTGGAAACTGGTGAGCTTTCAGGAAGATTGTAAGCGGCTCAGAGTTCATCATCTGAGGATCGACCATGGTGGAAGCAAACAAGAAATGGACGAGCACACGAACGGTCAACTACCAGGAATGTACAATGGACAGCCGCCGGTGATCGAAATGATGGATGTGACGAAGGTCTATCACATGGGCGAGGTGGAGGTGCCAGCGCTGGCGGGCATTTCGCTCAAGGTGGAGGCCGGCGATTACGTCGCGATCATTGGCGCCAGCGGGTCGGGTAAGAGTACGCTCATGAATATCATCGGACTGCTGGATCGCCCTACCAGCGGGAGCTATCGCATCGGCGGCAAAGAGGTGAGCACGCTGAGCAAGAACGCGCAGGCGGATATGCGCAATCGGCAGATCGGTTTCGTCTTTCAGCGCTTCAACCTGCTGGCGCGCACCTCTGCCCAGCGGCAAGTGGAGTTGCCGCTCTTCTACGCTGGCGTGAGCGGCGGCGCTGCAAAACGGCGGGCGCGGGCAGCCTTGGAGCGCGTCGGTCTGGGCGAGCGACTGGATCACCGCCCGGATCAGCTCTCTGGCGGCCAGCAACAGCGTGTCGCCATTGCGCGCGCCCTGGTCAACGAGCCGAGCCTGCTTTTGGCCGACGAGCCGACCGGCGCCCTGGACAGCAAGACGACCCAGGAAATTCTCCATCTCTTCGACGAACTCAACCAGCAGGGGCTGACGCTTATCGTCGTGACCCATGAGCACACAGTGGCGGCGCACGCCCGCCGCGTCGTGACCATCAGCGATGGGCTGGTCGTCAGCGACGAACTCAACGGCCACGCCAATGCTGCGCTAGAGCGGCAGTCTAACCCTCCCTATTCAAAATTTGGGGCGTCAGCGTCGAGCGCGCCTGTTGGCGCAAGCGTCGCACTCACTCCGCGTACAGAGGAAGTGGCATGAAAGTCATTCGCTATTTCGGGGTGGCGGCAGGAAATATCGCCGCCAATAAGCTGCGCGCATCGCTCACCATGCTGGGCATCATCATCGGGGTGGCGGCTGTGCTGATCACTCTGGGCATCGGTGCGGGCGCAGCGGCCAGCATCACCGCCAACATCGAGAGCCAGGGCACCAACCTCCTGGAGGTCAGCCCTAGGGGCGTCGGCTCGCTGACTTTGGCCGATGCACGTGTAATTTCCGACCCGGCAGTACATCCTGAGTTTGCCGCTGTTCTGCCTGTCTATACCGGCAACCTGTCACTTGCAGTGGGCGAGAACAGCTCCACCAATCGGGTGCAAGGCGTCGTCTCCCAATATGCAGAGGTGCGCAACCTTGAGATCGCCAGCGGCGAATTCTTTTCGGCAGACGCGCAAATCGACCAGGAGGCGGTCATCGTGTTGGGGGCGCAGGTGGCAAGCGATCTCTTTCCCGGCGTCGACCCGGTCGGCGAACAGGTGCGGATGGGCAATTCGCTCTTCACTGTTGTGGGCGTGTTGAAGGAGAGCGGCGGCAGCAACTTCAACAGCAACGACAATATAGCTTTTGTGCCGCTAAGCATGGCCCAGGGCCGGCTCTTCAACGCCGAACGGTATCGTGGTGAACTGGAAGTCAGCTCCATCACGGTGCAAGTCAAGCCGAACTATGACATGGACGCCAGCCAGAAAAGTCTGGAGACGACACTGCGCATGCTTCACGGTCTGCAGAGCGATGACGACAACGATTTCCAGATTTTCAATCAGGCGAACTTGCTGGAGCTGGCAAGCACTGTCTCGGCTACCCTTTCGGCGCTGTTGGGCGGCATTGGCGCAGTGAGCCTGCTGGTGGGGGGCATTGGCATCATGAACATCATGCTGGTGTCCGTCACAGAACGCACAAGGGAGATCGGGGTGCGGCGAGCCTTGGGCGCGCATGATCGGGATATTCTCTTGCAATTTCTTATCGAGGCGCTGGTGCTCTGCCTGCTGGGTGGGTTGATCGGCATCGGGCTGAGCTATGGCGTTGGCTTTCTCACGACCATGATCCCCAATATGCCGGTGGCGATTGTCATTCACCCCTGGACGGTGATCCTGGCGTTGGGTGTGAGTTCGGCGGCGGCGTTTATTTTTGGCCTCTATCCGGCCATCCGCGCCACACGACTCGACCCCATTGAGGCGCTGCGTTACGAGTAAATTCTGTTCTTTGTCGGTGGATGTAGAAAGAAGGAACCATTATGAAAGCAATCATCAAGTGGGGCGTCATCATCATTGTGGGCGCGGGACTGGTCGCCGGCGGTCTGTGGGTGACAGGTATCTGGCGACCGACTTCCCTCTCCTCCGCGCCTACTGCCATACCAACTGGCTCGCTCACCATTGCCGGCAGCGGAGACAGCGCAGGCGGCATTGCATCGACTATCGCTGTACGCTCCGCCGCCGAAATCATTGGTCAAATAAGCGCCGCGGGTCAGATTGCTCTGTCTGATATCGACTATGTTGTCCTCAAGGCCGACGGCGATGTCCAGGAAGTGCTCGTTCAGCCCGGCGACAGCGTGAAAGCCGGCGACCTGCTGCTCACTCTGGACACGACAGATCTGGAACGCGCCGTCATGCGGGCGCAGCTAAACGTGGACAGCGCGCAGAACGCCCTGGCGCAGCTCAAAGAACCGGCTGACGCCAATGAGCTGGCTCAAGCCGAAGCCGAGCTGAAAGCCGCTGAAGACAACCTGGTGGACGCGCAACAGCCAGCCACGCAAGCGGAATTGAATGCGGCCCAGGCCAGCCTGGCAGCCGCCGTTGCCAAATACAACGACCTGACCGCGCCAACCAGCAATGAGGAGATCACGACGCTTGAGGCGAACTTGCGCAGGGCCGAAATCGCTCTGCAAGAGGCCCAGCGCAACTATGACCAGGTGGCGTGGCGCAACGATATCGGCATGACCAGCCAGGCCGCCGATCTTCAGCAGGCCAGCATCGACTATGAGGCCGCCCAAGCCGAATACGGGATCAACACCCAGCCAGCCAGTCAGACGGACATCCAGTCGGCCAATAGCAGCATCCAGCAGGCGCGCCAGACGCTGGACGAGCTCAAGTCCAAGCCCAATACAGCCGACATCGCTTCCGCCGAAGCGCAGGTCGCCAGCGCACGCGCCAACCTGGAGAAGCTGCAGCAGGGCGCCAGCGCGCTGGAGATTGAGGCTTCCGAACTCCAACTCAAATCGGCCCTGGTCGATCTGGAAGAGGCCCTGGCTACATTGGATGCAGCCCAGGTGCGCGCGTCCAGCGACGGTGTGGCGCTGGCAGTACACGTGGAAGAAGGGCTTCCTGCGAAGAGCGGCGACATTGCGGTGGAACTGGCAAATCTGAGCCAGCTAGAGATGACCGTGGATGTGGCCGAGGTCGATATCGACAAGATTTCCATCGGCCAGGCGGCGCAAGTCAGTTTGGATGCCCTGCCCGACCGGGAGTTTCAAGGACAGGTGGCGCGCATCTCCCCGGTCAGCAATAGCTCGGAAGGCGTGGTCAGTTACAAGGTGACGCTCCAAATCTTGGAAAGTCAGGAAGGCGACCTGGACGGCGTCTTGCCCGACATGACCGCGGTGGCGCGGCTGGACAACCCCAGCGCCGCCAATGGTTGGCTTGTGCCGTCCACGGCTCTGCAAGAGGTGAACGGCGAGACGACAGTCCAGGTCGTAGAGGGCGGGCAGGCCAGAAGCGTTCCAGTGGAGACTGGCGTCATTCAGGGCGAATGGGTCGTAGTTTACTCGAATGAACTGGACGCAGGCGATCAGGTCATCGGCGAGGTTGCCAGTAAGCTCGACGGCAACCAGGGCGGCTTCATAATGGGCGGCCCTCCTCCTGGCGGCGGCATGAGGCCCTAGGGGCGAACAGTCTGGATTCCATCGGCTCGTCAGCCATAGTTGCGAGGAAACCGTGGGGAGCAATTGATATGAAAACCCAAAGGACATTTTCGAGAAGACGGCGCACGCTCGGTCACATGGTCATTGCCGTGCTCCTGACGCTGGCGACCGTAACCGGTGCGGCCCAACCAGCGAGCGCCCAGACAAACACTCCGACGGGCGTGCGCGTGGTGGTCAACATCGGCGGCGCAACCCTTTTTTCTGCGCAAGGGGACGAGACCGACCTGCTCCCACCCGGAGCGCGTGTGACAGCAGTCGCACGCACCGAGGACGGCCTCTGGCTGCAAGTGGTCACTGAAGAAGGGGAGGTCTTCTGGAGCGCAACGGATGAGATCGTGGGCTTTGGCTTGAGCCGTCTGCCTGTGATCCATGGACCAAGCATTCCCGCTGCATCGGCGAAGAACATCGGGGTGGATTCGACGCCGGCTCTGCACACGGCCTCGGATGCGGCAGAACCGACGACGACTATGACAACCACTATTGCGGCGACGCCGGTCGCCGTCGCCGATGCAACTGGCCCGCAACCTGCTGGAACACTTCGTGCAGACGAGAAGCGGGCGAATGTAGGCGTCGGCGCTACGGTGACGACAGGGCAGCAGCGGCTCAATGTGCGCTCAGGGCCAGGCGAGGCGTATCCGGTCATCGCCAAGGGGGCGGCAGGCGAGCGGCTCAGCGTCATCGGGCGCAGCGAAGGCAGCAACTGGCTGGCAATCCAGCGCAGCGATCTGCCAGACAACGTGGGGTGGGTGGCTGTGGGCTTCGTTGCGCTGGACGGGGATGTCGCCGCCCTGCCCATTCTACCCTGGCCGACTGCGCCCGCCAGCGAATTGGACAGAGCGACAAACGTCATGGACAGTGCATCAGAAAATACACTCGTTGGGGTCTCGACGAACGCAGAGACCCCAGACGCCCAGCATTTCAGCGACGCCATCGTAGCTGGTCTCTCTGGCAACCTGGTCTTTCAGGATGGAAAGGGCAGCATCTATGTCTATGACCTGGCGTCTGGCAGTCTGCGCTGGCTCGCCTCCGGCTATAGCCCAGATGTGAGCGCAGACGGATCCCAGGTGGTCTTTGTTCGCACAGGCGAAGAGGCGGGGATTTGGGTTGTTGCCATAGATGGCTCTGGTCTGCGCAAGGTCTACAGCAGCAGCGATCTCGTCTCCTCCCCCAAGTGGAGCACAGACGGTGCGTGGATCGTCTTTAGCCGCCTGAGCGGGGTCAGTAGATGTTACCAGATGGGGCCGACCTGTGTCACTATCAGCGATATCAAGGCCCAGTTTCCCCAGTTGACGCCCGAGATGATCTATGATCGCATCCTGGCCAACGCCGAACGGGTGGAGACGCCGCTGTGGGGGCTGGCGCGCGTCTCAGCCAACGGCGAGGATTTTCGCGATATTCCGGCGCTCAATTCCGCCCGTTCGCCTGACTGGAGCAGCGCAGGCATTGTCTATCAGTCGTCGGCCGGGCTGGAGATCACCCAAGACGGCGAAAACGTCCGCTCCCAGTCGATCTTTCATAACGCATGGAATTGGGATCCGGATTGGGCGTGGGATGGCGGGGCGATTCTCTATCAGGAGAAGTCAGGGTCGCATTGGGAGATCTGGCGGGTGAACCCAGACGGCAGCGGTCGCATCGCGCTCACCCGGCCGGCCAGCGTGCTGGTGGATGAGCTGGCGAGCAATGTTGCGCCGGCGTGGAGCCCTGATGGCGCGCAGGTGGCATTTCTCAGCAATCGCTCGGATGATGGCAAAGAGCCGGGCCCATGGCGGCTGTGGGTGATGGATGCAGACGGCGGCAATCAGCGCAGCTTAGCCATTGATGTTACCATTGACTACGCCTTTTCAGGCGAACAGGTGGTCAGTTGGGGGAAAACTGAGGGCCAACCTGTGGAATGAGAGCCTATTGCTCGCTGGGTCAACAAGTCATGGATCACGAATGACTGATTGGCGATGCATGATGCGTCAACCTGGCGAGCAATGGGCGTAGACACAGGCGCGTTAACCTGCATTCTGTCGCCACGTTTGGCGGCGCTCCCACTCGGGGCTGTCCATATCGTCGCGGCTATCCGCAGCCGCCAGCCAGCAAGCAAGCTCAAACATGATGACGACAAGCACGGCTACCAAGATATATAAGATGGTCATTGGTCTTCCTCCATACCAACACTTCCAAACAGCTTTTTGAGAGTTACATTGTAATCGATCCGTTGTAACCTGTCAAATCTTATTTGACAGGTTACAAGCACTTCTTTCTTTCCGTCCTTCCGGCCAGTTGTTCCTGCGCTCAGATTTGTGCATAATGTCACAATAAAGTGCGCGCTTACGGCAAAGTCAACCCGCCTGAGGCGACCCCTTGGGAATTGTAGAGAGGGTTGCTGCAACGGGACACAGCCTCGCCTACAGTGTTTGGGATGAACAATGATGCATGGCGTGACTTTCGCAGCAAGTGCATCAGCGAGATCGGAATTGGAGTAATTTTCATGCGTGTTTGTTTTCTTAATAAACAAAAAGTCGTCCCAGTCATCGGAAGTTTGTTGATCGGTCTGATGATTGCCGCCGTGTTTCTGCCACTGGCTGCACACGCCGCTACGCCGTCTTTCCCGCAGCAGCGTGGCGTGGCGCAGACTGTGCTGGCTGTGGTGGGGTCGCAAGGCGCCACCCTGTTGGATGCGCCCGGCGGCGTCGCGATCGACAACCTGACAACAGGCTCTATCGTCACGGGACAGGGGCGCAGCAGCGACAGTCAATGGGCGTTGGTCACGACAAGCAGCGGAGATGCAGGCTGGGTGGCTGCCGATGAGCTGGTCATCTTCGGGCTTGACTCCCTGCCAGTGATGTTCGAGAGCGGCAGCGTTGAAGAACAGCCCGCTGCGACTAATACACCGCTCTCCACGCCGACGAGAGCGCCTGCGACGGCCACGGCGACTCCCATTCCGGCCACACCGACCGCCACACCAGAGCCGCCCACGCCGACCCCTGTTCCCCCGACACCCACGCCAACGCCCTTGCCGCCTACGCCGACCTTCACACCGGTTCCGCCGACTGCCACGCCAGAGCCGCCGACGTCGACTCCTGTTCCCCCAACGGCCACACAGCGAGCGACTGTGCTCTCTTCTGCGCCTGTCAGGGAAGTGATCGCGGTTGTGGGTGCAAAAGGCGCTGACCTGCTGGACGCCCCCCAGGGGGAAACGGTTCAAAAGATTCCTGTGGGCACGGCGCTGACGGCAAATGGTCGATCCGCTGACGGCGAGTGGCTGCGCGTGCGTTTGAGTTCAGGCGATGTAGGTTGGGTGGAGACGACAAATGTCGTTGTCTTCAATGAAGCCGGCTTGCCGGCAGTGGATGGGGCAAATACCGCACCGACGGCGACGCCGGTCGTAAAGGCGACCTCGACTCAGACGACCACAATGAGTGCAAGCCCGACCGTAGAAATCACTGCGACTGTGGAGATGACGCCGATCGTTGTGAGCGAAGCGCCTCCTTCGGTCGCGGCCACGCGGCCATCTGTGCGACCAACGCTGGCAGCGGATGGACGACCAACGGCTACAGTGCAGATGACCGGGTCGCGGCTCAATATTCGCTCCGGCCCAGGCGTAGACTATCCCGTCGTGGGCAAAGCGCTGCCGCGCGAAGCGTTTGTGGTTCTGGCGCGCAACGCCGCTGGCGATTGGGTGCAGATCGAACTGCCGGCAAACGAAGGCGGCTTTGGTTGGGTGTCGGCGCCGTTTGTCGTCACGAGCGTTCCAGTCGCTCAATTGCCAGTTTCCGCCGAGATCAACAGCGCGCCGCAGACACCACTCGCTGTGACCAATTCCCAAGCGGAAGCTCTTCCTGTCCCGACCAAAGAGCCATCGATCTCCCAACCACCGCCATCCCCCCAGGCAGTGAGTCAGCCTATCATCAAAAAGACCGGGCCAACTGGCCTTTCTGGCAAGATCGTCTTTCAGGACGGCAACAATAGCATCTATCTCTATAATCTCGTTTCCGGCGAGTTGCGTCTGCTCACCAGCGGCTATGATCCCTCCTTTAGCCCAGATGGTTCAAAGGTGGTCTTCATGCGCGGCGGCGGCGCGGATAACGGCGTCTACACGATCAACGTGGACGGCAGCGGTGAGCGCAAAATATGGGGCGAGGGTGAGATCCTGCGTTCTCCCAAGTGGAGTCCCGACGGCAATTGGATCGTCTTTAGTCGACTGACGGGATCCTATAAATGCTACAATCTGGAATTCATCGGCTGTTTGTCGTTCAAGCAATTGCTGCGAGAGTTCCCTTTTCTCATCATTCCATCCGTCCGCAGCGCGTTCCTCAAGGATGCAGAACGCAAGGAATATCCTAACTGGGGCATTTCGCGCGTGGCATCCGACGGAAGCGGTTCATTCCGCGATCTTGTGGCTCTCGATTCGGCAATTACACCAGATTGGAACGAAGCTGGGATCGTCTATCAGTCAGCTGCAGGCATTGAAGTGACTCAGGACAGGGATGTAGCTGAGACGCGTGCGGTCTTTCAGGAGGATTGGGATTGGGACCCGGATTGGCAGCCGGGCGGCGGGCGTATCTTGTTCCAGTCCAAAGAAGGATCCCATTGGGAGATCTGGAGCGTCACGCCTGAAGGCGGCGGCATCTTTGCTTTGACCCGCCCCGAAACGACGCTGGTGTCCCAACTGCCCAGCAACGTTGCACCCGCGTGGAGCCCTGACGGGCAGCATGTGGTCTATCTGAGCAATCGTAACGCCGAAGAAGATGCTGGCCCGTGGCGCCTGTGGGTGATGGACGCTGGCGGCGGGAACAAACGTCCCTTGCCCATCAACATTCCCATCGACTATGGCTTCAACGCCGAACAAGTGGCAGACTGGGGAAGATAAACAAGCCCGTGACTCGCGACGTATGAACTGTTTACCTGGCGAGCAGTAATTGTATTTTTATCGCATCCAGGGTTGGTTCGATGATAGTCACGCCGCCTGTCGTCTGGATAGCTGCATTCACATCTTTCAAACCATTCCCTGTGTTGATGATCACGATCGTTTCATCCGCCTGCACCAAGTTGTCGCGCTGCGCCTGAAGCAAGCCGGCATAGGCAGCTGCGCCGGCTGGTTCGCCAAAGACGCCGGCCAACCGCGCCAGCGGCGCCATCGCAGCCAGGATGTCGCTGTCGTTCACTGTGATGAATGCGCCGCCTGTCTGTCGCACAGCAGCCAATGCCTTGATTGGATCACGCGGGGCATTGACGCTGATGCTATCGGCGCGGGTGGAGGCTGACACCGGTTCAGGGACTTCCAGTCCGGCGCGCCAGGCATTGTAGAGCGCCGCGCTCTGCGTCGATTGTACGCCGTATAGGCGGGGCATCTGGTCGATCCAACCCAGGGTAAGCAAATCGCGAAAACCCTTGTGCACTCCACCGATGATGCAGCCATCGCCAACGGACACAAACACCGCGTCGGGAGCAACGAATGGAGAGGACGGGCGCTTGCCTGGGCCAGCGGCTCGATCTGTAAGCTGTTCGGCAATCTCGAACGAGATGGTCTTTTTCCCTTCGGTCATGTAGGGATTGTACCCGGTGTTGCGATTGTACCAGCCAAATTCAGCGCAGGCTGCCATACAGAGGTCGAAAGCCTGGTCATAGGAGCCGTCGATGGCAAGCACAACGCTGCCGTGGATCAGAAGCTGGGCGATCTTGGCTGGCGGCGCAGTCTTGGGGACAAAGATGACGTTGGGCTGACCGACGGCGGCGCAAAGCGTAGCCAGAGCCGCCGCGGCGTTGCCGGTGCTGGCTGTCGCAATGACGGGCGCGCCTGCTTCGCGTGCCCGAACCACAGCAATCGCCGAGGCCCGGTCTTTGAGCGAGGCGCTGGGATTGCGTCCATCATCCTTGACAAAGAGCTGTCTCAGCCCGATACTTTCCCCCAAACGTCGCGCATGATAGAGGGGCGTTGCGCCGACCGACGTGGGCGGAAAATTGGCGCGATCGCCAATGGGCAGCAGGGGCCAATAACGACCAATAAAGCGGTCAGGGTCCGCGGTCAACTTGGCTGGGTCGATTTGGCTGCGTAAGGCAGGGAAGTCATACTGCACATCCAACGAGCCGACATCACTTCCTTGATTGGGGCGACATGAACAGGTGGTTTCGATTGCGCCATAGGCGTATGTGCGGCCGCAACGCAGACAGCGTAGTCCAGAGACGTAGGGCGGGTGTGTAGGTTGAGGTTTCATGGCGTCGAGTATGAGCACGGATACGATGACAGTGACGGGTATGGTACTCGTTTGTTGGCTGATTGCCAAAGCTGCTTTGCGGGTGGTTGAATTGCAGGTGGACATTTGGCGTTTCCTGCGCGATAATGACGCGCAGTTTGGCTGCTGGATTGTGCAGCCGAGGTTCAGGTTGATTGAGCGACGATTGCCCGCGTTGAGTTATGTTCGATCACGATAAAGAAGCGAGTGTGAGATGAGCAACATCGACCGCTATCCGAGTTATATTGACTGTGTGGCCCAAATCTTGAGTGATTCCGCCGAGCCAATGAGCCTGGAGTCGATCATTGCCCATGTGGAGCGCCGCCGTCCCATGACGAAAGGCGCCCGCAGCGCGATTTATAAGGCGGTCGAACAGTTATTTCAAGCTGTACCGGTGGCGCCAGCTCGTTTTGGCTGGCTCTCGTTCTTGCTGGCAGGCAGCACGATTCGCCACCGCCTGCACGCAGATGAAGTGCGGCGAGGCTATCTTATGCTTGATGAGTTAGAACACGCACTTTTTTTTCCCCAATTCTTTCAGAACCACGAACCAGATGGCCGGGTGGTCCAAGTTGATCTCTTTGGCGATGGCATCATTCACGCGGAGGCTGGCGTCGAGCGGCGCACATGGAGTCTGCGCCTGGGTGAGGATATGGTGCGTTGGCTGGATGAGCAAGGTGCGATGACGCAAGATGATTTGCTGATCCATGTGGGCGACGCGATGAGAGGCATGTACCATGTCCGCCTGCAACCGCGTGAAGTGCGCAACGAAGAGGCAATCAAGCAGCGCAACATCCAGCTCGCCAGGTTGGCCGAAACCATTATCGTTGAGCGAGGGGCGACGGAAACGCCGATCTACACTTGGGAGCTTGCCGCGTGTCTCATTGGCCGGGGCGCTTTTCAGGAGTCAATTCCCCCGGACGACCTCCATTATGCATTGAAGGAATACAGCCGCCTTGAATTTGTGGATGGGACAGGCTATGGGCTGGCTGCCAATGACGCCCACCCCGCCCAGGTCGGACGAAACACCCAGTCTGCCGGTCGCCTGCAAGACTTGCCGCAGCAAAAGAGCAAGGCCCCAAAGCCGACGCCGTCCAACGCGATGGACGACGATTGGCGCCAATTCGAGGAAGAGGTGAGAGCGATGAAGGGTTCTCTGGACCAGGAAAATGACGACGCCTGTCTGGCCTATGAGGATTATCTTGCGGCGTTCGAGCAGTCGCGACAGCGCGGCGAGCCGCTGAGCCATGACAACTATCACCTGTTGGAAGCTGAGTTGGAGGCGCTTGTCGAGCTGGAGATGGAATTCGGCTATCTGATGCCCGATCAGGCTGAGCGCAAACAGGAACTTGCTGACCGTCTCTTCATCGACCCCGAGGCGCTGCTGGATACGGACTGGGACGAAGACGATGACTTTGACGGCGACGGCCCTGTCTACTGGCAGAATTGATGAGCAGGATGAATGAATAGTCAACGCACATGAATAAGCCAGTCAATTGTCGCTATTTTTACGGCGATTATTTCCGTGGCAAGAATCATGAAGAATGCCGCCTTTTGGGAGCCAACAAAGAGAACGCCATCTCCTGGAAACGCAACCACTGCGACACCTGCCCGGTGCCAGAACTGATCATCGTCAGCAACAGCCGTGAGCTGATGCTGGAGGCCGAGGTCAAGCGACGCTTTCTGCGCGAGCGCGTCGAGGTGACTTTCGCCGTGTGCGGCAAACATATGCGCCAGCTGGATGATCCCCGGCGCTGCCCCGAATGCGCCGCCGAACAGGCAGGAAACTGACGATCTGCTGGACGTCTCAGCGTCAGCTCTCTTTACCACTCCGTCGACGCACAAGCAGCAAACCCAACAAGAGGCAGAGCGACAGAGGCCACAGCCAGGCCAGGTCTCCAGGACCGCCTGGCCCGGTGCGCGCCTCGACGCGGCGAATGCGGGTCAGTCGGTAGGTTGCGGTCGCTGTTGCCAACTCTTTGTCGCTGGCAGTTTTGGGATGAATGCCCGCAAAGAGCGGGGCCGCATAAACCAATTGACAAAAAACAGGCGGAGATTTACACTTGACTTGGTTGACTATTCAACTGCAGATCGGAAAAGCCTCTCTTCATGAACAGCGCGTCACGTAGACGTTTCTCCGCAGCTTTGCTCGATTTCATGCCCCAATTGTTAGCGCTGGCAGGAGCGCTCCTTGTCGGCGCGCTGGTGCTTCTCTTCCTCGGTGTGAACCCAGTGGACGCCTATTGGGCAGCCTTCAGCGGCGTCCTCACCAAAAACGGTCTGGCCGACACACTGGTCAAAGCCGTCCCCCTCCTCCTCGTCGCTTTGGGCGTCATCATTGCCTTTCGCGCCAATGTCATCAACATCGGCGCGGAAGGGCAGTTGATCGTCGGCGCGCTGGCGACCACCTTTGTGGCAGTGCGCCTGGGCGAGAGCTTGCCTGGCCTGGGATTGATGATTGCCGCGGCGCTGGCCGGAGTGTTGAGCGGCGGCGTGTGGGGCGCGATCCCCGGCTATCTCAAAGCGCGGCTGGGGGTCAACGAAATTCTCAGCACAGTGATGATGAACCAAATCGCCATTCAGCTTGGCTTCTTCCTCCTGCGCGGCCCCATGATCGACCCGGCGGAGGTGACGGCCGGCACCAACATTCCCCACTCGGCGCGGCTGCCCCAGATCAGTGATTTTCCCCGCTTCACCGACATGGCGGCGTGGGTCGGGCTGAGCCAATCTGCTAAAGACCTGGGTTTGAGCGGCTTCCTCGGCGAGCTATATGGCCTCGTTGCCGAGCCGACGCGCCTCCACTTCGGCCTGATTTTGGCCATCATTATGGCCTTTGTGGTTTACATCATGCTCTGGCGCACCACGCTGGGCTATCGCATCCGCGCTGTGGGGTTGAATCCTCATGCCGCTCGTTACGCCGGCATGAATGTCCAGAGGACGATTGTGCTCTCGCTGGCGCTGAGCGGCGCATTCGCCGGGCTGGCCGGCGCGGTGGAAATCCTTGGCTTGCACCATCGCATGTTCGAGCCGACTGCAGTGTCCGCTGGTTACGGCTTTAGCGGCATCGTCGTTGCGCTCTTTGGCAAGCTCCATCCTCTGGGCGCCATCCCCTCGTCGTTTCTCTTTGGCGCGTTGCTAGTGGGCGGCGACAAGATGCAGCGCGCCATGCAGATTCCCCAGGCGCTGGTGGTGATGCTGCTCGGGCTGGTCGTACTCTTTGTTGTGAGCGCCGACATCTGGACGCGACGCCGCGTCAGTCGGCGTCTTGTGGCCCAGGAGGAGCCGACATGAACGAGAATCTCACTCTGGCGGCAATTCTGGTGGGCATCATTCATTCGGGCATTCGCCTGGCGACGCCCTATCTCTACGCCTCTATTGGCGAGATGTTCGCCCAGCGTTCGGGCGTGCTCAACCTGGGCGTGGAAGGCATCATGCTGATGGGCGCGTTCGGTGGTTTCTATGGACTGTATCAGACGGGCAACCCCTGGATCGGACTCATGGCCGCACTCTTGGTTGGCGGGCTGATGGGGTTGCTCATGGCCTTCATCAGCGTCACGCTCAAAGCAGAGCAAGGCATCAGCGGCATCGGGCTCTATCTCTTTGGCTTGGGGGCATCGAGTCTGCTCTTCAAGACGCTCCTGGGCACCGTAGAGGGCGTAAACGGCTTTCGTGAACTAAACTTCTGTGTTGCGAGCTTGGGGCTGGACTCGACTTTTTGCCTCAGCCAGGTTCCGGTCATCGGTGAAATTTTTTTCCGCCACAGCCTGTTGGTATACGGTGCATTTGCTCTCGTTCCCATCGCCTGGTGGGTGTTGGGTAAGAGCACATGGGGGCTGAATATCCGCGCCGTGGGGCAGAACCCGGCAGCGGCGGATTCATTGGGCGTGAGTGTAGCGCGCGTGCGCTACACAACAGTGACGCTGGGCGGCATGTTGGCTGGCGTGGCCGGCGCTTCGCTCGCCATCTCCCTGCTGAACATCTTTCAAGAGGGCATGACCAACGGCATGGGCTTCATCGCCGTGGCTCTAGTCTATTTTGGCAGTTGGACGCCGATAGGCGTCATGGCTGGCGCGCTCTTCTTTAGCCTGATCAATGCGCTCCAACTGTGGCTGCAGGTTTTGGGCTGGCCGATCCCCTCCAACCTGGCCGTCATGCTGCCCTATGTGCTGACAATTCTGGCATTGGCGTTCCCGTTCAAACGATCGTTGCAGCCGGCTGCGCTCACCAAACCCTTCGAGCGAGGCGAGAACTGACATCACCATTCACTTTCACTTACTCATGCTCGTACTCGCACTCGATTCACAAGACGCACTCAAGACAAATTGACTCCAACAAACACTATCAACCTAATTTTCATCCAACAAAAGGAGATCCACATGCGTAAACAAAGCACACTTCTATTCCTTCTAGTGGTCGTCATCGCGCTGCTGGCCGCGTGCGCGGCGCCGGTGACTGCGCCGCCAGCGGCAGCAACCGCAGCGCCCCAGGAGACAACAAGCGAGGCAGGCGCCGCGCCTTTCCGCGTGGCGGTGGTGCTGCCCAGCACCATCAACGACCTGAGCTGGAGCCAGTCCATCATCGACAGCCTCAAGGCCGTGCAAGAAGAGTTGGGCGCGGACAATTTCGAGTTCGCTTACAGCGAAAACATGTGGAATGTGACCGACGCTGCGCCGGCCATCCGCGACTACGCGTCCGACGGCTACGATCTGGTGATTGCCCACGGCGCGCAATATGGCACGACCCTCTTCGAGATTGCGCCCGACTTCCCAGAGACGAGCTTTGCCTGGGGCACCTCCACCAACACGGGCGCAGACCAGGGGTTGACCAATGTCTTCGCCTTCGAGCCGCGCGCCGACCAGGGCGGTTACGTGTTGGGCGTCATCGCTGCGCTGTTGACCAAGTCGGGCGTGATTGGCGTGGTGGGGCCAGTGGACGCTGGCGACGCCAAGCTGCACGTAGATGGCGTGGTAGCTGGCGTCAAGGCGACCAAGCCCGACGCTCAGCTCAACATCTCCTTCACCGGCGCGTTTGGCGACACTGCTCTGGCCGCCGAAGCCGCCAACACCCATATTCAGGCGGGCGCGGATGTGCTCACCGGCTCGGCCCAACAGGTGTCGGGGGCCATCGGCGTCGCCAAAGAGAAGGGCATCCCGTGGTTGGGCATCCAGGGCAACCAAAGCCCGCTGGCGCCGGAGATCGTACTGGCCAGCGATGTTTATGACTGGACGCCGCTGATCAAGGAGATCATGGCCCTGCGCAGCGAAGGCGTTCTGGGCGGTCAGGCGCTGCAACTGACGCTGGCCAATGGCACCCAAACCATGGTCTACAGCGACCAACTGCCTGCCGAGATCGTCGACGCCGCCAATGCTGCGGCGCAGGGCATCATCGACGGCAGCATCACCATCGTCGCCGAGCCGAGATAATCTCAGAGACGTTTTCCTGATTCTGATGGCTGAAGAGATGTTGCTCCCATCGGGCTTGCCGCGCATCGACTCGCTGGAGATGCGCGGCATCGTCAAACGCTTTCCGGGCGTGCTCGCCAATGATCACGTGAATTTTGACGTGCGTGCAGGCGAGATTCACGCGCTCCTGGGCGAAAACGGCGCCGGCAAGAGCACGCTGATGAAGATTCTCTATGGTCTCTATCAGCCTGACGAAGGCGAGATCCTGCTCAACGGCAAAGCAATCCACATCGAATCGCCTCTGGACTCCATCGGTCACGGCATTGGCATGATTCATCAGCACTTCATGCTGGTGGACAACCTGACCGTGGCCGAAAACGTTGCGCTCGGATTGAGGTCGTCGCGCCCGCCTCTGATCGATCTGCGCCAGGTGAAGCAGCGCATCTGTGATCTCACCGAACACTATCGCCTGCAGGTCAATCCAGACGCAGTGATCAGCGACCTGGCCGTGGGGCAGCAGCAGCGCGTGGAGATCATCAAGGCGCTCTATCGGGGCGCGGCGCTCCTGGTGCTGGATGAACCGACTGCGGTGCTGACCCCGCAAGAAGTGACTGATCTGTTCGTCATTCTGCGGCAGATGGCCCACGATGGTCATGCACTGGTCTTTATCTCCCATAAGCTCCACGAGATTCTGGAGTTGACAGACCGGGTGACAGTTTTGCGCAACGGACGAATGGTTGGGATGCGTCCCACCGCCGGGGCGACGCGCGCTGAACTGGCGCGCATGATGGTGGGCCGTGACATTGGCTTCCTACAGGCGCCGCCAGAGAACGCTCTGGGACCTCCGCGCCTGACGCTGGAAAAGGTGAGCGCGCTGGGCAGCCGCAAGCAGCCCATCCTGAGTGAAGTCTCCCTGGAGGTGCGCAGCGGCGAGATTCTGGGTGTCGCCGGCGTTTCCGGCAATGGACAACGTCCCCTGGCCGAAATCATCACTGGCTTGCGTGGGGTTTCTGCAGGGCGCATCTTCCTGGACGGGCGGGAGATCACAACGCTCTCGCCTGCGGCGCGCATCGGTGCGGGCCTGGCCTACATTCCCGAAGAACGGATGCATGATGGCGTCGTCAAAGAGTTCACAGTGGCGGAGAACCTCATTCTGCGTAGCTACGACGGCGCGCCCATCGCCCGCCGATCATTCTTCAACTTCGATCAAATTGCACGCTTTAGCAGGAGCTTGGTCGAGCGTTTCCAGGTGAAGACGCCCACCATCGACACGCCCGTCAAGAGTCTATCAGGCGGCAATGTACAGAAGCTGATCCTGGCGCGGGAACTGGCGCTGGAGCCGCGGCTGCTCATCGCTGCGCAGCCGACGCGTGGGGTGGATGTGGGCGCAAGCGAGTACATCCATCAGCGGCTGTTGGAACAGCGGAGGAACGGCACTGCGATCTTGCTGATTTCCGAAGACCTGGATGAAGTCTTGGCTCTGTCAGATCGCATTGCTGTGATGTTCGAAGGAAAGATTGTGGGTGTGCTGAATAGATCTGAAGCGAGTGCGGAAAAGTTGGGGCTGCTGATGGCAGGCGTCGTGGTGAGCGAGACAAAGCAAACTGGCGAAGACCCTGCGTTTGAGGAGAAGGCCAGTCAGGATTGATTGTTCAAAGCCCGGATGATTACAAACCCAAATGACGCATGGCTTATCACAAGTCATGCGTCATTTTTTCAGGTTACACAAGAGATTGCGACAGGCGCGCCAGGAGAATGTATGCCTGGCCTGTGGGGCAATCGTAGGAAAGAGATCGAGAAGCTGGTGAACCGAGCAAAGAAGAGGTGCGCAGTCTCCGTCACCTAATAGGTGCGACGACGATCATCCTTGTCGCGCGAACGATTGCCCCCGCTGCCGCGTCGGTTGTCATAGCCGCCGCTGCCGCCGCTGCCGCCGCGTGAACGATCATCGCGAGGGCGCTCCTCGCGGGGACGAGCGATGTTGACTGTGAGCGCGCGGTCTTGAAATTGGGCGCCGTGAAACATGGTGATGGCTTTCTGCGCTTCAGCCGAGTTATCCATCTCGACGAAACCAAAGCCTTTTGAGCGACCAGTCTCGCGATCCATGATCACCGTTGCCGATTTGACATTTCCTGCCTTCGAGAAGAGCTCGCGCAGTTGCTCATCCGTCGTGGAGTACGACAGATTTCCCACATACAATTTTGCTGCTTCCATTGCTTCCTTCCTCTTGGGTTGATGAACGTCTCATCTGGAGGGTCGATTGAAAAGGTGGTGCTCTGCGCCTCTCGACAGACAAGCACTCCTATTGTAACGCACAGGAGGCGAATATGAGCAAAATAGCAAGGGCGTGGTTGGGGGAAACGTACAAAATAGGCTATCACTCATTCGAGCGAGATCTTGGGTTCATCCCGTTTCTCACTAAGCACAACAAATAGCCATAGGCCAAGAGCAAACGTTGCGGGGATGAAGATCGCCAGGAACGGGCTACCTACGGAGTCCCTAAACCATGACAGCGCAACCAGAGCGCCGATCACGGCAAGGAAGAGGTAAAGGAGGGTTACAGCGCGGTGGCTGTAACCTAGGATCACCAGGCGTTGATAGAGGTGTGACCGATGGGCAGTAAAGATGTTTTCCCCTCGACGCAAGCGACGTAAGAATGTAAAGGTTGCGTCAAAAACAAAAGGCCATACGACGAGGAGTCCAGCCAGTGGCAGACGGGGATCGGTTAAACCGCCAACAACAGCGAGGGTGGCTAGGGTGAAGCCCAGGAACGCGCTGCCCACATCCCCCATGAAGATGCGCGCGGGCGGCCAATTGTGACCAAGAAAGCCCAGGCTGCTTCCAGCTATCAGGACACCAACAATGCTAACAACGGGTAGAGCAGCCAGATAGCCAAACACAGCCCAAGAAAACCCTGCTACTACAGCCTGCTCTCCTGCCAACCCGTCAATGCCATCCATAAAGTTGTAAGCATTGGTAAGACCGATAACCCAGAGAAGCGCGATGAGAAAACCAGCCCAACCGATTGTCAGAGGAAGCAGGAATGGCAGCTGCACCCTCTCAAAAAAGCCAACAGAGGTGATGACAAGCAGGGCGCCGAGGATATGCACACCAAAGCGCAGTCGATTTGACAATGACCTTAGATCGTCTAGCCAGCTTACACCAGCGATCAAAATAGCACTCATGCTATAGCTGACCACAATGGCTAGAGGCAGGGCTGGCTGCAGAACCAGTGTGACGATCCACAGTCCACTAAGCGTGCAAATCACAATGGCAAGACCACCGCCACGGGGGGTTGGCATTGTGTGAGAGCTACGGTTGTTGGGTACATCTAGCATACGCCTGAGCGCCCATCGGCGAAGATAGATTATCCCCGTGTATGAGAGTAGCATTGCGCTCAGACCAATGCCGAATAAGACTGTCCAGAGAGTCATAAATCGCCTTGTTGGCGCATCTCGCGGATTGCTTCTCGCCAACCGCTATCAAGATTATATGCCGGTCGAAAACCAAGCTCCGATTGAATAAGACTTCCATCAACAGCCACATCTTCGACATACTTGTCAATCATTGCTCGACTGATGGGCGGTGTACGTCCGAGCAAGTAGGCTGCCTTCTCTAAGAGACTAATAACTATTTGCACCGGCTTCAGGGGGAGATATACGCGCGGAGGATGCCGCCCAAGGGCGTTGCAGATAGTGTGATTGATAGCCCGAACTGTGTGAGTCTCGCCATCAGTCACATTATAGACTTTTCCAATAGCGATCGGGCTTTCGAGTGCAAGCAACGTCGCCTGCGCTACGTCTTTATCATAAACAACTGTACGCCGATTGTCACCCTTGCCAAGGGGGACAAAGCGTCCTCTTGCAAGGGCGTGAACCAACGTTCGATAGTTGCCTTTAACGTCAGCGCCATAGACAGCGGCCAGGCGCAGCACGACGCCCATCGGAAGGCCGTCTTGACGTTGGGAAGCGATAACGATTCGCTCTGCCGCTAGTTTGGTTTCGCCATAGAGGGTGTCTGGGTTTAGCGGCGAATCTTCAGTGAGCAACCTGCCATTGCCACGGCCATAGACAGCAATAGTGCTGAACAAGATCATGCGGTCGACTCCACATTTATACGCCTGTTCGGAAATTATCCTGACGCCATCTACATTGATGCGGTAGTATTCTGCTCGCGACTCAGGCCTTGGGTTGACAACGTGGAGCAGCGCAGCCATATGAACAATGTAATTCATGCCCTGAACAGCTGTCTTCATCGAATCTGGGTCCGTGATGTCGCCCGGCACGAACTCGATGCCAGGGGGCATAGCCGCATTAAGTGGCTTGCGGTGAACTAACACGCGTAGACGATATCCAGCGTCATGGAGACTTTTCACTACTTGTGGTGCGACGGCGCCAGTAGCGCCCGTAACCAGTATGGATTTCATCTTTGAACCTGATCTGTCTCAAGAGGCAGAGCCAAAAGTTCACGATAGACATCCATAGTCTGGGCAATAATATGACCTTCTGCAAACTCCTGTTCCACAAGCCTTCGCGCTGCGCTTCCAAGTTGGCGGCGCAACTCCTGGCTATCAAGCAAGGTCTGAATCGCCGCAGCTAACTCATGGCTTGCTTGCGGTCGGACGAGAATTCCTGTAACGTCATGTTGGACGATCTCGCGACACCCAGGGGTGTCCGTTGTCACAATGGCGCGCTCTGTCGCTGCGGCTTCCAAAAGAATTTTAGGAACGCCTTCGGGATAATAGCTGGGCAATGTAACTACGGTGGCCTGTTGCAGAACTGCCGGCATGTCATTGCGCAACCCCCACCATTCGATCAACCCGGCATTGCTCCATCTCTGCAATATTGATTCCGGCACCGAATTAGGATTCTCTGCATCAGGAAGGCCCACGATGACGAAACGAGCAGAGACGCCAGCGTCGCGGAGAGTCCTTGCCGCATCGACGAATTCTCCAATACCTTTGTCCCACAACAAGCGTGAAGCCAATAATACAATTGGAACCCCCGCCGGTTCTGGCGTGGGTGAAAATGCGGCCACATCGACGCCAGAGCCGCGGATGACGATTGCCTGCTGCATCATTACCAGCTTGTGGTCTATGAAATATGCACAATCTTCGGGATTTTGAAAAATAACGCGGATTCTGGATGAGTTGAGCGCCAAGCGATATGCCAGTGAGACGCCTCTCCGTACAAGGCGCCGCCGCCATGTATTCGCAAGAAAGGTGTAGCCAAGCCCCGGTATTGTATTCACTATGTGGAGGACACGAGCGGCGCGTGCGGCCAACGATCCATATATGACTGGCTTGATTGTGAAGTGGTGAACCAAATCTGGCTGCAGATCGCGATAGAGGCGAAATAATTCAATGAGGCTTGAGATTTCTCCTGAAACCTTCGTGGAACGCCGCTGTAAGTGCAGAGGTACAAATGTAAAACCAGCTTGACGAATTGCCTGATCGTACCCACGTTCTACGGCTGCTGCAATGATCACCTCTAATCCTGCTGCGCGTAAAGCATTTGCCAAAGCCAGGCGATGAGACCAGAAATACCACTCAGCATTGACAACCATGAGTGTGCGAAGCGTTGTCATCCTGGCTTCCGTAGGCGAAGGTCCATGCCGCGAACACAAAGATCATCATCCGCCATCGAGTCGAATGGGGAGGCCATCACGGTTCGCCTGATCGGCAGCGACGCCCATTTATCATCCATTCGATCGATCACTTCGTATCCCACGTTCTGCAAGATACTGACCACCTGGCCCGCTCGCAAGCGATTGGTGTAAAACCCGGAACGAGTGAAGAGTGGCGATTCCCAGACCCGCTCAGAAAATCTCAAGGAATTCAAACTATGTTCAAGGTGATCCTGAAAGTCGATACGGTGGCTGGCGACTGACCCGGGGCGTTGGATACGAAATAGTTCGGCCATCGTTTCATCAAATTCGTACAAGGGAATGTGTTCGAGCACCGCCTGGGAAAACACGAAATCGACGGATCCGCTGGGAATCGTGCGTAGACTATCCACCCCTTGTGTGAGATAAGTTGTGTTTGTTGCCTGAAGCATCGTCGTCAGCGAACTAAAATGCATAGTATTCCACGGCGGCGAAAGGCGCTGTTGGAGCGGTGTGTACCCCTGGACATCGGTTGCAGCAAATGCACCAGCGTCCACGAGCCAGATTTGTGCGGCGCCACGGCTGGCGCCAAGGAGCGCCGTCGCAAGCGAATCACCCGGCCCCAACTCGAGCAATGAGAAGTTGGCAGGCAGGTAGCTCTGTACAGCTTCGAAGTGACGCATGAAAACTCGCAAAGCGTAGTCGGGGTCTTGCATGGAGCCATGGCGAAACAACCCCAATGTATGCCAGAACGTATAAGGCAATCGCACACGCGATAGTGTAATTTTGCCAATGATCTTCGCCCACCACGGGACAGATTCCTTGAATCTATGCATGACACCTAAACATCCCCTCGTAGTGCTTCTGAGAACAGCCTTGGCGCCGACTATTTCTTGACTGTTTCTAACCAGGCCTGAAACATGAGAATGTCCCATAACAGGTAAGACCAATTGCGCGTTCCTTCCAGATGCTCACGCCACCTGGCTACGATGGGTTCAGGTCGGAAATAGCCTTGTTGTCTTATGCGGGTTTCATCCAGGAGGTCTGCCGCCCATGCGCGCAATGGTTGGCGCAACCAACTGTCGATCGGTACACCGAACCCCATTTTGGGTCTCTCCACATATTCTTGAGGGATGTAGCGATAGAGCAGATTGCGCAGTATCCACTTTCCCTTCCCATCACGGAGCTTCATGTGGAGAGGCAGACTCCAGGCAAACTCGACGACGTCCGGATCGAGCATGGGTACCCGCGACTCCAGACTCACGCTCATTGCCGCACGATCCACCTTTACAAGAATATCGTCAGGCAAATAGGTGATGAGATCTTGATACATCATCGTCTGTACGAAGTCAGAAGCAATCGGAGCAGGGACAGGGTGCGTCAATTTCGTAGGCGGCTCGACAATGTGACCCAGAATATCCTCAGGATGTTTCCAGTGTGACACCAACCGCCGATACATGTGAGACGGATTCTCGACATCAAGGATATCTGCCGCCTTGTGGATTTTGTCCCCTGCGTTGTCGAGAATCGGCGCAAATCGAACGAAGGGTTGGGTGATTGTCGTCCAGGTTTGCGGGGATACAGCGGTGAGTTGTCTTGCCGTGATCGTGCGGAACTGGCGGGGTATCCAGCCAATGCGTCGCCACAAAGAGCACCCGATAAAATATCGGTTGTAGCCGCCGAATAATTCATCGCCGCCATCTCCCGATAGGCTGACGGTCACATGGCGGCGAGTCAACTCTGACACGAGATAAGTCGGAATCTGTGAAGAGTCAGCAAATGGTTCGTCGTAGACCATTGGTAGCTTGGGAATGACTGCCATCGCTTCGTTGGGCGTCACATAGAGTTCAGTGTGTTCAGTTCCCAAGTGTTGCGCGACAGCACGGGCGTGTTTGGCTTCGTCATACGCCGGAACATGGAAACCAATCGAGAATGTCCGTACGGGGCGACTACTCTGCGTCTGCATCAGCGCCACGATAGTCGAGGAATCGATTCCACCTGAGAGAAAAGCGCCAAGAGGGACGTCTGCCACCATTTGCTTGCATACCGCTTGCCGGAGCAACGAATCTAAATGTTCAATCGCTTCTTCATCATCACCTTTGAACGGTGATTCAACGCCACGCTGAGCGATCTTTTCAACTGACCAATAAACAACTGGCGACGGGTTTTGCCGGGAATGCAATTGCTCCCATGTGAGGCATGCATAGGTTGCCGGCGGCAGTTTGTATGTATTCGTGAAGATGGAGTAAGGCGCTGGTACATAGTTATGACGCAGGTACAGCCCTAGCACATTGCGGTCGATTTCGCCACACCACTCTCGATGAGCCTGAAGCGCCTTCAATTCGGAGCCAAACAAAAAGCTGGCGCCATGCCAGCCGTAATACAAAGGCTTTTCGCCAAGTCTGTCTCTGACCAAGAACAGCTTACGCTCAAGAACATCGTAGAGAGCAATTGCAAACATACCGATGAGGCGTTCAATTGTGTGCTCTATACCCCATTCCGCTACAGCAGCTAAAATCACTTCTGTGTCGGAATGCCCGCGGAACGAATGTCCTCGCCGTCCTAATTCACCTCTCAGCTCTTGATAATTATAGATTTCGCCATTGAACGCGATGACAAATCGCTGATCGGCGGAAAGCATTGGCTGGTGACCGGCAGGAGATAGGTCGATAATCGATAGACGACGAAAGCCAAGCGCCAGCTTTGCCCGAGGGTCAATCCATACGCCAGAATCATCAGGGCCGCGATGAATCATCGTACTACTCATCTGTACAACTTGTGTGTACAAATCATCTTCCAAATCAAAATCCGTACTCCAAAAACCAGTCAGACCACACATTTTCGACTTCCCTGGAATGCTTGTCAATCTCTCGAACGAACGGCGCGCCTGAAGTGGCGATCAATCATTTGCGATGAGCGGCAGCCAGATCCGACTCGATGAGTCATTTTCTGTTACAAAAAGGTGAATAGACGCCGAAAGACGTTGGTTGACAGGGTTGACAACCGTCACAGTCGCGGAGTACACGCCGGGGGCCAGGAACGACCGCTCTGTCGTGGGTCCGTTCGCCACTATACCGTCGCTAAACTCCCACGTGTACGTCACATCGATGTCGGTCAGGACAGTGGCTGTCAGACGCACCGACTCGCCAACCATCGCAAAGGATGGAGCGACAATCGTCAGGTCTGTCGGCGGCGCTACTATCAACACAAAAACAGTAGCGATGACAACACCTAGCGGATTTGTGGCTGTCACCGTCACTGAGTTTACACCAGATGTGAAAAAGGAGTGGTCTACGACAGCGCCGCTTGTCATGATGCCATCGCTAAACTTCCACATGTATGTCACATCGTCACCCGTTTCGACAGACGCGGTCAATCGAGCTGATTCGCCCAGGGCGATGAACGACGGCGATGCTATCACCAGACTGGCAGGTCGTGCCATCACGCGCACGACGACTGTTTTGGTAATCACGCCTACGAGATTTGCAGCTGCCACTGTCGCCGAAAAAATGCCAGGTGTCGCAAAAGCGCGATCTATGAGAGCACCGCTTGCCAACGTTCCATCGCTAAACGCCCACGCGTATGTCACTTCACTGCCTGCTGCGACGGCTGCCGTCATTGGCGTTGACTCGCCTATGGCAACAAATGGTGGCGCAAGGACGGTCAAGCCTTGGGGAGGCGTCCCCACCAGAATTCTTGCTGTGGTTGTCATCACACTCACCGGGTTGATCGCTGCGAGGGTCACAGTGTATTCGCCAGATGCGGTGTAGGTATGAGTAACTGAGACGCCGACGCCGACTGCGCCATCACCAAAATCCCATTGGTATGTAGGATTTGAGCCAGAATTGATGCGCGCATTGAACAAAGCCGATGAGTCTTGTACAAAAACTTTGGCGCTCTCGATTTGCAGCATCTCTATCGGCGCCTCGGCGACAGTGAAGGACCAGATTTTACTGAACTCTCCCCATCGCCCTGTGGCATCCATCGCCCGAACACGCCAGTAATATCTACCACCGTCATTTAACCAATCGTGGAAAGGGAATCGCCACTGAGTCGTCCCATTGGAAATAATGTGTATCAGCGCCGGGCTAATTGGCCAGAGGCAGTCTGAGCGACTGCATACTTCTACTTGATAGGCAGCAATCGCGTCCCCATCGGAATCCTGTGAGGGAGACCACGAAAAGAGAATCGGTTGTCTGGAGTCCACAGGAAAGTCCATGCGCGGCGATTCAGCTATGTCTGGCGGCGATGGGGGAGAAGCGCCATCCACTTCCGACCAGGTGTGTGTCACTACTATCGCTGGCTGTACAGAGTCTACAATCTCGATTGCGTATGTGGTATCGCCGTTCCAGATGCCAGGAAGCGCCAGTGGTGCAACTTGAACGGTGTTTGTGAGCGTCAACCTAGAGATGCCAATAGTATTCGGTTCCATCAAACTAGACAGAACAATTTTCAGCGAAAAGCCATAATTGGCTGGCTGAGCAGGCAGAGCCACAAACGGCGTAAGATCGAGTAGAAGTGTGTCGGAGCCGAGCTGGTCTCTGAGATCGGATGTCCATATGGTCTCATAATTAAAAGGAGAAAGTCCCGCCATCCGAATGCTACTGACCCCTGTAGCAGTAGGGTAACTTACCGGTGTAAATTCGTAGCGTAAGAATAACGGTTTGTCCACTGGGGCGATTGTTGATATGTCTGTCTGAGCCGAAAAATAACCAATCTGAGCTGGAGAAGCCACCCAGACTTTTTGCCAGAGTATCCCATCTAGCGAGATGGAAAGTGCGACTGAATCAGCAAGTCCCGCTCGATAGAACATGCCACCGACGATAAGTCTTTGGTTATCTCGCTTTCGTATCTTGAAGTCCAGGTAGGCGGGTTCAAAGCGGCGGTTACTATGCAATGCTGGCCAGAGCCCATCGTTGGCAAATGAGTTGATGTTATGTTGTTGGACAAAAAGGTCTGAGATCTTGTACCTTTCATGTAGAAGGTCATATGTCAAGAAAGAGGCTATAGACGCGCTGCGACTAACCATGAGTGCAATTTGGCTTTCACTTTGTAAGCGCAGATAGTCCATTGACAAGGTATTCCTCACAAATGGATATGGAGTAGTAACTTCAACCTCCAGATACCCAGGTGAGGTGATGGTGGCTGTCGACAACGGTGGCCATAAACTATCATCAATGGCAAAACGTAGATTCTGTGAACTCAACAGATGCTCAGAAAACCCTGTCAGCGTCGGGTCAAGCCGCTTCACCAACTCGCCGTTTGCATAGCGTGGAGGTGGAGGGCTGTTCCAACCAGTATCGTCATGATAGCCGGCAACTGGCTGCCAGTAATACGTGAACGAATCTTGAGGTGCAAGATACAGCTCAATCTCGTGGCCTGAAGTATATCCCAAATGTCCAGGGTAATATTGAAGCTTGCCTGTCTTTGCGTAGATACCAATCAAGTCGGTATGGGCTGGGCCCGCTCGCTCGATCAAACTAAGATCGTCGATCAAGTCTGTCACGCCAGCGATTGTTATGTTATCCCGCAGCAGATAAAGGCCATCTCTGTCTGCATCGAACAGATGCCAACTGCCATCATAGTAGGCTTCCACAACAGTGTGTTCGCCGGCGCCAAGATGCCAAATGCGAGACGGCAGTCCCGCTGTATCGAAAAGGGCTGCCAATGCAACCGAGATATCGTCACAAAATCCGTAGCCGTATACATTGAACAGCTTGATGGGATCATGCAAATCGTAACCTACCGTTGCTGGCCACCAATGGTAACGCATACGAAGACCAAAGTTGTAAATGGCCATAGCTTTTTCGGAGGGCAACATCTCGGGCGTCAAGATATTGTCAAGAACCCTTGCGATTGACGAAAAGTCTTTGTCGATAGGCGCCAGTCTGACACGCGTAGCCTCATGAGCAGTGTTCTTAATCTGTACCAGATGATTGATCGGCTGATCTGTTCCAACGACTGTCAGCGTGTAGATGCTGGATTGAGTGAAAATATGAGTGGTCGTTATCGTGACTGAAGTCGTTGCAGAACTTGCTGTGAGTTCAGCAGCTGCATACGCTTCGCTGTTGATTCCTTCAAACAGGAAAGCCCAAAAAAACGTCGCAAAAGCCACCGGACAAAGCGCCCACCGAAAAGTGCATCTAGATTTCAATTGACTAAACCTCGAGTACTAAACTGCGGTTGCTTTGAAAGCAGGTGTTTTTGAACGGCAAGAATTCCTGCTTTCAAACAGAACAAAGTATGATAGACAAAACAGATAGACCCCGTATAATCGATGGGGCATAAAGCTTCGACGTGAGCGGCTCGACCTCGACGAGGTCTCGGTCGAGCCGCTCACGTCGAAACCAAACGATAGGCGGCACAGAACCTTTGTCAGGTGCGAACATCTCAGTTCGCCGCCTACCTTACGCCCGTCGTTGTATGACATGTAGTTGTTTCGCCCATAAGATGCCAGACCTATTGGTCGACTAGCACCAGATGAAGCTGCGGTGCACTATCGCTCGAAAGCAACACAGGGGTCTGTAACAACAGTGGGTACACCGATAATCTATCGAACCAGACGCTGCCTTCTGAGCCTGACGAGATCGTAGGTTCGAGCGTGATTCCAGCAGCGCCGCTGTTTCCAAGAACAGTCGCCTCCACCCATCTACCATCAGCGGCTGGTAGAAAGAAACCAAAGTCCCGAGCCAGCCAAAGTTGAAGAAGTGGCGACGGCATAGCCTCTGTCCGATAGTATAACTGAACAATATACCAGGTATTAGGTTTGATGTGAAACTGTTCGTGTCGAAATGCGGCAGTGGCAGGTTCCAACCACTCGCTCATTTCTATGCACAAGCCATCAATGCGTACAGAGTGATTGCCAGATAGTTTCACCTCTTTATCAAGACCTGTGACAAACGCCGAGCGATTTGTACCGGAATGATTGAAGGCATACAGATTGGTTCCGCTGTGAAGGTCATACCGCCAGCCTGTTGGGCTAGCGGTATGGACATCGAACGCCTCAAAATCACCATTTCGGATCAAATCACCCTCAAATCGAATGGATCCTTGCGAGACTCCTAGCAAACTCGCCACTCTGCCCAGTGATTCGATTTCCATTTCTGAGGTGCGTGAGGTTTGTCCACCCTGATTATCGGGTGGGACTGTTAGTCGACTTTTCCACTCGATGGCGCGACGAACACGATCGTCAATGGCAGGAGTAATGCTGCCACCTTGCGCAATCGCTTCCTTTAAATATTCGAACTCCAAAAAACCGGTACGCACGTCGTGCACGCGGTGAAATTCAAGCCCCTGTCGCAATAGCTCGAAAATAGCGTCGTCATAGCCGGGCGTTGTTGAAGTGGACAACAATGCGTTCGCCAATATAGCCGCCACAGTTACATCCAGAAGGGGTTTTGTCGGGAGTGAAGATAAATAGGTCAGGGCGTCCTTGACTCTGTCCTGCTCCACCAGCAATCGGATGAACAAGCTTTGCCCGGGCAAAGCAAGCCCATCCAATTTCGTTGGATTTCCGAATGCCTCCAGCGCTAGCTCCAGTTGATTGTCAGCCGCAAAGGCTTGAGCCAATTGCCAACGTAAGTGTGTGTTTTGTGTATCTACGGCGAAGACTTTTGTGAGCAACTCAGTTGCTTCGCGCGATCTGCCGCGCGCTTGAAGTATCTGAGCATAATTGACGTTGAGCGCCTTAGGTATACCAGCAATCGAATCCCAAAGAAGCAGGAATGTTGCAGCCGTCAGAACGACCAATTGTCCCATGGAGGATTTTGTACAGATTTGCTTAAGCACAGGTTTGTTCAAGATAAACTTAGGCGTATGCTAACAACCAATTTGCTAATGCAGAGCTGGTCCGTTCCAGGCTGAAATTAGACTCTACGACTGTGCGTCCCACCATCCCTATTCGTTTGCGTTCACTTTCATCACCAATCAAATATCGGAGCGCGTCCACCCACTCCTCATCATTTCGTGCACCGAATCCTACCGATCCCAAATCCAGCACATCTTGATTCATACCTACTGGCGAGACGACCACGGGGATCCCACAAGCCATGTAAAGCAACATCTTGTAGCTGCATTTCCCGCGTGCAAACACGGTGTCCTCAAGAGGCATGACGCCAATATCCATAGTTTGAATCGTCTCAATCTCGTTGTTTGGCGACCAGGGAGTATATTCGACCTTCTCACGTGGTAATGACTTCATTGTTGGTTCCTGATCCGAAACGATACGGAAATGTACGTTCGGGTATTCGTGAAGGACAACTGCGAGAGGCGCTTCTAGCATGGCAAGATTGCCATAGTTGGCGCTTGTGCCACTCCATCCGATCACAACCTGACCATTTTCTTTCTGGCGCACTGGATGAAATCGTTGTGTGTCCACCCCCGTTGCAATCACAGTGACATTGGGATTCCAACGACTAAAGTTGTCGGCGAGGAACTGATTGCCACAAATGACCGAATTGCATTCTCTAGCCAATCGTTTGGCGAAGCTTCCCCGTCGATGTACCCATATTGCATCGTCTACATCCAGAATGCGGGGCTGATGTAGAAATGGTTCGAATGTAACAAACGTCGAGAGGAATTCTCGTTGCAGAAAGGTTAAATCGAATCGAAATGAACGCACGAGACCTGGTAATCGGCTTGTCAATGTAGTGACTGCCCACCAGGGGCGCAAAAGCCGGTTTGCCGGAGGATACGCGCCAACAACAGCAACGAACTCGGTCATGTCAACGCCAAGTTGTTTCAGTTTCGGGATATATTGACGCACCCTAAATCGGGAGCTAGGTATATTGTGGCCTGCTGTAAACGCTGCAACCCTCATCGCTCAACTGTGTCTGACACTGCATCATCCAGAAGACTATTGAGGTAGACGACAACAAAGGGCAAAAACCCAACCAATCGGAAATACTTCAGGTGTGTAAATCCAACTTCTGTAATTAGTATGGTCGCAAAAAGAAAGAGTGCTTGACGCCGAGATCGAAGATTGTTTCTCAGGAAAAGATAAAGCCCCATATACACGGCAAAAAGCAATGCAAAGGAGCCTCGTAACATGTATTCCACAGGCCCGGAATCTCCAAAGAATAAGTCTTCAGAAGTGCGAAAGCCAGCAGGACGATACCAGGATTCGTTAAAGAAATGAAAGTTGTTGATCAAATTGCCATTAGCTGAGAAGCGCCCTAAGAAACCACCCTGCGGGGAAGTGAATATCTCATAAGCGAGTGTATTAATCTCATTGAGCGAAGTTGTCAACTTCTGGAACATCAGGCTAGTCGAAATGACAAGAACAAGGATGACCATAATCCAACGCCACAATGAAACGTGGGTTCTAGGGCGAAAGGTGTACAGGATGTATATGATCGCTGCAGCGCACAACAATAGTGAGGTCACCGACTGCAAGAACCAGAGCAACGCCACATAAATCAAAGCGCAAATCAAATAGTTGCGCTTTTGGGTATTCAAGAAAGCCTGATGGTTGACATACATGAATAGGAAGAGGAACAGACCCGCAATGGAATGACTGCCAAATGTCAGAACAGGCTTGTCATACCAGACAACCATGTTGTTTAACAGGTCAGGATAGAAATCGTTGTACCAGGTCAGAAAAAATTGATCGATGAGGGGGATATTCAATACGAGACCTATACCTAACAACAGGTTGGCAATGTTAAGCCCCCAAAAAGTCAAATCGAGTAACTTTGACCCCTTTATCCGTCGCAAATTTAGCACATACACTAAGCTAATCGAGATGAAGAATAAAACTGCTCCCAGAGCAAGTTCAGGCAGTGAAGAATATAAGGTTGCAACAAACAAGATCATCGGCACCAATATAGCTATCCCAAAAGACCAAATTGAAGCAATACCATTCAAGATGATGATAGCGCCAAATCCGATCCACGTGAGAAAGATGATTACAAACTTTATGGGATCGATGATTTGATTATGGATAGATGTGGGGACATATAGGCAGAGTACAGCTAACAAAGCGATGATGAATCGCGATGCGCTGGATTTGCGAAGCGCAAGCTTGGCGCGTCGCCCGGAACGTGTGCGCCACTGTGCATCCTCTCCATTATGCAACACTTGAACAATTGAAGACATGTCATAGACACTTTCTCGTTATGCCCCTGACTGACTGAAAGATTTTATGTGGCTCTCATCAAACGCTAATATTGGGCGCTTTGATAACAACTATGATGTGATTGCCATCCTGTATATGGTGGTTCGGCGATTAAGCGCGACTATATGTGGGATGTCATCATTGCTCAAAATGCCCAGAAAGCTTTCTCATACTTCGTGTTGGTCAATCAGGTTGCGGCGTATTATTCTCGCGGAGCAAGCCCTTACTCCGATCAAGATGATAAAGAAAATATCCCAATGGAAGCGCCACAAGCCAGAAAATCTTTGCCCCAATGTGTTCAAGTGTTGCCAGCTGTAGGCATGGATGAGTTCGGGTATGGAATGAAAAGCGAACGTAATGAACAGCCATCCGTAGAAATTCTTGCGGCGAATGCCATAAGTACCTAGCCTGAAAGTATTTATTGAGAAACGCTATGTGCCATAACATCGCTGCCCTCACCTGCATAATGGTCAAGTGTTTGGGATTTGTGATCGAGATCTGATCTTTTATGAAGTAGATACGGAGTGCCTCATTGATAAACCGGGTTTTGTAGTGTTCAGCCATGTGCCACCAGACGAGGCTTTCTGGTACAAAACATTTTTGGATGTCGTCCCGAAAGGGAAATTTGCGCAGGATCTCGGTGACAATAGCCAGACAGCGTTCGACGCGAAGACCATGTAGCATATAGATAGAAACCATATCAGAGTCGAAAACTTTCCCGGGTAGTTCAGGTCCTAAGGGACGACCAAACTGATCTATGCACCGAGCGCTGATCGAGTTGAAGTCTGCCTTCTTGTCGGCAGGAATTGATGACCAGTATGACCACAGGGTTTCGAGTGCAGTGGCTACCAACGCATCATCAGAATCAACGATAAGGAACAATTCGCCTTTTGCAATCTTCACACCTTTGTTAATGGCAATATGTTTGCCCTGATTCTCTTGACGTACGTACCAAATAGGAAATGCAGCAGCTTCTTGCCAGCCTGCGACCAGCGAAGCGGTCTGGTCAGTAGAGCCATCATCAACTATCAGCCACTCAAAGTCTCGAAATGTCTGTTTTTCCAGAGACTCAAACACACGATGCAATGTATGCGCGCGATTATATGTAGGAGTGAAGACGGTGAAGGAATAAGAAATTTCTGGGCCCGGCAAACGATCAATACTCATCTGGAAAATGAAAGCCGACTTAGAAGCTGCTGTGTGATAATGTATAAGAGCAACCAATTGATCAATGAAACAAGTGCTGACGCCAGGCCGATGCCGGCAATACCCAGTATCTGTACCAAGTATACATCCAATACGGCATTGAGGAGCACAGACACAATCGCTATATAGACAAGAATACTATTCCTACTCAACGACGATATGACGCGTATTATTAGAATCCCTGCAACATAAAAGGGTATTTGAAATACAGCCACAGAAATAATACTTGCAACAAGAAGCGCATCTTCTTCTAACACTGCTCCGTGTTGAAGAATCTCGCGTGAAAGCGGTAAGGCCAACCAGCTAAGCAGTAGAGACATAGGAATCGTCAGCGCAAGAATGAGGAGTGTGAAGCGTCTCACAATATATTGTACACCTGCCCAGTTCGCACTGGCAGCTAACTTGGATACATAAGGCATGACCGAGGTGCCAATTGCCACGACTGCGATGCTGAGAAATAGACCAGTGAATTGGTTAGCGACCTTTAGCGCGGCGACGCTTCCTGCTGGTTGAGTTGCAACAACGATCTGATCAACGATAGTCGTCAAGCTAGAGATAAGGGCACTGCCTATGAGCATGGCTCCCTGTGTAGCAATCACTATCGCCTCGCGCGCGGGGCGTAGATGGATGGGGCCTCGTATCCCACCCCCTCGCATCACCGCAACGCACAAGACAATCATCTCAAGGAAAACACCAATGAGCAGCGCATAGACGAGAGAATAAAGACTTGAATCACTTCCCTGCGTCAATAAGATCGCCAGGACAATAACCGGCGAAATAATTGGAGTAGCAGCAGGCAGTGCGAAATGCTCATTCGCATTAAGAACACTTGAAAACAACACATTCAATGAGGCGATGACGAGCCAAAGAAGAAAAGCTGGCAAGATGAGCCTGGTTAACAGCAGTTTCTCCGGCGAGAAACCAGACGCTAGAATTGGAGCGAGGAGATAGGCGCAGAAGCCAGCGAGCATAGCTCCAATTACAACGAAAATGGTATACCAAAGTAGTACATCTCGAAACAATTGTCGTTGCGCATCAAGTCCTTGCTGTTCTCGGACCCGTGTGAACACTGGTACAGATGCAGAATATAACGAGCCAGACAGAACGCTCATAATAATAGTCGGGACTAATAGAGCAGTGATATAAACATCTAGTACATCGCCGACGCCATATGTCCAGGTGACAACAAGCTCTTTCAGGGCGGCTACAATTTTGACAACCAAAGATATACTGCCGATTGTCATGGTTGCAGCGATTATTTGCCGCGAAATTGACTGAGCGGTCCAAGTGGTCCAGCTAACTCGAATGTGTGCAATTCTCCCAAACATTTTGCTGTACCTGACCGATGTCTCGCCTCACCCAGGCCATCTGCAATGCAGAAACGAAAAGTCCTGAACTGTCTTTCACGCCGTTCTTGAATCCATGATTGTATGATGCAGTAACTGGTATTGCTCAGCAACACTGTCAAGCGAATAGCAATTTTCTATCCTCTGGCGTGCACGCATACCTAGCAGTTTTCTCTCTGTTGTGCTGATTCTGATCACCTGCTGCATTGCCAATGCCAGCGCAACGGGATTGCGTGGCGGCACCACAATCCCAGTATCTTCGACTATTCGTGCAGACTCCCCTACATCGGTCACTATACACGGAACGCCACATGCCATTGCCTCGCCAACTACATTCGGAAATGCTTCCGTGCATGAAGAACTGACTACAATATCCAACCCTGCCATAATGTCAGGGACATCACGCCGTTCGCCCAGCAAATGGAAAGCGCGGGCGTTGCCAGTAGATTCAATGGCGGTGCGCAGTGCTTGATTCTCCCAATTCACTCCTGATCCGACCAGCACGAATCGCACTTCTGGATGGGTAGCAATAATCAAAGTCGCTGCCTGGATAAAATTTCCGTGGTCTTTTGCTTTGTGGTAACGCCCTATAAGGCCAATCAAAAGTATATCTGCATCCTCAGCCAACTCACGAAGCAGTTTGTTCCTTGCGGTGGATGAAGGATGAAACGTGGTGCAGTCAAAACCATTTGGTATGATCAGGCGTTTATCTTTGGCGTAGCCAATAGCTTCATGGTGTTCTGCGCTAATGCGTGAATTGTAAATGATCTGGCGAGGTAAACTTGACATAAGGGCGCTCAGACGAATAATCGCTGCTGTTGTCCCCTTCTCACTGTGCAAATCATAAAGCGACTGCCGTATTCCCCAAACCACTGGAAAGTTGCCAGTAAGGCCTGCTGCTAGAATACCGAATAAATTCCCATGATACATCCAACCCTGGATGAGGTCTGGCTGAAGATCTGCCAATTTCTGACGTAACCGCAATACCGCTTTGGGCAGAGCAAGCAAAGAATGCAATCCTAAGGCGAATACAGGTACGCCAAGACTGGCAATCTGCGCTCCAATGCTGCCCTTATCTATGAGGGAGATCACAGAAACATCAAAGGAAGATCTATCTGTCGATGCGATCAACCTATACAACATCATTTCGGCGCCGCCGATGTTTAGACCGGTGGTGACGTATGTGATATGCAATTTACGCATGATTGCGGATACCGAGAGACCAAAAAGATCGTCACTTACTCAGTGTCAATGAACTGTAACCATGTACGGTTTTCCTGATGCCATTGAACCATCCGCTGAATGCCGTTAGTCAGCGACACCTGTGGACGCCATCCCAATAGTTCCTCAGCGCAATGAATCTCTGCCCATGTAGCATGAACATCAGAACGATACATCGGTCGAAATTCAAATTGCCCCGACTTTCCGATGGCCCGCTCGATCATGGTGATAACATCTTTGAGTACGAAAGGTTGGTCGGAACCGAGATTGATTATCTTGTACCCTACCGGTCTCAGCCCTGCAATCGTACCCCTTGCAATATCGTCCACATAGGTGAAATCTCTTGATTGGCTTCCATCTCCATAGACAATCACGGGGCGCCCATCACTGATCCACTGCACAAATCGAAACAGGCTCATATCTGGTCGGCCAGCAGGTCCATATACGGTAAAGTAGCGGAAAACAGTGACATCAATACCATACAAGTAATGATATGTGTAGCAAAGCGTCTCTGCTGCTTTCTTAGAAGCAGCGTAAGGCGAAAGTGGTCGATTTGTGTCCGCATCTTCCTGATACGGCATGGGGTTGTGTTGTCCATACAAGCTGGAAGTTGACGAAAGGATGAACTTATTGACGCCATAGTTTCTGCACAGTTCCAGCAGATTCAGTGTACCAGTTGTGTTTGTCTCGAAGTAGATCCAGGGATTTTCCACTGACTGACGCACGCCAGCGCGTGCTGCCAGATTGATTACAGCGTCATATATCACTCGCCCGGCAGCTCGGTCGGCGAATAGCCGTTTGAGTGCATTGAGATCGCAAATATCGATTTGCTGGAAATGGAACTTTTCGTGTCCGAGAAGACGCTCCAGTCGCCATCGCTTCAGGCGAACATCGTACGCATCGTTGAGGTTATCAATCCCAACTACTTGATGACCTTCTGCCAAAAGCAGTTCACTCACTTTGGACCCAATGAATCCGGCGCTACCGGTGACGAGATAAACTCCCAAAGCATATTCCTTCTATGAAGAAGAAGCACAGTTGAAGTGCCTCATGAATAGGCGCATGATTGAAAAACTGGCGAGCATCGAACTATCCAATCAACCCCAGCAAATACCTTCCCACTTGATTTCCCTTCATCGTCTGCGCCAGGCGTCGCAGTTGCTCGTCGTCGATAAAGCCCATGCGCCAGGCAATCTCTTCGGGGCATGAGATCATCATACCCTGACGCTCCTGAATTGCCTGGACGAACATGCCTGCCTGTAGCAATGACTCGTGAGTGCCGGCGTCCAACCACGCCGTGCCCCGCCCCAGTTGTTCCACCCGCAGCTGACGCTGCTCCAGGTAGACGCGGTTCAAATCCGTGATTTCCAGTTCGCCGCGGGCCGATGGCTTGAGTTGCGACGCGATCTCTACAACTTGATGGTCGTAGAAGTAAAGCCCAGGTACTGCAAAGTGGCTGGCCGGGCGCTGCGGCTTTTCCTCGATGCTCATAGCCCGGCCTTCGGCGTCGAATTCTACCACACCGTAGCGTTCCGGGTCGCGCACCGGATAGGCGAAGATCAGCGCGCCGCTGGTCAACTGCGCGGCGGCGCGCAACTGTTGGGGCAAGCCATGTCCGTAAAAAATGTTGTCGCCCAGGATCAGACAGACTGGCTCGCCAGCAATGAATTCCCTGTCTAGCAGAAAGGCTTCGGCCAGACCGCGCGGCGCATCTTGCTGGACATAGTGGAAGGACATTCCCCATTGACCGCCATCCCTGAGCAGCGCCCGGAATTGCGATAGCGCTTCGGGCGTGCTGATGATCAACACGTCACGAATCCCAGCCAACATGAGCATGGAGAGGGGATAATAGATCATCGGCTTGTCATACACGGGCAGGAGTTGCTTGCTCACAGCCAGCGTCAACGGGTAGAGCCGCGTGCCATGCCCGCCGGCAAGAATGATTCCCTTCATTGTTCACCCTGTCGTTTGGGCTGGCAACAGCGCCCAGCCGTATCCCTTTGGGCGCGACTGGAGCGCCCGTTACCTGTGAAACGATCTTGCCGATCAGTAACTGTAAGGGTCATCTGTCTTGCTCGCCGATTCTACGTCAGCGCAGGAGTAGCCTGCCTTTTGCGAGATAAAAAGGGCGTCTTTCCCATATAGTTGGCCACGAAAGCGACGATAATCCCTATGAGTAAACCGATCGCGCCTGCCAATGCTACGGAAAGCGAAAGACTGATTCCTTGCACCGGTCTGACAGGCGCCACCCCCGGCGAGGCAAAACGCACTTCACTCCCGCCGGCCGCGCGCATCAAGGCCAATTCTGCCACTTTGCTGCTGACCGTGCGATATGCCTCCCAGGTCAGGTCTCGTTGCTGTGAAAGCTGAAGTTGCCGTGCTTGCTCGCTCTCCAATTCGGCTTTCGATTGACGAACTTTACCTTCCAAGGCCGTCAAAGTGTCCTTCAGGGCGCCATCGTTTCTCGCAGCAACCAACGCCTCGACGTTTTCTGACCGCAACAAGTCGGCCAGGGGTGCACTCGAGAGTGCAGGGGCGTCCACAATAGTCGAGGTTAGCAAGCCTTGTACGCCCAACTCTGCCGATTGGGCCACTACAGACTGGGCCAGGGCGCTATCGGGCGGAATAGTTTGCCGCAAATAGGCGTAGTGATCTCCCGCCAACAGTGTCTCACTCAGTTGGGCAATTTGGCCTTCCAATTCGATCTTGCGCTCTTTTAGCGCCGCCGTGAATGCGTCGATGTCGGCCAAAAGCGCATCTCTTGACATGTCCCCATCTGCGTTCAATTGTATCTGAAGCGGTGTGCCGCCAACCACTACCTGCACCGGCTGACTTGGTTCACTTAATTGGGGTGCAGACTCTGGTGGTGTGTTCTCAACCGGGTTCAACTGATTCGTCGGCTGCCCCATTGGTGTTGGAAGGGGATCAAGCGCTTGGGTGAGCGCCTGGAGTTTGAGAACATGGATTGCCAATGCACTGCCGCCGCTTGCCGTTTCGTCGGCAGCCGCCACCTGGTTGCGCAGCGTCAGGCTCTCGTCCAGCGAGCGCGTCATCTGCAACCAACGTTGATAATATCCTTGAAGCAGTTCTACATCACGATCGACCTGCTCCTGAAAGACCGCTGTCTGGCTCGTGTAGAGCGCATCGATGTAGGCCAACAAGAGATTGCGGCGACCTTCCTGTTCCTTGATGTAGGGCGCAGCCAGATTTTGCGCCTGCGCATCCAGATAAGATGACGCTACTGTGCGCTGTGCAGCCACGGTTTCTTGAATCAAGGTCTCCATTGTCAACTGCTGGCTACGCTGGAGCGATCCGATTAACGCTTCGATGTCGCTGATCTGCCGAGACAATTCATCAACACGGTTTTCTGCAATGAACTGCTCCAAAGCGCGCTGTGCCACCAGATACTCTGCATGGGCTTTGGTCTGTTCGCTCTGGATGGACTGAAGCAACTCATCCGGCACCTGACCGTAAACCTGGTTAACCTCGCGCACGAAGGCGTGCGCCCAGGCGGTGACAATCTGCGCGGCCAGTTGGGGCGTTCTTGCGCTGGCCGTAATGCGAATCAGGTCGCTGTCGCCCAACCGCCCGCCGCCGGAAACCAGGTTCGCCTCGATCGATTCGGTCAGGGTGGCTGGCTGCCGTTGCCCTTCAGTCAGCATGTCGCCCAACTGCTCGATGACAGAGACAGCCAGCGCAGGACTGACAGCCAGGGCGACCAGCGCATTGCGGCGAGTTCCTGCGCTGCTAACGGGAGGCACATCTGATGTGGTGGTGAATCGCTCGTCGAAGGTCACTTCACTCACCGTTCGCAGAATCGCTACATCTGCTGTAGCGGCATACTCAGCGCTAGTCATATAGCGTATACCCAGAACGGTGACGGCGGCGACCAGAACAAAGAGAAACGCAATCAACAGGATCTCTTTCCACCACGCGATCAGGACATCCACATACTGTCGCAGGTCGATTTCGTCATCCGACCAGTCGCTTTGCCGGCGAGACGATTCCGTTGCATTCACTGACATAGGTTACTTGCTGCTGCTTTCCAGATTGATCAGATGGGGATGAGAACTCGCCACGGTGTGACGTGTATCCACGACCAGACGCGCAACCCCCGCAACCTGCGCCCAATCATAGGCGCTGTGGTCCGTGACGATCACCACACAATCTGCCTGCTGTAGTTCGATTTCCAAATCGGGCCTCCCCGTCATCTCCATGCCTTCGTGCTGAAAGAACGGGACATGGGGATCGTGATAGACGACCAATGCTCCCTTTTCTTCCAACAAGTGGATGATGTCCAGCGCGGGCGACTCGCGAATATCACTCACATCCTTCTTATAGGCCACCCCTAATACGAGGACGCGGCTGCCCTTGACAGCTTTGCTCTGTTCGTTGAGAGCATCCTGCACCTTCTGCACCCAGTAACGGGGCATTTCGGTGTTGATCTCGCTGGCTAATTCAATGAAACGGGCGTTGTATTCCAGCGTGCGCAGCTTCCACGAAAGATAGTGGGGGTCGATGGGGATGCAATGGCCGCCTAACCCAGGCCCTGGCGTAAAGCGCATAAAGCCAAAAGGCTTGGTCGCCGCCGCGTCGATCACCTCCCACGCATCCAAACCCAGCTTGTCACACATGAGCAGCAATTCGTTTGCCAGGCCGATGTTCACCGAGCGAAAGGTGTTCTCGAAGAGTTTGACCATCTCGGCGGCTTCGGGTGAAGAAACCGGCACAAGCCGCTGAATGGCCTGCCCATAATAGGCCATGGCGACCTCAAGACAATCACGCGTGACGCCGCCGATCACTTTTGGCGTGTTGCGCGTGGTGAAGTCTGTGCGACCGGGGTCGACGCGTTCCGGCGAGAATGCCAGGAAGAAGTCCTCGCCAACGCGCAGCCCGCTTGCCTGAAGCCGGGGCAGCATGACTTCTTTGGTTGTGCCAGGATAGGTTGTGGATTCCAATACGATCACCATGCCGGGGTGAAGATAACGCGCAATGGCGTCGGTGGCCGACACGATATAGGACATGTCTGGGTCGCCGGTCTTGTTGAGGGGCGTGGGTACACAAATCGACGCCGCGTCACAATCGGCCAACAGCGAGTAGTCCGACGTTGCATCCAAATTGGGCAGCGCCGCCAATGCTGCTGATGGCACATCTTCGATATAAGATTGGCGCTGACGGATGGCTTCCACTTTGCGGCGATCGACATCGATGCCGCTCACGCGATAGCCTGCCTCGGCAAAGGAGACCGCCAAGGGCAGACCAACATAGCCGAGACCGATCACCGCTGCATGGGCGGTGCGTTTCTGAAACCTGGCAAGCAAACGCTCCTTCACACCATACTCCTGAATGATTCTAGGGCGAGACCCAACTCACCCCTGGCTGAAATCCCTTTGATAAACGCGCCACTGCTCGTCGAAGACATCGGGCGCGACAGCATACAACATCTTCAGCGCATGTTGACCCATCGCGCGGATCTCCCACTGGGCAGCTTTATCCACTGCCCGCAGCCAGAGAAAATGACTCCACGCGTCAAAGTTCATGGTCGTTACAATGCGCGTCTCGGCTGCATTCGGCAGCAGGAAGCGGGCATCTTCTTTGCGAACTCCAAGGCCGCGCAGCATCGTATACTTTGCCTCGGCCTCTGCCCAAAAATCATCGAGCACGGCCCGCGCCTCGGGCTTGTCTGTAAAGACTGGCGGCACAATCGCTTTCCAACCACCCTTACTCAAGTCCAGGTAGCGCTGCGATTCCTGGCTGAAACTGCCCAGCCGATGACGCACGAGCTGATGAGTGCAGGCGCGACTGATGCCTTCGAAGAGGAAAATGGCCGATCCGTGATGCAAGCGTAACTCTGTGTCGGGGAGGAGCGGTTGGGTAAATCCGAGCAGCGTCACGCGCATGGGGGCGTCGTACATTGGCGAGAGCAGTCGTGCATCGACCACAGGCTGTACTTCTGGCTCCTGGTGTTCTTGGAGATCGCACGCAAAATCGTTGAACACCGCTGGCGCCGTCGACCTAACCAGCGGCAAAGCGTCCAGGCCAATCTGTTTGGAAAAGAAATCTCGCCAGACGCGTAGATTGCCGCTGACGATCCATTCTCCATTTCCCAACTCGCTGACCTCGCAATGGCGATTGACCATGCGCCAGCGCAAAGGCTCCTCTGTTTCTGTCAGGCGCAGAGTGACCACCACATGCTCGATGATGTCTTCGTGCCCCTCGCGCACGCGCGCGGCGATGAAATCGGGCGCTGTGCCCATGCGTTGGGTGCTGCGATAGCAGACGCGCCCGGCGTATTCGATGACATTCTCGGCAAAATTGCCTTGACCCTGCCAGATCGTTGTCAGGTCGCTGACGCCTGCGACAGTCTCACGGGTCAACGCCGGGTTCAATTGTGTATATGCCAGCAGTTCCGCCTTCATCTTCTCACCAAGCTAGGCACTATAGCACATCGGGTGCAGAAAAGCGAAAGACAGTGGTGCAAAATGATGGTCAACTGCTGCTTGCTACTGCTCGCCAGGTAAACAATTCATACATCACGGGTGACTTGTGACTCGTGATGGTCGGCGAAATGAGTAGCCAATCTGGTAACCAGCTATTCAACCTCGGTCGTCTTGCACCCAAAGTTAGGTGACTCAATGGAGGATTCCTGCTAGTGTGGAGTGAGGGAATGATTCATCCGCTCTGTCTCATCCGCTCCCCACTAAAGGATGACGATCTATGCTTGCTCATTTGCGCAAACGAGTCGAGGCGGCCCTGGCCGATACCCATGAGGTCACTCTTTCCACCTATGGCCCAGCCAATCTTCAGGTCGCCGAGTTGCCGTGCGAGGCTCGCGGGTTGCGCCTTTATGTTTGGACGCCATCCTCTTCAGACCATTTGTTCAATCTTGAAACGAATCCCGAGGTGGTTGTGACGACAACCCATTGGCAATTGCGCGGGCACGCGCGTGCACTGCTCGGGCAGGCAGCTTTGGCGGGGTTGGCATTGACTCAGGGTCGCAGCGAACAGTGGGGGACTCTGCTGGAAGTCAGGCCAACGCAAATCCAACTTGGCCGATGGGCGGATGCAAACTATGGCGAGACCATAGACATCGATGAGTAAGGAGTGACGAACATTTGCGGTCTCATCTTGGGGAAAGCAAGGCCGGGCGCCTGGAACGCCCGGCCTTGTCCTGTGCACGAAGGGAATATCGGTGGTCGACTACGGTCGCGTCATCGTTGAGGTGTCACCGCCCAGATCTTCCAAGCTATCGATCAAGGTCTGGATGATGTACTGCCCATTATGGGTGAACGCGCCAGGGTCCTTGCCCGAATACTGATAGTTGTACGCTGCACGCAGGAGTCGCGGCGTCCAATTTACATAGCGATTGTCGCTGTTGGCCTCATCGGCATCCACCTCTCCATTTTCGTTGCCGTCGATGAAGAAGTATGGATAGGCTGCGCCCGAATAGGCCAGCGGCGCGCCTGCTGTGTTGGCTGCGTACTCCGTCATGGCAGCATAGACTGCCTCACGCAGGGTCTCGATCTCGAAGTACAATCCTTCCTGATCGTCCCCATCGCCGTCGAAATCAACATAGTTGTAACGGATGTTGACCAGGTCTTCGGCGGTCTCCACCTCGCTGTGACACTCGGTGCAGGTCTCCCAATCTACTTCCAGACCATGGGTCATGTGGCAATCGCTGCACTGACTGTAGTCTGGGTCGTGTTCGAAGAATCCCACGTATTCCTTGTCCGCATACTGATATGCGCCTTTTGCTTCGCCGCCGAAACGGGTGGCGCCAGCCGCAAAGTAGTGGGGATTCAGGAAGCGCAGATTCTCGGTGACGGCGTCTGGCGCGGCGTCGCCGATCACCCTATCGACGCTGACAGAGGACTCTCGACCCTGATGGCAGTTCATGCACAGATTGGTGTCAAGATTGCCGCTGTCGATCACTGCGCCGCTGGGGAATTTCACCTCGTTTACCTCATAGCGGGTGAACTCTTCCAGGTCGTTATGGCAGGTGGTGCACTGGAAGCCGTTGGAGGGCGGTTGTGAGATCGTCACGCCCTCTGACAAGAACATGGGCAAGCCGCCCGCCGAATGGCATTTTGTGCATGCGCCTGGCACTACACCCTCTTCATCCCAGTGGCGGAAGGCTTCCTCTGAACCGGCGAAGTGTCCGGCGTCGATGCGCCGCAGCCCGGTGGCATCCACCGGTTCGGTAAGCGCGCTGTTCAGGTCTGCAATGGAATCGTACAGAAGCTGAATGATGTACTTGCCGCCGTGAGCATAGGCGCCTGGGTCCTTCTTGGACGTCTGATAGTTGTAGGCAGCCTTTAGAAGGCGCGGCGTCCAAGAAGCGAAGCGTTCCTCACCTTCATCTGCGCTGCCATTGGCGTCGGCGTCGGCAAAGAAGTAGGGATAAGCATCTCCGTTGTAAGCGATGGGCGCTTCAACCACCCCGTTTGCATACGCTTGAATGGCTGCATAGAGCACCTCTTGCAGACCTTCCAGCTCGTAGTAGATGCCTTCTTCCTCGTCGCCGTCGCCGTCAAAGTCAACCTCGGAGCCGGCCATGCGGATGTCGCGCAAGTCTTCGACAGTGGCAACATCTTCATGACATTCGGCGCACGCCTCGACCGGCAGTTCCAGCGTATGAGAGTTGTGACAGTCGATGCAAGTCTCAAAGCCTTCGACGTGGGCGAAGTTGGCGTCGTACATATTGCCGTCATACTCATATCCACCCTGGGCCAGCGTGCCATATTTGGTGGCTGCCGCCGCATAGTAGTGGATATTTCTGAAGCCCAAGTCCTCGCTGATCTCGTCTGGCTCCGCACCGGCTTTCTCGATGGCGGCGTCGACGCTCATCTTCGACTCACGCCCTTGATGGCATTCCATACAGCGCGATTCATCGCCCAGGCCCGTGATCTCCAGGCCCGAGGGCATCACAACGCTGTCTTTCACCACGGTGACGCTGTTGTGACAAGCCACACAATCCACCACCGTGCCCAACGCCGCCGGAGCATTCACCACGCCTGCTTCGCTGCCATCGGCGCCCAGGAAGTCCTGGTAGCCGATGCTGCTGTGACATTTGGCGCATGTGTCAGGGATTTCCGCCGGGTCTTCCTCATCCCAATGACGGAATGCCTCGGCCGCGGCGTCCGCATGGCCCGAAGTCATCCACTCTTGCAGAAAGGGGATGGTGACGGTCATGGGCGTTGTGACATCTTCCTGGCCCGGAGCAACAGCCCAATCGCTGCTGGCCTCTTTGGCTGAAGCTGAGTCGAAGGAGACCAATAGGGCGATTGCCAGGATTGCAACAAGACTTGCAAGAAGAGCGAGTTTCTTCATTCTTTTACCTCCCTTGCTGTTTGTGTCTCTTGCAAGGCACAAGGATACAGAAAACAAAAAGGTCGATCTGATGTGACTCAAGTTCCCGGGCAACCTCCTTTCTACGGTGAGGAACACCCCGCGATAGCCGCCGATCTTCCGTCATGTGCACAAGTAGATAGAAGACGTTGTTGATAGAAATCCCAACTGGTGAAAGATATTTCTATCCTACACCAGTTCCAGGCAAAATTCAAGCCAATTGCGATGATTCAAGCGAAAAATCAGAGACGTTCGGTGAATCATTGACCTCAGCGAAACGCCGGCGTCGCCGGCGCGACCACTTCAATCGGCTGGCGCGGCACAGTGGTAATGGCGGTTTGCTCAAAGGTGACGAACCAGACCAGCCCTAGCAGCAGCGCCAGGATGATGACCCCGACAACCGGCGCAAAGATGCGCACACGTCGTCGAATCGCCTGTTCGTCTTCTGGCGGCGCTGCCTGCCCTGCTTCGATTTCCGCCAGTTCGAGGGCATGTTCGGTCTCCATCTCGTGACGGCTCATGTAACCGGTGAACATGCTCTTGTTGAAGTGCTTGACGTGCACGTTCCACAAATGCCAGGTCAAGATGGAAAGCACGGCCAGGATCGCCTCGCCGCCGTGAGCCGCCTTTGCGGCGGGAATGAACTCGCCAGGCAGAAAGCGCGTGGTGGCGATCGGATTCCACAACATGAAGCCCGTGATCACCATGATGACCGTTCCCCAAATCACTGCCCAGTATTCGGCCTTTTCACCAAAGTTGTAGCGTCCCATCTGGGGCGGGCGGGCGAGCAAACGAAGATTGTATCCAAAGGCCTGAACGGCGTCGATCGCATCCTGCCATGCCGGCAACATAGTGAGGGCAACCCGACGCACATAGACCTTGTAACTCACCACCGCAAAGTGATAGATCGTCTCCACCATGAGCACGATGGCTGCCACGCGATGGATCACGCGGGCGCTCTCGATGCCGCCCATGGTGTCGATCATCCAGAGCGCCCAGGGGGCGGAAGAGAACTTCTGCGGCAGCCCGGTCAGGGCCAGGATGGTAAAACTGGCTATGAGGAGCAGATGTTCCATGCGCTGCGGAAAGACAAAGCGCAAGACGCTGCCTGGGTGCGACGGATCAGGTTGGGGAGCTTCCATCTGGGTCATGACTCGTCTTTCCTCCTTCTCCTGAGTAAGAATCGATCGCTGATGCGCCGGAAAATATCAGCGCCAATAAACACCAGAAAGCCGCCGATGATGGTTGGGATGAAGATCGCATAGAACGTATCCACCAGATAGACCAGCGTGTTGTTCTCCAACGACGGTTTGAAGTGGCTCGTCCAAGAGGCTGGAAAGTTATCGGTGGCGTCTGGATGACATTGACGGCAGGTGGTGAGCAGGTTCTGCTTGATCACCCGGGAGTTCTCATCTGATGTAGGCAAGATGTTGTGAACGCCGTGGCAATCGTAACAGACGGCTTTGTTCGTCTCCTGATTGGGATGTTGACGCTCGAAAAGTTCCACGGTGGCGCCGTGGAAGTCCGCCACATAGGTGTCGAACACATCGGTCGAGATGTCATACTTGGACATGACAGTGGCGTCTGCATGACAACCGCCGCAGAGGTCGGGCGAATTGGCCCGAAAGACAGCCGTGGTCGGGTTTTCGATGTTGTGCACCCCGTGGCAGTCGATGCAGACAGGTACGTCTGGGTTGTCTTCGCCGATGAGGGCCGCGCCGTGAACGCTTTGGGAATACTGCTCGCTGATCTGCACATGGCAGTTGCCGCAAGTCTGAGAGACGCGCTCGCGCGGCTCGTTGGGGTCGTGGATTGCGTGATTGCCGTGGCAGTCGAAGCAGGTGGCGGCCGCCAGCTTACCTTCCTCAATTGCCTGTGTATGCACCCCGTCATGGTTCAGCTCGGCAATATCTGCATGGCAGCTCTCGCACACGGCTTCCATTTGCAAGGTGAGGTCGCGACGGTTCTCTGCCTCAAGCTGCGGATGGGGAAATCCCGTCTGCGCCTGATCCGTGTGGCAATCGGTGCATTGGAGCGGGGTATAGCGCACACCCTGAATCATGCGAGCGCCATGCACTGAGTCAATGATGTCCTGTGGGTCTACGTTTAGCTCGACGATGTCGCCTGAGTGCAGCACCATCGTGCGGCTCAACAGGCTGTGACAGACTTTGCACTGCGCGTCTGTGCTCTGCGGCGTTGCCGCATGGCATGTCTCACAAGTCTGGTCGGGCGCCAGGTTGGCGACGATCTCATTATGCGCCGATTGGACGCGTGGGTCTTCGTGCCAGGTGTGACAACTCTCGCAGAAGGCAATTGGGTCGGCATTGATCTCGGCGACGGGCGCAACGTCATGGCCTCCATGACAATCTACGCAATTGGGCGCATTAGCGTCTTCGTCGGCCAAAAGGTGGCCCGGGTTGTGAAGCTGAATCGATGTGTGACACTGTTCGCACGATTGAGCGATGTTCGCCTGGAACTCGTGCAGCGACTGCGCCGGGTTTTCAGCATGGGGAAAGACATAGTTGCGTCGAGGGCGATGACAGTCCGTACAGTAGACGTCGGCGCCGGCATGTTCGCCATGCACCGATTGTTCGAGTTCCTGCAAGTTCACTCCCAGAGAGAGCGTCTCTCCGCTCGCCAGGGGCTTCTCGCCCTCGCGTCCCACGTGGCACATCTTGCAGGCGGCGTCCGGCGCCGGGGCCGATGGCTCCTGTGCGTAAGCCGGCCTCGTTTCCCAAAGTAGGGCAATCAAGAACGCGCTGACCGCAATCAGGGCAGCCGTATACAACAGCTTATGGTTCAGTCGCCACTTCTTTGTATACGATGAACTCAACTCATTGGCCTTTCAGGTCATATGCACCAGACGGATGCGTCTATTTGACCTTGCCAGGGCGTCGCCCGCAAACGCTCTACGATTCGGGCGCGCCAGCATCAATCCACTGCATTATCCAGTTCAGTTCCTCCGGCGGCAAGCTGTTCGGGTGCCCCTTGCGCTGGAGCTGCACCAATAGGCTTTCTTCGGCATTGCCTGGAACAATGGCCGCTCCCAGGTTGCCGCCCGCCATGGCGCCCTCGTATGTATCGAGGTGCAACCCCGCCGTACCGCCATGACAGGCAGTGCAGCGAGCCTCTAGGATCGGGCCGACCAGATCGTCCCAAGTGAGTTCTGCCTGTGGATAGCGCGGCAGATTGGTCGGCAATTGGTTGGTCAATGCCACGATTTCGGTAGCATCCAGTCCGACGAACTTCCACTCGGTGGCATGGCATGAGCTGTTGGCGCAAAAGCTGGAATCGTCGCTGCCGCCGGGATTCGACACATCGTGGCAGCCACTGCACGAGTGATCGAACTCAAAGCGGTGGCGAGAAATCCAGTTGGCGTCGCTGTGGGATTCCGGCTCGAAAGCGTCGCTCACGGGCAGATAAGGCGTGCTGCCGTCGGCGGGCGCTTTGATGGGGATGGAGTGGCACAGGTTGCACTCGATGCGTATGCTCTCCTGCTGTTCGTTGAGGTGCTTGCCATCGTGACAGCGGAAGCAGCCTGCCCAGTCCTTGTGGCCGATGTTGTCCGGGTGACTGAGCCAGCTTGCATCCATGGTGGGAAAGACCATCTCTTCATAGAGCCGCGTCACCTCATCGACTGCGTCATCTACAATGGCCTGGTTGCTCCCGTAGTACTCTGCCCAGTTTGCCAGATAGTAGTTCTTTAGTCCGTTGATGGCGGTCACCGCATGGTCGATGGAGGGGTATTGGCGCTCCATGATTGCCAAAGCATTTTGTTTGAAGTAGGGGATTTCTTTTGCGATGATGCCGCGCGCCATTGCGTCGTCGATGGCTTCGTCTGGCGACTTGAACTTGTGAGCAATCCGATTATGACATGTCATGCAATCGACTTGCTTGATCTTGTCGGCGTTTTGTTCCAAGAAGTCATCCGGCAAATCAGCCTCCGAGTCGATGAATGTCTCGGTCTCGCCTGTATCGGCGTAGGTCACGCGCACCCAGGGGATCACCTGCTGGAGGTTTTGGTCGTCCGAAGCGATGTACTCCATCTGGTTTTCAATGTGCCAGTGGATGCCCTTGCCACGCCCCTCTCGATGGGTGCCGCCCCCCGTCTTGAAGGCCAACAAGGTGGTTGACTCTTCGTTGTTCTGTTCGGCGTCAAAGCGGGTGATTTCTCGCAAGCTGTTGGGCGAAAACTTGGAGGGCGTGTGACAGCGCTCACAGACCTGGGCCGCGGGACGCAGGCTCTTGACGTAGATGGGCATCTCATAGTCGGCGCCCAGGTAAGTGATCACGTGGGAGATGTCGTGCGCCTTGCGCGTAAACTGGGTGGCAATGGTAGCGCGCCCGATATGACACTCCACACACTTCACACTGGCGTGGGGCGACTGCTGATAGGAAATGAACTCTGGCGGCATGGTGTGACAGACCGCGCCACAAAAGAGATTGCTGTTGGTCAGCTCCCAGGCGGCGCCGGCAAAGATAAAGAGCGTCAGGCCAGCAAAGACGAGCGTGGCGAAGGGCATCGCCCGCACCCACCAGGGCGATGAACGGTCGGGCGTGACAAAGCGTCCCAAAGCATTGAGGACGCGCCCGAGCCAGCGCACATAACGATCAAATAGTTTCGCCATTTTTCCGCCTTCTATACAGTGCAACCAGCCCCACAGCCAGGACAGTCATGAGCGTCGCGCCCACGCCAATCGTCCACCACATGGCAGTGCGCAGCCAATTACTGGCTTCCACATTGTCGATGTTCGGCGGCTGACCCACCGCCGCTATTGGTGTGGGCGGGGGCGGCGATGAGGGCGTTGGCCCTGGCCCGAAGGCAGACGCCGGCTTCGCCCCAGTTTGCTCCGCAGCGTATTTGATCATTTGCGTCGCCCAGGCTGGGTCTTTGTCTGCGTCATCGTGGCACTGGTTGCAAGCGTTGGGCATGTTCTCTGCGCCGCCGTGCTTGATGCTCCCCTCTGGGTTTGGCTGCAACAGTGAGTGATTGTGGATATCGTATGCGACTCCGCTGACGGCCATCTTGGGCATGTGGCAGTCGATGCACTGGAATTCATGCTGCTGACTTGCCTTCTCGTGATAGGGCATGTGCTTGATGAGCGTCCTCTGCTCCGAATGGCATTCCAGACACAGGTCGTTGACGGGCGCGCGTAACTGTGAGGTTGTCGGGCCGGGCGCATGCACCAGATGACAGGTCGTGCAGTTGGCGTCGGGGTCTTGGGCCATAGAGCTGCCCAGCGACCAATCCATGTACTGCTGATGATTGAGCCGCGCGCTGCCATCGGGCCAAATCTCTTCTGCGCTGACCGTGAAGGTGAAATGATCCGTGAGCAGATCGCCGGGTCGATAGGTAGCGGGGAAGGGGAGTCCATCATGCCCGGTCCCACGGCTGTGGCACGCGCCGCACACCTGCTCGTCCACCCCGGAATAAGGCTTGACATTTTCTGGATCGGCGGCGTGGGCCCCGCCAGGTCCGTGACATCCTTCGCAGCCGATGCCGAATTCGCTGAATTCCCAGGTGGCTGTGATGAGACCCGTGACATGACATGAGCCGCAGCCCTGACGCCAGTCCACGCTGTGCGCCTCGTGCACCGGCAGGAGCGACCACTCGCCCGTCGCCACGACCCACTGCGCGGGCAGAACCTGGAAGGTGTTGGAGATGGTCTGGGTGATATATGCCTGCCGCCAGCGGCTGCCAATCGTGTAGGCGACGTCTTCAATCGCAAAGGTGCGGTCTTCGTCCATTTGGCTGAAGTCGCCAATAACGGCTTGGGGCGACTGTCTGGCATCCTGCACCATCTTGGCGTGCAGTGTGTCCTTCCAGGTGAAGTAGAGATCATCATGACAGCCATTGCAGCGAGTGCTGCCCACGTACCCCTCTGCGCCAGCGCCAAAGCCCCCACGGGGCGTCATGAAATTCGCCGCCCATTCAGTCGACTGATCGGCATGACACGCAATACAATTGGCTGGCATGGTTGCCAGAATCTCCGACACGCGGCTGATGGCGTGACTGCCGTGACACTCTGTGCAGAGAGGCAACTTTGCTTCATCGCCGGCTGCTTGCGCCTCCTCAAAATCATGAAATGGAAGATGGGGATAGTGGCAGGACTCGCACGAGCTGGCCGCGCCCACTCGATACTCGTCAAGCGTATGCGCAGCCGGTTTGACATGGGGAAAGCGATAGTCTGTCTGATTCTGATGGCAGCCTGTACAGGCGATTGGATTGTCCAAATGGCGCGACGAATGGGGTGATGTATCCAGCGTTGTCAGGTCAACATGCAAGGGCAGCGTTTCGCCTGATGGCAGCGTCAGCGCGCGGGTCATCTCGTCATGGCAGCCGCGACACTGAACATCTCGCGGGCCGGGCGGCGTGGGCAGCGGCGTAGCTGTCGCCTCTGCCGCCTCCTGAGCAAAGACTGAACTCAGGGGGGCGTGTTGGCGCTCCATCCCATAGAGCACTGTTGCTGTGAGGATGCACATTGTAACTGACAGCCAGGCCAGTCTGCTCATGTTGACCGTCCAGATGCATGCAGGATAGGCGCCCCTGTTTAGCGTTTGTTTTCAGTTCCCACCAGCGCCCGGTCATGAAAACCTGTCGCCACTTCCACCAACCGTTCATCAGGCAGCACAGGAGCGCGACTTGCTTCGTTGTGACAGCCCTTGCATGCAAAATCCAATGCCAGATACGGCATGGCAGTCTCGCCATCTTTACTAAATTGGGACGTCGCCTGTGGGTTGATCGCCATGAGGTGTGTGCGGAGATCGCCCGTAAAGCGCGCTGGGTCGCCCACTGCGCTGACAGTGACCCGCGGCATGTGGCAGTCGATACACTCGGCGTGCTTGCGGTCGGTGATCTTCTGGTATTGGTCATTCTCGAAGTGGCAGTTCTCGCACGGCGTGCGCACGGCCAGCCCCTTGGCGTATTTCGTCGTCTGGTGTGGATCGTGGCAATCTACACAGCGCATGACGCGCTTCTTTGACTCGAAGAGCTCTTCATACTGTTCGTGATGGAGAATAAAGCCGTCGCTGGCGTCAATCTGCTCGACTTCGCCGCGGCTATGGCAGTCGCCGCACATTTCAGAATCGCGGTCGATTTTCATGTTCACCAGATAAGGCGAATTGACATGCGCGCTGCCCGGCCCATGACAGCCTTCACAGCCAACGCCCTCCTCTGCCCATGTGCCGATTAATCCGGGCAAGCCTTCGTGATTGCCTTCGGGCACATAACCGGTGGTGTGACACGATCCACAGTCGAAAGCTGTTTGTTCGCCGGGGTGATAGGCCACCCAATCGTCCCCCATGCGCAATGTCTTGTTGGGCAGATTGTACTGCGTCTTGGCATCGGCGTCGCCGGTGATGATGTACCCCTCCTTGTCTACGAAGCGGGCTTTCCAGCCATAGCCGCCGATCACGTAGAGGATGTCATCCCAAGTGTAGCCCTCGGGCGGGTTGGATACTTCTGAAAACGGGTAATCGGGCGGTTCCCCATCCACGACCTTGTTGAACTCCCAGGCATGGCCTGTCTCCATATAGCTGGTGAACAGCTCTTCGTGGCACTCCTTGCACGTTTCTCTGCCAACGTAGGTGGGCGGTGCATAGTCCAGCCCGGCCTCTCCCTGGGGTCCACGCGGCCCTTGCGGCCCCAATGCGCCCTGTGGCCCTTGTGGCCCAGGAGGCCCCGCCGGGCCGATTTCGCCCGGCGGCCCAGGCGCAGCTGCACCCGAAGATGCGCAAGCTGCCGCCAAGAACAGAACAATGCCCAAAAACAGAGGGGTGAGCCATTTCATTTGTGGGCCTCTTTCCATTTCTCAGTCCGTCAGATGGGTCTACACAGGAGGAATATCGCTTTAGTCTAGCAACACTTACGTCACATCTCTTTGACCCTGAACTTTGTACAAAAAGATAGCAAGCCCAAGCGGTGGCTGGGCGAGAAACGCACGTTAACAAACGAAGAACCGAGCCGAAAACGCGCTAACCAGGCCGTTTCGGTCATTTGCGCACAACCGAAAGACGTGGTCGCGGCGTCAAACGCACACCTTTGCGCCGCCCTTTGGGATAACCACGGGGTTTGGGCGAGCGGGCAGGTGTGCCAAAGCGCCGAATAATCTGGGCGAAGCTGCGCTGAACGAGAGTCGGGGTGAGCGGGCGCAGGCGGACGTTGGGCAGATAGCGTTCCCAGGGACGCAGATGCGCCTGAGCCAGAGGGCGTGCGAGCCAGAGTTGGAAGTAGGCCAGATTCACCAGGCGCAGCCAATGCTCCTCTTGGGGAGTGTCGGGGGTTTGAAAGCTGGTGAGCAAGAGACGCTGCTTGGCAAAGCGCAGGAAATGCTCTATTTCTGATTGACAAAAACTTGAATGCACCCAATTGAATCGGGTGTGAGCTGCTGCTAAAGTGATGTTACTTTGGAATCTGGAGTTCTTCATGGCCGTAGGTGCAGTTCGTAACCGCACGTGCTGTCAGACGTCCGTGCGGTTGCTACGATGGACAAAAACTCTTGGTTTCAAACGAGCACCACTTTAGGATCGCTTGCTATCCCGCTCCAATTGCGTCGTCGCGACCATCAACTGCGCCTTCATCCTACTCCGCTTGGCCAGCCAATCTTCGTCGCGCAATTGGCCGACGCTGTGCAGATCATCAAGTTCTGCAATGCTGTCAAGCAGACTCTCCCGCGTCTCGAGCAGTTCCTGTCTGTTCTGATCTGCACTGATCCTGCCGCGCCGCTGCGCCACGAACACCACGGCGAAGATCGCTACAACGGCTGCGCCGGCAATGAGCCACCCCATCAACGGATCCACAGGCGGCGTCACTGCCCCTGGATCCCCTGTCGTTCCAGCGCCGGCAGCCCCAGCCAGCATGCGTGGATCGACCCCACCCTGCTCTACCAGGCCCTGCAGCGACACGGCGACGGTCTGCGGTCCGAACCCCTGCTTGCTGAACAATTGATAGTCGCGCCCCTGAAGTTGCTGGATGGAATTGAACTGCATCTCATGGGCATTGACTTTGAGGTTGGGCAAATCGGCGACCAAGAGCGTCAACTCATCCACAGGATAGACAAACTCTTGTTCCACTGCTGCTGATGTCCCCTCGAAAGGCAAGGCGTAGCGCAGGATGATCTGTCGCGTGGCGGCGCCCGGCAGAACCGGCAACGTGTCATAGACCACGTCGCCCACACGATGATAGCGATTGCCCAGCTCCCCATTCTCCAATGCCACCTCCGTTGCGCCGGGCGGCAAGGGCAAAGCGACTGTCACTGGTTCATCCACCCCCTCGATCTGACGCCCGATGTAAGTGCGCTCACCGTCGTTGCCGACGGTGTAGATCTGGCCGACCACCAACGCGCCGGGCTGCGAATCGACAATCCAGTGGCTGCGGTTGATGAAGACGCCGCTGGGGTCATCCGTCACGCCAAAGACAGAGATTTCCGTTTCGGCGGTTGTAGTGAAGGGTGTCAGGTTGATGAAATCGCTGCTATAGCTCACCCCGTCGCTGTTCACCGTGGCAATGTAGACGAGAGAGGGGTCGGCGGCCAGGTTGCGAAACTCGAACCGACCTGCGCTGTCCACCGTGTTGGTGAAGGCAGCCACCGGGTCGAAACCAGCATAGGCTTCCAACAAAATGGGGCTGCCGGCAACTTCCGGGCCGCCAGGCGTGCGTTGTATCACCGCGCCGCCGATAACGCCTGGGCCGGGTCGATAGGCGGAGACCCAGGGAGGGGCCAGGCTGAAGCTGCGAATATATTGCAGCACTGCACTCTGGTCGTTGAGCGACCAATCGGCGCCGATCTCGCCATGCGCTGCCTGCCAGCCGGCCAGCCAATCGGCCTGGCTCTGGAAGGCGACGACCTGCAGGTCAGTGAAGTCGTTGATGACCCCTGGCGCCTCTTGCCCATCGCCTCGGCCATCCGCGCCGTGACACTGGGCGCAAGATTCGTTGTAGAGCGCCTCGCCGGCCGCTGCTTCTTGGCGCGACGTGTGCAGGCTCCAGGCGAAGGCCACCGTGTTCCAGATTTCGCCGTCGCCCAGACGGTTGCCCCATGGCGGCATCATCTGTTCCATGCGGCCATACTTCGTGGTGTGGAAGAGTTCCGCCGGGCTGCGCTCCCACATCACCACCGGGTCGGCGAACACAGTCGGCGGGCCGGGCAGGCTGGCAGCAGTGGGTCCATCCCCGTTGCCCGTATCGCCGTGACAAGGCGCGCAGTTGGCGGCATAGCTCGAACGTCCGGCAGAAGCCAGAGGCGGAACAAGGGGGATTGTCACCTGGCTGGGGTCATAATCGGGCGACGGCTGCTGGGCAGATAGTTGCGTTCCGCCGCTCATCACGCCCACAAACGCCGCGGTGGTGAACAGAGCCAAAACCAAACGTCGACGAAAGACGAGCACGCGCAAAGAAATCGACATGGGCGGCAGTGGTTGGACTGACTTGACGCTACCTGTGCACTTTTTGCTACCTGTCCCGAGGTGACAGCCGCCTTCCAATGCGCCTGTCACCTGCATGAGCGCCAAAGATAGTTCGATTTGGGTGTATTCAAAGTTCGATTGCTGTGGGGGTATAAACCGCGGCGAAGTCATGCGCCGCGGAACGTCTACTACAGAGCGGCCTAAAATGAGACCAGGATCTCATCATTCTGAGCGCCAGCGAAGGATCTCGTCATTCTGAGCGCCAGCGAAGAATCTTGTTATGCCACCCAGATGCTTCACTGCGTTGGCGGGTGCGCCCGTTCCGATGGCGCAGAGCGCCTGTACCAAACAGCATGACAAACACCGCCGCCATACATCCTCACTGATAGGCGTCAACGGGTGGATTCCACATAAACTTCCTCCGGCTCCTCTTCATAGCGGCTGGGGCATTTGAGGAGCAGGCTGTCGGCCTGGAATGAGCCATCAGCCAGAAGCTGTCCTTCAACGATGGCTGAGGCAGCGCGCTGGAAGTTGTCGGGGCGCGGACCGTAGAAGACGATGGGCAACTGTTGGCCGCTTTCGTCTGTGATGGAGAAGCGCAGCGTGATCTCGCGCGCATTCCAATCTTCGCTGCCATCCACCACGTTGCCGTTGACGCGTACACGCTCGCCCACCAACTGCGGCCCGGCAACGTTGAGCTCGCTGACGGTCATGTAGTATGCGCCGGTGGAAATCGTGGCTTGTATAATCAGCGCCGCAACCACTCCCAACAAAAGCAGTCCGCCGATGATAAATTTGAGGTTCTTGTTTGCGTTGCTGCGTGCAGCGAGGTCGCTAGGGATTGTTGCAGCCTGGTTGAGGGTTTGAGCCATTGAGACAGATCATCCTTTCCGTGGGTTGCACGCCATTGGGGGAGGGACTTCGAATGCCGAACGTTATCCTCATGGTGCAAGTATACGCTGAACCCTGCCACAATGTCAATCAACTGGGAATTGGGTTGCATCCCAGATGATTCGCAAGCATCGCCAGGGGCGTGAGAAGGGCGGCGACTTTCATTTGTCTCTTTGTGCAAAGCTGCACGGCGACCACTTCATGCCCATATTGGGGCAGGCTTGATCGTATCGCAAGGCTGCACTATGATCACGGGGCAAATGTCCCAATTTTGTGGGGGAACATCAACACATAAAGGGGTGAACCGATGGATGTGACAGAGTTGTTACGCTATTTCAGCGAACGGCGGACGACCATGATCGAACAGGTGGCCGCCTTGGTGATGCAAGAGACGCCCAGCGCAGACAAGCAGCGCCTGGACGCCTTTGCCCGTTTTCTTGCCGGGCGCTTTGCTGGCGTGAGCGCGCAGGTTGAGATCATCGCCAATCCCACCCGCGGCGACCATGTGCTGGCGCGGGTGGCCCATGACCACGCCAATAGAAAACAGGCGCTAGTCCTTTGTCACTACGACACCGTCTGGCCTGTCGGCTCACTGGAGACGCACCCCTTTCGCATCGAAGACGGCAGGGCTTACGGGCCGGGCATCTTCGACATGCAGACCAGCCTCATGCTGGCCGAATTCGCTCTGGCCGCTCTGCGCGATTTGGGACTGACCCCGCCGCGGCCCATCACCGTGCTCATCACCTCCGATGAAGAGATCGGCAGCGTGACCTCACGCGCCTTGATCGAGAAAGAGGCTTTGCGCTCCGGATATGTGCTGGTGCTGGAGTCGCCGCTGCCGGGCGGTGTGCTCAAGACGGCGCGCAAGGGTGTGGGCGATTTCGAGCTGGAAGTGACCGGGCGCGCAGCCCACGCTGGCGTGGAGCCGGAAAAGGGCGTCAATGCACTGGAGGAGTTGGCCCACCAGATTCTCCGACTCCACAGCCTGACTGATATGAGTCAAGGCACAACGGTCAGCGTGGGCGTGGCCCGCGGCGGCAGCGCCTCCAACGTGATCCCTGCCCGCGCTGTGGCCGAAATCGACACCCGCGCCTGGACGCAGACCGAGGCCGACCGGGTGGAGCAGGCAATCCGCGGCTTGCAGCCGGTCCTGGCAGAAGCCCGCTTGCATGTCACCGGCGGCTGGAATCGCCCTCCCTTGGAGCGTTCGGCGACGATGCCGCTCTTTGAGCGTGTGCGGGTCATCGGCGCGATGTTGGGGCTGGACCTGCACGAGGGCGGCACGGGCGGCGGCAGCGACGGCAACTTCACCGGCGCGTTGGGCATCCCCACACTCGACGGGCTGGGCGTACCCGGCGCTGGCGCTCACGCCGATCATGAACACATCGAGGTGGCGCATATTCCTGGGCGGGCTGCCCTGCTTGCGGCTGCACTCATGCAGTTGTGACGTCTTTCAAGACTAATGACCGCGCCGTTCGCCCTCATCGTTAAGCTTGACGCGGGCCCATCAACACCGTGCGGGTGGACAATTCCCACTGCTGTTGGTATACTTGCTCCCACGAAAGAAAGCTACGCATACTTCCCTGACGTGCGTCCTGGTCGCCGAAAGAGAGCGGCAAGATGACATCCCCGTTTCCGGGCATGGATCCCTATCTTGAAGAACCGGGTATGTGGAGCAGCGTCCACGTGCGCATGATGAATGCGATCAGCGACACTCTTTCGCCGCTGATCACGCCGGATTTCTTTGTGGAGATTCAACAGCATGTCTATATTGCGAACGCGGATGATCTACCTGGCGGAGCGATCATTCCTGACGTCTACCTGATCCATACGCCGAGCCGACAAGGCGGGTTGGCGATGCAGTCGCCGGTCGTTGAGGTGACTCCGCCTACGCTGGTTGAGCCGCTCGTTGACTCGGAAATTCGTCAACACTACATCGAGATTCGCGACAGGCGCAACCGTGAAGTCGTGACGGTGATCGAGGTATTGTCGCCCTTCAACAAAAGCGCCGGCGCCCTGGGCGAGCGCGCTTTTCGCGCCAAACGCAGCAAGATCTTCGGGTCGCCCGTCAACTGGCTGGAGATCGACCTGCTGCGCGCTGGCAGCCGCCCGCCAGAAGTGAGTGGAAAGAGCGACTATTATGTGCTGCTGAAGCGGGGCGATCGCCTCTTTCCCTTCGAGGTCTGGTATTTCGACCTGCGTGACCGATTGCCTGTCGTCTCGGTGCCGCTGAGAGCGCCCTTCAATGACGCGGCGCTTGATCTGGCCGACGTGATGAGGAACGTCTACGAGCGGGCGCGTTATGGCTTGGTGATCGACTATTCCCGGCCAGCACCGTCGCCGCGATTGCGCCCGGCCGATGAAAGCTGGGCGCGTGAACGCATCGCTTCATGGAACAGAACGAACCTGTCTGCATAAGTTTTTCAAGGATGCATTTCAGGTGAGTGTTCATGCCCCTGTACGGCACAATCAGAAATGAAAACCCCTTTGTGTTCTATGTGCTCTTTGTGGCAAAGCTATTTTCAGGTTAGGCCACATGACCTGGAGGCACAACAAAAAGTGAAAATAGCTCTCTGCGTTCCCCTGTGTCCTCCGTGGTGAGCCTATTTTCACATCATGGCAGTCGACTGTATTGCTGTGAGATCAATCTGAATTTCAAGGAGCTGTTATGCCCATTCTGACTCTCACCGTCAACGGAAGTGAACATACGCTCGACGCGCCTGCCAACCGTTTTCTGGCCGAGGTGCTGCGCTACGACCTGGGACTCACCGGTACGAAGATCGGCTGCAACGAGGCCGAATGCGGCGCATGCACCGTCATCGTCGATGGCCGCAGCGTCGATTCGTGCATCTTCCCGGCGTTCAAAGCGCAAAACGCCCACGTGCTCACCATCGAGGGATTGGCCGATGACTGGCGTGCACGTTGCGTCAATCTACCTTCCTCCCAGGTCAACGGCGATGAAGCGGCTGACCTGGCCGGCTTGCATCCCCTGCAGCAGGCCTTTGTTATACACGGCGCCACCCAATGCGGCTTCTGCACGCCCGGGCTGATCATGCAGGCCAAGACTCTCCTCGACGAGACACAGACGCCCGGCGACGATGAGATCAAACACTGCCTGAAAGACACCTTCTGCCGCTGCACCGGCTATCAATCCATCCTGGCGTCGGTGCAGGCCGCGGCCGAGATGATGCGCAGCGGCTGTCTGCCGCAGCCCACCTTGCCCGACGCCAACGAGCCGCTAGCGCAAATCGGCAAGCCGATTCCGCGCCCGGACGCGGTGGAGAAGGTGACCGGGCGCGCCATGTACACCGACGATTATCACTTCGCCGGCATGTTGTACGGCGCAACGTTGCGCAGCGAGCATCCCCACGCCCGCATCGTCGCCATCGATGTCAGGGCAGCCCTGGCCGCGCCCGGCGTGCGCGCCGTGCTCACCTATGCCGATGTGCCGGGCGACCCGCGCCACGGTCTGGTGGAGAACGATTGGCCGGTCTTCGCTGGCGGCGCGTTCCCGGCGCGCTATGTGGGCGACCCCATTGCTCTGGTGGTGGCCGACACCCATGAGTTGGCCCATGCCGCGCTGGCGCTGGTCAAGGTCGAATATGAGATCCTGCCAGCAGTCGCCGACCCGGTGACCGCCCGCCAGCCCGACGCGCCCGTGCTCCACCCGGATCGCCCCACAGGCAACCTGCTCAAGCACATCAAGGTGCGTCATGGCGACGTGGAGCAAGGCTTTGCCGCAGCCGATGTCATCGTGGAGCGCACCTATCGCACACCGCGCACAGAGCACGCCTTTCTGGAGCCGGAGTGCTCATTGGCTGTGCCCGCCGGCTGGAATGACCCACGCCACGGTCGCCACGACAAATTGACCATCTACGTGGGCAGCCAGATCCCCTATTCCGACCGCAACCAGACGGCCAAGAGCCTGGGGATGGCGCCAGAGGAGGTGCGCGTCAAGGGGACGGTCATGGGCGGCGGCTTTGGCGGCAAGGAAGACATCGCCGGCCAGATTCACGCGGCGCTGGCTGCCAAAGTTACTGGGCGCCCGGTGAAGATCCTCTATAACCGCGAGGAGAGTCTGCGCTTCCACCCCAAACGTCACGCCACGCTCATCTGCGTCAAGACTGGCGCGCGGCGCGATGGCGTCATCACCGCGGTGGAGGCGGAGCTCTATGGCGACAGCGGCGCCTACGCCAGTCTGGGCGAAAAGGTGATGACCCGCGCCACCACCCATGCCACCGGCCCCTATGTGGTGGGCAGCGCCAAGATCGATTGCTACGCCATGTACACCAACAACGCGCCTTGCGGGGCCTTTCGCGGCTTCGGCGTCACCCAGTCGGCCTTTGCTGTAGAGAGCAACATGGACATTCTGGCCGAGGCGCTGGGCATGAACCCTTTCGAGCTGCGCCGCAAGAACGCGATGCGCGTGGGTGAAGTGACTGCCACAGGTCAAATGCTGAAGGATAGCGTCGGCCTGTTGGAGTGCCTGGATAGGGTGGAAGAAGCGATAGGCGAATGGTGGAGTAACCCAACCATTCGCCATTCACCAGTTATAATTGACAATTTGCCCTCTCCTTCCCTCTTCGCGTCGGTGAAAGTCGGCTCCAAGGTCTACGCCTGGGGCGCGGCGGCGGGCTACAAGAACACCGGGCTGGGCGGCGGCGCGCCCGACAAAGCCGAAGCCGAGGTGGAGGTCTACAGCGACGGTCATGTGCAGGTGCGCACCAGCAGCGCCGAGATGGGGCAGAACCTCATCGGCGTCCTGGCGGCGTGTACGGCAGAGGAACTGGGCTTGCCTTTCAATCAGGTTGATGTGTTGGTCATGGACACCGATCTCACGCCTGATGGCGGCCCCACCACAGCCAGCCGCCAGACCTTTCTGAGCGGCAACGCGGCGCGGCTGGCCGCGCGCGCCATGCGCGAACGCATGCAGGCAGTGCTGGCCGAGAAGTTCGATGCGCCGCCCGACGTCATTGCTTTCCATGAGGGGTTGGCCTATGTGGATGAGGAGCGGCTGGCGCGGGTGAAGGCTGGCGATGGCGGCGGGCAGAACGGCCATCATCCGGCGCGCGCCAATGGTCATGCGCCCGGCGCGCGCTCGCTCTCCTTTGCCCAGGCGGTGCAGCAGCTTCTCGATGAGGGGCGCTCACCTCGCCTGCGCTATGAATACTGGGCGCCCAAGACGCAGCCCCTGGGAACAGGTGGAGATATGCACTTCGCGTTTTCCTACGCCGTCCACGCTGCGCTGGTGAGCGTGGATGTGGAGACAGGCGAAGTCGCAGTGGAGCAGGTGATCACCGCCCACGACGTGGGGCGCGCGATCAATCTGCTCAGCCTGACCGGGCAGATAGACGGCGGCGTGGTGATGGGGCTGGGCAATGCGCTGACTGAGCACTACATCGAGGAGAATGGCGTTCCGTGGACGCGTCATCTGGGGCAGTACAAAATGCCCGGCGTCAAGCACATGCCGCAGATGAAGCACCTCATCGTCGAGCACGCCACTGCTGAAGGCCCCTATGGCGCAAAGGGCGTGGGCGAGATCAGCTCCATTCCCATCAGCCCGGCCATTGCCAATGCCATCTACAATGCGGTGGGCGTGCGTTGTCTGGCATTGCCCATCGACCAGGATGCGCTGTTGCTGGCGATGAAACGGGGTGTGCGCGAGATTGACCGCTGCTGGGGGGATTAGCGGGGAATATATTGTCCGAATTTCTGGACAACATTTCTGGACAACTTCCCTTCTGTATCCCGTGAGTCGGCGTTCGTGGCGTTGGCCCGTGCAGCGCAGCGTGAACGGTAGGGCGCTTGTATGAAAATCTTGATGAGAGTCAACAAAACGATACAAGGTGGTGACATAACGATGAATCCGGGACAGTTGCGCAACATGCGATGGGTGATTGTGTGGGGGGTAGCGATTGTGTTGGTTTTGCTGTGGACCCAGAGCGCCTATGCTGGCGGCGTGGTGGGCGACGGCACACCGGCCAGTTGCACCGATGCGGCATACGCCGCGGCGATGACGGGCGGTGGAACCGTGACCTTCAACTGTGGGCCGAATCCTGTGATCATCGAGGTGACAACCAAGGTGATCGACGATGTGACCACCATCGTCGACGGCGGCGGCAAGGTGACGCTGGATGGCGGCGGAAATCTTCAGCTCTTCCTGGTGCTGAGCGGCGGTAACCTGACCCTGCGCAATATCCACCTGACGCGCGGGAACATTGGCTTGGGCGGCGCGATCTATAACGACACGGGCGCATCCACTACGCTCAGGAACGTCGCAATTACCAACAGCCAGGCCGAAGGCGCAAACGGCAAGGGTGGCGCGCTCTATGTGGAGGGCGGCGTTGTGACTGTCGAGGATTCTGAATTCTCAAGCAATCAGGCGACCAGCGGAGGCGCAGTCTATCTGTTGGATGGTTCGACGACGATCCGTCGCACCCATCTTTCCAACAATACAGGTGCAGATGGCGGCGCCATCCACGTGAATGGCGGCAGCCTGAATCTGGAAAATTCGCTGGTGCGACGCAACACGGCCAGCGATGAAGGCGGTGGGTTGTACGCGGCCAAAGGAACGACCGCCGTCACCAATACGACGTTTTTCGACAACAAGGCCGACAAGGGCGGCGCCATTCGCGCCGTGGGAACGTCGAAGGTCAACTTGCTCAACGCAACAATCACCAACAACCATGCTGATACGGCCGGCGGGGTGTGGAATCAGGCCAACAATGTAACCATCAAGAACACAATCATCGCTGATAGCACCAACCAGGCCGAAAACGCCACCTCGCTCAACTGCGACGGCCCATCTGTCACTTCGCAAGGACACAACCTGGTCAGCGATAATACCTGCGTCAATGGCAACAACGCCACAGACCTGCGCAATACTGATCCCTTGCTGGGGCCATTTCAGGATAACGGCGGCGACACTTTCACCCAGGTTCCCCTGCCAGAAAGCCCGGCCATCGACGCAGGCGACAACACTGGCTGCCCCAAAAACGACCAGCGTGGCTTTCCCCGTTGGGCCGGCGCAGCTTGTGAGATCGGCGCAACCGAGTACGTCTTTCTGGCCTATCTGCCAACGGTCACGCGCTGAGCCATGTAGGCTGACGAATGGATTGGCAATTTTTTGGCAAGAAACGCATATCCCCCCGGCGAAGAAATCTCCCAAAATTTAGATTGCAGAACGCTCAGGTTCGAAGCGTGAGAGAGCACCCTGATGCCGTACCGATTGGAGCGTCCCCCATCTGTGATCGACTCAGAATGCTCTCGTGGGGCTTTGCGGGTATGAAGGAGGAGTGATGTCAGCCAAGCTACGGTTTCACCTGTTGATCATTGGAACGCTGATGGCGATTGCGCTGACTGCGTTTATCGTCGCGGACAGCCCACACTCCCTGACCAATGTGGCGCTGGCCAAAGCGTTGGCGATTCCTGGCGTCACGGCGGATCGTGTGCTGGGTCAGGTGAACTTCACCACGAACAATCAGGATGTGCTCAACAGTCCATCCGGGGTTGCGATTGACTCGAACGGGCGTCTGTTTGCGGTGGAATATGGCAATCATCGAGTGTCGAGCTGGCCGGATGCCAGCAGCTTCATTTCCGGCGAAGCGCCCGACCTGATCATCGGGGGATATGGCGAATCGGGAGCGAACGCCTTCAACGGCCCTATCAGCGCGGTTGTGGATGGGGCCGAGAATCTCTGGGTGGCGGACACCTTCAACAATCGGGTGCTGCGCTTTCCACCGCCCTACACAGGCGGCGCCGATCTGGTGTTGGGTCAGGCGGATTTCAGCACCAACGCTATCAATCGCGGCGGCAGCCCAGCGGCAGATGGCTTCTACTTTCCTCGCGGCATCGCCTTTGACATCAATGGCTATCTCTATGTGGCGGATCTCTACAACAATCGTGTGCTGCAATTCGAGCCGCCTTTCGACAATGGAGAAGCTGCAGTTGGCGTCTTTGGTCAGCCTTCTTTTTTCGACAACACATCGCGCACCAGCAGCGACGGACTCTATGTACCCACCGGCGTCGTCGCCAGCCCCGACGGCCACATCTTCATTGCCGATCGCAACAACAACCGGGTGCTCCGCTGGATGCCCGGCGCGAGCGACGCCGATCTGGTGCTCGGTCAGCCCACTTTCACCTCTTCTCCTGCTTTCTATTCGGGCGATCTGCCGCCCAACTATGACACTTACGCAGAATGCGTGCCCAATCCCTTCAACACGCCGCCCACCATGCCATCGCCAGCAGCGGATCGGCTCTCCCATCCCCTGGACATGGTGATCGATCCGGGCGGCAATCTGTATGTCTCCGATACCTGCTGGCAGCGCGTCGTCGTTTATTTTAGCAGCAACTTCGCCGACCGCGCCGCCGACCTGGTCTATGGACAACCAGACCTGACCAGCGGGTCGCTCGAAGCGCCCAGTAAGACGACATTCAACACCCCCCTGGGGCTGGCTTTCTATAACGCCAGCCTCTTTGTCGCTGACTTCGCCAACCACCGCATCCTGGCCTTTGACCCAGGCGAGTCTCCCACGTCTACGTCCACCCCAACTGCAACGTCAACGCCCACCAATACGCCTCTCCCCGGCTCGACCCCCACAAACACGCCCACCTCCACGCCGACTGGCCCGCCGCCGCCAGGCGATCCCTTTGAGGAGGACGACGCCTGTGCCGTCGCCCGCGTTATCCCCATCACAGGCGCAAAACAGTCGCGCACTTTTCATGACGTGGGCGATGTGGATTGGCTCAAATTCACCGCCCAGGCCGGCAAGACTTATATCATTCAAGTGGAGAACAAAGGGGCTAATTCGGATGCGATCATTGCGCTTTTCGATGTGTGTGACCAGCCGCCCAATTCGCAAACGAACAACTCCTTTGGCTCCACCGTTACGTTGGAGTGGGATTCAACCAGGAATGGCGACTACTATATCCGCCTACAGCAGTTTGACCCCACCCTTTTTGGCGCAACAGCCAATTATGAAGTCTCCGTCATCCTTGACCAGATTCCCCCTTCTGCACCCAAGAAACTGCGCTGCGTGTCGGTCAACAGCACGACGCTGGGGTTGCAGTGGGACCCCAGCCCAGAGCGTGATGTGGCCGCCTACCGAGTTACTTATACAGGCAACATCTCTGGCGCAGAAGATGTGAGTGGAAAGGATACGACGTTTTATCAGGTGAGCGGATTGACGACCGGCCAGGCGTACAATCTGCGTGTGCGGGCGCTTGACTTTTCGGGCAACGAAAGCGCTCCATCGGGCGAAGTGCCCTGCATCGCCAGCCAGCCGGCCGACACAACCTTGCCGGCGTTCAATTTACAGCAGCCGGGCGCCAGCACTGTATTCACCACCTCGGCCAGCCAGCTCACATTTGTGGGCGCGGCCACCGACGCCGGCAACAACCTGAGCCGGGCGCGCGTCCACAACGCCACCCTCAATAAGGAGGGATGGGATTACACGCTCAGCGGCGCAAGCGACGATTTCCGCATCGAAGATATGGCCTTGGCCCTGGGCGACAACAATATGGCCGTGGAAGTCACCGACGGCGCCGGCAACACGACGAAGAAGACGATTACGGTGCGACGGCTGGGCAACAGTCCCGGCGCAGTGATCATCGTGGCCGGGCAAAATGAGACAGCAGCTTTGCAGACCAACATCTTCAACGCCGCCAACCGCGTCTATCGTATTGCATTGAGCGCGGGCTACAATCGCGACACTATCTACTACCTCGCGCCCACAGGACAAGATGCAAACGGCGACGGGGTCAGTGATGTGAACGCGTCGCCAGCCACCGCCGACAAGCTGCAATACGCTATCGTCAATTGGTCCCAAATGGGCAACAAAGTGGGTAAGGACAAGCCGCTCTTTATCTACATGATCGACCACGGCTTTGAGGAGAAGTTCTGCCTGACGGGCTGCAACAGCGGCTTCGTTGCACCCACTGCCGTGGATGGCTGGCTCACGTCGTTGGAGAATGCAACCAGCGTCGATCAAGTGAATATCGTCATCGAGGCGTGTCGTTCAGGCAGCTTCATCGACCGAATCAACGATGTGGCGAGCAGCCTCTCCAAGCCGGGGCGCGTTGTGATCACCTCAACGAGCCGTGAAAAGAATGCCTACGCTTCGGCTCAGGGCGCCTACTTCTCCGATGCGTTCTTCTCGTGCATTGCAGATAGCAACAACCTGAAGGCATGTTTCGATCAAGCCAGCCAATCGGTCAAGACCGTCGGCGCCAGCCAGTCGCCCATGCTGGACGATAACGGCGATGGCGTCTTCAACAGCGGCGACGGGACGCAGGCGCAAAGCCGCTATCTCACGCGCTTTTTCAGTTCCATCCGCCCGGAAATCATCTCAGCAAGCGTGGAGCGCCAGGGCGCGAATGGCGTGCTCAGCGCGACAGTGGCGGAGGGCGCGGAGAAGATCGACATCGTGTGGGCGGCCATCTTCCCGCCATCGTTCCAGGAGCCAAGCGACGTCACGATCAACCTCAACGCGCCCACAGTCAAGCTGGAGCCTGATCCGAACACGCCCGGTCGCTATGCCTTCAACTACCTCAATGGCTTCACCGAGGAGGGCGACTATCGCATCATCTTCTACGCGCAGGACCGCTTGGGGATCCAGGCGCTGCCCAAGACGCCAGGCGAAGGGATGGGGGTCTATCTGCCGCTGATCACGAAGTAGCAGCTTAGTTCCACTTGGCGGTTTTGTCGTCCGGCAGAATGTGCGCTGTGATGCGAGCGATCTTCGTTTCGGCGTTTTCGCCTGGCATGACCACGGCCAGAAGTCCAGAGATGATGTCCTCGAAAAAGATGTAATTGCCCATGCATCCGTTGACCATGCACGCGCCGTGGATGAAGTGCTGTTTGGGCAGATAGATGAGGAAGGGCATCCGCACTGTCGCCGGGCTGCCCATGAGTGAGTTGGCGGCCTGCTGCAAGATGGCCTCGAATTGGGGATGGCGAGTGCGTTTGCCCAACTTCATAAAGGCGTCGTTCTCGCCAAAATGATCGTAGAAATAGTGCATGGTCTGAAAGAAATCCTTCTCCTTGCGGAGTTTACGCTTGAGCGACTCCAATAAATGCACATTCGAGTTCATGGTTGTCCTCCCCTATTGACGTACCATCCCAAACCCTATGCTGGCGACGGTTGTCGTGACAGCCAATCCCCATATGCTTGCATCCTGCCATGACGGCCTGCGCCCTACAGCAGTGCATCTGCGTCGGCAAGGGCGCGGGCATGAGCCAGGAGATTGGGGGGAGGCGTCCCCAGGGGAATTTCACAACCTGCTGCGCTGAAGCTGCGCGCCCCACCCTCCGCCAGGCATTTTCGCACTGCTACTCCAACTTGTTGTGGGCTGCCATTGAGCATCACCGCCACCGGATCGAAGTTGCCGCAGATGGCGATCCCCTGGTTTGCAAAGAGAGCCGCCGCCTGGGCATAATCAACCATCCAGTCTACGTCGATGATCCGTGCGCCGGATTGAGCCATCAGGGTCAGCAGATGGGTCGTCTGTCCACAGATGTGCAGACGGCCCACAGCGCCCATCTCGCGCACCGCGGCGAAAATGCGCTGCTCGTAGGGCAGTGCGAACTCGGCGTACATCCGCGGGCTGACCAACGACGCCACTGCGTCGCCCAGGCCGACGATGTCGGCGCCGGCCTCGATTTGAGCGCGCGCAAAGGCGATCTCTACTTCTACGCAGAGCTCCAGCAGGCTCTTCACCCACTCCGGTTCTTCGTAAAGATCGTTCATCAGACTGGAGACGCCGCGTAGATCAGCCGCCTCGGCTAGCGCGCCCTCCACCCACCCCATGATGGGAATGCGACCGCCCACCTTCTCACGCAAGCTGCGAATGGCCTCCAGTCGATCCCTCATGCGTGCGCCATCTGCCGGCTGTGGCGGGGTGAGCTGCGTCAGGTCCATGGATTCGTGGAGCAGGGGAACAGGGCAGGTGGGGAGGTCATCAGCGGGAAAGATGATCTCAGCGCCCCAATCGGCGGCTTCGCGGAAGGGATCGGAGATGGCTTGCACGATGTCCAGGCTGAAAGCCTCTTGTACAGCAAGGTTGGCGTCCACCAACACCCGGTAGTCCTGATAATAGCGCGCAAGAGGTTGTCCGATGAATTTCGCGCCGAAGGTCATCATGATATTGAAGTTTGGCGCTCGATCGACAGGCAGACCTTCCAGCCGACGGCGAAAGCGTTCAAAGGGAGTAAGGATGTGTTCATGGTTCATAGAGATGATTGTACCACAATTGCGCCTCCATGGATGACAACAGAAACATGAACGTCCTGGAGATTAGGAGATGGGGAAATTGACTTGGCTCAATCTTTTCATCTCTGGTAAATACCCGGCTTATTCAGTCGTTGATCTTTGGTGGTATGATGATGCCCTATGATGCGTTCCGCTCGTCTCCGGTTTGCAGGCAGTGCGCAGCGCATCCGCGCCATGACAACGTCGGATTTTCGCTCTGCACGTTGGCTTGGTTGGACTCTGGCGATCGGTTCGACTTTGGCGTTCAGCTTTGCGCCGCCCGTGGCGCGCGCTGCCATCCTGGGAGGATTCGACTCCAATGCCCTGCTCATGGCGCGCATGATCATCACCACCTTTCTCTTTGGCGTCACCCTGGCGCTCACTGATCGGTCACATCTGAAGATCGCCCGCGGCGGCCTGGGCGCTTCTGCCCTGATCGGCGCAATCAATGGCATCGCAATGATCGCCTTCTTTCTCGCCCTCAACTATTTGGAAGCATCACTGACTGCCATGATCCTTGCTCTCAGCCCGCCGTTGGTGCTGAGTCTGTTGGCGCTGCGCGGGGAGAGGCTGACGCGCCGACATCTCGCGCGCGTTGGTCTGGCCCTTGCTGGTGTCTTTCTGTTGGTCAATCCTACGGGGGACGTCAACTGGTATGGCGCAGGGCTGGCGATCTTCGCCACCAGTCTCTTTGCGTTACAAGTGGCCCTCACCCAATGGACCCTCGTGGGTTATCCGGTGCGCAGTGTGGTTTTCTATCTCACTGCGTGCATGACTACTTTTGTTGTTGGCTGGTGGTGGTGGCAGGGGGCGCAATGGACGCCGCCTGGACCCGCGGGTTGGCTGGCGGTGGCAATTCTGGCGGTAATAAGCACCTATTTCGCCCGTCTGGGCTTCTATGCCGCCATCCGGCGCATCGGCAGTGGACAAGTGGCGCTGCTCAGCCCTCTGGAAACGCTGCTCACTGTCTTGTGGTCGCTGCTCTTTCTGGGTGAGCGTCTCACGCCGTTGCAGGCAGTTGGCGGCGCACTGATCTTGGCTAGCGCGCTTCTGGCGATCCAACGCCTGGGACGCGTCAATTTGCGCCTGCCCCGGCGATAGACAAAAGAACAGGGTTCAGTTGTGGAGGGAGGCAACTGAACCCTGTCATGAGAAGTTTTTCAATCATTGTCATCGGTCTATGCCAGGAAGAGGCGCAACCAGTTTGCGCTGCGTTGCCAGAGACTCGCCTGTCGCTGCAAACGCGCCTCGAGCACGTAGCTTGCCCGAGATTGCTGTAGACGTTCCTGGTGCATGTCCAGATATAAGTCCAGGTTCATGGAAAACATACCCCACATTCCTCTCTATCATCTCTATGTTGTCTTTGTTGCCTGTGGCGAATCCGCCATTGGTGCGCAACGCATAGACTGGGCTTTGCGTTTACCCAGGCAGTCGCCCTTCGTTGGCGGTCCACATCTGGTCATTGCGCCGCAGCCTGAACAGATGTAGGAGAGCGCTTCCCCATCGACCGATCCAATTTTTCTGTCTTGCTGGGGCGCCAGCCAGCGCTTCCAGCGCCAGTCTGTCCATTGCGGCGTCCCTGCGGTAGTCTGCGTAGCGCAGTTGTGCAATCTCTGTGGTCAGCAGAATGTTATTCATGGTTTCCTCTTGCTTTCTTTTTACGGGTTTCACCCACAGCGATCTCTTGCGCACCCATCCGCCCCATGTTGGCCCTGTTCATAGGGCGCATCAACGCCACTTGCGCTCTTGTGTGATTTCGTGTATATTGTGTGCGCTTGTGTTTCACGCTGTAGAACACAGATTATCACATAATACACAATATGTCAATACACAAAATACATTATTTTCTGTTTCATATCCGAATTGAATGGATTCAAATGAGTTTAGGATGACCACAGCAAACTCACGTTGAATACACCCACCCGAAATTCTGCGCCATATTGCGCAAAGTGATGACGCCCAGGTCCCTGTGACGGAGGTGAATAGATGAGTCTGGACGATGAACTTTGGGGCATTGCACAAGCGTCGGGAGTCAGCTCAGCAGCGGAAGCCCAGGCGTTATTCTACGCGGGAGCGGTCGCTCAGCAGTTGCGGGCGTGGGGCGCCAGGAAGCCGCTTGTTGTTGCAGGTTTATTACACGAATTTGTGTATGATCGTGTACTCTCTATGGACAATGTGTTTGCAATGCACGGTGACCACACTGCATTTTTGTGTGACGCCTATTGTCAGATCGCCCGCTCAGCGCCGTCTTCCTCCTGGTGTGGACGGCCCCAGGCGTTGCGGCGCATCCAACTCTATCGGGCGGCCTATTGGCATCCTGAAGTGGCGCTCCTCGGCGTTGCTCGCCTTTGGGTCGATCTCCTTTTCGCTCAGAACGCACAAATACACGAAAGGAGAGAACCAACGCCCTCACAGCGCGCAGAGCGAGAGGTCGTTCCTGTCCTGAGGCCAGTGCTTGACATGTTGGGGCTGCTTGCCTTGCGCGAGCAGCTTGAGGAGTTGCTTGCCCAAAGTGGGGGCGAAGAGACCCTGCACCAGCGTATGGCAGCCGATGAGTTGTATACACAAGTGCGTGCGCAGATTTCCCAGGCGCTGCCCACGGTCACAATATCTCCGTCGTTGGTTAGCCCCATTCCGAACAACAGCAGGGAGCCAGGTAGTGATTCGCCTTTGGAACGGCGCAGCGGCCCACAGGCTCTCAACTTGCAAGTAGTCATGGCTGATGAAGCGGCGTGTTATGCCGCGTTGCACACCCTTCACAGCATCTACCATCCGCTGGATGGCGGCGTCATTGACACGATTCACGCTTGTCGCAGCAACGGACATCGCAGTTTGCAGACAGCTGTGCTGGCCGCCATCGCCGGACGGGGATTACGACTTAATATCCAGCTTTGCACACCGGCCATGAAACGTGTGAATCGCTGGGGCGTTGCCGTACATTGTTTTCAGGAGGGAACGGACGCCGCCAGCGCCCCAGACCCGCTGAATGACAGCTCTTATCGAAACGCCTGGTGGCGCGACGCCGCCGGAAAACACGCGGCCATCGAGTCTGCGTCCATCGGCGATATAACCAACGAGGCCGTGCACGTCTTCAGTCCATCGGGAGAGCTTTTCACTCTTGAGCGCGGCAGCACTGTCGTGGACTACGCCTATCAGGTTCATTCCGATCTGGCCGAACAGTGCCAGCGTTTCTATGTAAATGGAGAGACGGTGGAGCCGGCGACGGTGCTGCGTCATCTCGACCTGGTAGAGCTGGAGCATGCCCCTCGTGCGCCCGGGCCAACGCTGGCCTGGCTCAACGCCGCCCGCACCAAGCGAGCGCGCACACGCATCCGCCGCTTTCTGCGCAGCCAGGGGCAGGGCATCAATGATGGGCAGCGCGTGGTGGACGCCCGGCTTCAGGCGTTGGAGGAACATTACCGATTTCACATTCCAGAGCACCGCGTCGAGGATGCCATCTCCCGCGCAGCCCGTCACATGCGGCTTGCTTCGACAAATGACCTGTTGACAGAGCTTGCCTCCGGTCGATTGACCGCCGACCGATTTTTGCATCCCCTCTTTGCCGATGAGATCGTGCGCCGCATCGAGCTCCCGCGTGGCTTACGTTTGCGTCCTCATCAGATCGTGTTGGCCCAGTGTTGCAAACCGCGCCCTGGCGACGACATCATCGGCCATCCCCATCGCCGCGAAAGCGTCGTCACCAGGCTCACCATCCACTGCGCCAACTGTGCGCGCGAACGTAAGCTCGACCCGACCGAACGGGCGGAGAGCATTGCCCTGCGCTGGCGTCTCCAGCAGACCACGCGCACACTGGCGCAGATCGAAGTGATCGCACGCGATGATGACGGTCTGCTTGGCGAAGCGCTTCATCAAATCTATGGTCACTTGCCGCACGTCACCCTGCTGCGCAGTGAAGCGCACGCCCGGCGGGGCGTCGCCCGCCTTCGCTTCAACTTGGACGCCGATAGCCAGGAAACCCTGGACGAGATTGTGGATGCGCTGCGACGACTGCCCAATCGCGAGGTCAGTGCTGTGCGCCAGTTGACCCTTCCCCCCAGCGAACAAGATGCCCTGTTGGCCGACCATGCACGGGCAGTCAACCCATACAGTCGCCTGCCGGTCAATGACTCCGCCATGTTTTTCGGGCGCACCGAAGAGCTGGCGCGCATCCACGACTGGCTGCGCAACGGGGTTGCCTGCGTCTGGCTGCGCGGCCAAAAACGTGTTGGCAAAACTTCGCTCCTCTTCCAAGTTCGCAGGCGCTTCTCCGAGTCTCAAGAATTCATCTGTGCATTTGTGGATTTCCAGATGTTTTCTAACCTGGCGCAAGCCAACCTGTTCTTCGAGGTGGCGAACGCCATCTTCGACGAGTTGCAAAAAGACCTACGCGTGTTGTCTTTGGGTGCGCCCGACCGCGCCCAATTCGACAGCGACGCACCTGCACGCCTGGTTCACTACCTGCGCGATCTGCAAGGCCGACTCGGCGGCAAACGGTTGGTGCTTCTGGTGGACGAGTTCAGTCGCATCACCGATCTCTATCTACAAGGCAAGATAGAGGCCGATTTCTTTTCCCAGTGGCGGGGTTTGCTCCAGGCTGTGGGGCGCTGGTGCAGTTTTGTCATCGTCGTGCAACAAAAGACCTTCGAGCACATGCTGCAACATATGCGCTCGCAGAGGGACGACCCCTGCTGGCATGTGTTGGAATTAGGCGAAACCATGCACCTGCGACCGCTCACAAGCGATGACGCCCGCCGCTTGATCGAATGGCCAATGCGCAATTTTCTGGACTTCGAGCCAGGCGTGGTGGACAGAATGATGCACCTGACTGGCGGCAGCCCCTTTCTCATTCAGTCGTTTTGCAACAAGCTGGTGACGCGCATGGGGCATCACAGCGAGCGCCGGGTCGGGTTGGAGGAGATGGAGACCGTGGCAGAAGAATTCATGCAACCCTCGGAGAGCATCTTTGCCCACATGCTTGACCTGATCTACGGTCTCGGACACCCTGTTTCATCTCAAGTGGCTCTGTTGGCGGCGAACAGCGAACAAGGGTGCGTCGCCTGGGCGGAGATCAGCGCCGCACTGCCAGAGATAGCCCCCGGCACATTGCGCAGCACACTCGACCAACTCTGTCTTGCTGATATCCTTGTCAGACTCCAACCGGGGCAATGGCGCTTCAGCAACACGCTTTTTCAACGCTGGCTTGTGCGCAATCCATGAAATGTAACACACAAACTACACAGAGTGTGATACAATGATGGAACATGAGTGCTGTGCATTTGCGTATGATCTTTTGTCGCCCTCAAAGCTCAAACCGACCCAGAGGCAGGGGAGAGACGTTGTATGGAGCGTGAATCGAGGTGAAAGATGAACGCAACAGGACGAGTCTTCATCGGACGCGAACGTGTTGTGCGTGAAATTACACAAGGTGTATTGGCCGAGCAGCCCACCAGCTTCTCGCTGGTAGGTTCCAAGCTGGTGGGCAAGAGTCAGTTGCTTAGCTTTTTGGCCCACGACGACGGGCCCCTCCACGGCGAGGAGTATGCAGCCCTGCGCCCCTATCCCTTCACCCATGACCCTTTGGTGTTGACCGTGCGCGCCGATTGCCATCGTTCCGATGCGCAGGAAGATCTGATGGAGTTTCTGGCTCATGCTGTGGTGCAGCAGGCGCGCAGCAACGCACTTCCGCTAGACTGGGCCTTGGTGGAGGCGCAAAGCAGTCCGAACCGTCGATTGATGCAAGTCGTGCGCCTGACGAGTCAACTGGGATACCGCCTGGTTCTCTTGTTGGACAATTTCGACAAGGTCTTCGCCAACCTGCCGCCCGACGTCGTCAACCAGATGCGTCCTCTCACCCTGGAGATGGCCCTGGTCGTCGCCACCGAACAACCGCTGCACGATCTGGACCGCAATCTGGCCGCGTCGCCTCTCTTCAATGTGATGACTCAACTGTTTGTCGGTCTTGTGGAGCCAGAAGCGGAGCGTCGCTGGTTGCTGGAATATAGCGAGCTGTTCCCTCCCATCACGAACATGATCGATGACCTGGCGCAACTGACTGGCGGCCACCCCTATCTCCTGCGTCGCATGGGCGACATTCTGCAAGAAGTCCAGCAGATGTTGCCGCCGCCCCAGACAATTGGTCGCGAGCATCTTGCCATCATCCGCCTGCGTCTGGCCGAGCATGGGCGATTACTCTTCGAGACCATGTGGCGACGCCTGCAAAGTCCGCCGCCGCGCGTCGCCGGCCCTGTCGTGACGTCTCTGCTCCAGCGGCTGCTGAACGGTTCGCTGGCTGCGCCGACCGTTGGCCGCGATGAAGCGGTTGCGCTCAACTGGCTGATCAATCAGGCTGTGGTTGCCTGCTGTGGCAGCGCGAATGGCATCGGCTATCAGTTGTTCTCGCCTCTCCTGGCCGAGTTTCTGGCCGAACGGCTGCCAAATGCGGATGTGCGCAGCCTCAACCAGACCGGCTCAGCCTTCCACCACCCGCCCAACACTGCCACTCCCTTCTTCGAATCGCTGACAAAAACCGAGGCCGCCCTACTAAACTATTTTCAGACGCACAGTCATCAGGTGATCGCGCCCGAACAACTCCTACACGATGTGTGGAAGCGGCCCGATGCAACCGCGCGCCGGGTGCAAGAAGCGATTCGCCGCCTGCGCATGGAGCTCGACCATGCCACGCCTCCCATCGGCGTCATCGAGAACGACCGGGGTCGCGGCTACCGTTTTGTCCCTGCTGCATCATGAGACGCACATGACAGAGTCGCTCTCCACTTCTTTTTTGCGGCTGCACTCCCTCATTCTTGTCAAAGGCGCTGGAGACCTGGCCAGCGGTGTGGCGCTGCGCCTGCGCCGCTGTGGCTTTCGCGTGGTTATGACGGAGCTGGCTCAGCCATTGGCTGTGCGTCGCGCCGTCTCTTTCGCCCAGGCCGTCTTCGATGGCGAATGTATGGTGGAAGGTATGCGCGCCCGACGCAGCAGCCTGGCCCAATTGGAACAGGACTTTGTGCAACAGGCCATCCCTGTGCTTGTGGAGCCGACGCAGCAGCAGATGGCTCAACTGGGCGCAGCCGCGCTCGTCGACGCGATCATGGCCAAGCGCAATACGGGGACTGCCATCGCCCATGCGCCCCTGGTCGTGGCGTTGGGGCCAGGCTTCAGCGTTGGGGTGGATTGCCACGCAGTCGTCGAGACCAATCGCGGCCACAACCTAGGACGCGTCATCTGGAACGGCAGCGCCGAGCCAGATACTGGCGAGCCTGGCGAGGTGACCGGTGTGGGCAGGCAGGCCAGCCGCGTGCTGCGCGCTCCAGCCGATGGATTTGTCCAGCCGCGTTGCGCCATCGGCGAGCGCGTCGCCGCCGGCCAGGTCATCGCCCACCTGCACGGCGACCAGGGGACGGCTCCTATTCTTGCGCCCTTCGATGGGGTGTTGCGCGGCGTCATCCATCCATCAGTGCGTGTTCGATCCGGCATGAAGATCGGCGACGTGGACCCACGGGCGAAACGCGAATACTGCTTCACCATCTCTGACAAATCGTTCGCTATTGCCGGCGGTGTGCTCGAAGCCATTCTTCAACGTGGCATTTATCCATTCACCGAGTGAATGGGCCTGGTATAGGATTCCCAAACATGGCGATTTCGACACAAGATTCAGCGCAAAACCCGCAAGACCTCCGCATCTTTCCCATCATCGACATGCCTCTCATCAGGTCGGGCGATGACCTGCCGGCCATCATCGTCGAAAAATTGACGAACATGGCTGAACGCCTGGTTGAAGGCGATGTATTGGTCGTTGCACAAAAAGTCATCAGCAAGGCCGAAGGACGGCTTGTGCGTCTGGCCGATGTGACTCCCTCCAGCGAGGCTGTGCGCACTGCCGAGATCGTGGGCAAAGACCCGCGAGTCATTCAGGTGGTGCTGGATCAAACGCGTGCCGTGGTGCGTGTGCGCCGTGGCCTGTTGGTGGTGGAGGACAGGAACGGTTGGGTGTGCGCCAACGCCGGCGTCGACCGCAGCAATGTGCAAGCTGCGGAAGACAGCGATGTGCTGGCGCTGCTGCCAGCCGATGCAGACGCCAGCGCTGCGGCCCTACGCGCTCGCCTGCACGAGCTGACAGGTGTTGCGCCGGCGGTCATCGTCAATGACAGCCACGGTCGCGCCTGGCGCATCGGCACCACGGGCGTTTGCATCGGCTGCGCCGGTCTGCCGCCCGTGTGGGATCAACGCGGGCTAAACGATCTCTTCGGTTACACGCTGCAAGCCAGCGAGGAGTGCATCGCTGACGAGCTGGCTGCCGCAGCCAGCCTGGTTATGGGGCAGAGCAATGAGGGTCGTCCCGTCGTGGTGATCCGCGGCTATCGCCTTCCGTCCGCCCCCCTTGCGCCAGCGCGGGCAATCCAACGCCCACCGGAGATGGATGTTTTTCGTTGACGCGGGCTGTGCTACACTACTGGGATTCTACTGGTGAATTTTCTTGATTCGAGGAGGAAAATCTGGACAGCATCACCCTTGCTCGACACATCCTGGAGATTGTCGAGGAAAAACAAGCCACGAACATCGTCTTGCTCGATGTTCACGAATTGACCACGTTGTCGCATTTCTTCATCATCGCCACCGTTGACAACCCACGCCAGTCCAAAGCTATCGAGGATGCCTTGCTGGAACAACTGCGCCTGACGCAGAACATCCGTCCTCTCCATCTGGAAGGTGTGCAAGGCAACGAAGGCGCGCAAAGCGGTTGGGCTGTGCTTGATTATGGCGATGTGATCATCCATCTCTTCAACAAAGAGACCCGCGACTTCTATCAGCTGGAACAGCTCTGGCACAAAGCGCCAGTCGTCGCCAAGGTGATCTGATCGTCGCCTGTTTACACCAACTCAAGCGCAACCGCAGTCCCGCCGCCAACCCCATGACAGAGCGAGGCCAGGCCGCGCACCCCGCCTTCTTGCCGCAGCGCGTGGAGTAGAGTGACGATGATGCGCGCGCCCGATGCGCCGATGGGATGGCCCAAGGCGATGGCCCCGCCATAGACGTTGATCTTTTCGTAGGGGATCTCCAGGGCGCGGCGCAGCAGGACATTGTTGAGAGCAAAGGCCTCGTTGTTTTCCACCAGATCGAAGCTCTCCACCGAGACGCCCAGCCGGTGGGTCAACTTCTCGATGGCCGGGATGGGCGCTTCGACAAAGCGCCAGGATTCCACCGCAGCCCAGGCGCTGCCCAGGATGACGGCCAGGGGCGTCAGGTTGTATTCCTTGAGCGCCCACTCACTGGCCAGCACCAGGCCGGCCGCGCCATCGGAAATCTGGCTTGAATTGCCCGCGGTCAACACTCCATCTGCCGAGAAAGCCGGGCGCAACGCCGCCAACGTCTCCAAGGTGGTCTCTGCGCGGATGCCTTCATCCGCAACAAAGACCACTCTCTTTTTGCGCTCGTTGATCTCCATTGGGGCGACCTCGGCGGCGAATAGACCTTCACGACTGGCCCGGGCCGCCCGCACATTGGAGAGACAGGCTGCTTCATCCAGCTCGCTGCGGGTCACGCCGCGGGCTTTGGCCAGCCGCTCAGTCTCTTCACCCATGAGCTCACCGGTCAGGGGGTCGGTCAAGCCATCCACCAACAACTCATCCACCACCTGCTCGCGGTTGTCGCCGATGAGCAACTTATAGCCCCAGCGCGCCTTGTGGCTCAGGTGGAAGCCAGCCTGGGACATGGATTCGACGCCGCCGGCCAGCACAAGATGGGCGTCGCCGCCACGGATGGCCGCGTCGGCGTTCATTACGCTCATCATGCCCGATGAACAGAGCATGTCCACCGCATAAGCGTCCACCTGCGGGGGGATGCCCGCTTTGAGCGCCGCGTGACGCGGTAACAGCTGCCCGTGCCCGTGTTTGAGGATGTTGCCAAAGATGACCAGGTCCAGGCGTTCACCCCCAAGACCAGCCCGGGTCAGGGCGGCGCGCATGGCGTGCGCCGCCAGATCGACGGGAGCGACATCTTTGAGCGCGCCGCCAAAACGACCGATTGGGGTGCGCGCCGCCGAAACGATATAGGAGCGGTTCATCTTTGTCTCCTCGGCTCGTTTTGCCTCACAAAGCCTTGGTCACATCGGGCGCGGTGACTTCTCGTTCGCCAAATTCGCCCGTTACCAGGAATACGATGCGCTCGGCGATGTTGGTGACCAGATCGCCAAAACGCTCCACCTCGCGGGCGGCGCGCAGGACTTCGTAGGCGGCTTCGGCTTTTTCTTTCACGCCGGCCAGGGCCATCTGCGTCATGCTCGTGGTGTAGACAACAGCGTAGAGCGCGTCGACATCTTCATCCCGTTTGGCGATGGTCTTGGCCAGGCTCACATCGCGCAGTGTATAGGCCCTCATCGCCTGTTTGAGCATTTCGAGGACGAGATCTCCCATCTGCTGCAATTCGGAGGGTCGGTCGACGACCGGATGAGTCGCCAGCCGGGCGGTCACCCGCGCCACACCTTTGGCCTGGTCGCCCATGTGTTCCAGGTCGGTGACGATATTGATCGCTGAGATGATCAGGCGCAAATCTCGCGCCGTCGGCTGCTGCATCGCAATCAACTCGTAGCACTTCTCTTCGATCTCGAAGCGCTCCTTGTTGATCAGCTTATCTTGCTCCATGACTTCGAGCGCCTTGTTCGTATCGAGCGTGCGCAGGGCGCTCAAGGCCGCGCGCATCTCCTCACCGACTTTGCTGGCCAAAAGCAGAATTGCATCGCTCAAGGCGTTCAACTGTTGATCGAAATGAGCACGGATTACCATGGTTTCCTCCTACACCCAATCGGCCCACACGCGGAGTTGCTGCGCCAGCGCAGATCGTCCACGCGCCAGGCAGAGCACGCCGCATTGGGGCGAGTCTTTTGTTGGGGAACAGCGAAAGTGTCTCTCCGACGCCCTGATACAGTGGAAGGACCTTACGGCGCAATTCATACGCAATGGTTTGCGGCGCTTGCAGGAATCGTCGAAATCAATTGTAATACCAGTCGTTGGTTTCGCTCTATTTTCCTTCCCGCTGTGTTGCATTTGAGGCGCTGATCCCCATGATTCAGGTTGTGCAAGGCGAAACGTCGCCTGACTTCATCGACTTTGGCGTGGGGCACCCTGCCGATGATCTGTTGCCGCTGGAGATCATGCAGCGCGTCGCAGTCAGGCGGTTGCAGAGCGGCGATCCAACGTTGCTGCAATATGGCTACGAACAGGGTGACGGCTATTTTCGTCTGGCTTTGGCCGAATTCCTGTCACGGCACTACGCAATGACGGTGGACGCCGAGAGCCTTTTTGTGACCAATGGCGTCTCTCAGGCCCTCGACCTGATCTGTACGCTTTACACACGACCGGGCGATGTCATCTTTGTTGAAGAGCCATCCTACTTCCTGGCGTTGCGCATTTTTGCCGATCATGGCTTGCGCGTCGTCAGCCTGCCCACCGATGAGAACGGCCTGATCATGGAAGCCCTGGAAGAGGCGCTCTTTCGCCAGCCGCCCGCGTTCCTCTATCTCATTCCCACCCACCAAAACCCATCGGGTGCGACTCTTTCTCTTGAGCGACGGCATCAACTGGCGCAACTCTGTCAGGAGTATGACCTGTTCGTCATCGCCGACGAGGTCTATCACCTGCTCAGTTATGGCGAGCCGCCGCCCCCGCCGCTGGCCGCTCTGGCTGCTGGCGGCGCCGTGCTCTCTCTTGGCTCGTTTTCCAAGATTCTCGCCCCTGGTTTGCGCCTGGGATGGGTGCAGGCTGCGCCGGGTCGTATCCACCGCCTGACCACCAGCGGTCTCCTGGACAGCGGCGGCGGCTTGAACCCCTTCACTTCTGGCCTGACGCGCCTGGCCCTGGAGGAAGGCTGGCAGGATGAGTACCTGGCGCGGCTGCGCCAGGTCTATAGCCAGCGGGCAACCAGCCTGGACCGTTCGCTCCAGGCGCAGCTTGGCGACCTGGTTGTCTATCGCACACCGGGTGGAGGCTACTTCTTCTGGTTGCGGCTGCCCGAAGAGATCGATGCGGAGCGGCTGTTGACCCAGGCCGTTTCCTACAAGGTGAGCTTTCGGCCTGGTGTGCGCTTTTCCAGCCGCGGCGGGCTGCGGAATTATCTGCGCCTCAGCTTTGCCTTTTATGACATCCCAGAGCTGGAGAAAGGCGTTGCGCGCTTGACCGCGCTTCTGGATGGGGAACGATATGGGAAACGATCATAGATAGAGTTTGTCAAGAAAAGACGCAAAGCTGGAAATGCGTTCGACGACCCCCGCCATCCATCTGAACAAGATTGCAGGAGACATTCATGCTTCAGCCCAACATCATCTTTAGCGAGCCGCCGATCGTCGGGCGTGCGGCTCTCCACGAGGTTGCGGTGCGCCTCCACGAAAACGACGATGTCGCCATCGCCAAAACAGAGCTGGCCGGGGGAACCACGTTGGTTCTCAACGGCGCGTCGAACGCTGTGACGGTGCGCCAGTTCGTCCCACCCGGCCACAAAATTGCCCTGCGCTCCATCGACCCGGGCGACGCAGTGCGACGCTATGGCAACGTCATCGGCTTCGCCAAACAGCCCATCGCCGCTGGCGAACATGTCCACACCCACAACCTGGGCTTCCACGAATTCCAGCGCAACTATCAGGTGGGCCGCGCTGCGCACCCGGTGGGCAATATGCGCCCCGAAGAACGGCGCACCTTTATGGGCTATCGCCGGGCGAATGGCAAGGTGGGCACGCGTAACTATATCGCCGTGATCTCCACGGTCAACTGCTCTGCCCACACGGCGCGCGCCATTACCCACCACTTCACGCCCGAGCGGCTCGCCGCCTATCCCAATGTGGATGGCGTCATTGCGCTCACCCACTCCTTGGGCTGCGCTGAAGAGGTAGGCGAGGCCAGCTACCACCTTTTGCAGCGCACCCTGGCTGGCATGGCGCGCAACCCCAATGTGGGCGCATACATTCTGGTGGGTTTGGGCTGCGAGGTGAATCAGGTGGGCGACCTGGTGCATAATTACAATATGGCGCGCAACGGTCACGGCGACTTTGACGAGCGCGCGCCGTTGCTGACCATCCAGGATGAGGGCGGCATCCGCAAGACCGTGGCTGCCGGCGTCGCCGCAGTGGAAGCGTTGCTGCCCCACGTAGATCAGGCAGTGCGCACGCCCCAGCCCCTTTCCGAACTGATGATCGCTTTGCAGTGCGGCGGCAGCGACGGCTGGTCGGGCGTCACCGCCAATCCTGTCCTAGGTCTGGCTGCAGATGAGGTCGTGCGTCAGGGCGGAACGGTCATCCTGTCGGAGACGCCCGAAATCTACGGCGCCGAGCACCTGCTCACCCGGCGCGCCATCTCGCCAGCAGTGGCCGAAGAACTGGTGAGCCTGGTGCGCTGGTGGGAGGAGCACGCCCGCGCCAACGGCATCGAACTGGACGGCAACCCCAGCCCAGGCAACAAAGCCGGCGGGCTGACCACCATCTTCGAGAAATCGCTGGGTGCAGTGGCCAAGGGCGGTTCGACGCCCCTCATGGCGGTCTATCGCTACGCCGAGCCGGTGACGGCGCACGGTTTGGTCTTCATGGACACGCCGGGCTATGACCCGGTCTCTGCCACAGGACAGGTGGCTGGCGGCGCCAATCTGGTGGCCTTCACCACCGGGCGCGGGTCGGTCTTTGGTTTCAAGCCTGCGCCCAGCATCAAGATCGCCACAAACAGCGCCATGCACCGACGTATGGCCGACGACATGGACATCGATGCGGGTCGTGTGCTGGCCGGGGCGTCGCTGCAGGAGGTGGCCGATGAGCTGCTGGAGCTGATCGTGGCTGTTGCTTCGGGCCAGCCCTCCAAGAGTGAGGCGCAAGGGGTCGGCGAGGCCGAGTTCAACCCGTGGCGGATTGGGGTGACGCTGTAGTTGCGCGCAGACCTGCCTGGTATTTGCCTGACAGGACGGGGGATTTCAGTAAGATTAAGATACTGACTTTGGATTGGGTCCGTATGAGAATGCACGATGATGACCTCAGCCGGTTTGAAGCGGATGGGGGCTGAGCCGTTGCCGGTCGCCACTGAACAGGATTTTGTCGAACATGACGGCGCTCGCATCTGGTACGCGGCCTTTGGCGCCGGTCCGCCCGTGATCCTGCTCCATGGCGGACTCGGTCATAGCGGCAGTTGGGGCTATCAAGTTCCGGCGCTGCTCGCCAATGGCTATCGGGCCGTTGTGATAAACAGTCGCGGCCACGGGCGCAGCACGCGCGATGCGCGACCGTTCACCTACGAGCAGATGGCCTCGGACGTTGCGGCAGTGACGGATGCGCTGATAATTGGGCAAGCGGCTCTGATTGGCTGGAGCGACGGCGCATGCACTGCACTGATTCTGGCGGCACAAACCCCGGCGCGGGTGACAGGGGCGTTCTTTTTTGCTTGCAACATGGACCCCAGCGGCGTAAAGGAGTTCGAGTTCACCCCGATTCTTGGACGATGCATCAGCCGCCATGAGCAGGACTACAGGCGGCTATCGCTCACGCCAGACCGATTCGACGAGTTGTCCGAAGCAGTCAGCCTCATGCAAAGAGCGCAACCTAACTATACGCCGCACGATCTGGCGCAGATCAGCGTGCCAGTCACGATCGTCCATAGTGAGCACGATGAGTTCATCAAGCGTGAACACGCCGAGTATCTTGCCCAGAGCATTCCCAACGCAGAATTGGTGGAGTTCCTTGGCGTCAGCCATTTCGCCCCGTTGCAGAGGCCTGAACAATTCAATATGATAATGCTCGCATTTCTGGCCAAGGTCCACCCGTGAAAAAGATCGTGGAGCGGGTCTTGGGCCAGGGCAAACAGTTCACACGTATTCTGGCTGGCGGCCAAACGAACCGCCAGCCGCCAATCACCACTATGTTTGCAGTTTTGGCGTCATCCAGAGGTGACAGTCACTTCACAAAGTGACTGTCACCTGAGAAAGTGCAAAGGTAGTGAATCAGGTAAAATGGAGGAAATTATGAACGTTTTTGATGCAGTGCGCACCCTGCTCGCAGTCAGAAGCTACCAGGCCAAACCCGTGCCGGAGGAAAGTCTGCGGCGCATCCTCGAAGCCGGACGACTTACGGGCAGCAGTATGAATGGCCAGCCCTGGCACTTTATCGCCGTCCAAGAACCGGAGACGTTGCGCCAGCTTGGCGCACTCCTGCGCACAGGCGTCTATGTGGCGCAAGCCCCCCTTGCCATCGTCGTCGTCATTGACCGCACCTTGTATGCGATCTCTGACGCCAGCCGCGCCATTCAATCCATGATGCTCACGGCCTGGGCGGATGGCATCGGCTCGAATTGGGTGGGCTTTGGCGGGCTGGACAACGTCAAACCCCTCCTAGACATTCCAGCGGACAAGGATGTCTTCGCCGTGCTGCCTTTTGGCTACCCAATGGACGAGATCGGCGCTGGCAAGAAGCGACGCAAAACGCTTGCCGAGGTTGCCCACTGCGAAAAGTGGGGGCAGTCCTTTGTCTGAAACCATGATGAGGGGTATCGTTGGGCAAAGACGCCATCTGCAAAGGTTCTGCTTTCTGTAATTGCTGCGGCGACAACCGCGACTCTGACATAAAGGTGATTTCATGGATAGCTATCTCAGCCGTTTCTCGATTTCAGGCAAGCGTGCGTTGGTGACGGGCGGCTCGAAGGGCATTGGCGCGGCGGTGGCCCAGGTGCTGGCCGAAGCCGGCGCCGAAGTTGCCATTGTCGGGCGCGACCCGGCTGGACTGGATGAGACCGCCGCGCTGGTTGAGCGCGCTGGTCGCGCTTGTCACAAGATCACGGCCGATCTGCGTTCTGCCGATGAGACGCTGCGGGCGGCAACCGAAGCCCTCTCTCTCTTTGGCGTCGTCGACATCCTGGTCAACAACGCCGGCATTGCCCGCATCGCCCCGTTGACCGATCTGGCGTTGGACGAATGGAACGAGACCATGACAGTCAACTTGACTGCGCCGTTCCTGCTGGCGCGTACATTGGCGCCAGCGATGATTGCACAGCGCAGCGGCAAGATCATCAACATTTCATCCCAGGCCGGCGTGATTGCGTTGGAGGGGCATGGCGCCTATTGTGCGTCCAAAGGCGGGCTGAACATGCTTACCAAAGTCATGGCCGCGGAATGGAGTTGCCATAATATCCAGGTGAACGCGGTGGCGCCAACGGTCATCCTGACGCCCATGGGAACCGAGGTGTGGGGTGACCCGGCCAAGAGCGCCCCCATGCTGGCGAAGATTCCCCTGGGACGCTTCGGGCAACCGGTGGAAGTGGCCGATCTGGTGCTCTTTCTGGCGTCGCCCGCCTCGGACCTGATCACCGGCGAGACCATCCTTATCGACGGCGGCTACACGGCGTTGTAACGCTTCGATTGCGAACTGCCGCCGACAATGAAACGAGGAGTGTAATGAAAAAGCTGATCAACGCCGTCGACGATGTCGTGACTGAGCAACTAGAGGGCGTCGCCCTGGCCCATCCCGACCTGGTGCGCGTCAACCTGGCGCCTAAATACATCGTGCGCGCCGATGCGCCTGTCGCGGGAAAAGTGGCTGTGATTTCAGGCGGGGGCAGCGGTCACGAACCCATGCACGGCGGCTTCGTCGGCATGGGCATGCTGACGGGCGCATGTCCGGGCGAGATGTTTACCTCGCCTACGCCCGACCAGATGTTGGTCTGCGCTCAGGAAGCCCATGGCGGCGCTGGCGTTCTCTTCATCGTCAAGAACTACACCGGCGATGTCCTCAGTTTCGAGACAGCCGCCGAGCTGCTCCACTTCGAGGGCATCCCGGTGCAGAATATCCTGGTGGACGACGATGTGGCGGTCAAGGACAGCCTGTACACGGCTGGACGGCGGGGCGTCGGCGGCACGGTGATTGTGGAGAAGATCGTAGGCGCGGCGGCGGAACGGGGCGACGATCTGGACCTGTGCGCCGATCTGGCGCGCCGGGTCAGCCAGAATTCTCGTTCCATGGGCATGGCGCTCACCTCCTGCATCGTGCCGGCCAAAGGCTCGCCCACCTTTCAATTGAGTGATGACGAGATGGAGATCGGCATTGGCATTCACGGCGAGCCGGGGCAGAAACGGATGAAGCTCATGAGCGCCGACCAGGTCGCCGCGCTCCTGACCAACGAGATTCTCGACGATGGCCCCTATACCCGCACCGTGCGCGAGTGGGATCGACAAAGCGGAGAGTGGGTCGATCTGCAACGCATGGACCTCCCGTTCCAATCTGGCGACCAGGTCATCGCCCTGGTCAACGGCATGGGCGGCACTCCTCTCTCGGAGTTGTACATCATTTACCGCGCGCTTGCGCTCCTTTGCGCCCAACGCAATATCTCCATCGTGCGCAGATTGATCGGCCCGTACATCACCTCCCTGGAGATGCAAGGCTGTTCCATCACCCTGACTCGCGCCGACGAAGAGACCTTGAGACTGTGGGACGCGCCGGTTCACACACCTGCGCTGCGCTGGGGCGTTTGAGGCCATCACCTGGATTGGATGTCGCATGATCGTGACAACAACGCATGTGATTCGTTGGCTTGAAAAAACGGCGGCCACGCTCAGCGAACAAGCCGCCTATCTCACGGAGCTGGATTCGCCCATCGGCGACGCAGACCACGGCGTCAACATGGCGCGCGGCTTCAATTGCACTGCTGAGCAGCTCCCCGACCTGGCTGGCAGCGATATGGGCGTCATCTTGAAGAGCGCCGCCAGTGCGCTCATTTCCAAGGCGGGCGGCGCCAGCGGTTTGCTTTATGGCAACTTCTTTCTGCGCTCCGCTCTTTTCGCTGCTGGCAAACAGAGCCTCAGCGCAGCCGAATTCGCCCAGATGCTCAGAGCAGGTTGCCAGGGCGTCATTCAGCGCGGTCGGCCCGAACCGGGTGACAAGACCATGATCGATGCATGGTTGCCAGCCCTTGCGGCGTTGGATGGCGCCCTGACCCAGAGCGACGATCTGGTGGCTGCCCTGGCTGCGTGTTGCGCAGCGGCAGAAGATGGCATGAAGGAGACGATTCCTATGCGCGCCCACAAAGGGCGTGCAAGCTATTTGGGGGAGCGCAGCATCGGTCATCAAGACCCTGGCGCCACCTCAACTTTTTTGATTCTGAAAGCCCTCTACGAGACTCTGGCAGAGAGCCAGTCCGTAGATTGACCAGCGCCCACGCTCCAATGGTCGGTCTTGTCCTCATCGCACACAGTCAGCAGCTTGCCCAGGGCATCGAAGAAGTGCTGCGCCAAATGGTCGGCGCGTCAGCCCCCATCGCCCTGGCGGCCGGCGCGCCCAATCCCGCCGCCCCCATCGGAACGGAACCCACGCGCGTGGCGCGAGCCATCGAGTCGGTTTACAGCGAAGACGGCGTCGTCGTGTTGATGGACCTGGGCAGCGCCGTGATGAGCGGAGAGGCCGCGCTCGATTTTCTGCCGCCTGTCTGGCGGGAGCACATTCACCTCTGTGAAGCGCCATTGGTGGAAGGCGCTGTGGCCGCTGCTGTGGCCGCCGCTAATGGCGCGCAGCTGGCCCAGGTCATGGCAGATGCGCGCGCGGCGCTCTCTTTCAAACAGGCCCAGTTGGCGCCCGTTCTGACTGATACGCGCCAGGATGCACGCCCTGAAGAGACATCATCGTCCGCTTCCTGCTGTCTTGAGCACACCCTGACTCTCCTTGCGCCCAACCCCATGGGGCTGCATTTGCGGCCTGCAGCTCGTCTGGTGGAGGTTGTCGGGCGCTACACCGCCGACGTCACTGTTGCCCATAGAGGCAAGCGCGCCAGCGCCAAAAGTATCAACCAATTGGTCATGCTGAATGTGCGACAGGGCGATTCCTTCATCGTACACGCAGTTGGCGACGATGCGCTGGCTGCGCTGGCTGCCATTCAGGCTCTGACGGCGGACAACTTCGGCGACGCGTCTGCGCTAGAGCAGAAGGATGCATGCGCCAGGGAAGATGCCCTTCCCGTCGGCCTAGAGGATGACATTCTGACAGGCGTCCCAACCGTCACCGGCGTTGCCTTTGGGCCAGTGGTCTGGCTGAGCGACGCTGATCTGCCAGCCGTCGAAGCGGTTGCCCCTGACCCGGAGAAGGAATGGATGCGCCTTCTGCACGCCGTGCAGACAGTGAAGGCCGATCTGCGCCATCTGCGTGTAGAAGCGGCCCAGACCGCCAGCGACGCAGCCGCAATCTTCGACGCCCAGGCCGCCATGCTCACAGACCCCGATCTTTTGCACTCTGCCCGCGTCCTGCTAGATGAGCGACGGATCAGCGCTGAAGCAGCCTGGCGACAAACCGTCGATACACTTGCTGAAAACTTCCGCCAATTGGAAAACACCTATCTGGCGCAACGAAGCGCCGACGTGAGCGACATTGGCCGGCGCGTGCTGGCCGCGCTGACTGGCCACGAGGTGGAAATTGGGCCTGACAAGTCAGTCATCCTGGCGACGATCGATCTGCGTCTCTCGGATCTCCTGCGGCTTCCCCGCGATCGTATCCTTGGCATCGTCACGGCGACTGGGGGAGCGGCGGGACATGCCGCAATTCTTGCCAGGGCGTTGGGCATTCCCACGGTGACAGGCATTGGGATGATGCTGCGCCGCGTTGTGGAGGGTCAGGTGATTGCTCTGGACGGCGGTCGGGGGCGTGTGTGGCTGGCCCCGCCGTCGTCCCTCCTCGAAGAGTTTCGCCAAACCCAGTCGCTGCTGCGCGCACAACAGGACACTGCGCGCGCCCAGGCGCGGCTGCCGGCTGCCCTGCGGGATGGGAAACGCATTCTCGTACAAGCCAATATCGACAGCCCGCTGGACGTTCCCGTAGCGCTGGCGAACGGCGCTGAAGGCGTCGGCGTCTTTCGCACTGAGTACCTTCTGATGGAACGCTCTGCGCCGCCGGATGAAGACGAACAGGAACATATCTACCGCACCATCGCCCAGTCCCTTGGCGGTGAGCCGTTGGTGGTGCGCACTTTCGACATCGGCGGCGATAAAGCGATTCCCTTTCTCAAAATGCCGCCCGAAGCCAATCCCTTCTTGGGTCGCCGCGGCATCCGTCTGTCCCTGGTGGAGAGAACTCTCTTTTGTACTCAATTGCGCAGCCTGTTGCGGGCTGCTGTGGAGTGCGATATCAGGATCATGCTGCCCATGGTGAGCACGCTGCAAGAGGTGCAAGAGACGCGGGCCATCCTGGCCAACCTGCGCCAAGAGCTAGAGCGCGCCGGCGTCAGCCATCGGGGCGATCTCCCATTGGGCGTGATGATCGAGACGCCGGCTGCGGTCATCTGCGCGCCCGCCCTGGCGCGTGCAGCCGACTTCTTCAGCGTGGGCGTCAACGATCTGGCTCAATATGTCATGGCCGCAGACCGCAACAATCCTGCTGTGAACCGGCTGGTCAGCCCATTTCAGCCGGCGGTGTTGCACAGTTTGTCCGCGGCGGTGCAGGCCGCTCATGCTGCGGGCATCCCGATCAGCGTCTGCGGCGAGGTGGCGGCGGATCTACGGGCCACGCCGCTCCTGATTGGCCTGGGGGTGGATGAACTGAGTATGAGCGTGCCAGCGATCGCGTCCGCTAAGGAACGCATACGACATTGGGAGCTGGCGCAGGCGCAAAAAGTGGCAGACCGGGCGCTTTCATTATCGTCGGCGGAGGATGTTATCGGCTTTCTTGAGCAGTATGCTTGAGCGTTCGATAGGGGAATTCTATGACGCGACTTTTCAATGACCCGGCTAACTTCCGGGAAGAACTGATCGACGGCTTTGTCGCCGCCTATGGACGATACGTCAGGCGCGTGCCGGGCGCATCGGGCGTGATGGCGGTGGATGCGCCGCGCCCTGACCGGGTTTCGCTCTTGGTGGGCGGCGGTTCGGGACACTATCCGGCTTTCTGCGGTTATGTCGGGCCAGGGCTTGCCTCCGCCGCTGCCATGGGCAATGTTTTTGCCAGCCCTTCCGGCGAGCAAGTCTATCGCGTGGCAAAGGCTGTCGCCTCACCCAAAGGCGTGCTCTTTTGCTATGGCAATTACAGCGGCGACGTGATGAATTTCGACATGGCTCAAGATCGCTGTCGCGCGGATGGGTTGGATGTGCGTTCGGTGCAGGTGACCGATGACGTGGCTTCCGCACCCAAAGGCGAGGAAGTTGACCGACGTGGCATTGCCGGCGACTTCTTTGTCTTCAAAATCGCCGGCGCCAGTGCTGCCCGAGGGGATGATCTTGACATAGTCGAAACGTTCGCCCGGCGGGCCAATGACTGCACCCGCTCTTTTGGCGTGGCCTTTGGCGGCTGCACTCTGCCCGGTCAACGTGAGCCGCTCTTTTCTGTTGCGCCCGACCGCATGGAGCTGGGGCTAGGCGTCCACGGCGAGCCGGGCGTCGACTCCAGCGAGATGTTGCCGGCGACAGACATTGCCGCCATGTTGGTGGAGCGGCTGTTGGCTGATGCGCCCGCAGGCGTTGGCAGCCAGGCAGCCGTGCTCCTCAATGGGCTGGGCAGCACCAAATATGAGGAGATGTTCGTGCTCTACAAAGATATCCACCGTTTGCTGACCGCGGCTGGCGTCGATCCCTACAAGCCCATCGTCGCCGAGATGGTCACTTCGCTGGATATGGCGGGCTGTTCCCTCAGCCTCTGCTGGCTAGATCATGATCTGCAAGAGTTGTTCGATGCGCCGTGCGCTTCGGCGGCCTATGTCAGCCTGGGGTGACGCGCCATGAGCACATCAGAGGTTGTTTTACGATGGCTGGAAGCGTGCCTGACCGCCATTCAGGCCCGAGAAGATGAACTGGGACGGTTGGACGCTGCGGCGGGCGACGGCGACCACGGGGCAGCTATGGTGCGCGGCCTACGCTCCGCCACAGAGACGGCTCGCGCAGGTGCGCCCCACCAATCTGCCGGAGAGACGCTCAAGGCGGCAGGCGCAGCCTTTTCCGACGTAGCCGGCGGCGCGTCGGGCGCGCTCATCGGCATGTTGCTCCAAACCGTGGGCCAGGAATTGAGTTCCGAAGCGTGCGATGCTGCTGCACTGCATATTGCGCTGCAAGCTGGTTTGCAGGCGGTCTGTCGTCTGGGCAAGGCAAAACCCGGCGACAAGACCCTGATCGACCCATTGTCGCCCTTTGTTGCGGCTTTCGGGGATGCTGCGGCGGCCGGCGAACCGTTGGGGCGCGCCTGGCGGCTGGCTCTGCCAGCAGCCGAACAGGGCGCGCTCTCCACCGCCGACATGATCGCCCGTCGAGGGCGTTCGGCGCGCTTGGGCGAACGGAGTCGAGGGCATCTGGACCCGGGCGCGGTTTCCCTGCTCATCATGCTGCAAGCAGTGGGCAATGTCCTGGCGTCAGCCGAACCCTAGGCAATCAAGGTTGTGGGGGAATTTATCACAAGCCATGAGCGACGGACTTGTCATCAGCATCGACAGCAGCACCACCGGCGTCAAGGCAATCGCCTGGGATCGCACGGGCCGGGCTGTCGCCGAAGGCCGCGCAACTCATCCCATGCGCCAGCCGGCGCCGGGCTGGCACGAGCAGTCAGTCGATGATTGGTGGGTCGGCGCATGCAAAGCCATTGGCGATTGTGTGGGGCAGGTCGACGCGCGACAAATCGAAGCGCTAGGCCTTACCCATCAACGCGAGACTTTTGCGCCGGTAGATCGACAGGGAGTTCCGTTGAGAAACGCGATCCTCTGGTCCGATGAGCGCAGCAGCGAGCAGTTAGCCTGGCTGGAGGCTACGTTCGGCAACGACGCGCTGCACCGCTTGACGGGCAAACCGTCGTCCATGACCCAGTCGCTCCCCAAGATTGTCTGGTTGCTGCAAAATGAGGCGGAAATTGCCGCTCGCGCCCACAAATTCCTCGATGTTCACGCCTATCTTGTCTTTCGCTTGACCGGTGATTTTCGTACGAGCCTGGCCAGCGCCGACCCCATGGGGATGGTGGACATGGCGAATCGTCGATGGGCCAGCGATCTCATCGCGGCGCTTGGTCTGCGCGAGGACCAGTTCTGTGAGCTGACATCGCCGGGTGAGATGATCGGGCGAGTGAGCAGCCAGGCTGCGCGTGAGACAGGGCTGCCAGAGGGACTGCCCGTCATCGCAGGCGCGGGCGATGGTCAGTGCGCCGGATTGGGCGCCAACGCAATCGGCCATGGACGCGCCTATCTCAACCTGGGTACGGGCGTGGCAAGCGGCGCGCTGAGCCGGGCCTATCTGTGCGACAGGGCATTTCGCACCCTCTACGCGCCGCTGCCCGATGCATTCTTCGTCGAGCACGTGCTGCGTGGGGGCGTCTACACCCTCAACTGGTTTATCCGCAACTTTGCCAATGACTTGCTTGCCCCTGGACAGACCCAACCGCCAGAAGCGGTGCTGGAGGCTGCTGCTGCGGAACTGCCGCCGGGAGCGCAGGGTCTCATGGCTGTTCCCTACTGGAATAGCGTGATGAGCCCCTATTGGGATGCGGCGGCTACAGGCGTGACGATTGGTTGGACGGGCGTTCACGGGCGTGAGCATTTCTATCGCGCTCTGTTGGAGGGTGTGGCCTTTGAGCAGCGTCTGGTGGGCGACGCCATGATGCAGGCGGCGGGTCAGGATTTCAGCGAATACGTGGCAGTGGGCGGCGGCAGCCGCAGCGATCTGTGGTTGCAGATCATAGCCGACGTGACTGGAACACCGGTCGTGCGCTCGAACACAGTCGAAGCCACCTGTCTGGGTGCGGCAATCGTGGCTGCCGTGGCCGCTGGCTGGTTTGCCGACGCAGAGGCGGCGGCCCAAGCGATGACCAGCATTTCCAAACGGTTTGAGCCGCAGACCGGCAATCAAGCGATTTACGAGCGGCTTTACCGGGCCGTGTACCAGCCGCTCTTTCCCGCGGTTCAGGATTTGGTGGATCGACTGACGGAGCTGACAAGGAGTGGAAAATGGCAAATGTCGTGATTTTAGGGGCGGGAGTGATGGGGAGCGCGTTCAGTATGCCGCTGGCCGACAATGGACATCATGTCCGTCTGGTGGGCACTCATCTGGACGGCGACATCATTGAGGAACTGCACGAGAGCCACATTCATCCGCGACTGAAGACCAGGCTGCGCGACGGCGTCCAACCTTACACTTATGACCGGCTGGCGGAGGCGCTGCAAGGCGCGGAGCTGGTGGTGTTGGGGGTGAACTCGTTGGGCGTCGATTGGGCGGCGGCTATGCTTGGCCCCCTCCTACCGCCCACTGTTCCCTTGCTTTTTCTCACCAAAGGATTGGCCGGAGATGAGACCGGCTTGTGTATACTTCCCCATGCCCTGCGCCGACAGCTCCCGCCGGCGCTCCAGAGCGACGTCAAAGTGGCAGCCATCGGCGGGCCATCCATCGCTGGGGAACTGGCGGCGGAACGCCACACCTGCGTCGTCGTGACGGGCAGCGATCCAGCAACGCTGGATCGCCTGGCGGCCATGTTGCGCACACCCTACTACCATGTGTGGACAAGCACCGATATGATCGGCGTGGAAGTGTGCGTTGCCATGAAGAACGTCTATGCCCTGGCCGTTGGGTTGGTGGGCGGCATGTTGGAAAAGGAGGGAAAAGCGGACAACGAGGCTGTCATGTTCAATGTGGCTGCCGGCATCTTTGCCCAGGGATTGTGGGAGATTGCATATCTGGTGGATGTGATGGGCGGCGACCGACGCAGCGTCTATTCGTTGCCTGGCGCGGGCGATCTGTACGTGACGAGCATGGGAGGGCGTAACAGCCGCATGGGGCGCTATCTCGCTATGGGGACGCCCTACTCGGTCGCCAAGCGCACTCACATGCCCGAGGAGACCATCGAAGGTGCGCAGCTCGCCCAGGCGATCGGCCCCACGGTGGAGCGCCTGACGGCGAGTGGAGAGCTGGACGCCGCCGCCGTACCGTTGCTGCTGACCATGATCGATATCGTGTGCCACGATGCGCCGGTCGATATTCCCTGGGATCGCTTTTTTGCCGGCCCAGTCCGGCCAGGCTGATTTCTGTGTGCAGTTGCAGGGCTTGTTGCGAAAGTAAGAACCTTTCGCAGTCTTTCCTGGGAGTGCGGGCGTCTCTCGCGCTGCTGCCAGAAAGGACGCTTCAACGCTTGTATCAATCCTGAGTGTAAGAAAAGTCATAAATCTGGGGGATCAGATGTACGACAAATCAAAACCAATCGTCATCGGCGCTGACCACTACGGTCTGCCGCTCAAGAATGTCATTCGCGACCATTTGACCATGCTTGGCTATCAGGTGGACGATATGGGCGTTTACAGCGACGCGCCGGTGGATTACCCAGATGTGGGCGCAGCAGTGGCTGAAGATGTAGGCGCTGGCCGTCATGAGCGCGGTGTGCTGGTCTGCGGCACCGGCGCGGGCATGGCAATCGTCGCCAACAAGGTGCCTGGCGTGCGCGCAGTGTGCGTCAACGACCCCTACACCGCCGAACGCGCAGTGGCCAGCAACAACGCCCAGATCATCACCTTTGGCAGCCAGATCACCGGGCCGGCGGTGGCAGAGAAACTCATTGATATCTGGCTCGCCAGTGAATTTCAGGGAGGGCGCTCGGCGCCGAAGGTGGCAAAGATCGACCGCCTGGACGAAAAATACCGGGGAGAACGAGAATGAGCTTTGAATTCGCCACAGCCCAACGCATACTCTTCGGCGATGGGATCTTGCAGCAGACGGGCGCTCTGGCCGCAGCCATGGGCAAGCGCGCCCTGGTCGTCACAGGCGCAACCCCAAGCCGTGTTCAGCCTTTGTTCGACCTGCTCGCCGGGCATGAGATTGACCACACCACCTTTTCGGTCAAGGATGAGCCGACGGTGAACGACGCGCTGGCAGGTGTCCAAGCCGCGCAAGCAGCTGCCAGTGAGCTTGTCATTGCCATCGGCGGGGGCAGCGTCATCGACGCTGGCAAAGCCATTGCGGCGTTGCTTGCCAATCCTGGCGACCCCTATGAACACCTGGAGGTGATTGGTCGCGGACGCCCTCTGGTCAATCCACCGGCGCCTCTGGTCGCCATACCCACCACCGCTGGCACCGGCAGCGAGGTGACGCGCAATGCAGTGCTGGCCTCGCCGGAGCATCAAGTGAAGGTCAGCCTGCGCAGCCTGCTCATGTTGCCGCGCGTCGCTCTGGTCGATCCCACGCTCACCCACAGCGCGCCGCCGGCGATTACGGCCGCCACAGGATTGGATGCGCTCACCCAGCTGATCGAGCCGTTCGTCTCTTGCCGCGCCAACCTGCTGACCGACGCCCTCTGTCGCGCCGGATTGCCTCTCGCCATCCGCTCCCTGCGCCGGGTCTATCATCACGGCGATGACGTGCAAGCGCGCTCTGACATGGCATTTGCCAGTCTGTGCGGCGGACTCGCCCTGGCCAACGCTGGATTGGGCATCGTCCATGGCATCGCTGGTCCATTCGGCGGCATGTACCATGCTCCCCACGGGGCGATCTGCGCTGCCGTCTTGCCCCATGCAGCGCGTGTGAACATCCGCGCGCTGAGAGATCGTGCGTCGGGTCACCCGGCCCTGGCGCGCTATCGGGAAGTTGCTGTCATGTGCAGCGAGGATGCAGACGCCGAACCAGAGATCGTCGCATCGTGGCTGGACACTCTTTGCCGGGAGCTTGCTATTCCGCCGTTGGGCAGCTACGGATTCGGCGAAGTCGAATTTCCTTTACTTTTGCCAAAGGTCCAAGCAGCGTCCAGCACCAAGGGCAACCCTCTGGCGTTGACCGATGCTGAAGTGCGCGAGATCTTGTTGTCTGCGCAATAGGCTGCGGCGGGATGGGCGGCTTGCCGCCTCACGCAGGCGCTACGCCAACCACAAGGCCCGACGATCGGCTTTGGACAAGCCTTTGGCTGCCAGAATGTACGACTCGTCAATCATAGCGTTGAGTTCCGAGTCAGGAATCGAACCATCAAGCGTCGCCGTGTTCCAGTGGCGCTTATTCAAGTGGTAGCCGGGCCGAATCGCTGCGTATTGATCGCGCAGCGCCAGCGCGTGGAGCGGTTCGCACTTGAGAGAAAGGGTCAGCGGGGTTTTCTTCCAGGCTACCAGGGCAAAGATTCTACCGCGCACCTTGTAGACCAGCACATCGGGACCGAAGGGGGTTTCTTCGCAAGCGTCCCGTTTTGCCAGCAACCGATTGCGTAGATCGTCCAAAGTGATTTGCTCGTCGTTCATTCTTCATCCACCTAAATATATTAATGCTTACAACGCCCCCGCAACAATGGGAATCGTCAAGCCTGGTGTGCTATAATAACGTAGCGCAGTTTTGCATTGTATCAAGCCCGGAATAAGTTGGACAATCGTTCGATAACTGGCTCGCATTGGTGGATTAGGCCACCTGATCCGATGAGCTAGCCAGCACATTACTCACAGAATCAACATAAGGAGAACGCACAATGACCTTCGATAACCTCACGAATCCGGTGTTTTGGCAGGAAAACTGGGTGCCGATCCTGGCGGTGCTCATCTTTGGTTTTATTTTGGGGTGGCTCCTGACAGGCCTCTCGCCGCGGCGCAAGGTGCACAGACTGGAAGATGCCAACGCCGCTCTGGAGTCGAAGAGCAGCAAGCTGGATAAAGACCTGGCCGACGCGCGCAAACAATCCGAGACGTTGCGCAGCAATATGATCAGCGCGGAAGATCGCCTATCCGAGGCGAATAAGAGGCTGGCTGAGTTGACCGACGCCAAAACCGCCGCCGATGCCGCCCTGGCGACAGCCAATGATGAAGTCGAAACGCTCAAGGCCAATCTGGCGAGCGCCTTGGCCGAAAACGAATCTCTGCGCGTCTCCTTCGATTCGATGACCAATGAATTCGCCCTCTATCGAGCAAATACCGACTCGGGATTGCACACGCTGGCCGGCAAAGAGGCCGCGCTTGAAGAAGCCTACAATCAAATCCTCACCATGCGCCAGACTCTGGAAGAACGTGATGCAAACATCACCAGCCTCCAGGCCTCTCTCGCCCAGAGTCAGGCCGACGTTTCCAACCTGGAAGCCATGCGCAGCGAACTGGAAAAGAAGCTGGTGCGCGCCCGAGAAGATGTGGCCGGCGAACTGGCCGTGCTCAGTAGCACAATGATCAAGATGAAGGACGATGAGCTGAACGCAGCCAATGCCCGCGTTGCCTCTTTGTCCAGCCAACTCGAAGCCTTGCGAGCCAATTTACCAGGTTCCGGCGCGTCTGCATAGGCGCAAAGGAGCGTTGTATCGCTCTTGCGACGCTGTTTTCAGCGTTCCATCCGTGCGTCAACACGCGCGAACGCTGCTCTTCGGCTGTCTCCGCACTTTGGGGAGTCTTCCACTCCTCCTTTTGGGCGACGCCGCATGGCAGTGGTAGAGCGGGATCGACGCCATCGATCCAGGGAGAGATGAATGAACACATACACCATTGGCATCGCCCTAGTAGGCTTTTTGATAGGGTTTCTCATCGCATGGCTCATCACTCGCTCGCGCGCTCAGCGCGTTGCCGAGGAGATGGAGGTCAACAACCGTGCGCTGCAGAAGAAGATCGACGAACGAGACCGGGATCTGAAATCTGTGCGCGCACAGGTTGATTCGCTCACGGCGGGCAAGAGCGCCGTCGATGGCGAACTGATGGCTGCAAACACGAGACTCAGCGAAATCGAGAGTTCCGTTGCGGCCATGGGAGATCGCCTGAACGCTGCCCTTGCCGCACAGATGACTGCCGAGGCAGCAATGACGGAGGCCCAGTCGGAGCTTGCCAGGGCGCAGACCGACGCCGCTGATCTTGCGCGTCAACTCGAAAATGAATCTGCGACAAGGCGCCAGGTCGCGCAAGACCTGGAGGAGCGGGAGCGCCAGGTCAATCGGCTGTCCCGGGATCTGGCCGACACGAAAGAAGCATGGGCGAGCGAACTATCACGCGCTGATGTTCTCGCCAAATCCTTCCTTCTCACCGCCCGCCTGGAACACGGCGCAAAATACCCCGTCAATGCCCAGGCCGATGTGGCCCAACTTGTCCAGGATGCCGACCCTGCTGTTCTGCGCGACGCATTTCTTGCACTGGCAGCAATCAAATCTCACGGCGACGCTCTCCTACGCGAGCGCGACATCGAGCTGGTGGATTCGGCTGCCAAGATAGCTGCCATGCGCTATAGTCTCAACATCATGACGGCCAACAGCGCACAGTTGGCCGTTTCACGTTTGCCAGCGCCCGCAGCGCCGGTCAGCTACCCGCCTGATCTATTGACCGACCTCGAAGTCTTGCGCATGGAAGCCGCCAGCGCCCGCGCCAGCGCCGACAGTGCAGCGGCAGACACCGCCGCCTTGGGCATCAGCATCCAGGAACGCGATGCATTGATCGCAGGGCTGCGAATGCGCATCGCCGAAGCCCTCTCCTCGCTCCAGCCCCTCATTGCTGAAGGTGAAAACGGTGCGCATCTTGCAAGCGATGAGATCGCTGCAGAAACCGTCGAGCAACAGACGGAAGAGGTGCTTGAAGAGGCCGAAAATCTCATCGATGTGGAGGATCTTGCCCTCGTCGACGGCGCGGACTTGTCGGTTGACGCCGCAGCGAGCGAAGGCGGCGCGCAGGCGGCTGATGGAGAATCGGTCGCCGAACCCCTCTCCGAGACCGAACGCCTGACCGCAGGAGTCGCTGGGGTGTTGGTCGCCTTTGCCCGCAAGAACCAAGCGTTGGATGATTTGCGGGCAGCTTTGGATGCCGCAGTCGTCGAAAAGGACGAGCTTGCCGCTGCGCTGAACGAACGCTCCGCCGCCTACGACGGCGTCATGGTCTCCATCGACGGCCTGTCAGACGAGTTGGAACGAGCCGTTCAACCAGCTTCCAGCGCGCCTGGCGCGGCATCAGAAATAGCGACCGATTCGCCCGCCAAGGCCAATGCGGACGCCGCAGCGCAGCCAGTTGCGGCTGACGCCAATGTGGTCGCCGCCAGCGAAGTTGAAGCAGCCGGTGAAGCCGTCGAAATCCCCGCCGAAGAAATAGAGCAGGCCCCGCTCACAGGCATTGCCCGGCTGACCGCCGCTGTCTCTGCCGTGCTTGCCGTCCTGCGTGAGAGAGACGGCGAACTTGTTGCACAGCGCAGCGCGCCTGCAGAAATACCGCTGACCGATGCAGCGCTCACAGACGACCAATCCCAGGTTCAGGGCATGTTGGCCGAACTGACCGGACAAATCTCCAACTGGCTCGAACAGTTGCGCACCCGTTTCGCCGATGATCCAGAAGTCCTTGCTGTCCTGGCCGGCGCAACAGTCGCAGGCGAAACTCAGCCGGACGATGGGGAACAGGCGGCGGTAGCGGTCGAAGCAGCTCCTGCTCCTGAGATGCAAGATAATTCCGTCGCGCCTGCCGCGCCTGTAGAAACTGTCGAAGTTGACCATGCCAGCGCTCCTCCACCAGCCCAGCCGAAGCCGATCAGCCAATTCAATGCCGGTATCGCGGCTGTTGCCCTCGCCCTGCAAAAACGCGAGGTTGCGCTGACCCAATTGCAAGGCGATGGTGACGCCCTGAGTGCATCCAACGGACAGCTCACGGGAGAGCTCGCTCAGCGCAACAGAGTACTCGACGACTTGGCGGCGCATATTGCTGCAGCCCAGGCAGAGTTGCAGTCTCTGGCGGTCGATGTGCCAGAGGTGGCGGCGCTCTTCGCCGTAGCAAGCAGCCAGGATGGCGCTCCAGAAGAACCGGCTGGCGAAGAACCAGCGCAAGCGTCTGCGGAGCCGGCCAAAGCTGAACCGGAGACGATGGCAGCGCCGACGGCTGAAGGTGACGCCGACGCGGCTGCGCTGGCGCAAGAGGATGCAGCTCCCCAGGAAGACCTCACCTCGACACCGGCGCTGGCGGGTGTTGCCCAACTGACGGCCGGCATCGCTGCGCTTGGCGCGGCGGTTCACGCCCGCAACGAGTCCCTGGCAAAGACACAGTCTGACCTGGACGAAACCACGGCAGCCAAAGTCAGCTTGGAAGACACTCTGGCCGAGCAGAAGCGCGTCATTGCCGAGGTGGATGAGCGCGTGTCTGGCGGCGCCGCCGACCTGCAAGGCGAGGCCGATGACAATCCGGATGTGGCCGAAGCGCTGGCTGCTCCCGTGGAGGAAGCCGCTGAAGAAGATGAGTCGGAAGAGAAACGAACCGGCAAACGCGTCCTCGCCCGACTTGCGGTTTTCCTGGCTGGCGTCTCGGCCTTGCGCAAGCGAATGCACACGCGCAACGAGGAGCTGGCCGCAGCGAAGGCAGATGTGGAGAGCTTGACGATTCACCAGACCGAGCTCGAGGCAGCGTTGCAGCAGAGTGGAAACGATCTGAACAGCGTTGTCCAGCGCATCTCCGCAGTACAGTCCGAATTCGAGAGTGCAGCAGCGGATCTGCCCGAATTGATTGCCCGGTCAGCCCTTGTGCAGCAGGTCGCCCCAGATGAAGGGGAGAGCGCGGAGCAGCCCGTCGAGGCCGCCGCGCAACCGGCGGAGACGAGTCAGCAAGAGCCGACAAGCGACGAGACCGAGGCTGCCGAGCCAATCGCTGCGCCGCCCTCGCCTGTTGCTCAGGCCAATGCCAGCCTGGAGAAGCTCTCTGCCGGAATCGCGGCATTCGTTGCAGCGCTGCACAGCAAGGACGACGCCCTCAACGCGCTGCGAGATGATTTGCAGGCCAGGCTGGATGCGGCAGGTCTTTCCATGGATGACCTCTCCCAACGCATCGCTGCCCTTGTCGATCAGTTCCAGGCGCTTGCCGCAGACGATCCTGATCTTCAGGCCGTCGTCGAGAGCGCAAATGCAGCAGCCGACAGCGGCGTGGAAGCCTCTGCCGAAGTGCAGGAACAACCGACGCCCACGGTTGAGACGGCTGAAGCCGCCGAAACCACAGCGCCGGCTGAAGAAGATGCTTTGGCGAAGAGCGTTGGAAAACTTGGCGTCGTTGCGGCAGGACTTGCCGCATTGGGCGAATTGATGCGCAAGCGGAGAGAGACCATTGCGGGATTGACGTCGGATGTGGACAGCGGGCTGGCCGCCCAGTCGGATCTGCAGGGCGTCCTGTCTCAGCGCGACGCCGAGCTTTCCGACATCGACGGCCAGATCGATCTCTGGCGAGCCGAGCTTCTGTCCGCCATCGGCGACGATGCGGACCTCGCGGCTGTGCTCCAACCCGCTGCCATAGAGCCAGAGTCTGTTGAGGGTGCAGAAACGCTGCCGGTCACCCGCGTGGCGTTGCTGGCTGCAGGCGTCGCTGCCACCAAGGGATTGTTGGAGAAGAATCAAAACGGACTTGCGGCGTTGCAGGCAGCGCTCGACGACATGACTGTCGCCAAGACGACGCTCGAAGCAGATCTGGCTCAGCGCACCGCCGACCTGGATGCCCTGCACCTGAAGATCGCGGCCGCGCACGATGCTCTCCGTTCTGCTGTTGCGGATGATGAAGAGTTAGCCGCCTTGTTCGATCAGACGCCGCAACCTGAAGCCGTTGTCGTAGAGGGAGCGCCAGAAGAAACCGCTGTTGCACCAGAAGGCGCAGTTGCGGTTGATGTCGAAGCGACAGCGCAGGCCGCGATTGTGGTCATCGCCAGAAGGGGCGAGGCTATCGCCAGCCTGCAAAGCGCTCTCGACGGCCTGACAGCCGAAAAGACCCAGCTTGATCAGGAGTTCGCCGACCGCGAGAGCCAACTCGCAGACCTCAATGCGCGTATTGTAGAGTGGCGCGACCAACTGCAAGCAAGCATTGCCGACGACCCCGAGGCGCAAGCGCTGCTGGCTGGCGCCGCGCCAGAGGAGGAAGGACAGCGAAGGGCTGGCATTGCCGTACTGGGGGCCAGCGCAGCCGCGGCAAACGCGGCGCTCGACAAGAAACGCAGCCAACTTACTGACGCTGACGCCTTGACGGCAGAGCTGCAAGCGCTGGTCAACAGCCTCGATGCAGAAAGGGTCGCAATCGAGGAGACTCTCCAACAGAATCAGCAGCAGGTGAGCGACCTCCAGGCGCAAGTCGATTCGCTCAGCAAACAGATCTCCCACTTGAACGATGAGCTGGAAGCCGAGAAGGTAGCCAAGGCTGAGACAGAGGATGAGCTCAAGGCCACGCAGGAGGAGCTTGACCAGTTGATGGAGAAGATCGCGGTTGTCAGCGACAGACTGCGCGATGAATTGGGCGATGATGAGCTGGCGGAGGAATTTGGCGATGATGAGCCTCGAGCGGCTCGCCTGGCGAAGGCTGGCATTCTGGCAGCCGGCGTCTCTCAGGTTGCTAAAAATCGCCAAGAAAAGAGCGAGGCGCTGGAGGCGACCAATGCCAGACTCGCTGAGACCGAACAGCAGTTGGCTGCTCTGACAGCAGAAAAGAGTGCACTCGAAGGGACGCTGCAAGAGAAAGATGCGGCGCTGGCCGACGCCCAGACGCAAGCCGCAGGCGCAACTGAGGAGATTGCGCGGTTGCAGGGCGAACTTGATGCAGCTGTGGCGGCGCGCGCCCAATTGGAAGGCGAGGTGCAAAAGAGCCAGGGCGAACTGGCGGATCTTCTTGGAGACATCCGTCGCTTGCAAGCAGAGTTAGAAGCAGAGATGGCGGAAGATGATGATCTCAAGTCCTTCTTTGCAGCGCGCAGCCCAGAGCAAATCAGCGCAGAAACGTCCGTTGATGCAGGTGAAGAAGCGCCGGTTACAGCAAAGGTCGCCGAGATTGGCCTGTTGACCGCCGGCGTTGCAGCCGCGCTCGACGCCATTCGCAAGAAGAACAGCTCTCTGAGCGATTCCAACCACCGGATTGCCGATGTAGAAGCAGCGGTTGCCGCGCTGACTGCCGACAAGGAGCAGATGGAAGCCAGCTTGCAAGCAAAGGATGCTGCCCTGGCTGAAGGCTCAACCACCATCGATGCGTTGAGCGCAGAAAAGAGCGCCCTTGAAGCAACCCTACAAGAGAAGGAAGGCGCGCTGACGGAAGCCCAGTCGCAGATTGACGCCCTCAACCTGACAGCCGAGGAACGGGCTGCTGCCATTGAAACGCTGAACGGGCAGATTGCCGAGCTGCAAACCGAGCTGACAGCGACGCAAGCCGAGAAGGCCCAATTGGAAAGCGAGCTGGCGGCAAAGGACGCTGAATTGGTTGCGCTTCAAGCAGAGCTTGCGCAAACGAAGGAAGAGGGTGAGCAGAACGTCGCCGGCAAAGTAGCCGAGATCGCAGCGTTGACCGCCGCCGCCGCCGCCGCTTCCAGAGCCATCGAGGAAAAGAATCAGGAACTGGAGCAAGCCAATGCTCAGGTTGCGGCGCTGCAGCAGCAGCTTGATGCAGCAAAGGCGGAGCAAGAACGTGCAGCAGCCGAAGCTCAGTCTCAGGCGGCGGCGCTGCAAAGCAAAGTCGACAGTCGCACCGATCAAATCGGCAAATTGCAGGATCAGAACGCCGATCTGGAGCGCGAGAATCGCAACCTCCAGCGCCAGGTTAGCAGTCTGGAGAGCGAGGTGGAGGAGCAACGCGCCGAGGAGCGCAGAAGACGAGCGGCAGGCGCCGTCGTCGTTGCAGCCGGGACGGCAGCAGCTGTTGGCTCACGCCAGGAGCGCAGCGAAGAAGAAGAGGCAGCTAGCCAGGCCGACGCGCGGATGGCAGAAATGCAGAAGCAGATGGCAGATCTTCAGGCTCAGTTGGCGGCTGTCACCGCTGCGCAGAGTGCAGCGGCAGCCCAACCTGCACCGGAATTCGAGACCCGCGCTGCCCCAGCCGTCGCCGTGATTGCTGTTCAGGCAGAGTCGGCGGAGGAGGCAGTCGTGGCGGAAGCAGCCCCGGAAGAGGCAGCAGGCGAGGAAGTTGTCGAAGCCACCGCCGAGGATGCTATCGCTGAACAAATCGGCGGAGTGGAAGCCGCGGAAGATGTGGCCGTCGAAGAAATCGCCGTGATGGAAGCCGCCTCTGAAGAAGCTGCCGTCGAAGAAATCGTCGTGATGGAAGCCGCCGAAGAAGCTGTCCCAGTGGAAGCTGCCTCTGAAGAAGCTGCCGTCGAAGAAATCGTCGTGACGGAAGCCGCCGAAGAAGCTGTCCCAGTGGAAGCTGCCTCTGAAGAAGCTGCCGTCGAAGAAATCGTCGTGACGGAAGCCGCCGAAGAAGCTGTCGCCGAGGAAGCTGCCTCTGAAGAAGCTGCCGTCGAAGAAATCGTCATGATGGAAGCCGCCGAAGAAGCTGCCTCTGAAGAATTGGCTGAGGAAGCTGTCCCAGTGGACGCCGCCGAAGAAGGGGCCGAAGGCGCGCTTCTGGGGTTGGCGGCTGCGGCTGGCCTATCAGAAGCCGTTTCCACGGAAGAGGCTGCACCTGTCGATGCCAGCGCAGCTCCTGCAGCCGCGGCTGGCGAGGTGACGATCCGCACCGCCAGCATCCTCCAAGACCTGGCGCAGGTTCACGGGATCGGCGCCACACTGGAGCGGCGGCTCCACCACGCTGGCATCGGCACCTTCTGGGAGCTGGCGACCGCCTCGCGCGCGGAACTGGTGAATGCCTTGGGATTGACCGGCATCGCCCGGGAGAGCGTCGATCTGGAAGCAATTCAGGCCGACGCGATGCGGCTCGCCGAGGAAACCTTTACGGTTGGTTTGACGTGGGACAAAACCCGCGTGGATGACCTGTCGGCCTTGCCTCGCCTGGGCGACACGTACAAGCGCCGTCTCTATGAGGCTGGGATCATCAACTTCGAGTCCCTTTCGCAGCTGACGCCAGACCAACTTGCTGAGATCTGTCGCGCCCCCAAAGTGAATCCACCCGACTTCGAAGAATGGATTCGGATTTCCGCAAAGTGGGCTGAGGAACTGCGCCAAGTCAAGCAGTAAGTCGTAGTAAGATGAGGGGCGAGAAGATGCAATTGGCTCGCCCCTCATCTTTGAACCTGATCCACATGTCGAACAAACCTCGCGTTGTCTTCTCCACCGATCCTGAGCCTGAACCGCGTCCCAAGCCACCCACCCAGCCGCCAGCCAATCCTGCAGCGGCAGTGCCCTCTCGCCAGAATAATGTTCCTGTGCGCGTCTGGCTGGAAAAGGCGGGGCGCGGCGGCAAAACAGTTTCCGTTATCAAAGGCGTCATGAGTGCTCCTGCTGGCAAGGAGGCGCTGGTCAAGCTGCTCAAGACGCGATTGGGAACTGGCGGCGCAGTGAAGGGGGACGATGTGGAAATTCAGGGAGATCATCGGGAAAAAATTGTGGCAATTCTGAATGAACTGGGCTACAAAGCAAAGTCAGCCGGCGGCTGAACTGCCGCTGCGCTGAGTTTGTCGGGTTCTTTTGCTGCTCGTCTCAGCCTTGCAGGAGATAGCGTCGATGAAATCAACTCGAAGAAGCGGCATTTTGCTGCACATGACATCGCTGCCCGGACGCTTTGGCGTCGGTTCGTTGAATCAGTCCGCCTATGACTGGGTGGATTTCTTGGTGCAGACGCGCCAGACGCTGTGGCAGGTTTTGCCGTTAGGTCCCACAGGCTATGGCGATAGCCCCTATCAGAGTTTCAGCACCTTTGCCGGTAATCCGTACATGATTGCGTTGGAAGATCTGGCGAACGAAGGCTTGCTCGATTGGAGCACTCTCGATCAGGCGCCCGTCTTTCCTCGTTCGTTTGTGGACTACGGCGCAATCTACAACTGGAAATTGCCTTTGCTGCGCACTGTCGCCGACGACTTCGACCGGCGCGCCAGCGTTGGCCTCAAACAAGAATTCGAGCGTTTCTGCACAGAGAGTAGTGCATGGCTGGATGACTATGCACTATTCATGGCATTGAAAGATGCACATGGCGGTCAGAGTTGGATCCAGTGGGGGATGGAGCTACGCAGCCGTCAACCAAAAGCATTGGCGACTGCCATTACCAAAGAGGCAGGCGCCATTCACGCCCACAAGTTGATGCAGTGGCTCTTCTTCCGTCAGTGGCTCAAGCTCAAGCAATATGCCAATGACAAAGGTATTTTGGTTGTGGGCGATATCCCCATTTTTGTGGCCATGGATAGCGCCGACGCCTGGACCGCCCCTGATCAATTCTTCCTGGACGAAAAATTCCAACCGAAAGTGGTGGCTGGCGTGCCGCCAGATTACTTCAGCGCCACAGGTCAGCTTTGGGGCAATCCGCTCTATCGTTGGGAAAAAATGAAAGAAGATGGCTACTCGTGGTGGATGAACCGCATCCGCGGCGCGCTTCGCCTGTATGACTTGGTGCGCATTGATCATTTCCGCGGCTTTGCGGCCTATTGGGAGGTGCCGGCTGGCGAGCAGACCGCCGAGAACGGTCGTTGGGTGACAGGACCGGGCGCCGATTTCTTCACAGCCGTGCGCGCTCAGCTAGGGGACGACTTGCCTATCATCGCTGAAGACCTGGGTGAGATCACCCCCGATGTCATCGAGCTGCGCAACGCCTTCGATCTGCCCGGCATGAAAATCCTGCAGTTTGCCTTCAGCACCGACGCCAGCGACAAGTTTCTGCCTCACAACTACGAACGCAACTTCGTCGTCTATTCAGGTACACATGACAACGACACGAGCTGGGGTTGGTATCGCAACACAGCCACCGAAAAGGAACGCGACTTCTTCCGCCGCTATTTCCGCACCGACGGACATGACGCCGCCTGGACGCTCATCAACGCCGCGTGGAGCAGCGTTGCAGAGATGGCGATTGCCCCTCTACAAGATTTGCTCAACCTGGGCGGCGAGACGCGCATGAATCTCCCCGGTCGCGCCAGCGGCAATTGGACTTGGCGATTTGTACCGGAGCAACTCACTGGTCATCTAGCTAATCGCTTGCTGGAGACGACGATCATCTATGGCCGCGACCCCCAAATCTATGAGGGCAAAGCAGCAGAGGCTGGCGGCCAGGAGGGACAGGAAACAAAGGGCGTGGGCGTTGGCGGCGTATCCTGAAGGAATGTCGCTTTGAAACAAACTCGACCACCTCAGCCCGTCTCGCTCATAGCGCGTCTTGATCGACCTGATCGTCTCGATCGCGCGCTGCGCCGCGCTTTTCCTGATTGGGGGCGCCAGTCCGTACAACACCTCATCGTCGCAGGCAACGTCTTGGTGAATGGGCGTGCGGTCTGGCTTGCATCCTGGCAGGTGAACAACGGCGATCTGTTGGAGATCGTCAACCCGCCTGATGCAAAACCGGCTCCCATGAAAGAATTCGAGGAAGCCTGGCTCATTGCTGACGATGGCGACATCCTGGCTGTGAACAAACCTGCCGGGCTGCTCTCGGAGCCAGCGCGAGACCTCGATGCTGCCAACCTGCGCGATCTGGCGCGCGCTCGCTTTGGTGATCTGCGCCTCTTTCACCGATTGGATCGTGACACATCGGGAGTTCTCCTCTTGACGCGACCGGGTCCAATCAACAGACAGTTGACAAACGCATTCAGAAACAGAACAGTGGAAAAGGAGTATCTGGCCGTCGTTGCGATGCCCAACAGACTGGCAGCCGCCGGCGTCATCACAACTCGCCTGGCGCCCCATCCGCAGCGCTGCGATATGATGCAGGTCGTCGAGCGAGGCGGTCAACATGCCATGACCCACTACCAGGTCATCGCATCGCGCGCTGTACAGCAGATCGTGCGCCTGCATCCGCAGACAGGCCGCACCCACCAACTGCGCGTGCACCTCGCCCATCTTGGCGCGCCCATCCTGGGCGACAGGCTCTATGGCGACGCGGCCAGCGCGCCCCGTCTCATGCTTCATGCCAGGCGCGTCTCTGTTGCGCTCACCCCGGACGATGTGCGCACCTACACGGCTGCTCTTCCCCCTGCATTTGCCTCGCTTGAAAGTGAGTATCTTCTGGGATGAAAAAAGCAACCGCCTCACTCGCCATCACATTCGAATGTGTTGATCTTCCCGGTGCAGACGACCCACGCTACACGGAACTGCGGTTAGGGATACAAGAAGGGGTGAATGTGGTACAGGATGTTGCGTGTAATCAGCCAATTGTCCGATTCGCTTGCATGATCCAGGTCGATAGAGGTCAGCCCGAATTGGACTTTCGTGGAACGTTCGTGCAGGGGCCGCGTTCTGGCCGTTTCATCTATCTCTGCTGGGGCGAACGTAGAGATGGGGTCTGGATAGGCAGTCGGCGGGCAAAGATTCCGCTGTCGTCGATCCCCCCTTCTCTGGTTGAGACAGCAATTCAAACTGAGACGCCAATCCAGGCAACTATCGGTATGAAAGACAACAAGGGCGAACCCGTGGCTGCCACACTCAAACCAGATCGCATCACATGGTCAATTGCAGCGAAAGTGCGATAGCCCCCTGCACTCTGCGTGGGCATGAATGGCCGCAACGGCGGTTGATGATGCGACGCAAGCGTCGTCGTCGTTCGTGCTCCAATCGAGAGGTCGTCCACAACCATTGGGCAAAATCGGAGCTGTGGTGTATCATCCGCCATAGATGAGTGCAGTCACGAAGAAAGTCGACCGCCGATGAATGAGATCCTTACGGGGCTGCTGGACAAATTTTCCGCAGCCCAAGCCTGTTGGTACAGCAGCGTACGCTCCAATGGACGCGTCCATCTTGCGCCCATCTGGCATGTGTGGCATGGAAACGCAGCCTATGTGGTCACGCAGCAGGGCGCAGTGCGCACACGCAACCTGGCTGCCAACCCCAGCGTCAGCCTGGCCCTGCCCGATCCCATGAATGTGCTGATCATCGAGGGAGAGGCTGCTGCATCCCCGCACGTTCTCCAAGAACTACGACCGATCTTTCAGGCCAAATATGACTGGGATATCGCGACCGACGCCGGTTACAATGTGATCATCCAGGTCTCGCCCACCAAGCTGCTCGCCTGGGGCGACCACGGTGAGGGGCGTTGGCGCTATGATCGACAATTGGATCGCTGGCTGCTCGTGACATCATGAACAAGATCGACCTTCTTGTCATTGGCGGCGGGCTGGCCGGTTTGAGCGCTGCCCTGACTGCGGCCCAGAGGGGACAATCGGTGCGAGTGATCGCCAAGGGTCTAGGTTCGCTCCACTGGACAGCCGGCACGATTGACGTACTCGGCTATTTACCAGGCAACAATGAGCCAGTGCGCCAGCCTTTCGAGGCGTTCAGCCTTTTGGCCAACGATCACCCCTATCGCTTGGTCGGCCCAGCGGCGGTCAGAGACGCACTGCAACGATTGAAGGAGACGTTGGCCGAGCAGGGGTTGGTCTACGTTTCCGGAGAAGAACAACGCAATCTATTTTTACCCTCGCCTGTTGGTGCGGCTCGACCGGTCTATCTTGCGCCCTACGCCCAGGCAGTCGGCAACCTGGCCGATAAAAGACCAATGCGCATCGTCGGCTTTTCGGGAATGCGCGATTTCTATCCCAAACTTATCGCCGAAAATCTGACAAAACATGGCGTCTCTGCCCAGTCAGCGATATTGCCTCTGTCGGTCATCACGACGCGGCGGGACAGCAACTGTGTTCACCTTGCCGCCGCACTGGATGATGTGCAGACACAAGCTCGCCTGGCTGCCGCGCTGAAGCTGCTGGCGCAACCCGGCGAACGCATCGGCCTGCCGGCGATTCTTGGTCTGGAGAACCACACGAGGGCGTTGGCGGAGTTGGAATCGACCCTGGGCGCGTCTGTCTTCGAGATTCCCACGCTGCCGCCCAGCGTCCCAGGTATGCGTCTGTTTCTGGCGCTGCGCCGTTCGCTTGCCAGCAAAGGCGCGCGCATCGAGGCGAATATGGAGGCCATCGGTTTCCACGCCAGCGGCGCAACAGTGGAGTGGGTGGAAACTGCCACGAGCGCACGCCCCCTCAAGCATCAGGCGGAGCGCTTCCTTTTGGCTACAGGCGGCGTCTTGGGCGGCGGCTTCGACAGCGACCACACGGGACGTATCTGGGAGAAGGTCTTCGGCTTGCCTCTGATCATCCCCCAAGATCGTCGCCAATGGTTTCGCCCCACCTTCTTTGACCCTTACGGACAGCCCGTCTTCTGCGGCGGCGTTGCTGTCAATCGTTCATTCCAGCCGATCAACGGTGCAGGCGAGGTGGTCTATGAAAATCTCTGGACGGCTGGCGGCGACCTGGCGCACGCAGACCCAATTGCAGAGCGCAGTCTGGAGGGGTTGGCGATTGCCACGGGCGCAGCGGCGGCGGAGGCGATGAAGTAGGATTTTCGGTGTGCGCAGGTCGAGGCGGGCGTTCACAGTTCTTCACCATTCACAGTTCACCATTCGTAACTTTCTGGGTCATGCACACGACTTCCTGGCATTCTGTCGATCACTCGCTCGACGAGTGCATCAAATGTAATCTCTGCACCATGTACTGCCCAGTGTCGGCAGTGACGGATCTCTTCCCGGGGCCGAAGTATGTGGGGCCGCAAGCCCAGCGTTTTCGTGAGAACGGTCAACCCACGTCGCCGGACCACTCGGTGGACTACTGCTCCGGCTGTCGGGTGTGCAACGAGGTGTGTCCCACGGGTGTAAAAATCGCAGAGCTGAACGCCCGCGCCCGAGCGCAGATTGTATCCGACCACGGAATGCCCTTGCGCAATCGTGTGTTGGGGCGCAATGAGCTGCTGGGCAAGCTGGGCAGCATCGTTCCCGGCCTGACGAACTTGCTCATGCACAACCCTTTGAGTCGTCTCCTGGCCGAGAAAACAATGGGCATCGCTCGTCACGCGCCTCTGCCGCGCTGGAGCGAAGACGGCTCCTTTGGCGATTGGGCCCGACGCACACGTCATAAACGTCTCAAATCAGACCGCAAGGTGGTCTATTTCCACGGCTGCGCCACCATGTACTACGAGCCGTTTGTGGGGCAGGCCACTGTTGCGGTGCTAGAACACAACGGCTTCGAGGTGATCATCCCCCCCCAGAATTGCTGCGGGTTGCCGTTGCTGAGCAACGGTGAATTTGGCGCTGCGGCGGGTTATCAGCGCGGCAACACAGCCCGGCTGGCAGGATTTGCCCGCGCTGGCTTCCCCATTGTCGGCGCGAGTACGAGTTGTACATTGACGCTCAAGGAGGAGGCGCCGGAGCTGCTAGATCTGGAGGACGAGGCGACCCATGCGCTCAAGATGAACACGTGGGATCTCTTCGAGTTTTTGCAGGAACTCCACGACGCTGGCGAGTTGCGCACTGATTTTCGACGGCTCGTGCTCACTCTTCCCTATCATGCGCCGTGTCAACAGCGCGCTCACCGCATCGGCAAACCGGCCCTGGAGATTATGTCGCTGATCCCTGGCCTGGACGTACGGGAAAGCAATGCGCGCTGCTGCGGCATCGCCGGCACTTATGGCTACAAGGTGGAAAAATATCAGATCGCTATGGCTGTGGGTGAAGAACTTTTCCGCTTTGTGCAGGATCAGGGCGATGGTGTGCGCTTCACAGCTTGTGATTCAGAGACATGCCGCTGGCAATTGGAGCACGGCGTTGACCTGCCCAGTCGCCACCCGGTTGAAATTCTTGCTGCGGCGTATGGATTGTATGATCTGGACAAGCGACGGTTGGTCGGCTGATTCCGATCCGTGAGCGTGAGCGAACGAGCACGAATATGAGTCGAGTATGCGCACGAATAAGTGATCGATAATGTTGTACAAAATGAAACGAGCAACAAAATGGCAGACAAAGCATTGAATCGTGATTCATCCCAACTGGATGACACAACGTGGGATCACAAGTGGGGATTCGCCGATACGCGGCTCTTTGTAAATCTGGACGACTTGACTGTGGAGATGACGGGCAACCGCTACAATCTATGTGGATTCAAAATGCCATATCTTGTACCCTTTGCCGAAGAGGCTCTGGGCATCAAGCTGGATTTCAATGATGTGCGACCGCAGCCAGAGAAGCGGTACGTGTCGCCTGTCAACCGCAACGAGGAGTTCTGTGCAGCCATCGCTGCTGCGTTTCCCGCATCCCAATATAGTTTTGATGACCGCATCCGCCTGCTTCACAGTCACGGTCAAACGACAGTTGACGAAGTGTCGAAAGTGCTCTACGACCACCTCGAACGCGCGGTAGATATGGTCTTCTATCCAGAGAGCCACGACGATTGTATTGCGCTCATCACGTTGGCGCAGCAATACCACGTCTGCCTGCTGCCTTATGGCGGCGGCACCAACGTAACCAATGCGCTACAAATTCCATCCACCGAGACGCGCATGGTGGTTTCGGTGGACATGCGGCGTATGAACAAGATCGAGTGGATCGACAAAGTGAACTTTCGCGCCTGCGTCCAGGCTGGCATCACCGGCAAAGAATTGGAAGAATTGCTAGAGAAAGAAGGATTTACGTGCGGCCATGAACCAGACAGCGTAGAGCTTTCCACATTGGGCGGCTGGATCGCCACCAACGCCAGCGGTATGAAGAAAAACCGCTACGGCAACATCGAAGACATTGTGGAGAACATGACCTTGGTCACGCCGAGCGGGGTCATCGAACAGGGCGCGCCGACGCCGCGTGTCTCTATGGGCATACAGTTGCAGCGTTCGCTTTTTGGCAACGAAGGCAACTTTGGACTGATCACCCGCGCCGTCATTCGCATTCGCAAGCTGCCCGAAGTCAAGAAATATGGCTCCATCGTCTTTCCCGACTTCAAGAGCGGCGTGGATTTCCTCTACGCTCTAGGGCAGACGGGCGTCCTGCCGGCCAGCATCCGCTTGGTGGACAATATCCAGTTTCGCTTTGGCCAGGCGCTCAAGGCGAGACCAACCGGCGCCAAAGTCGTCGAAGACAAGGTGCAGAAGTTTTTTGTCCTCAACGTCAAGAAATTCGATCCCCACAAGATGTGCGCAGCCACTCTGGTCATGGAAGGCCTGGCCGACGAAGTGGCGCATCAGGAAAAAGTCGTCTTTGGGCTGGCAAAGCAATACAACGGCATCTCTGGCGGGCCGGCCAATGGGCAGCGCGGTTACATGCTCACCTACGCCATCGCCTACATTCGCGACCTGTTGGCCGACTACTACGTCATCGGCGAGACCTACGAGACGACCGTTCCGTGGAGCAACATTCATCAGGTTATCGCAGCGGTGGAACAGGTCGTCAAGACGGAGCACGCGGCGTATGGAATGCCCGGCAAGCCCTACTCTTCCCCGCGCATCACCCAGGTCTATCCGACAGGCGTCTGCATCTACTTCACCCACGGCTTCTGTCACAAAGGGATCGACCACGCTGAAGAGAAGTTCGCTGCCATGGAGAAGAAAATTCGCCAGGCCATTATGGACGCAGGCGGTTCGATCTCGCACCATCATGGCGTGGGCAAGCTGCGCAAGGAATTCATGGCGCGCACCATCTCGCCGGCCACGACGACCATGCTCAAGGAGATGAAGGAAAGCATCGATCCGCAGAATGTTTTTGGAATTGCCAACAATGTGTTTGCGAAATAGATTGCTTTTCATCCTTTGCTCATCGATAAGGAATTAGAAGCAATCTCAGATAGGAAGGAAGAAACAATCCAACTCTCCAATAAGGCCATCCTGATCACCGGCGCATCGCGTGGATTGGGGCGGGCGCTTGCCCTCGACCTTGTGCGCGCTGGCGCAAGAACGGCGCTCGCAGCCCGTGACCGGGCCGGTCTGGAAGAGACTGCTGCCCTGTGTCGTCGTCAGACTCCCGCCGCTGAAACGTTGATCATCGTTGTAGATGTCACCCAGTCAGCGGATTGCGCTGCAACCGTGCAACAGACCGTGGCTGCTTTCGGCGGCCTGGATGTGTTGGTGGTCAACGCCGGCATGAGCATGTGGGCGCCTTTCGACGCCATCAGCGACCTCTTCCTCTTCGAGAAGCTCATCGCCGTCAACTACCTGGCTGGCGTCTACTGCGTTCATGCAGCGTTGCCCCATCTCGTGCAGTCGCGCGGGCTGATCGTCAATATCTCCACAGCCCAGGCATGGACAGGCATGCCCAACCACACGGGCTATTCAGCCTCCAAAGCTGCATTTCAGATCTTTCTCGATGCGCTGAGCATGGAGCAGAAGGATCGAGTGCGGATGCTGGGCGTCTATCCGGGCTGGATACGCGGCACGGAGTTGCGTGAGCACGCGCTGGGCGCAGACGGTCAGCCGTTGCAAGAGGCGCGCCGCTCGCATAGCAGCGAGTCTGTCTCCGCAGAGGAGTGCAGCGCGGCCATCGTGCGCGCAATGGAGCGGGACAAACGGAACATCTTCATCCCGGCCAAACTGCGCCTGCTCTATATGTTGCGCCCGTTGGCCTTCCCCCTCATTCGGCGCATCCTCAGCGGCGCCGTCCGCTCCCAGGAACAGCGGCATGATTGATGACGCGTGATGGGAGCCAGCCCCACTCCCTTACACCACCTCGTAGTTCTCCATCCGATACCCGCCGCCAAACTGAGCCATGGCCTCGGCCATGCTGCGCCGACAGACGACGATAGCCATCAGGTTCTTGTCGCCATTGGGGATGGCCTCATTGACCAGCGCGTCGTCCGGCAGAATCAGCAACTGTCCATTCGGGTCGGCGCGGAAGCGACGGAAGATCGGCCGCCAGTGGTCGTCGAGAAACTGACCCAGCTTGGCCAGCGACTCGGGCGCCATCACCACCAGGTCCTGATAATCTGTGCCAATCAGCGCGCCGCGCATGGCAACCAGGGCCTGCTGCGGGTCGAAGGTCATGTCCGCGCGGGGAACGTATCCGGGCGGCGTGATCCCGCCCGGCGCCAGCACGCTGCGGTCGAAGGCAAAGTTGAGCGCGGCGCGCAGACGGGGCAGATCGGGCGATGATGGCTGCGCCGGCACGAAGCCGATCTCCTCCTGGGGCGGCTCCACCTCGCCCGTCAGCCAGAACCACGCCTCGAAATCGCCGCCTGGGCGCGTGTCGCCGCCGGGCAAGCGCAGGTTGCTGGGCGTCTCGCCATCCTTCACGCCAAAACTCTCGCCGTCCAGGTAGACATCTGGGATGTCCAGGTGGCGGATGAAGTTGCCCTTGAGGGTGAAGCGCGCCAACACGCCGGGGCGCGTATCTTCTTGGCGCTGGAAGGCTTGCAGCACCTCTTGTAAAATTGCCCGTGCGCCCGGCGTCGGCGTCCAGCGGATCAGCCCTTGGGCCGGGTCAGACTGCACCTGGGCGGCCAACACGATGGGGATGTAATACGCCACACCGGGCGCAGCCGCCCTGCCCTCGCGCGCGGCCTGCGGCAGTTCCAGCGTCATGAAACATGACCCCGGGCTAACCGAATCGGGCGCGACCGGCTCCGAGCATTCGATGTTGAGATCCGTGGCAAAGAGCTTTACATCCACCGGTCGGTCGTGGACCGCCTGCTCCGGTTGTTGGATATTCCAAAAGATGTTCTTGACCAGGATGACCGGGCGCACTTCCTCCCGTTCCAGGTTGGCGTTGAAGCGTACTTGCAGGCGCGGGTCGGCCTGCAAGCGGGCGATGACCTGTTGGCCGTCCGTCGCTGCATCCAACGTCCATATCGCCTGCGCCAGTCCATCCACATCGGTCAACACCGTGAGCGCCGACCCTGCCGCGCCGTCCGATTGCAGCTGGCCGCCGCCCAGCGACACTGCGAAGTCCACGGCCACGCCCGGCGCCGGCTCGCCCCCGCGCGAGACGCGCACCATGAGCGGCTGGGGCAACAACTGCCCCGGCCGCGTCTCCTGGCCGTCGCCGCTCACGTAGAGTAGTTCCAGAAGACCGGTCAGCGGGCGGAAGACCCGGCGACAGTCTAGCACCGTGGGCAACACCTGGTCGATGCCGGTGACCAGCGCGACAGTCGCGACCTGATTGAGGAATTGAGGGTTGCGTTGGCTCAGCGTCACGCGGATGGCGGCCGGACGGGTGGCCGTCGCACTCTGCGCCGTGGCGTTGACGAAGAAACCGATGGTCACACTGTTCGTGCGCAGCTGATCCGCCAGAGTCGCAGCCGACGGAGTCACATTCGGCTCCAGTTGAAACTCCCAGGTGCGGCCATCGCCAGAAACGCTCCAATTCACCGCCAAATCAGGCGCAAAGCCGGCGACAGTGGGACGCAAGAGGAAACGTTGGCTTCGCCGCCGCCACTGCACTAACGCAAGTCTGGCAAAGCGATGCTCAACGCCTTGTGGCGGAGCTGCGGTGAGCCGCTCGAAATCGCCAGTGATGGTGCGCGCGGCAAAGACCCAGTAATCGCCGCTGCGGTGGTTACTCCCCTCTACCTTGACGCGGATGCCGGATTCGCCCAGGTCGTGCTCGGCCCCATCGATGGCAAAGAGGCCGTTCCAGCGCCGCAGCTTCAGGTCGCTGGTCGGCGGGTCGAAGGGCGAGACCGGCGGCGGCTGATAGACCGAAATGTCATCCTCCAGCTCCACCTCCAGCCCGTTGGGCGCGCCTCTCACTTTGGTGAGAATCCCTGGCCGTCCCCGCACCTCATCCTGGCCGCTGACCACCTCCACCAGGTCGCCATCGGCCAGGCGCAGAGATGCGTCCTTGCCCTGGCGCTTAAGCCGCACCCGCGTCGGCGTGAGCGCCTCCTCTACGGCAAAGACCACCGCGCCGTTGTCCTGAGACCACTTGCAGCGTGGTCCATTTGGTGCGGCGACGGTATCCACCTCCACCCGGTAGAGGCGATTCTCCAGCCCGCGATAGCCGCTGGCGTCGGGCGGGATCAGGCAGGGATCCGTGGGCAAGGCGCCTGTGTTTGCGGCGTTGGTGAGTTGGCTGCCGCCCAGCGCTGGCGGCGGGAACTCTGTGATGGCGTCGTCGCAATCGTCTGCGCTGACGCCCGTGAGCACGCGCGCCCGCCACAGGGTCGCCAGCCGCGTCGTTGCATCGGGGCCGCCCAATGCCACTTCGCGCAGATCCGGCTCCTCCAACGCGGTGATGTGCTGCTGCCACACGTCAAGATAGACCAGGTCGGCGCGCACCAGGGCATCCACCGCTGCGCCGCCAACCGCCGGCGGCGTCAGCGTCTCCAGGCTGCCCCACGGTTGGCTATTCAGCGTCGTCGAGATGTCGTTCTCAGCGACCCGGCCGCCCACATAGAGCCGACCCGGCCCAATGCTGAAATCGTTGCCGCCGGCCACAGACGTGATGCGAAAGCCGGCGGCGCCGGCCGGCGCGCCGCTGGCGCCGATGGCATCGCCCAGCCCCTGTTCCCGCAGGTATTGCCCAATCGCCTCGGCTTCATTCCAGTCGGCGTCCAGGTCGACGCGGCCCTGCTGTTTGAGCACCTGGGTGTAACGATCAGCCGGGTCGAATGTGATGCGAGTGAAATCGCCTTTCATGGTCGCCCTCCTTCACTTCATGTGACATAAATGACGCCGGCTTCCAAGCCCACCGGCAGATATTCTTGCAGTCGGATGCGCAGACCGGCCTCGCGCTGGGGCTGCATCAGGTGGTTGAACGCGCCCATCTCCGCGCTGTTGTCGCCGCCTGCGCGCAGCTCACGCGCACAGGCGAGGGCAAGCTGACCGTAGGCTGGTTGTCCATAGCGCAGCGAGGTGAAAAGTGGCGTCAGGCGGCGGATGACTGCCTCTCGTCCCGCCGCATCTCCCTCGGCGATGGCTTCCAGGACCAGGTCGGGCTGGCAACGATAGCGCCGCGGCGTGATCGACTGGGGCGGCATGTAGCTGAAGCGCATACAGCCATCCTGCACCTGGGCGCAGGCGACCCGGTCAGTGAAAATACAGTTGGAGGCCATCTCCAGTTTCTTGACATGCACCCGACCCAAGACCGTCGCCTGCTCCAACCAGGTGGGCGGGCCCTCGGCTGCGCCGCTGAGATTGGCGGAGATGGCAGGGCGGGGCGTCGCCAGCCCCAACGCAGCCAGCAGGCCGACGTTTTCTGCTGTCGCCTCGAAGAGGGGCGTAAAGCCAGCCGCGCCGGCGACGATAACCAGACGTCCGTCTGCCTCGCCGGCCAGGGCATTGGCAAAGGCAGGGCTGGCGCTGGCGCCGCGGATGGCGTTGCGCAGCCGGGTCGCCAGCTCACTCACACCGGCGGCGCCGGCGGCGATGTTCAGCGGGTGGCTCTCGCGGCCCGCAGCCAATGGCGCGTCCGGCTCCATAGTCAGCGTCAGGCGCAGGCCGGGCAGGGGGAAAGCGGCTGTGATCGCGCCGCCCAAGAGCGCGTGCGTCTGCCGGGCCGGGCCGCCGGCCGTGTTCAATCGCAGCTGCGTCAGCGTCGGGTCGCCCGGCGCGGCGCTCGCAGTGACTTCGGTAACTACGCCCGGGATGATCACCCGGCGGTTGCCCAAGGTCAAAACGCGGGCGCTGGCAAAGGCCGGGTTCGTCGGATCGGCGGCGCGAATGGCGTTCTGCAGCGCGTTGGGCGGCGTGGGCGCGCCAGCCGGCGGCAGCTCGATGCGCCGGGGCGCGACGTCGCCCATACGCAAAAAAAAGGCCGGGGCTGGCGCAGTCAGGCTGGTAAACGGGGGCGCGCCGCCGGCGACGAGCACAGGGGTTGCAACGGCCAGGCTCGCCATCCCACCCGCGGCCAGCGCGCCCGGCATGGCGTCGAGGATCGTGTCCACGGCCCGCAACTGGGTCAACGAAGCCGACGCCTGAACCGGCCCGCTGATGCAGCGAGTCAGTTCGACGGTCAGGTTTGGATTAGGGTCGCCGACGATGATGCTCGCCGCGTTGGGAATGCGAGGCGCGCCGGCTTCGTCCAGCCCGCGGCCAGGGACCAAGGTGCAGTGGCGTAGCGCCAACCGGGTCGTGCGGCTATCCGCCGCGACCTCGATGCGCCCTTCGATGACCAGGCCATCAAGGATCACCCGCGTGGGTGCGCCGACCGCCAGCCGCACGACCCCGCGCATGAGCGGGCGCTGGCCGTTGCGGGCCTGGATGATGAGCAGGTCGCCCGGTTTGTCCAGCGTGATGTCGCCCACATACGTGCGGCTGTCGGCGATTTCGATTACCGCGGTGGGTGCGGCGGCCACATTCCACGCCGTCAACGCGTCGCCGACGGCGGCGTTTTGCCCGGGCGCAACCAGCAGCAGATCATCCAGCGTATCGGGCTGGGCGATGGTGTCCGGGTCGCGCTGGTTGGCGCGGTCATAGGGGCCGCCGCCCAGGTCGGTGCTGAAGCCGTAGACATAGCGTACAGCTATGTTGGCCAGGTCGGCCGGCTCGTCGCCCGGCGCAAAGGTGAAACGCCCTCGGCCCACGTCGATGGCGACCTTGCCGGCTGGCGGTCGCTCCCAATTGGGCAGGTTCTTGCAAACGATCTTTTCCGGCGGCACACGGCTGGCGCTGTTCCCGGCGTCGAGAAAGATGGAAATGCCTGCCGGGGTTGCGCCGCCGGCCGCTGCAGGCTGATATTCGTCGCTGGGCCGAAAATGGAACCCTGTCGGGCGGATGGGGCCGTCCACGTGGATTTCCTGGGCGACGCCGCGATCGTCGGTCTCTCGTTCGCGCAAATGAAAAAGCGGCGCCGGATTGCCCAGTGGACTGAAGTGATAGCCGTGGGCGTTGCCCGGCGCACGGCGCGGCGTCACGTCGTCCAGTTGATAGCTACCCAACCGCCAGGCAAAGAAGCCGATTCTGGGAATATTCCACCAGCCCTGATTCTCGCTCATGGGGCGCACGTCCACCGTGTGGCTGCATTCGTCGAACGCGCTCTGGATGCGATCCAGACTGTCCAGATTGCGCAAGTCGGCCGTTCCCACCCCAGGGCGCAAATGATTGAGATTCTGGGTCCAGCCCAGCAGTTGAAAGAATTCCACCGCGTGCACCGACCAGCCGGTGACGAAGCGCGCCATCTCCTCCAACATGGCGAGACTGCCCTTACGTCGGCGAAAGTAGATGGTGCGCGCCACATCGCCCCGTCGCCCATGGAGCGCCTCAGGGATGGGCGTATTGCCCACCAGGTCGCCGATATAGGGGACGACCCACTCGGCGCAGGTCTCGATGAAGAAGTCGTCCCACAACTCGTCTATGTTCTGGCGCACCAGGTTGGCCTGCTCGGAGAGAATCGCCATGAGCGCCTTGAGCGGCTCGCCCTGGGCGGCGTCGTCAACGCGGTAAACCGCGGGCAGCAAGCTGTAGAAATCAATCAGTTGTTGCGACATTGGCTCCCTCAATCACAGTCCATCACAAAATCATACAAATCACAGTCCGAGCCTCGTCGTGGTCGTCACAGTCAGGTCGGCGTTGGCGTCGGCCAGTCCAACCAGTTCATTGGGCAGCGCCGCGGCGAAACTCTGCACGTCGGCGCTGACGCCGGGAAATCCCTGGCTGTCCAGCGTGCTCACCGCCGGCGCGCCCAGACGGGCGCGATCCGCGTAGAACTGGCGACGTTGCGCAACGGTCAGCCCCGCGGGCGGCTTGAAGACAAAGCGGTTGATGTCTACCGCAACGACGCCGGCCACTGCGTGGAGCGCGGCGTGGATTTCCGCCGTAGAGATGGCCTGACCCAGATCGAGACGGTCGAAGTCGAAGAAGGCAACCAACGCAGCGCGGGCCGCGGCCTCCACATCTTCGGGCAGGAATGTGGGCGCATCCACCAGCAGCGCCACATCCAACAGGATGGGCCGCAACATGTAGCTGCCCAGACGCAGGCTGCGGTGGGGGTCGCGGCGGCTGTCCAGGTCGGCCAGGAGATTGGCAAAGAGCACACCGCCGGGCGTCACCGCCGCCCCGCGCTCGCCGGCCACGGTCAGGCTGACCACCTGCTCGTCGCCCTCCCAGACCAGGGCGGCGCGGGCTTTGGCAATGCCGGCGTAAGCGCGCGCCGCATCTTCGAAGTCGGTCAGCGAGACGATGCGGCCAAAGGTGCGCACGGTCGCCGGCGCATTGACGCGCACAGATTCGGGCGACTCTGCCTCGGCGCCGCCCTCCGACGCCAGCGGATTGATCACGCTTTTGACGCCGAGCGGGCGATCCAGCGCGGTTGCGATGGCGCGGGCGTTGACCAATCCCGCCCGGCCGATGCCCTGGCGATAGACTGCGCTCACATTGTTGCGCCCGGTTGGTAGGCGTCGCCCGTGGACGCCGTCGCCAAAGTGGAGCGTCATCATACCCTGCTCATCGCTGACCGTGGTATAGACCGGGTCGTTCGGCCCCGTTCCATAGAAAGAGCGCGCCTCGCGCCATAAGACGCCGTCGACGCGCACTTGCAGCGTGTTGGCCGCACCGTTGGGCGCGCCGGCCTGGGGAACGAAGGTGATGGGCGCTTTCTTCAGGGGGAAGGATTGAAATGCCTGGCTGCCGTCGCCGCTGCCCAGGGTCTCCTGCACGTTTTCGCCGTGGGTTGCCAGGAGAACGTTGGCGTAGACTTCCAGCGAGGCGCGCACGTAGCTGCGTTGCAACGGGTCAGCCAGGCGAATGACGCTCACTGCGCCGTCGAAAGAGACCAGGTCCACGAACGCGACCTCACCCACGGTCTCGCGGCTTTCGTCACCCACGGCCTGCCCGCTGAGGATGAGGGGCCGGCCCCGCTCCAGCGCAGACTGATCCCCCATCACTTCGATGGTTTGCCCACTGACCGGCGTCTCGACCGGGGCCTGGCCCAGGGCGAATTCTTCGCCGCCAAAGAGCACAGCAGCGCGGCGCAGGTTTGTCGTGTAGAAACGATCCAGATTCTCGGCAGTATCCAGAGTCAACCGGCTCACCGTGGCCGAGAGGCCGTAATCGCTACGGAACTGGGCTGCGTTCGCTTTGACCCGATAGAGTTCTGTGTAGTCGGGATGTGTGAGCAGCGCCCATTCGTCCTTGATCAGCCTGGGATACTCGGCGTTGAGGTCGATGACCGCGCTGCGAGAGGGGCGCTCGAAACCCCAATCGCTGCCGTCGCTGGGCGCATAGGTGATGGTCGTGGTGGTGGTGGTATTGGGGGGCGTCCCAGTCGTGGTGGTGACAACCTGGGCGATGGCCGGCGTCATGGCTGGGGCATCCACGCCAAAGAGCGTAGCGCGTTTGCGCATGATGTAGAGCCGGGGGTTGCTGCCCGGCAGGATATTGCGCTCCGCCGCGCCCAGAGCTTCGTCCCAAGCAATGCGCGTCTGCTCGCCCACCACATCCACTGCGCTGATGACGCGCGCATCCCAACGTTCGTTCTTGGTCTCATCGTTGGGAAAGTCGCGGCGTTCATCGCCCACGATGAGTGCAACATCGCCCGGCTTGATGGAGGCGACCTTGCCCTGGAGATAGAGCACGTTCGTGGTGGTCGTCAGGGGCAGCTGGCTCTGGAACTGCTTGACAGGCAGCAGATTCCAGGCAAAGCGGGCGCTGCGCAGCTCCACGGTCTCGAACTTTTGGGGCTTCTCATCCGGGCCGGGCGTGCTCTGCGAGCGCAGGCCAGGCTTGAGCTGCACCTCTGTGACGGCAGGCGTAGGCGGCTGGAGTAGATAGGCCAGATAGACCGACGCGGCCACGCCGGGCGCCGGGCGGTAATCCAGGAGTGCAGCCAGCCGGCGCAGGGACGAGCGCAGCAACGCGGTGCGCAGATAGGCCTCGTTGGCCGTGCGCTCCTGGTAAAAGGTGAGGATGTCGGCTACGTAGGCCCACATGCTCAGGAGAGCGATGCCCACATCGTCATCGCGACGTGTCGTCCATTTCGCCAACGCGGGCTGTCGATGGATGGCCGCCAGCATGGCCTGGCGGAAGCTGGCATAGGTTCCCACACGGTAGGCGACGGTGGGCAGGCCAGGCCGGTTGTAGATGGGCAGCGGCGTGGCCGGGCTGGCCGGCTCACAGGCATCGCAGTCGGCAACGTTGGCGACGTCGAAGGCGCTCATGCTCCACCTCGCACTTTCACTTGCAGGATGCCGTTTTCAGGCTGGCTAGGGTCGTTGTCCAGCCGCACGATCTCCAGCGGCCCCACGGCGATGGCGCCGTTTTCCAGGTTGCGCCGGGTGATGGAGCGCTGGGGCGGCGAGTCTGGGTCATAGCGCCTGGCAAAAGCCGTGACCGCGGCCGACTGGACGCCGGTAACGCTGGCGATGGCCGCATAGAGCTTGCTCAGATAGAGCGGCTGGCCAAAGCTGAAGTTGTCCGGGTGGAAAAAGCCCAGGCTGCCGTCGGCGTGGATGCGGCTGTCCAGCATTTCGAGCAGCGCCTGCTCCACGTCCGCGGGGAAATAGCCAGGGCTGGCGCACACCTCCACGTCGATGCTCAGGGGGACGTAAATGGGCGGCGCGATCTCCACGTCGTAGCCGGCCAGGCGATGACGCGCCACCCAGTCGGCGATGCTGGCCTCCAGCTCTGGCGTCAGCGTCGCGCCTTGCGCCAGATCGACGCTAATGAAGACCGTGCGCCAGCTTCCGGTCCAGCGGAAGCGCGCCGTGGCGCTGCGCACACTGGGGTGGCGCATAGCGACGTCGGCGTAGTCCTGTTCGGTGACGGCGCGGTATTGCTCAGCCTGAAACGCGGCTGGCGCGACGGCCTTGACCCGCTCGATGGGTTCCGGCTCTGCGCCGCCCCAGGCCGCCAGCGGATTGCGCACCGCGACAATGTCGGGCGAGAGGGGCGCAGCGATCAGGCTGCGGTCGTTGGGGCCGGGGCGAATCACCTGGCTCATGAAGTGGGTGAGGCTGTCCGCGCCGACATTGCCCGCCCTGCCCACGCCCATGCGATAGGTGACGTGGAAGAAGGCGTTGCGCGTGGGCAGGCGACCGAACTGGCCGTCGCCAAAGCGCAGCAGGCCGCGCCCCTGGTTGTCGGTCTCCACCGTTGCGTCGCGGGCAAAGCGCCCGCTGGCCAGCAGATCAGGCGTCGCGATGCTCCACTTGTTGGGCTGGAGGCGCGGCGGGATGTGCTCGCTCAGGCGCAGGACGCCCGGACGCGCGCCGCCGGCAATCGCGGCCTGAAGCGCGCTCACGGACGGACGCTCGCCGCTGATCACTGGATGCTGGCTCAAGCCGGGCTGTTGGAGGAGGAAGCGATAGGGCCGGCTGCCCGGCTGTACGCCCACAACGCCGCTTTCGCCCGGCAGCGGCGGCTGGCGCGGATGCCACTGCTCCACTGTGCGGCCATGCACCGCCAGGGCCAGATTGCCCCGCGCCACGCTGATGTCGCTCAAGGGGACGCCGGCGCGCGTACTCAACGCGGCGACGCACAAGGGAAAGCGCAGCGCATCGGCCGCGTCCCACTCCACATAGGTCAGGTCCTTGCCGAGGAGGTCATCGCGGCGCGCTTCGGCGGCGGTCAGGCGCACCACCTGGCGGTGTGTTGGGTCGGCGTCCGCCGCCACACCCTCCTCCGGCCCCTTGATCTCCTCGAAGAGCAGGAAATCGCCCGCCTTGAGCCGCCACAGCTCGACGCGCACGCCGTCGTCGGGGTTGAAGGCCAGGTCGCCTTCCAGCGTTGCGCTGGTCGCGCCGGCGGGCAGATAGACCTCCCGGTGTCCCCAGGCGTAAAGGCGAATCTGGTTGAGGCGGTCGGAAAGGTGAAGCGTCTCGCCTTCTGCCAGCAATACCTCGAAGACGGCTTCGGCTGCGGCCAGCGCAGGCGCGGCGCGTTCGGGCGGGATGCGGGGGCCATCCAGGGGAATGGCGGTCGGTTTGGTGAGCAACTGGATCGCGCACTCGCCGGTCACGCTGGGCGATGCGCCGCCGGCTGCGACGAAGTGGACGAACGCACTGGCACTCAGCCCGTCGTGCATGGCGTAGTCGATGAGGCGGGCGTGGCGGCGCACGGAGATGCGCTGGCGCGCACTCTCCAAATAGGCTTCGTTGGCGACCGCGTCCTGGTAGTAGCTGAGCTGGTCGCCCACGTAGGCCAACAGCTCCAGCATGGTCATGGCGAAATCGGCGCTGCGCCGTTCGCTCCAGCCGGGCGAGAGGGTGGGGATCAGGTCGATGAGCGCCTGGCGGAAACTGGCATAATCCTTCGCCATGTAGTCGATGGCGGGCGCGGGCAGGAGGTCGGGCGGGCAGTAGGGGCGCGGCTGGCAGTCGAAGCGGCTGGGGCAGCCGGCTTTGAAGGAAAAATCGATCTGGCGGAAGAAGTCATCCAGCAACGCGCTCTGAATGGTCAGCGTGTAGGTGGAGAAGTCGCCCGGCAGGTCGACGCGTAGGAAGAGCGCGTCGCCGGCGCGCACGACGGCAAGCACGCGGATGCTCGTCACGCGCACGCCGCCGCTGATCTGGCAGCGTTCGGGATGGCCGTTCAGCTGGCTCAGCAGCGCATCGAGCTTGGCCGGCGCAGCCGGGCTGCTGGCCGGCAGGAAGTGGACAATGAGCACGCGCTGGTTGTCGGCTTCGGGCGCGACGACCACCTCCAGGAAATCGATCCCGTTAAGGGTGGGGTGTCTTTGCACTTCGCCCCGACGAGTCTCATCGAGAAAGCGGGCGCCGTCGAAGGTGGTGACCATAGGCGTTCCTGTCGGAAACGTAGGTGCGATTCTCAATCGCACAAGCCAGAGATGTACGGTTGCGAACCGCACCTACGAACTCACAACGACGTAAACTGATCGATTTGGCGCTGGCCGTTGTCCAGCCGCACATACTCGACAAGCACGATCAGGCGCTCATCCTGGTTGGCGACGCGCACCGTCTCCACGGTAATGGCGTCGGCGAGCCAACGCTGCAATGCCGTCTTGACCAGGAACTGGGTCGCCGCGGCCTGGGCGTCGCTGTTCGGCTCGAAGATCAGATTGCCCAGCCCGCAGCCAAAATCGGGCCGGTTGACCCGTTCACCCGGCCGGGTGAAAAGCACCTGGTAGATCATATCGCGGATGTGGTCGCCCCGCTCTGCGCTGGCCGTACGCCCGCGTCCGTCGATGGTGAATGGATAATCGAGAAATTCAGCCATATCATACCCCCTGCACCCGCGGTTGCGCCGCGCTGACGATGGCGACGCCCTGGACGACCTGCTCGGCGCTCTTGCACAGGCCGATGCTCGTCGCCAGCAGCACCGTCTGGCCGTTGACCTGCACGCGCTGGGTTGGCGCCTGCCACTCCACCGTGATGCAAGGCTGCGGCTTGGGGCCGACGGTGAATGGGCAGCCGGCCACGATGAAGACATCCGTCGCCAGCAGCGCGAAGCCGCCGCCGACCCGCACCCGCACGTTGGCGGGGATCGGGTTGACCATGCCGCCGTGGGGACACTGGATGACGCAGCCCTGCTGCAAGATCGCGGCCATGTCAGCGCACCTCCAGCGCGCCGTTGTTGACGGAGACCGATGACGTGGAGATGACGATGCGCTGCCCGCCGTTCTCGATGGTGATGGACGAGCCATCCAGCGTGATCTGCGGCCCGTTGTTGTCGATGACGATGGTGCTGTCGTCGATGACCAGCTTTGCGCCGCCGCTGTGCTCGACCTTGACGCTGGCGCCGTCGATGACGATGAGCGAGCCGCCGCTGTGGAGCAGTTCCACCTTCTCGCCCGCGTCGTCCAGGGTCAGCCGATGGCCTGTCTCGGTGCGGATCACCTTCACGTCGGGCGTCACGTCGTCGATCATCTCGCCGCTGTGCCAGTAGCCGCCCACCCAGATCGGCCGCGAGGGGTCGCCACCCTCGAACTCGACCCAGATGTGCGCGCCGGGCGCGGGGATCATATAGAAGCCGACCTTGTCGCCCGTGTAGGGCGTGCAGGGCAAGGCCCAGCCGCTCTCCACATCGCCCAACACCGCCGGCACGCGCGCCTTCACCCGCCCCAGGGTGTCCGGGTCCTGGTTGTCTACCACGACCGCCCGATATTTGCCGAAGAAGCGCGCCGCGCTCGAAGTTGGTGATTCCATTTTGCTAACGATGAACCGCTGGATAGCCAGGTTGCCTACACGTGTTGATCCACCAGAATCGCGTTGCCGTCGGGATCGACGAGCATGAAGCTGGCCGGGCCAGAAGTGCTTTCGTCTGCTTCTGCGATCATCGTGACGCCGCGATCTTTGAAGCGACGCTGCAACTCCCGTATGTCCGTAAATTCCTGGAGTGGCTGAGCGCTGCTGTTCCAGCCCGGGTTGAAGGTAAGAATGTTCTTGTCGAACATACCTTGAAACAACCCGATGACGTGGTCGCCATTCTTCATGATCAGCCAGTTCTGCGCCTGATCCCCGGCGAAGACGGTGAAACCGAGCTTTTCGTAAAAGAGTTTCGACGCTTCGATGTCTTTTACGGCCAGGCTGACCGAGAACGCTCCTAAATCCATGATTGCCTCCTATGTCCATAGCTCGCTGCTTACCGCGCCTTGTTCTTCGGGCCGATTCCTATGAGTTCTCTACAGTAAAATCTTCCTGACCGGCCACACCCAGCGCGTTGCGGCGCAAGGTGAAGCTCTGCTTGTGGCTGCCGCCCTCGAAGATGTGCAGCACCCGCTCCACCATGTAGACGCCGCTGAGATTCGACCCCACGCCTCGCACCAGAACCGG
>CAZLMM010000003.1:0-62487 GCA_964560495.1 uncultured Caldilineaceae bacterium
CAGGACCTGTTTTTCCTCCAACAGCCCGCGGCGCAGCTCGTTTTGCGCCTGTTGTGCCGGGGTTTGGCTGTCGCTCGAACCCTCCGGCGCATCCTCCTGTTTGGTGCTCTGCTGGTCGACAAAGCTGTCCTTGCCGTTGAAATCCAGCGTCAGCTCGGTGCAGGTGTTGCAGACCTGCACCAACTCCACGCCGGCGTTGAAGTCGTGCAGGTATGCCAGCGGGCGGTCGGGCTGGTTGCCCACGGCGATCTCGGCGCGGTTGGCGATGCGCGCCAACCCATAGACGCCAATCAGGCGGTCGTCGCGACCATCCTTGTTTGCGTCGTCAGGCTCGGGCGTTTGCGAGCCGATCAGCGGGCGCGTCGAGGCCAGTTCGTCGATCAGGTCGCGCAGGTCGATCACGGTGATCCCCTCGCCATCGACTTCGGCGTAGGCCAGCCTGAGCTGCGGGTCGAACTGAATGCTGCGCAGCGGGCCGGTGATGGGGATGCCAGCGACGATGCGCGGAGCGCCCACATAGTCGGAGTAGCGGTTGATCCACAGATCGGTCTCTGCGTTCAGGTCAATCACCCAGATGATGCCTTTGCCGCTCGCCAGCATTCCCGTGCTGACCAGCGCCAGATCGAACAACTCATCTCGGGCGAACTGGGCATTGGGGAGCAGATCGCCATTGGCGTCGAGTTCGTCTTGCTCCTCTGCTGCGCCCACATTGCCGTCCCGATCCATGTCATAGATGACATTGGCTGCGGTCGTGACGCCAAAAACTGCCGCGAAGGGCAGGGTGGGCAGGGTGTGAATGCTGCCGTCGATGCGCGTGCGTTTGTCATCCAGCCCGGCTGTGAGGAACGTGAGTCGAGGGCCGCCGCTGCTGGGGGCCTCAGTCGCCAGCACCAGATCCTTCACCACGGCCACATCGTTGTAGCGACCGCGACGCAGCGCGTGGGGCGCCGGGTCAGTGCTCAAGGGATTGGGCATGTTGGCCGCGCGGGTTACATCCACTGCCTGCAAACCGATGCCCGAATTGACCACATAGACCACCGCCGCGTCGCTCAGGTGGTCGTTGAGCACGGCCAGTTTGGTGGGCACGCCGATTTCACGGGGAATGAAGTGGTTGTTGGCGTAAGGCAGATAGGGGCTGATGGTGGTGCGTGGGTCGGTCAGCACCTTGCGGCTGATGGTCATCTTGGCCGGATTGACGCAGTTCGCCTCGTCGATGAAGCGCAAGCCGATAACGGGTTTGGTGCAATCGCTCACATCCCAGATTTCCAGAATTTCCATCCCGCCCACCAACACCTCGGTCGTGCCGATCATCACCAGCAGGTCGCGCCCGGCCAGCACCTTGAGTTGGTTGTCCTCGCGCCGCACCAGGTAAACGTCATCGCGATTTTCAACCAGCCACTCGCTGCCGGGGCTTTTCACCGTGACCACGGCCTTGGGGGAGATGCGCACCTTCTGGGCCAGGGTCTTGGCCGCGCCGCCCGTGGCTGGCTCACTGTCATATTCGTCGAGATACACGCTCAGTGCATCAGGCATGAGGTTCTTGTCCAGCGCCACCGTGATGCTGGTCATGAGCGTGGCGCTGGGCGCGCGCGTCAGGAGGATGAACGGCTCGATTACTTCCGGCTTCAACGTGGCGAAGACATCCGGAATGACCGCAATGGCGCGCACATGGCGCAACCCGGTGAGCGAGGAGCCGATCACCACGGGTTGGCTCAGCACGCTGGTTGCGCTGACGCCCTGTGTGTTTGTGGCAGGCGTGGTCGCCGAGAGCACCGCCGTGTCCAGCACCGTCAGCAGTTGCAGCGAAGAAGTGACCTCACTGTGGACGACGAAGACGAAATTGCGGATGGCGTCCACCGCTTGATTGCCCGGCGCAGTACCCACCAGCGCGTCCAGTTCCAGTCGGCGTTGCGGCTTGAAGGTGGTGAAGCGGATGGGATCGTTCATCAACAACTCGTTGCCAGGCTTGTCCGGTCCCTGCGCTTTGGTGTCCGTCGCGCCGGCAATGAAAACGCTGTACTGCGTGTCCATCTGCAAGGGAGCAGTGGGCGTGAAGACCACCATGCTGTTGTTCTCGCCCATGGCTGCCGTGCCGCTGATGACCTCGCCAAATTGGTCGACAACGCTCAGTCCGTTCAGCACGGTGGTCGGGCTCATCGTCTTGGAGAAATGAATCCGCAGGTGATCCTGCAAGAAGTTGTTGTAGAGATTGTGCTGGATGATGCGCGGCGGCTGGGTGTCATCGGTGGTGAACGCGCCGACGCTGGCGCCGTGTTTGCTGGGCGCGCGTTGACTGATGCGCTGGATCAAGCGGTCAGTGTTGGGGTCGCGCAGTTCGAGTTCCAGAAGTTCGTTACAGACGACCGGAAAGACGGCTTGGGCCGACTCGAAGATGGGCACATAGACCAAAGGGCTGCCGGGAGAGATCATGACAAACTGTGCACTCAGACTGTAGGTCACCTTGACCAGCGTCACACAGTCGCCGTTCACGCGCATGAAGGCATATTCGCCGCTGGCCGTGATCCCGCCGATGCCGGCCCCTGCCGCCTGAAAGACCATCTTCGCCAAGCCGGGGGCTTTGCCGCTGGCGCTTGCTTGCACCGCTGTCGTGTACCTGCCGTTATCCAGGAAGGCCTGCTCCACCATCATCCAGCCCTGCCCCCTGGGCCACGTGACGTGCCTGGCTACGATCACGATGTCGTGTGGGTCGGCACCCGCCGGCGCGGGAATGCTCAAGACCAGCGGCTTGCTGGCGGCGCTGCTCATCTGCAGATCGACCCCGCCCAAGAACGGGTAGCCGGGTGGCGCCGGTTGGGGCAGATCGCCCTCGGCCACGCTGCCCACCTTGACCAGGGCGCCGGGCGGCAGCGCATTGGCCGGGATATCCACGACTTCGCCGCCGGGGCCGTCCACCGGGCCGCCCTCCTCGCCTACCACGACTGTGCCATCCGGGTTGCGATAGCGGGGCAGCGGCGTCGTCACCTGGTTGCCGGCCGCGTCTTGCAAGATCAGGTCGAGCTTGTCGGCCGGGCTGGCGGCCACGTTCAGGCTGAAACTGCCGTCGGCGTTGGGCAACACGGAGGTGAGCGCGTTGGTCGTGCGGTTCTTGACGATGACGATCCAATCTGGTTGCACCGTGCCCTGCGTGCCGCTGACGGTGCAGAAGCCCGTCGCATCGGGAATGGTCACGCTGATCTGTCCGGCTGGCGGCAGGGTCGGCGGCGTCACATCGACGGTGGTGAAGCGGGCGCGGAAGACTTCGGTCAGCGGATTGCCGGCCAGGTCTTGCACTGCCGCGGAGATTGTCAGCGAATAGGTCGCGCTGTCGGCCAGGATTGTGTCTGGGCGAAAGGTGAGCACGGCGCCATCGGGCGTGAGCGACTGGCTGCCGGCCAGCGGCGCGCCGTTGGCGTCCACCACAGTCAGCGCGTCGAGCACCGTCAGCGGGTTGACCGGTTCGGAAAAGGTGACTTGCACCACGCTGATAAGCGGAACATCGACTGCGCCGTCGGCGGGTGAAATGGCAATCACGCTGGGCGGTTGGGGCGTCAGGCCGATGTTGAGCGAGGCGAAGCTGCCCACGCCTTGGATGTTCGCCTGGCGCGTGACCACGTCGTGAGTCAGCGGGTTGCGCACTGTCACCGTGACCAACCCCGGCGGCGCAGCCAAGATGTAGCGGCCTTCGGGCGTGCTGATGGAGGCCAACGGGTAGGCGTTGGTCGAGGCGACCATGCCGGCCTGGCTCCGTCCGTCGGCGTTGTTGATCGTGCCGGTGACGAAGCCCAGCGGCTGGCTGGCGGCCAGGAACACATAACGTCCCTCATCGAGCAGACCACTGAACTGCAGCCGTGCACCGGCGTTACGACTGGCCGGGCCGACCAGCGAAAGGTAGGTGACGTTCTGGACTTCCACCAGATGCGCGACGAGCACCTGGCTGTTGGCAGGTAGGGTGGGTGGAGCGCTGATCGACAATGCGGCCGGCAGCGTCAAGCGCCCACCGTGGAAATCGACGGTCACTGCGTCGAGGAAAGTCAATTCAGCCGGAATGATGGGAGGAAACTCCTCCTGCGGCAGCGGCGTGAGCAGCAGCGGTAGATCGACCAGCGTGGCGTTGCGTGGGACGACCAGGCGTTGGCCGGTGGGCGTCTCCACCGTGGCGCCGTCGTTTGTCAGCAAAACCCCTTGGGCCGCGTTTGCCGCGGGACGTGCGGCCAGATCGATGACGCCCTGTTCCAACTCATGCACGGCGAAGATGCGCGAGGGCGAAAGTGTCAGCTCCGCCTGGGATGCAAACTGACCACCCGGGTAGGCGTAAAGGCGCACATCCTGGCTTACCGGTTCAGGATGAAGCTGTGTCCCGTTGACAAAGCGGTAAGACTCGCGCAGGTCGAGGCGCATGGTCGTCCCACTGGTCAGGGGCGTCGCCGCGCCCGCCTGCACCTGCACGTCGGACGTGACGCCCGGCGCAGTGACCAGAATCTGGGGCGATGGTGAAATGGTCGCGCTGGCGTCGGACGGCAGGCCCGCATCTGCTGCGCCCGGCAGCGGCGCACCGATCGCAGGGATCGGCGGGCCGTTGGCAACATCGGCCAGGAAGAGAGCGATCTGCCCTGGCGCGCTGGCCGAAAGCTGAAAACGCAATCCGTCGGCGGTGCGGACGGGTGGATTGATCACCGTCCACGCGCCCTGTGTTGCATTCCAGCGGGCGGCAGTGGGCGCGACGTCGGGTGAGAGGCCAGCCGGTGCAGCCATCGACAGGGTCGCTGATTGGACAAAGGTCGCAGAGATCGGGCTGATCTCCACGGCAGCAAGCGGCGACCAACCGGCCGGCGGCGCGCCCACCAGCCCCTGCGCACCGATGGCGGTGATCTGCATCACCTGGTCATCGATCAGGCCGCCGGGCGGGATGAGCACCGTTGCTTCGCCGCCGCTTGTCGAGACTGAGCCGCCGGAGATGGCGGAGATAGGACTGGCGTTGGCGTCCAGGGGAGTCAAACGTGCGTCGAAGGGCGCAACACGCTGGCCGGCGACCACCTGCGCCGTGCGTTCGGCGCGACTATAGCCGGGCTTGTCGATGACGATGCGGGCTGCGCCAGGGGCGCTGACCAGGCGATAGCGCCCGCGAGCGTCAGTTGTGGTTTCGAGCAAGGAGACCGGTGCGCCGTCCAGGCTCACAAGTCGGGCTGCGGCGTCGGCCAGCGGCAGACCGGTGGCCGCGTCAAAGACCTCGCCGGCGATGACGCCAGGTCCGACGATTTGCTGGCTGACGCGAAACGGCGCAACGTCGATCTCGCCGCTGGCTGTTTCACTGAAAGGAAGCGCCGCCAAGGGCGCCGGGGGCAAAACAAACGAGATCAGCAGCAGGCTGACCACAAAGAAGTGGAAGCGCATTAAAACGGTTCTGCGAACCATAATGGAGATTCCCATGGGCTGACAGTGCGTCGGTACAGGTTGACGCCGCCCACCTGTGAACAAATGGAGGCCGGAGCAAAGCAAACGTGTGGCCGTATGCTGAGGTGTGTTGGGAGGCAGTGTACGGTCTGCACCACAGTTTGCGCATAAAATTGTATGTAGAGTGGAGCAAGTTGTCAATTTCAAGAAAGACAAAAAAACTGCCAGGAATTCCCAGTCTGCATAGAAGGGAACGCGGGTTGGACAAAGTCATTTCGTAGGGGGGCTTGAACGGCGGCGACGTAGCCTCGCTGTTACAGAACGATGACGTCGCCGCCGTTCAAGCCCCTTTAGCAAACCCACTTTGAATGCACCCAAAGCGGTTGACATAGGTTTGCCCCAAACTCTGGCAAATTGTGACCGAAACGTGCTCAAAGCCTGGGATGCATCCCGGTTCAGGTTTGAGATTTCCCCCTTGACAGGTAAGCGGAGACAACCTATACTACGATTACTTTTGATTATTCTTTGCTCGAATCTGATTATATTGTGAGCGACTCCCTGATGGCATCGACTGTTGAACGTCAACGCCGCCTGCTGGCGTGGATCGAACAGCGACAACGCGCCAGCGTGTCAGAGATTACTTCTCACTTTTCCGTCAGCCCGGCCACTGCTCGCCGTGATTTGGAGGCGCTGGCTAGCCAGGAAAAAGTGGAAAGAGTACATGGCGGCGCGCTTGCCGTACGCCGTGCGCCGCCCGAAGCGCCTGTTTCTCAGCGCGCCAGCGATCAGGCTGCCGAAAAAGAACGCATCGCTGCGGCTGCCGTGCAGCTGGTCGCCGACGGCGAGACGATCTTTCTCAGCAGCGGTACCACAACTGAGGCTGTGGCGCGCCGTCTGCATCAGCGAATGCTGACCGTCATCACGAATTCATTGCTCGTGATCAATGCGCTGGCCGACGCACCCAACATAACGCTCATCGCCTTGGGCGGGACCTTGCGCCACAGTGAGCTTTCCTTTATCGGCCCGTTGACCACTCATTCTCTCACCGAACTGCGCGCAATGAAGGTCATCATGGGCATCCGTGCAATTGACATCGAGCAGGGATTGACCAACGCCTACCTGGAGGAGTCGCTCATCGACCGCGCCATCCTGAGCAATGCCAGCCAAGTCATCCTCGTCGCCGACCACACCAAGTGTGGGCGCGTTTCGGCAGTCTTCGTTGCGCCGTTGACAAAGATAGACATGCTAATCACTGATGAGCAAACGCCCCGTGACTTCGTCCAGGCGCTGAGGGAACAGGAAATTTCAGTCGTGCAGGTATAGGAACAGGCAGATCACATTGTTTTCTCAGCGCCTTTTCGCCTGTTCGCAGAGTATATTTGTCATTCTGACCAAAAACGGGAGTTATATGGATCGCATTGAGTTCTATCACGAATGGGAGCCAGACTACGGCTTCCTCTCTAACTTCGCTGCCGCGCCGATTCTGCTCGACGGCGCATTGTGGCCCACTACAGAGCACTACTATCAGGCGCAGAAGTTCCTCGACCCAACCTGGCGCGAGCGCATCCGCCAGGCGGCCACGCCGGGTGTCGCCAAAGACCTGTCCTGGTCGTCTGGCGCGCCGGTGCGCAGCGATTGGAACGATGTACGCGACGCTGCAATGCTGATTGCCCTGCGCGCCAAATTCAGCCAGCACGCCGACTTGCGGGCAAGATTGTTTGCCACAGGAGACGCCTATCTCGCTGAACACACAACCAACGATCGCTATTGGGGCGACGGCGGCGATGGCAGCGGCGTCAATCGCCTGGGGCAGATGCTCATGCAGGTGCGAGAGGAGTTGCGTGACCACCCGCCTTGATCTGAAAAGATAGATAGATCAGGCAAATAAAAACGGACAGGCGATCATGCTGTTGACTGAGTATCAACCAATCCCCAAACTCGTGACCAAGACCACCCAGGTGCTGCGCCCGGCCTTTCCGGTCATCGACGCCCACAATCACCTGGGGACGCCCTTTGGCGGCGGCTGGGACAAGCGCCCCCTGGCAGAGTTGCTCGACAAACTCGACGAAGCCCATGTCCGTTGTTACGTCGATTTGGACGGCGGCTGGGGCGAGGAAATCCTTGACGACCATTTACAACGTTTCAAGGAACCTGCACCGGAACGCTTTCGCATCTTCGGCGGCGTCGATTGGCGGCAATGGCCCGAACACGGCAACCGCTTTGGCGAATGGGCAGCGCAACGATTGCAGCAGCAGGCTGGGCGCGGCGCGCAAGGGCTAAAAATCTGGAAGCCCTTGGGGCTGCATGTAACCGACCAAGATGGCAGACGGGTGTCGGTGGATGATGATCGACTCGATCCAATCTGGGCGATTGCCGGCGAGCTGCGACTGCCCGTCCTGATCCACGTAGCCGATCCGGTTGCCTTCTTCGACCCATTGGATAACCACAACGAACGCTGGGAGGAATTGCATCGCAGCCCGGATTGGCAATTCACCAGCCCTCCTTTCCCGCCCTTCATGCAGATCATGAGCGAGCTGGCAAACCTGGTCAGCCGCCACCCGCGGACGATCTTCATCGGCGCGCACGTGGGCTGCTACGCTGAAAATCTGGCCTGGGTTGGCGCGCTCCTGGATCGCTGCCCGAATTTCTTCATCGACTTCAGCGCGCGCATCGGCGAGCTGGGCCGCCAGCCCTACAGTGCGCGACGTTTCTTCACTCAATACGCCGACCGCATCCTCTTTGGTACCGACGCCAGCCCAAATCTGGACGCCTATCGCCTCTACTACCGATTCTTGGAAACCGACGACGAATACTTCAGCTACGACGGCAGAATTGCGCCCGGCCAGGGACGCTGGTATATCTATGGCCTGCACCTGCCTGCCGACGTGTTGGAGAAGGTCTATCACCGCAACGCAGAACGGGTTCTGAACTATGAGCAATTCCCATGAAGCCGGCTTCCATACCCGGCAGGAAATTCTATCCCAACCGGCGGTCTGGTCTACTGCGTTGGAGACGCTGAGTACGAAAGCTGTTATGCTGCGCGATTTCTATCGCGCTGGCGCCTATAGCAGCGTCTACTTCACGGGCTGCGGCTCTGCCTACTACGCAGCCATGGCTGCTGCGGCCGCTTTTCAAGAGATGACCGGCGTTTCGGGGCGAGCTTTGCCGGCGTCAGAGGTCTGGCTCTATCCGGGGGCGATTCCCCGCCGGCACGGTCGGGCGCTCCTGGTGGCCTTTAGTCGCTCGGGCGAAACGACCGAGACCCTGCGCGCCTGCGACGCTTTCCGCGACCACCACGCCGGCGACATCGTGACATTGAGTTGTGCGCCCGATCGCCCCCTTGCCAGCATGGGCGATGTCAACTTGCTCTTTCCCATGGCGCAGGAAGAAAGCATTGCCCAGACCCGCGCCTTCACCACGCTCTACCTGGGCAGCCTGGTCATGGCGGCCTTCTGGGCCGAACGAGAGGATGTCTGGCTGGAAATGCAGGAGTTGCCAGGAGTGATGGAGCGGGTGCTGGTCGAAGCAGGCGGTCTTGCTCATGCCCTAGGCAGCGACCTGAGCCTGGACCGTTTCTATTTTCTCGGCTCAGGGCTGCGCTACGGTCTGGCCTGTGAACTGAGCCTGAAGATGAAAGAGATGTCGCTGACCCACAGCGAACCGTTCCACTTCATGGAATTTCGCCACGGCCCCAAGTCCATGGTCACGCCAACGACCCTGGTGATGGGGCTGGTGTCGGAGGCAAACCACGCCTATGACCGGGCGGTGCTCCACGACATGGCGGGCATGGGCGCGAACATCCTGGCGGTCGGGGAGCACGATGGGCACGTCACGTTGGCGTCTGGCCTGCCCGACCTGGCGCGCAGCGTGCTCTATGTGCCGGTGGGGCAGTTGGTGGCGCTGGCGCGCTCGTTGGCCAAAGGGCTGGACCCAGATCGACCGAACAATCTGGATGCGGTGGTGAAGTTGGCGTAGGCTGAACAGGATGATGGGGTCTTGAGGTTGTGAGATCTTGGGGGGAAACCGGTGCAAACGCTCCATGCCTGAAACCTCAAGGCCTCAACGCCCCAATACCTCAAGCGATGATTGCCAATCGTTTTCGTATCAATTTTCAAACAGGAGGAAAATTCTATGCTGCGCAAATTCGGTTTCGTGCTCGTGCTCATCGCACTATTGATTGCTGCGTGCGGCGCCCCGGCTGCGCCGGCGTCCGCCCCCGCCGGAGAGGAACAGGCAGCGGGGGGCGGCGAAAAGGTCACGTTGCGCCTCTGGTCGCACCAGAACCCCTCTTTCATTCAGGCGAATGAAGCAGTCATCGCCAGGTTCATGGAGCAGAACCCAGACATCGAGGTAAAGTACGAACAGTTCGAGTATGATCAGTTCATTCAGGCATTGCAGACCTCCATGCAGGCTGGCACGGAGGCGGACGTCATCGAGATGTTCGGCTCGTGGGTTTGCTCCTATGCCAAGGGCGGTCGTCTGGCTGAAGTGCCATCCGAGGTGATGAGCTACTCTCAGGCGCAAGAGCTCTTCTTCAAAGCGCCCCTCGACGGTTACTATTGCGATGGCAAACTCTATGGCATGCCCAACGAGTTCAATCTGGAAGTGGGCGGCGCGCTGGTCAACCCGGCCTATTTCCAGGAGGCCGGGATCACTTATCCACCCCAATGGGAGAATATGGACGCGCTCATTGCTGATACGGCGGCGCTGAGCCAGTTCGACGGCGATACCATGACCCGCGCCGGCCATCACTTCGTGGGCGGCGATGGGCTGCCTTTCTTGCTCCTGGAAGGCATTCTGGAACAGGGCGGCAGCTATTTTGCCGAAGATGGCAGGCACTTCAATCTGGACACGCCCGAAGCAGTGAACACGATTCAACTGTTGGTAGACATGGTGCAAAAGCACAAATTGGTTGATCCCGTGCTTTTCAACAGCGCGGCCAATCAGCCGTATCAGGCCTTTTTTGCCGGCAACACGGCTTCCAGCTTCATCGGCTCGTGGGCTGCCGGCGCCGGTCGCGTCGACTTCCCTGATCTGGAATTCGATTATGTGAATACGCCTGTGCTTTTTGGAACGGAGCGCAAATACGCGGCCGACTCCGGTTGGGGCAAGGTCGTTTCGGTGAACAGTCCCAATCAGGCGGCAGCGTGGAAGCTGGTTCAGTTCATGGCGGCCGAGCAGGCCAATGCAGCAACGTTCAATGGTGTAACAGGCACCATCCCAGCGTTGAAATCGCTTGTGGAAAACCCCGAGGATGTGTTGGCTGCTGCGCCGTGGGTCGAGCCGACCTTCAGTCTGTTGCCTTATGGGGAGTATATTGGCGACCTGACAGATCGCGACAAATTTTTCTATGAGATTGCTTACCCGGCTATCTTGCAGGCGCTCCAGGGCAGCATCACCGCCGAAGAGGCGGCCCAGTTGATCCACAAACAGGCAAACGAAATGGTGGACGCTGCGCAATAGCGCCCATTCATGGAGGCCTGAACAGCGGCGAAGTCGAGTCGCAACGATTCGCCGCTGTTCAGATTGCAAAGAGCTATCCCGTTTCGTATCGGAACCGATGTGTATGACATCAGCAGCCATTCAGTCTGACAGTGGGAGAGAAAAAGCCAGAGGCGGCTTGCGCGCAGGTCAGCGGCGCTTCGTGCTCTTTGGCCTGGGGCCGATCCTGTTGTACATGGCCTTTTTCGCCCTTTTCCCCATGATCTGGGTGGTCGTGCTCAGCTTCTACAGCTACTCGCCTGTGCGCGTTGGTGATGGGCCGCTGGGGCTTGGCGGGCGCAATCCATTTGTCGGCTTCGAGAATTTCGTCGCCATGTGGAGCGACACACAGACTGCCATTGTCTTTCGTACTTCGCTCAAGAATACAATCATCTTTGCTTTTGCCGTGCTCGTCCTCAATCTGTCCATCACTTTACCTCTGGCTGTGTTAGTAGAGAGCGTGCATCAGCGACTCAAGGGTCTTTTCCGCTCGATCTACTTCATGCCCACCATCAGCTCTGCCGTGGCCGTGGCGATCATGTGGGGTTATGTCTTTCATCCTCAACAGGGGCTGCTCAACAGCCTGATCCGCGGGTTTGGTATGACGCCGCCTAAGTCGTGGCTGACGGATCCCAACGCGTTCTTCCTGGGCATCCCCCTGGCCATGATCGCGGTCATCATCGCCTATCTGTGGATGGATTTCGGCTACAATCTGGTCATCTTCATCGCTGCCTTGCAAGGCATCCCCGGCGAAATCCGCGACGCTGCGCGCATCGACGGCGCCAACGTGTGGAATGAATTCTGGCGCGTGACCATTCCACTGCTGCGCCCGACGCTCTTGTTCGTCTGCGCCCTGACCATGATCTCTTCTTTTCAGGTCTTTGTCATCTTTCAAGTGATGACGGGCGGCGGGCCGGCGCACCAAACCCGTTCGCTGACCATGGACATCTACGAGAATGCCTTCCGCTATCAGGCCATGGGTTGGGCGTCGGCGACATCGCTCATCCTGTTCGCCATGGTGCTCATCGTCACGTTGGTGCAATTTCGCATCTTGCGCACCGATTGGGAATACTGAATCGCCATGACTACACTTTCTCAGCCTGCGCACACGCGCGTGATCCCGTGGCGCTCAATGGTATGGCGTGTGATCGCCTATGGCGTGCTCATCTTGGGGTTGGCAGTGACCCTGGTTCCCTTCATCTGGATCCTCATGACCTCATTCAAGTCGTCCAGTGAAATCGTGCGGATTCCGCCTACTTTCTTCCCGCAAGAGTGGACGCTGAAAAGCTATCAGACCATTTTCGATGATCCGAAATTACCGCTGACGCGCTTTTATGCCAATAGCGCCTTCGTCGCCCTTTCACGCGTCGCCATCACCCTTTTCACCAGCTCGCTGGCGGGCTTCATTTTCGCCAAATACAGCTTTCGCGGCAAGCGCATCGCCTTTGCCTTTGTGTTGGTGCAATTGATGATTCCCTTCCAGGTGATTATGATCCCGGCCTATCTGATTTTGGTGCGTCTGCGGCTCATCGACACCCTGTGGGGATTGGTCATTCCTTCCATGGTCGATGCTTTCGGCATTTTCCTCATGCGTCAGTTCATTTCCACCTTTCCCGATGACCTGCTCGACGCCGCGCGTATCGACGGTTCCAGCGAATTTGGTCTGTACTGGCGCGTGGTGCTGCCCAACCTGGGCGCAGCGCTGGCGACGTTGGGCATTTTCACTTTCATGGCAACCTGGAATGACTATCTGTGGCCCCTCATCGTCATCACCACCCACGAGAAGCGCACGCTGCCGTTGCTGCTTACCTGGTACACATCGCAACACGGCCAGCGCTATGACCTGACCATGGCCGCTGCAATCCTGGTGCTCTTGCCGGTGTTGTTCGCCTATATCTTCTTTCAACGCTGGATCGTGCGCGGCGTTGCCATGACCGGAATGAAATGAGGGATTGCATGTCTGAACGAATCGTGCTTATCGGCGCGGGTAGCGCCGTTTTCACTTGCGGCCTGGTGGCGGACATGATCCGTATGGGTTGGGACGCTGAGCTGTCGTTGGTGGATGTGAACCCTGGATCCCTGGATACAGCCCAACGGCTGGCGGCCAAGATGATCGCTGCCAAGAATGCGCCTATCCGTCTGCGCGCCAGCATCGATCGCCGCGCGGTGCTCTCCGGTGCAACGGCAGTTATCTGTACGGTCGGCGTGGGCGGGCGTCGCGCCTGGGAACAGGATGTCTTCATCCCGCGCAAATACGGCATTCACGTTCCGGTGGGCGACACGGTGGGCCCGGGCGGTTCATCGCGCGCCTTGCGCATGATCCCAGCCATGGTGGAGATCGCCCACGATGTGCTCGATCTGGCGCCGGATGCGCTCTTCGTCAACTATGGCAACCCAATGGCGCCGAACTGCCGCGCCATCCACAAGGCCACCAGTGCGCCGGTGATCGGCCTGTGCCACGGCGTCATGGAGACGGCGCGCTATCTTGCCCATGTGCTGGGCGTGGAGGTCAACGCGCTTCAGCATACGGCGGTCGGCATCAATCATCTGACTTGGTTCACCGACGTGCGCGTAAACGGTCGGGATGTAATGCCCCGTCTGACCGCGCTGGCTGCAGAGAAAGCAGCGCAACCACCTCAACTTATGCCGCCCAGCGACAGCCCCTTTGAGTCGCCGGAGGATCACCCCTTTAGCTGGCGACTCATGCACTGGTTCGGCGCGTTTCCGGCGGTGCTGGATCGCCATGTGAGCGAATTCTTTCCCCAGTTCTTCCGAGAAGGCAGCTATTGGGAGAAACGCTTGGGCCATGACGCGTTCAGCTTCGAAGGAACGATTGCCGACGGCGACGCAACCTTCGCCAAGATGCGTGCAGCATCGCTCGATCCACAGCCGCTTCCGGCAGATTACTTCGACCAGTTCAGCGGCGAACACGAACAGGTGATGGAGATCATCCAGGCGATTCGCAGCAATCGCGGCATGGTCGTTTCGGCCAACCTGCCCAACATGGGTCAGGCGCCCAATCTACCGTTGCACGCCGTGGTGGAAAGTCCGGCGATCGCCGACGCTTTTGGCCTGCGCCCGCTGCTGACGCCGCCCCTTTCCTCCGGGCTGGTGGGCACGCTGGCGACGCGCTTTGCCTGGGTAGAGGTCATCGTGGAGGCGGCGTTGGAGCGCAGCCGCGACAAGTTCATCCAAGCGCTCATCCTGGATGGCACAGTGAGTTCGCCGGATCAGGCGGTCGCGCTGGCCGATGAGTTACTCGACGCACACGCCGCCTATTTGCGTTGGTGAAGAAAGTAGAGATAATGAACTTGATTGTTATGCAACAATTCATCATACGAATGCGAGAGATCCAATGCCCAAAATCACTTTTATCGGCGCCGGCAGCACCGTTTTTGCGAAAAATCTGTTGGGCGATATCCTGAGTTTTCCCGAGCTGCAAGACGCGACCATTTCTCTCTTCGACATCGACCCGCTGCGCCTGCGCACCTCGGAGATCGTGGCGCGCAACATCGCCAACATCGTGGGTGCTAACCCCACCATCGAAGCGACGCTGGATCGGCGCGCAGCTCTCGCCGGCGCCGATTACGCCATCAGCATGTTCCAGGTGGCCGGCTACAAACCGGGCACAGTTGTCGATTTCGAGATTCCCAAGAAATATGGCCTGCGCCAGACCATCGCCGATACGTTGGGCATCGGCGGGATCATGCGCGGGCTGCGCACGATTCCGGTCTTTCTGGAGATGTGCCGCGAAATGGAAGAGCTCTGCCCGGATGTGACCTTCCTCCAATACGTCAATCCCATGGCCATGAACTGTTGGGCCATCAACCGCGCCACCGGCATCAAGACTGTGGGTCTCTGTCACAGTGTGCAGGGCACGGCGGAGCAACTGGCGCATGATATCGGCGTGCCCATCGAGGAAATCAATTACACCTGCGCCGGCATCAACCACATGGCGTTCTATTTGCACTTCGAGCGCAACGGCGAAAACCTCTATCCCCGCATCCGGCAAGTGCTGGATGCGGGACGAGTCCCAGACTGGAACCGGGTGCGCTACGAAATCTTCAAACGCGTCGGCTATTTCGTCACCGAGTCCAGCGAGCACTTCAGCGAGTACACGCCCTGGTTCATCAAGCGCGACCGTCCAGACCTGATTGAGAAGTTCAACATCCCCTTGGATGAATACATCCGCCGTTGCGAAGTGCAAATTACGGGTTGGGATTTCATGCGCCAGAAGCTAGAAAACCCAGACGCCGACCTGCTCGAACAGTTCACTGCGGCCATGGAGAAGGCTGGCGTGCCGCCCGAACACATGCCATGGGTCATCCACGAATTCGAGCATCTCAACGAGGTCCATCGTAGCCACGAATACGGTTCCGGCATCATTCACAGCATCGAGACAGGCCAGCCGCGGGTAATCTACGGCAACGTCGCCAATCGGGGACTCATCGACAATCTGCCCCCAGGCTGCTGCGTGGAGGTGCCTTGTCTGGTGGACAAAAATGGCGTCCAACCGACCAAGATCGGCGCTCTGCCCCCTCACCTGGCCGCCATGATGCGCACCAATGTCAACGTGCAGGAATTGACGGTGGAGGCTGCCCTCACCGGCAAGCGCGAGCACATTTACCACGCGGCCATGCTCGATCCTCACACCGCGGCCGAGCTAGACCTGGACCAAATCTGGCATTTGGTGGATGACCTGATCGAGGCCCACGGGGATTGGCTGCCAAAGTATCACTGATCGTATTCACCTGTGGGTTAGTGAGGTATTGGGGTGTTGAGGTCTTGGGGTGCGGTTTTCGTCTTCGGGGCCGCAAATCCTTTGTAGCAGAGGTGGATGGGATAGCCCACTTGTCGGGCTATGTGGGAGCCGTGCGAGATCAGAATCCTGGGTTCCAGATCGACGCAAGATCGAGGACGAAGCCAGGCAGTTCCGGATCGCCGGAAAGCGAGATCACATCCATCTGGCGTTCGACTGGCTGATGGGGGCGATAGATGTAGACGCTATGGTCGGTCGGGTCGATGAGCCAACCGAGGAGGGCGCCGTTATCAATGTATTCCTCCATCTTCTCCTGGAGTGGGCGCAACCGGTCGGAGGCGGAACGCAGCTCGATGACGAAGTCTGGACACAGGGGCAGAAAACGCTCCTTTTCGCGTTGGGTCAACTGCTCCAGGCGATCACGCCGCACCCAGGCCGCATCGGGGCCATAGGTGGCGCCGTTGGGCAGACGGAAACCGGCGGACGAACCGAACGCCACCCCTCGCCCATCTTGCCTTGTCCAAACAACCAACTCGGCTGTAATGGTCGCATTTCGACCGCCACTTGTTCCACCCTCTGGCGGCATGATGACAATCTCCCCGTTCGCTTTGCGCTCGATGCGCAGGTCGGCATTGGCGACGCAAAACTCAAAGAATTGGTCGTCGTTTATGCGTTTGACCAACGGCTTCAGGTTGATGATCAATGCGCCATTGGTAGGATGTTCGATATCGAACGGCGCCGGCTGGGCAACCAATATGAGTCCCATGAGAATCCCCCTTCACACCAATTATAACACAGAGCGATGCAAACTTTCGACCTCGTCGTCGTCGGCGAGATAAACGCCGACCTCATCCTACAGGGCGATGTGACGCCCACCTACGGTCAGGTGGAAAAGCTGCTCGACGATGCAACGCTGACCATCGGCAGTTCGGGTTGCATCTTTGCCTGCGGCGCAGCGCGTCTGGGCTTGCGCGTCGCCTATGTAGGCAAAGTGGGCGATGATCATTTTGGCCGTTTCATGCTGGCCGCGCTGGAAGCGCGCGGCATCCATGTGGGCGGCATCGTCGTCGACCGCACGCGCAAGACCGGGCTGACCGTCATCCTGGCGCGCGGTCAAGATCGGGCGCTGCTCACCTACCTGGGCGCGCTCAACGCGCTGCGCTTCGACGAGATCGATCTGGGCCTGCTTGCCCGCGCCCGCCACCTGCACATGGGTAGCTACTTTCTCCTCGACGCGCTCAAGCCCGACGCCATGCGCCTCTTTGCTACTGCCAAAGAGATGGGGCTGACAACTTCCCTCGACACAAACTACGATCCAAGCGAACGCTGGCAGGATGGCATCCATGAGCTGCTCTCTTTCAGCGACATCTTTTTGCCTAACGAAACCGAACTGTGCGGCGTCACAGGTATAGACAATGTGGACAAGGCTGTCGCTCAAGTGGCAGAACGGGTCCCGACCGTGGCAGTGAAATTGGGTGCGCAGGGTGCGTTGGCGCAGCAAGGCGAGCAGCGCGCCTGGTCGGGTGTCCTACCGGTGCAAGTGGTCGACACAACTGGCGCAGGCGATTCCTTCGACGCTGGATTCGTCTATGGCTCCCTGGCCGGCTGGGAGTTGGAGTCCACGCTACGCTTCGCGTCAGTGTGTGGCTCGCTCTCAACCCGTGCGATCGGCGGGACGAGCGCGCAGCCGACGCTGGCAGAGGCGTTGGCTGCAGGTGAAATGCTCAGCTACAAGCCCTGATCGAGAGTTGTCAGGAGTTCTCGTTTGCATACCCTATTCGTGCTAAACTGCCCATGATGCGAACTCACTCCTCTGAGATCAAGGCAGACTAAACGATGGCGACTGAACGCATGGATTTCGATAGCCCGTGGAAAGAGGTCTTGGAACGCTACTTTGAGCAATTCATTGCGTTCTTTGCGCCCCACGCCTATGGCGATATCGACTGGCGGCGCGGGTATGTCTTTCTGGACAAGGAATTGCAGCAGTTGACCCGCGATTCTGACACAGGTCGCCAAATCGTAGACAAGCTGGTGAAGGTGTGGCTGAAGAATGGCGAAGAAGCGTGGCTCCTGATTCATATCGAGGTGCAAAGCCAGCCAGAGATCAGCTTCAGTCGTCGCATCTTTGGCTACAACTGCCGCCTGTATGATCGTTTTGGTCGAGAAGTGGTCACCATCGCAGTATTGGCGGATGATGATCCAAAGTGGCGACCCACTGAATATGGTTATACGCGATGGGGCGTCGAGCACAAGCTGCACTTCTTGGCTATCAAGCTGTTGGATTTTGAGACAAGATGGGCCGAGTTGCAAGAGGACGCAAACCCATTTGCGATCGTCGTGATGGCGCATCTGCGAGCGCAGGGGACGCGTCGTCGGCCGAAAGATCGCTTGCGCTGGAAGTCGGAGTTGGTGAAGCTGTTGTACGAACGTAATTATCAGCGCAGCGACGTAATTGAGCTATTTCGCTTCATCGATTGGTTGATGATATTGCCAGACAACATGGCGGAACGCTTCGATGTGGAGCTTGTGAAGCTGGAGGAGAAGACAAAAATGCAATATATAACGAGTATTGAGCGACGCGCCATCAAACGTGGCATCGAACAGGGCATTGAACAAGGTATCGAACAGGGTATCGAACAAGGATCGCTCTCAACTGCCAGAGAAACTGTGCTGGATCTTTTGTCGCTACGCTTTCAACCGATTCCAGAAGAATTGGCAGCGACAATCAATAGCATCTCCAACATGGCGACGCTCAAACAACTTCTTCGGCTGGCGGTGACGGCGCAAACTTTGGAGGAATTCGAGCGCGTTGCCGAGGAGATGACGATGGCTTTATAGCACGATTTCGTCCCAGCGCCCATCAAACCAGCCATGTCCATAACACACTCACTGAATCGCCTTGTGCATCGCATTATCACTCTGGGCGAACATGGCGTCGCTCAGATGACCTTACTGGCCGCCTGTCCCAACTCGGCGGCTGTGTTGGAAGCCGCGGTGAAGACCGCCGCAATGAACAACACACCGATGCTCTTTGCCGCAACTCTCAATCAGGTGGATCGAGACGGCGGTTACACCGGCTGGACGCCCGCCAGGTTTGTCGACGAAATGCGGCGCTATGCCGCCCTCTACGACTGCCGTACGCCGCTCTATCCCTGCCTCGACCACGGCGGGCCATGGCTGAAGGATGGCCACACAACGGAGAGGCTCACCTTCGATGAAACCATGATCGAAGTGAAGCGCAGCCTGACGGCATGCCTCGAAGCAGGCTATCAGTTGCTCCACATCGATCCGACCGTAGACCGCACCCTGCCAGCCGGTCAGCCGCCCACAGTCGAGATAGTCGTTGCCCGCACTGTTGAGATGATCGCCCACGCTGAATACGAACGGATGCGCCTGGGGTTGCCCACGATTGCATATGAGGTGGGCACTGAAGAAGTCCACGGCGGTTTGGTAGATTTTGGTGTATTCCAGTCGTTTTTGGAGCAGTTGCGCACAGCCCTGGCCCAGCGCAATCTGCTCCACGCCTGGCCGTGCTTCGTAGTGGCTCAAGTGGGCACTGACCTACACACCACCTGTTTCGACGCCGACGCAGCGCAGCGACTCACTGCGCTGGTGCAGCCATTGGGATGTCTCCTCAAAGGTCACTACACTGACTGGGTGGAGAACCCACAAGACTATCCGTCCACGGGAATGGGCGGCGCAAACGTCGGCCCGGAGTACACCGCCGCCGAGTTTGCTGCGTTGGAGGAACTTGATGCGCGTGACCGTATGCTTTGTCGCAATCGAAAACTGCAACCTGCATACATGATCGCTGCGCTCGAACAGGCGGTGATCCAGTCGGGGCGCTGGCGGAAGTGGTTGCAACCCACTGAAATCGGGCGTGATTTCGGCGACCTCAGCGCAGGTCGGCGCTTATGGCTCACGCAGACCGGCGCACGCTACATCTGGACGACGCCGCCTGTCGTAGAGGCGCGGCGCACCCTCTATGGACATCTGGCGCTGGTGATGGATGACCCACACCGCGTCGTTGTCGATGCTGTGGCTCGTTCCATACAGAACTACGTCGACGCCTTTGGCTTATTCGACGCCTGGACGCTCCTGGATGATGCAGAAGAATGAGCGCATCCAGCAACCCGATTCAGCAGCGAACACAGAACTTTCTCCATCAAGTTGCCGGCGGCCTAATCGTCTCATGCCAGGCGCTGCCCGATGAGCCGCTTCACGGCGCGGAAATCATGGCGCGCATGGCGGTAGCCGCGCGCACCGCCGGCGCGCGAGCAATCCGCGCCAATTCACCGGCCGACATCTCCGCCATCCGCACGGCAATCAATCTCCCCATCATCGGCCTCTTCAAAGCAACGATCCCAGGGTGTGATGTCTACATTACGCCGACGCTCGACCACGCAATCGCCGTGGCCCAGGCCGGCGCAGACGTAATTGCCATCGACGCCACCGACCGCCTCCGTCCCCACGCGGATTCCCTGAACGATTACATCGCCGCCATTCACGCTGCAACCGGTCTTCCCGTCTTGGCCGACGTCTCGAACTTCGAGGAGGGGCTTGCTGCAGTTGCGGCTGGCGCAGAGTTGATCTCCACAACCATGTCAGGCTACACGCCGTACAGCCTGCAACAGGCCGGCCCTGATCTCGATTTGGTGCAGCGCCTGGCAGCAGCATCATCTGCGCCAATCATCGCTGAGGGGCGCTATCACACACCCGACCAGGCGGCCGCGGCGATTGACCTCGGCGCGGCCGCCGTCGTCGTTGGCGGCGCAATCACACGCCCGCAAGAGATCGCCCGTCGTTTCGTCGCCGCGTTGGAGGCCCGCCCCCAGAGCGGGGAGATTCGCCTTGCTCAGCGTGAGACAAAAAAGGCGAAAATCAGGCCGGCATTGGCCTTTGACATTGGCGGGATCAAGACTGCCTGCGCCGTGGTCGCCAAAGAGGGCGTTGTCCACTGTCGGCGCGAAATCCCTACACAGGCAGCGACTGGCCCAGACGCCATCTTGCAGCGTATGATCAGCCTGGGGCGCAGCGTCCTGGCCGAATACGAAAACTCGGCAAATGGTTTGAGCCCGGCGTTGGCAGGGGTGGCTTCGGCCGGGCAGGTGGACATGGAAAGCGGTGAGATCATCTTCGCCAATGACAATCTGCCTGGGTGGACGGGATTGGCCTTGGGGCGGCGGCTGGCTGATGGGCTAGGAATGCCCGTGCGCGTAGACAATGATGTGAACTGTTTTGCTTTGGCCGAGGGCACTCTGGGCGCCGGGCGCACGCTGCGCTCTTTTCTGATGGCAGCGGTCGGCGCGGGCATTGGCGGCGCGCTCATGATCGATGGTCGCTTGCACCGGGGACGTCACGGCGGTGCAGGAGAGATTGGTCATCTCATCGTTGCGCCAGAACACGGACGCCCATGCACTGCGCCGGTGAGCGGCTGTTGGGAAGCCTATGCATCCACCAGCGCTGTCTTAGCGCACAGCGGCTATTCCTCCATCCAGGCGCTGGCCGCGGAATACGCCAGTGGCGTAACTATTCCGGCAGTCGATGAAGGAGCAATCTGGCTGGGACGTGGTTTGGCCTCGCTTGTCCATGTTCTTGCGCCCGAAGCCATCATTCTCGGCGGCAGCATCACCTTGCTGGGTGAGCGCTTTCTGGAGAGGGTGCGCGCTGGAATGGGGGCGAATTGTCTGCCATCACACCAGGAAACACCCATCGTCATCGCACAATTCGGCGCAGACAGCGGGCTGATTGGCGCGGCTTTGTTGACTCTTCAAGATTGAAGAGCCGCCAGCAGCCGCGCCGAATCACTGACTCGGCCAAAAATTCCACCCTGGGCACCGATAATCTCCAGCGCGGCCCGATGACGATCCGCGCTATAGGAGGCGACGCAGTCGGCCAGGACGATGGCATCGAAACCACGATCATTGGCATCGATGGTGGTGGCGTTGCAGCAAACATCGGTCGTAACGCCGGTGATGATGAGCGTGTGGATTGATTGACGACGCAGGCTCTCCTCTAGATCAGTGGCGTAGAACGCGCTCTTGCCTGGTTTGTCGATGACTGCTTCACCCGGCGCCGGCGCCAGCTCGTCGATGATCTCATGTCCTGCCTCACCGCGAATCAGAATGCGCCCCATGGGACCCATGTCGCCGATGCGCGTGCCTTCCGGCCATCTGTCGAGCTTGATGGGCGGGCAGTCGCTCAGGTCGGCGCGATGCCCCTCACGCGTATGGATCACCACCATGCCCAGGCTACGGGCGCGCGCCAACACCGCCTGGATGGGTGCAACGACTCGCTGCAACAGGGTTACGTCGTTGCCCAAAAACGCGCCGTAGCCGTCAGGATAGAGAAAGTCTTTCTGCATATCGATGACGAGGAGCGCGGATGTCTGCGGGGCGAAGATCGCCGGAGACGGGTCAGCGTCAAGTTGTCGCAAGGACATATAATTTCATTCCTCTTCTACAGAGCAGAGTCTTGCCCTTGCAAGACAACCTCCAACGCTGCGGCGATGGCGAGCAGGCGGTCGTCTTCAAAAGGTGCAGCGACAAGTTGCGCGCCCACCGGTAGGCGGTTGCCTGTCCAGCCGCAGGGCAGGGAGATGACCGGAAAGCCAATAAAACTCCACAAGATGCAATTTTGAGACAGCACCAGAAAGTATCGATCCGCCTCGCTGCTTTGGGGCGCAGGCACGCGCGTCGTCGGCATGAGCAGTGCATCCACGTCGTGGAGCAGGCGGAGCATCCGGTCGCGCAAGTCGGCGCGCACACGCTGGGACTGGAGATAGTCGACCGCAGTGACGCGGCTGGCTTCATCGAGTTGTTCTGCCACTGCGAGAGTGGCATAGCGGCCGCGTCGCTCACCAAAGACCGTGTGATAGGCGGCAGCTTCGCAGCGGCTGACGACCAGCCCCATGAGCACAGCCAAATCAAAGTCTTCTGCAGTCGGGGTATCAAGTTCCACCACTTGCGCTCCGGTCCGTTCCATGGCGTCGACAGCTTGCGCAAAAGCCCGCGCCACATCTGGGTCGGCGCCATGGAGGGCGGCCAGCGGTATGCCAATGCGCGCGTTGCGCACGTCTCGATGCAACGCAACGTAGTCTGAATGGGGCGCAGGATCGAGGACCTGGAGCAGCAGCGCAACATCTTCCACCGTTGCGCCCATATGGGCCACATGATCCAGGCTCCATGAGAGCATGATCACCCCGTCGCCTGGAATGAGGCCAAAGGTGGGTTTGTAGCCGACCACGCCGCAGAGAGAAGCCGGCACGCGAACCGACGCACGCGTGTCGGTCGCCATTGCGCCCAGGCTCATGCCTGTCGCCACAGCGATGGCCGAACCACCGCTGGAACCGCCCGGGTCGCGGCTCCCATCCCAGGGGTTGCGGCTCTGGGGCGTGGTGACGCCGAGGGCGAACTCGTGGGTGTGGGTCTTGCCCGTGATGATTGCGCCTGCCTCTTTGAGCAAGCGAATGCTTGCTGCATCCCTGGCGGAAACGTTGTCGCTCAACACAGGCGAGCTGGCTGTATTGGGCATGCCAGCTACATCGAGCAGGTCCTTTACAGCAATGGGGATGCCGTGCAGCAGCCCACGTCGCCGGCCTTGACCCAGTTCCGCATCCAGTGCGCGCGCCTGTTGCAGCAAATGTTCTGTGGGCGCAACATGGACGAAGGCGTTGAGCTCATCCTGACGGCGGGCGATCGCGTCCAGGGCGCGCTCCATGATCGCTTCGACTGTCAACGTTTGCTCTGCAACACAGCGCACTGCTTCGGTCAGGGTGAGGGACTGACCGGCAAAGGGCTTGATGCCGGGACGTTGACCGGCAAGAATCGGTGGAAGAGGGGGTTTGGGCGAAGGCGGGCTGGAGAGCGGGGTCATGAATGATGGCTGCCAATCTTGCGCAACAGGATAGCCCTGGATTTGCGTCAAGGCGGCGCGAAAACTCGCCCGCACGGGGCTGAGCTGGCTAGAGGATGATCTGATTGACATGATGTGGAATGGGCATCTGTGAAGTGCGACGCATGACTTGTGGCTTGTCATACGCCGCACCTCATGGTTTACTTGATTTGTCCGCTGACGCCTTCCACAAGCCAGTCGGTTGTGTCGAGGAGCTCGATGCCGCCGGCTTCGCCTGCTTTGATGCGCTCATTCCCTTCATTGTCGAGGATGGGGCCGGCGAAGATCTGCAACTCGCCGCTGATGAGCTTCTGCTTGGCATCTTCGATTAGCGCCTGGGTCTCTGCATCGACCGCTGAGCCGAATGGCGCCAGCCCCACATAGTCGGTCTCGATGCCGCCCCGGATGTGTTCGCTCTTCCACGAACCATCCATGACGGACTCGACGATGCGGGTGTAGAGCGGTCCCCAGGTATAGGCAACACCGGTGAGCCAGCCGTTGGGTGCAAACTGCTGCAATGCATCCGAATGGAAACCGACGGATTTGACGCCGCGCTCCTCCGCGGTCTTGACTACCGTGACAGGCGAATCGACGATCATGGTCACTACATCCACCGCAGCGTCAGCCAACGCATTGGTCGCCGACGCTTCCTTGGCGGGATCGACCCAGGCGTTGTTGAGCACCAGCGTCGTGGTGACATCCGGGTTCACTGATTTTGCGCCCAGTTGAAAGGCATTGACCGACGCCAGAATATTGGGGATGGGAAACGCAGTGATGAAGCCAAGTTGATTGCTCTCGGTCGCTTTGCCCGCTGCAATGCCGGCCAGGTACATGGCTTCGAAGTTGTTGCCCCAATAAGTGCCCAGGTTGTCTGCCAGCTTGAAGCCAGCCGGGTGCATGAAAACCACATCCGGGTGTTTGGCCGCCACGTTGAGCGCCGGGTCGAGATAGCCGAAACTTTGGGGGAAGATAATTTTGGCGCCCTGTTGGATCATGTTCTCCATCACACGCTCGGCGTCGGCGCTTTCGGGCACGTTCTCGGCTTCGATGACTTGGACATTGGGCAGCGCCTCCGTCATCTTCATCAGCCCATCGTGATGCGCCTGGTTGTAGCCGGCGTCATTGATCGAGCCGACATGGAGCGCGCCGACGATGAATGGCTCGGCGGCTGCTTCGCCCGCTGCCGTTGCCGTCGGAGCGGCGCTCGGCGCTGCGGCAGGCGCGTTGCAAGCAGCCAACAGGGCAATGAGGAAGATGGCGAACAGGAACGAATCAGTCAGTCTACGCGTGTACATCATTGGTGCAGTTTCCTCTTCTAGTGTGAGTCGATTGTGGTGGTTAGTAGTGGCACGGTTGCGGATGAACCGTAAGTACTCAAGAAGCAATCCCTTCGAACACGCCCTTCAAACCTTCTGGCATGGCGTACCGGCGGTTGCCGCGCAGCAGGAGCAACACACCCAGGGTGAGCAAATAGGGGAGCATGTCCAGGAAGAAAGGCGACACGGGAGCGCCGCGCGCCTGCAATTGGAGTTGAAACGCCAATGCGCCGCCAAAGAGCAGCGCACCCAGAATCGCTCGCAGCGGATTCCATGCTGCAAAGATGACCAACGCCACTGCGATGAAACCTCGCCCGGCAGTCATGCCTTCTGCCCAGACGCCGGTGAAGGCCAGGGATAACTGCGCGCCGCCCACGCCGGCCAGCAATCCACCAATGAAGAGCGCCTGATATTGCAGCCAACCCGTGTGCAGGCCAGCCGCATACGCGACGCTTTTACTCTCACCTACGGTGCGCAACGTCAGCCCCCAGCGCGTGCGAAAGAGCAGCCACCACAGGAGAATCGCCAGAGGGATGACCACGTAGGTCAGCAGATCGTGATTGAAAAGGATTCGGCCCACCACAGGCAAGTGCGCCAGCTCACCCATGGGCAGTTTGGGCAGACCGGCGACGAGCTGGCCCACGTAGGGACGACCGATGAGCGCGCTGAGGCCGATGCCCACGAAACTGAGCGCCAGGCCGGCTGCCAACTGGTTGGCGCCCCGGCCAACCACCAAGTAAGCCAGGAGCAGATTGTAGAACCCGGCGGCCAAAGCCGCAGCCGCCACGCCCGCATAGGGGTTGCCGCTCTGCGCTCCGACGGCGATTCCTGTCGCTGCGCCGATGAGCATTGCGCCCTCCAGGCCCAGGTTGATGACGCCGGCGCGTTCGTTGACGATTTCGCCCAACGCGGCGTAGAGCACTGACGTGCCTGCTTGAATTGCCCCAACGAGCACGCCAACAATGAATGTAAGAATCATGGAAGCGACCTCCCGAGGTCCGCTGAAACGTCTATTGGCTCGCTTTGGGAGCAAAGAAACGCCCCAACACAATCAAAAGGATCAGGCCGATGAGAACGTTGACAACCGAGAAGGGGATGTTCTGAGTAATCTGCAAGGTGTCGCCGCCAAAAGTGATGATGGACATGACGAAGGAGATGACAACCACCGCCCAGGGATTGTGCCCGGCCAGCCAACTGATCAGGAAGCCGAGATAGCCGTAACCTGGAGAGAAGCCGGGTCGCAGTCGCCCCTGAATCGCCAGAATCTCGCCGGCGCCTGCCAGGCCAGCAATGCCGCCAGCAATGAACATGACGACCAGAATGTAGCGTGTGAGACTGATGCCGTGGCGTCGGCTGGCTTCGGGATTGCCGCCCACGGCGCGCATCTCATAGCCCCAAACGCTGTAACGCAGCACCAGCCAGATCAGCGCGACCACCGCCAGGGCAATCGCCAAACCCAAGTGCACGCGTGTGTCGCCAAACTGGGGCAGCCTCACGCTGTCTGCAAATTGGACAGTTTGTGGAAAGTTGGCGCTGCTCGGGTCGCGCCAGGGGCCGAAGATAAAATAGCCAACGAAGAGGATGGCGACATAGTTGAGCAGGAGCGTGGAGATGACCTCGTTGAGCCAGCCTTTGGCGCGCAGATAGGCCGGGATGAGCGCCCACAGACCGCCGCCCACAAACCCCAACGCAATGACCAGCGGCAGGGCAATCCACATGGGTTGCTGGCCAAATTGCAGCGCGCCCCAGGTCGCCAGCCACGCCCCCATATAAATCTGCCCCTCGCCGCCTACGTTGACCAACCCGATGCGCGCCGGAAGCAGCACCGCACAGGCGCTGAGCACCAGGGGGATCATCTTCACCAACACCTCGCTCACGCCATAGGTGGAGCCGAGGGTGCTCGTGAAGATGTCCACATACGCGGCGAGCGGGTCCTTGCCGAAAATGAGGAGGACGACAGCAAAGGCGACCAGCGCCAGTCCCATGGCCGCCAGGATGCGAACCAGCCCTACTAGCCATGAGCGACCTGCCTGTATATTCTGCTCTGCTCGTGCGGTTACAGCCATAAATCTTCCCCTTCGATGGATTATGCGTGCTCGAGCGAACTGCCCGTCATCAAATGACCGATCATCTCTGCGTTCACGTCTTGGGGGCGAAAGACGCCCACGATGCGCCCGTGATACATCACTGCCAGTCGGTCGCTCAAGGCAAACAGCTCGTCCATGTCTTCGGAAACCAAGAGCACTGCTGCGCCTTCGCGCCGTTGCTGCAAGAGTAAATTGCGCATTGCCTCAGCATTCGAGACATCCAGGCCGCGCGCCGGGTAATAGGCAAGCACGATCTTGGGTTTGCGCCCCAACTCACGGGCAATGACGACGCGTTGCAGGTTGCCGCCGGAGAGCGTTTCGGCAGATGCGTGCAAGCGCGGCGCTTTGGCGGTGAAGGTGGTGTGGAGTAATGCGGCAGCCTTGCGCAGCGCGCTGGGTCGGTCGAGCACCCAGCCAGCGTTGCTGGTGAAATTGTGTTGGTCGCCCAAGATCATGTTGTCTGCCACGGTCATTGCGGGAATTGCCCCCTGGCGCAGTGGATCTTCGGGAATGCAGGCCAGGCCGGCTGCCAGCCACTGACGAGTCGTCCAGTGTGTGGCGTTTTTCCCATCGACGAGCATCTCGCCGGAATCAGGCCGCCGCAGGCCCAGTGCGATCGCGCTCAACTCACTTTGCCCATTGCCAGAGACCCCCGCCACACCGACGATTTCGCCAGCGAAGAGCTGCAGGTCAATATCCTTCAGTCCAACGCCGGTATGTGGGTCGTGCAGGCTCAGGCGACGAAAAACCAGCGCAGGTTCGCCCTGTTCCGTGGCTTCCCCGTCGCGATGTGCAGGCGGCGGCGGGTCGCCGTCGAGCATCATTCGTACGATCGCCTTGGGCGTGGCTCCGGCTCGCTCCAGTGTTCCGACAACCTTGCCGCGCCGCAACACGGTGATGGCGTCGGCGCAGGCCATCACCTCGGGTAGTTTGTGAGTGATGAAGAGGATGGCGTAGCCGTCGGCGCGCAGGCGGGAAAAGACCTGGAAGAGGCCATCGACTTCATGGGGCGCCAACACGCTGGTGGGTTCATCGAAGATGAGGATACGCGCCCCGCCCAGAAGCACCTTAACGACCTCCACGCGCTGACGCTGGCCCATGTCCAGATCAGCCACATAGGCGCCGGGACCGATTTCGATGCCATAGCGCTCGCCGATCTCACGGATGCGTGCGGCAATCTGTGGGGTGCGCAGGGCGAAATCCAGATGGGGAAGAAAGAGCGCAATGTTCTCGGCCACGGTCATGGCTGGCACAAGGGTGAAATTCTGAAAGACCATGCCGACGCCCAAGCGCCTGCCATCGTTGGGTGAGGAGATATGGGTGGGGCGGCCATCCAGGAGAATCTCACCCGACGTGGGTTGATAAAAGCCATAGAGACACTTCATCAACGTGCTCTTGCCTGCGCCATTTTCGCCAAGAATGGCGTGAACCTGACCGCCGTGAATGGTCAGGTCGATGCTGTCGTTGGCAACCAGGTCGCCAAAGCGTTTAGTAAGTCGTCTGGTTTCCAGTAATGGCGCGTCTTGTATTGTCATTTTTCTCCGCCAGGTGCAGGGTGGTTCCAGTGAAAACGTCGTTTCACCTGGCAAACTATAATTGGCTTTGCCTGAGGAACATATGGGCATTCGCAACGAAAAACGAGGGCAACAGAGCGCGAACATGCACAATCACATGGGTAGATTCCGGGAGACAAACCTAGATATGGCCGCTCGTGAGACAAAGCTATCGTCAATATGCACAAAACATAAGACAAGGGTCGTGAGGAGCGAGCACGTAATAAACGCGTTCCTGTTTGGCCAAAACGATTTTTCATTCGCTTGGTGAACATGTATAATAATCTGCGAACGCTGAGCATTCCGCATCCCGAAGACGCAGCAAGATTTGTTTCTGGCGTAGACTTCCTACGCACCCTCCGTTCATGCACCTCCTGTGCAGAAAGGTACATGCAACAATGACTGGTCAACTCCGTGTTTGGATCGTCGTTTTGGCGTTTCTTGCCGTCGGCCTGATTGGCGCAGACGGCGCAATCTCACAGGCGCAAGAAGCAACAGAGCCAGTCGCTCCGGCTGAAGCAACCGCCGTCGATCTTTTCGCCTATCCTGCGCTAGAGGTCACCCAGGGCGTGCAAACATACAAGCCGTCGGGCAATGTCGGTCTTGTGGCCGGCAAGCGCACCTTTGTCTTTTTCTATGCCCGCGTCCTCGACGGCGGCGGCCTTTTCGTCACCACTGCGGAACTCAAGGCTGAAAACGATGGAAACATCATCATCCTCAAACCGCTCAACAACGGCGGCACGGTGGAGCTCAACGACCGGCTGCCCAACCGCTATCACGGGACGCGCCAGTTTCGCTTCGAACTGCCGGCTGGCTTTCGCGATGGCGAGACCAAACTCACGGCCACACTCAACCCCGGCAATAAGTCGCCGGTGGAAGCGGACACGAGCAACAACACCGGATCGAAGACCGTGACCTTCACCAATGTGCCGGCGCTGACCATGTATGTTTTCGACGTGCAATACAAGGTGTTTGGCCACGGCAGCCGCGTTTTTAGCCTCAATGATTATGCCTCTATCGCCCATCGCGAGATGTTCGTCAATTGGCTGAAACGCGCCTATCCCTTACAAAGCGTGCCCTGGTACAAAAAGACGCTTTACATCGGCAAGTGGGCCGTGGTAAAAGGCAAGCTCTGGGTGACCTGCATCACACCTAACATCAGCATGGCGCTCTGGTATTCCTATAACCTGGGCGAGTTTCCCACCTTTACCCGCGCCTATGGCATGGTGGCCGATTCTGGCGGCTATATGCGCGGTTGCGCCGAGATTGCCGGCAAGAAGGTCGCCACCGGCCCCACCGGGCCGGATTCACGGGGGTGGGATACCGACGAGTCCTACGGCGATTGGTACGGCGGCCACGAGATGGCGCATCTTTTTGACCGCGACCACACCAGCAACTGCGACGCGCCGATTCCACGCGACCCCTATCCTTACCCGGGCTCATCCATCAGCCCGCGCACCGAGGCCTATGTCAACGTTGCCCAAGAGTGGGGCGACGCAGTGGCCGGCGTCAAGATCGATGGCGGCATGACCAACCCGGAAATCTATGACGCGTCCTGGAATGATCAATCGAGCTACTGCAGCAAGCGCTGGCCCAGCGACTTTTCCTACAAGAAGTTTCTTGACCAATTCACGACCCAATCCACCGCTGCGACCGTCTCTGCGCCTGTCGCCCCAATGGACCGTTTGTCGATTATGGGCGCCATCGACGACGCCACCGGGACGATCATGCTCTCCCCGGTCTACCTGATTCCTGACGCCGAGGAGTTCCCCGGCCATCAGGACGGCCCCTATGCCGTGGTGCTGCGCAACGCCCAGGGCGGCGAGTTGTTGCGCTATCCCTTCACCCTGGGCGAGCCGGGTACGATCGATGCAGCCAGCACGCGCGAACAGCGAGATGGCCTGGACCCAGAAGACCCGACGGCGCAGATGAGCGCGCCGGCCACCATCGCCGAACTTGTCCCCAATGTGGCTGGCGTCGAACGCATCGACATCGAGGGGCCGGGCGGTAGCCTGCTCCACACTGTGACCGCTGGTAGCGCCGCGCCCGTCGTCACAGTCGAAGCGCCGCTGGGCGGTGTGCGCATCCCTCCCAACCAGGAGTCGTTGGAAGTGCGCTGGAACGCCAACGACCCGGACAACGACCCGCTCACGTTCCTGGTGGAATATAGCCCGGACGGCGGCAAACGCTGGCATCTCTTCGCTATGGGCATCACGGACACAGTGGTCGCCATCCCGGCCGAGAACCTCATTGCCGGCAACGAAGCGCTGGTGCGCGTTTCGGCCAGCGACGGCGTCCACACCGGCATGGACACGCCCGACAGCCCCTTCACAGTGCTCAATCACCCGCCCACGGTGGAGATTCTTCCCGTGGGCAATAGTGGCGGCGCGGTGCTGCTGGCTGCAGACGCGGCAACCAACACCGTTCCGGTCTTTGCCGTGGGGCAGACGGTCACGTTCGAGGCGTTGGGGTACGACGTAGAAGAAGGGAGTCTCGACGCGCAGTTGGCCTGGGCGTCCAACATCGACGGCCCGTTGGGGACAGGCGCGCTGCTCAGTCTGGCGGACATGAGCACCGGCGTCCACACTCTCACTGTGACCGCAGATGACGGCGACGGCGGGATCGCGAAGGCCAGTGCAAAAGTGGAAATCGTGGCGGAACTGGACGATCTGCCGCCCACGCCCGATGGGCTGGCCGCAACGCCCGGCTTCGTCTACTTTGCCAATACGGAGACGACGACGCAGACCGTGGTCTATCTGAGCAACCAGAAACCAGGCAGCGTCATCCAATGGAACGCAGCAGTGGACAAGCCGTGGGTCAAGCTGAGCGCAACAAGCGGTGACACGCCAGCCGAACTGGTGGTCTCTCTTGCGCCGGACATCGCCCTGCCCGACGGACTGCACGAGGCCACGCTGACGCTCACCAGCCCGCAGCTCCCCGACGCCAAACTCGACCTACCCGTCGCCGCCGAGATGTTGCTGGAGATGAGCTATCTGCCGCTTGTGAATCGCTGATTGGTGCAGGTAGGGCGATCGGGTGAATCGCTCTACCTGCTTCCGTGGTGATGTCGCACCAGCGCAGCCAGGTCGCCCAGTTTCTGCCCATTCACCTTGACTATCCGTAGCGATAGACCGCACAGCGGCTGATGCCCGTCCCGGCGCCCAGGGTGGGGATGAAGCCGCCCGGTCGAGTTGCTGCCGGAAAGCGCCACCAGCCGCCCTGCCAGTTCTCGTCGCCATTGAGCCGACGACCGGGAATCCATTGACCATTTCGGAATTCGCCCTCATCCACGGCGATCAGGCCAACCTGCCCCGGCGCACCTGCTGCAGGGCGAAAGGCAACGCGGAAGCCAAAACCGGCCCCGATGAACGTGTCCGGCCCGTCAGCGATGATCAGCCCGTAACCCGATTTGCTGGTGTAGTCAAAACCCAGGTCGAGGCTGATTTCCAGCTCATAGCCGCCCAATTCACGCGTGACGCTGGGGCGCTCCTCATCCAGGAGGAAACCGGTCATGCCTGCTGTGCCTTGATGGGCCAGGATGAATGGAGCGAGCTGGCGCAGCACGCGATAACTGCGCGCCAGATGGATGTCCTCTGGCGCATAGAGCGAGTCGATGGCAAAGGGGGAGACGCCAATGGCGCTGTGCTCGCCCAGCGCGTAAAAGACATGGGCCGCGCCGTCCTCATTGCGGTGCATCTCCGGGATGAAGAGTGGGTTCTCCCGTCGCACGTACTGCTGACACCACTCCTGAAATTGGGGCTGATAGATGTCGGGCGCCAAGAGATCGATGTGGGGCGCGCCAGCCAGCCAGACATCGAAGGTGTGGGGCAGCGGCCCGCCGCTGGGCCAGTCGCCCGGTGTGAGACCGCCGCTTGCCCAGCCGCCCGGCTCGCCCGCCAGGCTGCTAAGCCAAGCGTTGACATAGAGCGGGATGTCATAGGCTGCTTTGCCCGCCGCAGCCACGTGATCCACATAGCGTGCGTAGTTCCAGGCCATAAAAAGCTCGTCAGTTTCGGGGCTGGCGCCAAAGACCTCCTCCCACGAACCCGATTGCCTGAATCCATTCGCCTGCCAGCGCCCGGCCAGCCCTGCGCCCAGAACGTCCCGATGCTGCACGAGCTGCGTCATCAGCTCGGAGGGCGCTGGCGCAGTGAAGGCTGCATTGGCCGCCGGCGAGCGGTCGCGCGAGTCGCCCAGCACGCCCACCTCATTTTCCACCTGCACCATGATAACGGTGCGGTCGCGGCCATCCACCGCGGCCAGGTGGGTCATGAGAGCCGCGAAGGCGCGACTGTCGGCTTGCCAGTTTGCCTCGGCCAGGGTCGAAAGCACTTCGATGGTCTTGCCTTCTTGAATTTTGACGCGAGGGAAACGCTGTGCGTCGCGCTTGACCCAGCCGGGGATGTAACTGGACATGCCGTTTTTCCAACTGCCGAACCAGAGCAAGATCAGGCGCAGACCATGGCGGCGGGCTTCGTGGAGCAGCCCATCCACCAGGGCAAAATCGAAGACGCCTTCCTGCGGCTCGACCAGCTCCCACGAGACCGCGGCCAGCACAGTATTGAGGTGGAGAGCAACCAGTCGCTCCCAGATGGGTTTCATGTACTCAAGGCTGGATGAACTGGAGTTGTGGAGTTCACCGCCAATGACCAGGAAAGGGCGACCATCGATTATGAGCTGGATGGCGCTTCCCTGCTTGCGGAGATGAGGTGTAGAAATCATTTCGTTTGACACAGAGCGATCCTTGTGATGTGGGAATGGTTGGTGAATCTTTGTATCAAATCGACTTGCCGTGAACTTATGTCAATCCACATCGAACCCCAACGAGCGCAGTCGTGCAGCCAATCGCTCTGCACGGATGCGTTCTTGCTCAGCGCGTTCTTCGGCTGCCTCAGCGCGCCGAATTTCTGCCTGATATTCTACTAATACGAAAGATTGGTAGAGTGGATCGTGCGCCATCGTTTCGAGGGAGGGCATGTGGTGAAGATCGGCGATGCGGAAGCGAAACCCAGGCAAGACTTCGCTGTGTATCACGTCATCTGCATCGGGTTTGATTCTTGCATAGCGTCCGCTTGCAGTGGGACGGTAGAAGGCCATCTCATCATCAGGGTCGAGAATGTAGTATTCCTTGACGCCGACCAGCGCGTATTCGCCTTTTTTGACGATAGTGTCGCGTTCGACTTCTTCACGTGTGGAATCCGAAAGCGATTCCACACAGAGGTCGGCGATTCCGCGATAGGATCGGTCACGGTCATGGAGAACAACCGGGTTGTCGTTGCGAATGACAAAGAGGTCTGGTTTGCGGATGGAGGTTTGCGCACCCATGTCCAGGCGAAAGCCCATCTCCAGGAAGAGCATCTTGGCAATCGGGTTGACCTCAAGATAGGCGCGCAGCAACATCAAGAACCAACCATACATGGTGATGCGGCGATAGTCCGGCAACGGTTTTTCCTCCAAAATTCCATTGTTCCACTCATAGCTGATGTCGGGATGTTCATAGTAATGCAGCCAGTATTCTTCTTCGGACACGGCTTTTCCGTGCTCGGAGAGAGGCTCAATGATTGTGCCGTTGCGATCAAAGCCATTGGGGGCGTTGGGGCGGGCGCTCACCTTTTCCAGGGAAGGCGCAGTAGATTGTGTATCGGTTGACATCCTGTCTCCTTTCGGGCGCGCTTCAAGCACCGTGTTCGCCAATATCATATCCCTTTCAACGCCAATTGTACAGCATTTGGACTGGGCGCTTCAAGGCTTCTCAAAAGTTGTGCGTTGGTCGGGTAGGACTTCTGGAAAACGGATACAGTCCCGCTGGGCACTTATCCATCAACGTTGAACTGTCACGAGCGTATTCGTGGATATTCCGTCAAGCGTCGACATCGCTCCGTCAGGCCACACAATCTCCAATCGCTGCACTGTGGCACTGCCCGGCAGCCCCCAATGCACTCGCGCTGGGTCGCCAGAAAGATAGCCGCTGGCTGTGCGCACGTCACGATGGAATGTTCCCACATCCGTGTGCAGCGCAAGTTGCGCGCCGATTGCAAAGGGATTCCTGGACGCCGGCCAGCGCAACTCGACCTCCAGACCTGTCCAGCCGCACAGTTGATTCTCGAACAACATGGCCGGCGACATCAGGTTGTTGACCACGATGTCCAGGTCGCCGTCGTTGTCCAAATCGCCTATGCTCATGCCGCGGCCGCTGGCGGTAGAGCCCAGAGCCCATTCTGGCGCGGGCGCAAAATTCCCGCGCCCGTCATTACGCAGCGCCATGTTCTCCTCCACCAGTTCGTGGCCGGGCAAGTGCCCCAAAAGGCCCTCGGCGATCATGCCGTTGACGACATAGACATCCAGGAAGCCATCGTTGTCCAGATCGCCAAACTTGCTCGACCAGCTCCAGCCGGTTGCATCCAACCCGCGGCTGTAGGCTTCATTGTGAAAGCGACCGCGAGCATCCGCCATCTGCAAAGCATTTTCGGCGCGCTGGGGATCAGCGCTGGAAGGTGGACGCGTCATTTTGTCCATTACGGGCAGCCAGATAGCTGTCGTCCGTACATCCTTGCCATAGGGCTTCATGTCGGTTGCAAAGATCTCGGGGCGGCCGTCGTTGTCAACGTCGCCTACATCCAGGCTCATGGTGTTCTCGGCGGTCGAGCGAAAGGGCGAAATTTCATCCCATCCGGCGCTATCGGCGTTGCGCAGCCAGGCAAAATCGGGACGCAAGAAGTCGTTGCCCACCAGAATGTCAGGCCACCCATCGCCGTTCAGATCGGGCAGAGCCAGAGCCAGCGCGTCCGCTTCTGGGGACAGACGATGCCCAATGTAATCGCCGCCTGTTCGCTCATAGACGAAGACGCCAACGCCGCCGCCCCGATAATCAAAGATAGCGCCCTGCTCTTTGCGCAACTCCATATCGTAAGAGGCAGTCGCCATGTCCAGGTCGCCGTCGCGGTCGAGATCGGCCCAGTTCATAGTGTAGAAGGGATTGTGGACGCCGGGCAACGTTGTCTCCACAAAGCGATCAAATCCCTCCTGACCGGTGTTCCGCCACAACGTCGGTTTGGCCATGCGTCGTGTAAAAACGATGTCCCTCCATCCGTCGCCGTCCACATCCACGATGTTGACCGCCCGCGAGCCGCCGTGGGTGAGACGTTCCGTCTGAAAGACGAGGTTTCCCTGATTCCACAGAATCGTATTGAGCCCCCCCAGATTCGCCAGCACAACGTCGAGGTCACCATCGTTGTCCAGGTCGTCGATGGCGACGCCAGCGCCGTTGCTCTCATACAGCGTCACGGCCTTTGTGCTGGCGACAGTGACGTGATCGAGTGTGTGGGGGATAAAGGCGTCTGAACAAGATCGCTCTGCCGCCAGTGGGGATGTGATGACTTCGGTCTGTACGACGTGGGGCAGGGTAATGGCGTTATCGTTCGCAGCCGGGGCGCAGGCGCTCAGGGCCAAAACAAGGAACGACGCCGTCAGCCAGATTGGTCTACCGATTCTTTTGAGCATGGCGCAACGCCTTGATGAAATGAACATGCGTCACGGCGAGGCATGACGCATGGGTTTGGGGTTCGGGCGCGAGTACGAATCAGAGTCAATCGCACCATCACACGAATCGCAGGCGAGGACTCAGCCGCCTTTTACTGCGCCGGCGGTGATGCCTGAAATGAACTGACGAGAAGCGAGCAAGAAGACGATGAGGATGGGCAGGATGGCGCCGGTCGCGCCAAGGATTTGCACGCCGATTTCTGTGCCGCGCAGACTGCGCAGAGTGCTGAGCGCCACCGGCAAGGTGTATTTTGCTTCTTCCTTAAGGATGAGCAGGGGCCATTGGAAGTCGTTCCACTTGCCCATGAAGGTGAGGATCGCCAGAGCCGCCAGCGCGGGTGTGATGATCGGCACGATGATGTTCCAGTAGATACGGAAGTCGTGCGCGCCGTCGATGCGCGCTGCATCCATCAGTTCGTTAGGCACCGCGCCGTCGATGTACTGCCGCATCCAGAAAATGCCAAAGGCATTGGCGATGCCGGGGATGATCAGCGGATTCCAGGTGTCGATCCAGCCCAGCCAACGCATGATCACAAAGGAGGGAATCAAGCCGATGACCCCAGGCACCATCAACGTCGCCAATAGAAAGGCAAACAACCCCTCACGACCGGGAAAGCGGTATTTGGCAAAGGCATAGCCGGCCAACGAGCAAAAGAAAAGCACCAGGGTTGTGTGAATCACGGCAATGGCCAGGCTGTTCCAGAGCGCATTCCAAAAAGGTAGCGCATCCACCAGATCGATGTAATTCTGCATCAGCGCGTCGCCAAACCAAAGCGGCGGCGGGATGCGCAGGATCGTTGCGGAGCGGTGCGTCGACGTCACCAACATGTAGTAGAAGGGAAACGCAGTCATAAGCGCCAGGCCGGTCAGCAAGAAATAGATTGCGAACATGCCAACCGGGCCGCTCAAACGATCTCGTCCACCCGACCCCACTTTTTCTTTGCCTTTGACGGTTTGTGTTGTTGCAACAGGTTGCGCACTTGCCATGTTTCATTCCCTTTCAGTCGGTCGGGTTGCGACCCTGCCAGCGGTTGTAGAGGAAGCTGAACAGTACAATCAGCACAAAGAGCACAAAGGCCATGGCCGCGGCATAGCCAAAACGAGTATATTTGAACGCAGTCCAATAGATGAGCACCATGGAGACCAGTCCTGCGCGTCCGGTGCCGCCCGGCGCTGAGGATTGTGTGCCGCCAGCCAACATCACAGGAATATCGAAGGTCTGCATTGCGCCGATAATCGACAAGATCACTTGAAAAAGAATGACCGGACGCATCAGCGGTAGGGTGATGAAGCGGAAGATGTGACGTGTGAGCGCGCCATCCACTCGCGCCGCTTCATACAACTCTGGATTAATGGACTGGAGGCCAGCCAGGAAGATGATCATGGAATAGCCGGTCCACTGCCAGACCGTGACAATCGCGATGGATGGCTTCAACCAGGCTGCGCTATTCAACCAGTTAATCGGCGGAATGCCAAAGAAACTCAGCGCATAATTGATCATGCCATAGCGTTCACCAAAAAGAGACGTGAAAATCAAGGACACCGCCACAGCCGAAGCGACAATAGGCATAAAGTAAGCTGCGCGATAGATGTCCTTGCCGCGAATATAGGCGCTGTTGATGATAAAGGCCAGGATGAACGCAATAGTCAACTGCGGAACAGTGGCAAAAATGAAAAGCCAGATCGTGTTGTAGATCGTCTGCCACCAGATGTCATCTACAATCAGATTGGCGTAGTTTTCCACGCCCACCCATTGCATAGGCGAGATGGCGTCCCAGGTGTGGAGACTGAGCCACAGCCCATAAAAAAGCGGGAAAATGCCAAAGACAGCGTAGAGGAAGTAGAACGGGGAAATAAAAACATAGGCCCAAATGTTGCGCCACATTTCATGCAACGTCGTCCGTCGCCTCTGATGCTGCGCCTGTCCAGCGGTCAGTGTTGCCATAAGTCTTCCCCTGCACGTGCAAAAGAAGAAGGTAGAAAATAGGAAGTAGAAGGCTGCCGCCTCTACTTCCTACTTTCTACTTCCTGTTTTCTCTAGCCTTATCCTACGACGTCGGGAATGCGGTTGAGCGCCTCAGCCTCGGCGTCTGCCGCCGCCTGCACGGGATCCTTGCCCTCTTGCAGCACCAGCGTAAGTTCTGCGCCGACAATGTCGTCGAGTTGCACGTCATTGGGTGTGCGGAAGATAGCTGGGATGTTGTCGGCGATCTCGGTCCAAATCTGGAAGACGGGTTGGCCGCCAAAGAATTCCACCGGCTCACTGTAGAAAGGATCCTGCCAGGCGGGCTTGTAGGCCGGCATGACGCCGGTCGCCTTGAAGAGCATGTTCTGGCCCTCGGCGGTGCAGCACGACCACTTCATGAAATCCCACGCCTCGTTCAGGTGTTGGCCCTGGGCCGGGATGGCGGTGAAGGAGCCGCCCCAGTTGTAGTTGGCCTCTGGCGCATGGATGACGCGCCACTTGCCCACCAGGTCCGGGTGGTTGCGGGTGAGGCCGCCCTGCATCCATGCGGCGATGACCATACCGGCAAAGGCGTTGTCGCTCAAACCGGCATCCCATTCGGCGCCCCACCATGGAATGTCGGCGTCGATCCCCTCGCGCCGCGCCTGGTCGGCCAGCTGGAAGGGGCGGGTGGCCTTTTCGATGATGAGGATCTTGTTGCCTTCCTGATAGCCCTCACCCTGTTGGCGATAGGTTGCGCCGTAGATGTCCGTGCCGGCGTCGGCGAACAGAGAGGTCTTGCCCCCGCTCTTTTCCTTGAACTCCTTGGCAAAGGCAAAGAAATCATCCCAGGTGTGCTCTGCACCGCCGATCATGGCCTCGACTTCAGCCGGCTCCGTCGGATAGCCAGCGGCTTCGAAGAGGTCAGTGCGATACCACACGCCTGCCGGGCCAATGTCCCACGGCATACAAACCAGGCGGCCATCTTCCGTGGAGCCTTGCGTCCACTTGTACTTCACCATGTCCTGCTCGAACTGACCGGCGTCGAATTGCTCCTTCAAGTCCACCAGACCGCCCTTGGCAGTGAAGCCGCCCACACGTCCGATCTCAATGGAGGCCACATCGGGCGCGCCGCTGCCGGCAGCAAAGGATGTCAACAGCTTGTCATGGGCGTCGGCGAAAGGTGTGTTGACAAAGGTCACTTTGACGTTGGGGTTGACCTGGGCGTAACCGTCGGCCCAGATATTGCCTGCATCATCCCACCACCAAAAGATAATCTCCACCGGCTCGGCTGACGCGCCCGTATCGGCGGCGCCGGAAGGGGCAGGCGCGCCAGCCGGTGCGCACGCCGCCATCACGCCCAGGCCGGCCACGCCAGCCGACAAACGCAAGAATTGACGTCGGGATAGACTGCTCATCTTTTTCTCCTTGTGATTGGTTCAATATCGAACAGCAACGTAGTCGCTTCCTTCGCAAGATCGGTGAAGCAACGTTGCTGAAGCAAACACATGTTACGCAGGAAAGGCATCGAGGCCGGCGAACGTGGCGTATCTGGACGAGAGTGCCGTAGCCTTGGCATCCTAGATCGGCCTGCTCTCCTGAAAGACCGTATATTGTAAATCGAATTGGCGGTTCGCGAGCGACTCTCAGAATCGTATACCCACGGGTGCAGTTCGGATAATCACGCGAAGCGCAGTGCGCGCTCCCCCTGGCGTCGATTCTTTTTGGTACATGTCACAAGCGCCAGAATACTACCACTCCTGTTGGGGGAGGCGCAAATCTGGAATTATGCCTACAAGGCAACTTTGAGGCTGATCCAACCACTTCGACATGAAAAGTTCATGAGAGTAGCGCTTTTTGTGACAAAAAGAGACACCGTGCGCGATGCCGCCCCGATATATACTTGGCCCAACGGTCAAAGAAATCATGCGACAAAACAAAACGGAGAAAAACTCGATGTCCTCAATGCATCACATGCAAGAGGCGCTAGAGATAGACGCCTCGCCTGAAACCCTCTACGCAATCGTCGCCGACTACCGTGTCGGCCATCCTGCCATTCTGCCGCCCGGCGCTTTCGGCCCCCTCATCGTGGAACAGGGCGGCGTAGGCGCCGGCACGATCACGCGAGGGAGCATCAAGATTTGGGGCAAGAACTACCCATTTCGCCACTCGATCAGCGAACCGGAGCCAGGGCGCGTCCTCAAAGAGACCGATCTGGACACCGGTCAATACACTATTTTCACCTTCGATTCGCTGGACAGCGGTCGACGCACCCGCGTTACGTTCGACACGTGGTTTCCCCAGGCGGCAGGACTGGCAGGTTGGCTGGATGTGCGCATCAAGACCATGATCGCACACAAGTTGTATAAGGAGGAGCTGCGACGGCTGGCGGATTACGCGGCCCGACCGCAATCAATCGGGAGGGATGATTCCCGCCAACCTGAGCAGATTAGCGAGTAGTTCGTTCCGGCGGCGTTCCTGTTCGTTGCGTCGGCGCTCCCCCTGTAGCTGGGCTTCGGCTTGTTCGGCGCGCTGACGCTCCCATTCGACAAGCTGACGCTCGGCGCACACACGGGGCGAGATGTAGGACATGTAGACAGGGTCGTGGATCAGGTGGGACGGATCAGGCTGGTCGTAGAGGTCACGCATGCGAAACTGAAAGCCCGGCAACACCGACGAGCGAATCACGCCGTCTGGCCGCGGCAACGGCTCGTAGAGACAATAGTATTCCTCCCAGTAGAGGTCCTCGGGCACGAAGCTGCCCAACACCTTCTCGCGCTCGACGTAGCCGCCATTCGTCGCCTCCAATTCGGCTTCGATAGTTGGTGTGCGCATTGACATGCTGCTTCCCTCCAATCTGATAGGGCGTCTCCCGGCGCCTATTCAGCGGGTTGCACAGTTACATCTCCTGAACAAAGAACACCATTGTATAACAGCACACTCTTGGAGTCGAAGCGTGTTGAGAGCTTGCCAAAGTGTTATTGCCCAATGCTATACTGCTTCCGTTTTTGCTTTTCCATCATTCAAACACGGGGAGAATTCCATGCGTATTCTAGTGACCGGCGGCGCCGGTTTGGTGGGACGTTACACTGTTTCAGAGTTCAGCCACGCAGGTCACGAGGTCATTGCCTTTGATCGCGCGTTGCCAGCGCCGCGCCTGCGTGATGTGTCTTATCGCACAGGCGACCATGAAGTGTTGAGCGACCTGGTGGAATTGTGCGTTGGCATGGATGCAATCGTCCATCTCTCAGCCATCCCCAGCCCGCGTTACCACCCAAGCACAACGGTCTTTCGCACCAACGTCATGGGCACATTCAATATCCATGAGGCCGCCGCGCTGACGGGTGTGCCTCTGGTGGTTTCCACCAGCAGCCACAGCGCCTATGGCTTCGCCTACCACCACCGCCTTTTCCTGCCCAGCGCGCTGCCACTGACCGAAGAGAGCGCCGACCTTTCCCAGGACTGCTATGGATTGTCGAAGATGGTGGGTGAACAGATCGCCCATGCCTATCACCGGCGCAACGGGATGCGCGTCTGTTCGGTGCGCCCGCCGTGGGTCATCGACCCCGAAATGGACAGGAACGTTCTGCGCCACATGCTGACGTCGCCCACGGTGTGGAAAGGCGGCCTCTTTGCCTACATCGATGCGCGCGACCTGGCTGTCGTGTTTCGGATGATCGCGGAAGCGCCGGCGGAGCTGATTCAGGATGAGGTGTTCAATGTGGGCGCAGACGACGCCTTCTGTCGCGAGTCGCTGCACACTCTGCTGCCGCGGCTCGATCCGGCCTTTGCCCCGCTGGTGGCTGGCCTGAAGAGCAACGAGTCCATGGTCAGTTCAGCGCGCATCAAGGAACGGTTGGGCTGGCAAGCGCGCCACACCTGGCGCGAGTTGATCGGAGAATCGATCTGAACGAGGAACTATTCAGTCACTCATTCTGATGTAGGGGCGCGAGGTGGGCGGCGGAGCGCCATTGTTTCATAATACCAGCTTCGTTCGTCGCCCACCTCATGCCCGTACTGCAACCTGCTGAATAGTATCACTCTCGGCGATGATGCCTGTACGGCCCGGAGCCGCACCTACGGTGGTAATGCTCATCCACCACGGCGGCGGGTGGCGGCGTCGAAGATGACGGCCGCGGCCAGCACGAGACCTCTGGCGATGTACTGAATCGAGATGTCCACACCCATCAGGTTCATGCCGCTGGTCAGAGAACCCATCACCAACGCGCCAATGAGCGACCCGAAGACGCTGCCCACGCCGCCGGCCGCCGAGACGCCGCCCACATAGGCCGCGGCGATGGCGTCCAGCTCGAAGAGGGTGCCAGCCGTTGTCGTAGCCGACTGCAGGCGCGATGTGAACAAGATGCCGGAGAGCGCAGCCAGTAAACCCATGGAGCCGAACACCACATAGGTGATGCGCTTGACGCTGATGCCGCTCAGTTCTGCGGCCTCTGGGTTGCCGCCCACTGCATAGATGTGACGCCCCAGGACCGTGCGCGTCGTGATGAACTGATAGATGCCCACGACCAACAGCACAATGACCGCTGTCCAGGAGAGGCCGTTATATCCCGCCAATACCCAGGTGACCAGGCCAAGAAGCACCGAGACGAAAATTAGCTTGAGGGTGAAGATGGATTTGGGCAGCACCTCGAAACCATAAGCCAGCTTCGTGCGGCGTTCTCTGAATTGACTGATGATAAACAGGATGATGGCAATCCCTCCCAGGATCAGCGTCAATTTGTGCCCAGAAAACTCGCTGAAACCTGGAATATCAGGGATAAACCCGTTGCCGATGGCGTTGAAAGCCGCATCTGGGATAATGATCGTGCCGGTGCCCATGGTCACTTGTAAGAGGAGACCGCGATAGATCAGCCATCCGGCCAGGCTGGCGACAAAGGAAGGGATGCCGAAATAGGCCACCAAAAAGGCTGTGATCAGCCCGCCAACCACGCCGAGCGCCAGCACCAGCGGAACGACCGCAATTACGGGCAGCATCCACTGCACCAGAGCAATGGCCGCGACCGCGCCCAGGAAGCCTGCCAAAAAGCCAACTGACAGATCAATGTGGCGGATGACGATGACCAGGGTCATGCCGACCGCCAACACGGCAATGTAACCTGTCTGGTTGATCAAGTTGCTGATATTGCGGGCGGAGATGAACAAGCCATCTGTCAGGACGGTGAAAATCCCCATGATCACGAATAGGGCAATGAACATTCCATATTCGCGGACATTCTGGCGCAAGACTCTCTGTAAGTCATTGAAGAAAGACATGGTCGGTCTCCTCAACTGGTTGCCAGTTGCATGATCTTTTCTTGGGTTGCTTCTTGAATTGGCAGTTCGCCCGTGATCTTCCCGGAAGCAACGACATAAATCCGGTCGCTCATTCCCAACACCTCGGGCAGTTCAGACGAGATCATGATGATGCTCATGCCTTGTTCCACCAGGCCATTCATCAGCGTGTAAATCTCGTATTTGGCGCCGACGTCGATGCCGCGCGTTGGTTCATCCAGAATCAGAACATTGGGCTTGACAAAAAGCCACTTGCCCAACGACACCTTCTGTTGATTGCCGCCGCTCAAGTTGCCAACCTTTTGCTCGACGCTGGGCGTGCGCACGTTGAGGCTGACCCGGTACTCGTTGGCAACTTTCACTTCCGCATTGCTGTCCACAACCCCGCTTCTGGCGATCTCTCGCAGGTTGGCGAGGGTGATGTTCTGTTTCACATCTTGAATCAGGATCAACCCCTTGGCTTTCCTGTCTTCAGTGACATAGGCAATGCCGGCCCGAATGGCTTCTTCAGGTCGGTGGAAGACCCTCTTTTCGCCATTGACATAGACGTCGCCGTGGAGCTGAAATCCTGTCGGATTGCCAAAAATGCTCAAGGCGAGTTCAGTGCGTCCTGAACCCATCAAGCCGGAAATCCCAACGATCTCGCCTTTCTTGACCTGCAGGCTGATGTCTTTGAGGACATCCCGACCGAGCGTCTGGCTGTGCGCGCTCAAATCCCTGACCTCGAACACCACTTCTTCTGAGCGTTTGTGCTCGCGTTTGGGGTAGATGTTCTCGATTTCGCGACCCACCATATGTTTGATGAGCACCGGTTCCGAAACTTCCCCTTTATGCGCATCCAGTGTGCACACTGTCTGACCATCGCGCAGGACTGTCACCGTGTCGGCGATCGAGATGACCTCCTTCAACTTGTGCGAGATCATGATGCATGTCACGCCGTGGTCTTTCAGGTCGCGCAAAAGGTTCAACAAGTTCTCACTGTCATCTTCGTTCAGCGCCGCGGTCGGCTCATCCAGGATCAAGAGCTTGACATCTTTGCTCAACGCCTTCGCGATCTCGATCAACTGTTGCTTGCCTACGCCCAGGTCCTTTACCTTTGCCGCCGGGTTGACGTTGAGCCGGACTCTGCGCAACATCTCACTGGATCTGCGAATCGTCTCATTCCAGTCGACCAGAAAGCCCTTGCGAACTTCATGCCCCAAGAAGATGTTCTCATAGACCGTCATCTCGGGAACCAACGCCAGTTCTTGATAGATGATGGCGATGCCAGCCTTTTCACTGTCGCTGATGCCACGAAATTGCTGCACTTCTCCGCCAAAAAGAATGTCACCGCTGTACGCGCCGTGGGGATAAACGCCGCTCAACACTTTCATCAAAGTGGACTTGCCAGCGCCATTCTCACCAACCAGGCAGTGGATCTCATTGGGCGCAACGCGAAAGCTGACATTGTCCAACGCCTTGACTCCTGGAAAGGTTTTGGTGATGTTTCTCATTTCGAGAATTGGAGTAGTCATTGCGCCTCCAGCCGTTTTGGATAGGATGAGGAAGGAACGGGGGAAAGAAAAGAACAGTGATGATTGTAGTCATCACTGTTCTTGGTCCGATCAGTTGGTTGCGAGTTTATTGCAGACCGGTGAAATCGCTGGCGGGCCAGTAACCCGAGTCAATGATGGCGGCCTTGACATTCTCCTTGTCAACCGCGATCACCTCTGACGGTTTGGCCGGTACATCAATGACGCCGTTATTGTAAGTGTTCGTCTGGGGCGGCGTCTCGCCATTGAGATAGGCGGTGGCTGCAGCGATAGCGTCGGCAGCCAATGTGCGCACATCCTTGAGCACGGTCATAGACTGCTTGCCGTCGATGATGTACTGGATAGAGGCCTTCTCGGCATCCTGACCGGTGACCACATAGCTGGCCACATCGGTGTCTGCGGCGAACGCGTCGGCGATAGCACGGGCGGTGCCGTCATTCGGAGCCAGGATGAAGACGTTGCCCTTGTCTTCCGGCGTCGCCACAGTCAGATTGGCCTCGGCCAGGCTCTTGGCTGTGTTGAAGTCCCAGTTGGTGGTGATCTGGCCGATGATCTTGGCCATCTCATCGCGGGTCAACTCGGCTTTGTCCTGCAAGGCGATCGCTTCGCTGGAGTTCTTGATGACGAACGTGCCGTCGACGATCTTGGGCTGCAAGACCTTCCAGGCGCCCTCAAAGAAAAGGAAGGCGTTGTTGTCCGAGGCAGCGCCAGCATAGAGATAGAGCGGGTTGCCCGTGCCCGTGGCCTTGTCGATCAGATACTGGCCCTGAGCCTCGCCCACGGCGTTGCTGTCGAAGGTCACATAGTAATCCACCGCGTCGGTGCCCAGGATCAGTCGGTCATAAGAAACGACCTTGACGCCCGCATCACGGGCCGCCTGAGCTGCCGCTGCTGCGGCCGCGCCGTCATGTGGGGTGAGGATGATCACCTTCACGCCTTTGGTGAGCAGAGACTCGACATTGGCTTTCTCTTTCGCAGAATCGCCCTGGCTAAAGAGAATCTCCACCGGCACACCTGCTGTGCCCAGCAATTCCTTGAAGCGCGCTTCGTCCTGAATCCAGCGAGGCTCGTCCTTGGTCGGGAGCACGATGCCCACGGCTGGCGCTCCGCCCTCCGGCGCCGCCTCGCCGCCTTCTGGCGCTGCTGTTGCTTCGCTGGCAGCCTCTTCTGGCGCTGCGCTGGGTGCAGCGCCGGGCGTGCAGGCCGCCGCCAGACCAACCAACATCGTCATGATGACAACCAGAATCATGACGCGAAAAATCTTGCTTTGCATAGAAATACCTCCGGATGTTGAAAATGGATTGAAATGGGAAGGAGAAGAAGTCGCCGTTAATTGCTCTTTCACGCTGCTCTTAAAAACGGCTGTCTCGTTTCCCAACATTCTGCATCAATCATTCTATCATGGGCAGTTGAAACCCTGTCAATATGGGGGAACGCGTCACTCACACGTTGAAGCGAAAATGCACTACGTCGCCGTCCTGAACAACGTATTCTTTGCCTTCGATGCGCAACTCGCCCGTCTGTTTGGCCGCATGTTCGCCGCCCAGGCGGATATAGGTTTCATAAGAGATCACCTCGGCGCGGATGAAGCCGCGCTCGAAATCTGTGTGAATGACGCCGGCCGCCTGGGGCGCCTTGGCCCCCTTGCGCACAGTCCAGGCGCGCACCTCTTTTGGCCCGGCAGTGAAAAAGGTGATCAGCCCCAGCGCGCGATAACCCAGGTGAATCACCTGCTCCAGGCCGCTTTCATGGACGCCCAACGATTCCAGAAATTCATGACGCTCGCCGTCCGTCATGCCGGCCATTTCTTCTTCCAGCTTGGCGCACAGCTTCACCACCTGCGCGCCCTCTTCCGCGGCAACAGCGCGCACCTCCTGGACATAGCCGTTCTCATCCACCAGCGATTCTTCATCCACGTTTGCCACATAGATAACAGTTTTGCCGGTGAGAAAGCGCATCTCGTGATTGAGCGCCTGATAGACCTCGCCCTCTCGGTCGGGATAGGCGCGCACCGGTTTCCCGGCTTCAAGCAAGGTCTTCAGTTCCAGCGCCAGCTCGTAGACGGGCTGGAGTTTGCGGTCGCCCTTCACCTGACGCGCCAATTTGTCCAGCTTGTTGTCGATCTGTTGCAAGTCGGCCAGGATCAACTCCAGGTTGATCACCTCTATGTCGTCGCGTGGGCTTGGCTGGGCCGACACGTGAATGACATTCGGGTCGTCGAAACAGCGCACCACCTGGACGATGGCCGCAGTGTCACGGATGTTGGCCAGAAACTGGTTGCCAAGCCCCTCACCCTTGCTCGCCCCTCGCACCAGCCCGGCGATGTCGACGAACTCGACGGTCGTGGAGATGATCCGTTCTGGCTTGACCAAAGCAGCCAACTTCTCCAGACGTGGATCGGGCACGGCCACGACAGCCTTATTTGGCTCGATGGTGCAAAACGGGTAATTGGCGACCTGTGCGTTTTGCGTTTCGGTCAATGCGTTGAAGGTTGTGCTCTTGCCCACATTGGGCAGGCCAACAATGCCAATGCTCAGCGCCATAGTTCAATCCATGCTCTCATGCCTTCACCACCAGGATCTGCCCCGCCATCTCGTGGGCCAATGCGTGCTGGTCACCATCCACTTCCACAAGCAGCGGTCCGTCGAAAGGCGCCCTCTCCAACGATATAACAACGGCGTCAGGATAGAGACCCAACGAACCCAGGTAGGCCAGGCGGTTTGGGTCCTGCACCAACACGCGCACCACCCGATAGGGTCGATCCAGCTCGATGACAGTGAGTGGCGCGCCGATCACTGCGCCGATCTGTCCATCTTTGGTGGGGATGGGGTCGCCATGCGGGTCGACCGTTGGGTCATCCAGCGCCGCAGCGATGGCGTCTTCCAATGCTTCGCTGATGACATGCTCCAGCTTTTCCGCCTCGTCGTGCACTTGATCCCAGGGTAGATTGAGTTTTTTGTGGAGATAAAGCTCCAGGAGTCGGTGATGGCGAAGCACCTCCAGCGCCACACGCACGCCTGCCTCGGTCAAGGCAATGCTCTGATACGGTTCATAGATCACCAGGTCTAACTCAGCCAGCCGCTTCACCATGTTGGTGGTGGACGCCGGCGACACATCCAGATGGCTCGCCAAAGCCGAATTGTTGACCTTGATTCCTTGGGACTGCAACGTATAGATGGCTTTGATATAGTCTTCGTGCGCCGGCGTCAACGTCTTCGAGTCCGCCGATGAATCAATTTTAGTCATGATTAAATTCTACTGACTCATGGCGGAGCGTGTCAACATTCTATACGTTCGTCTCGATCTCCTGGCAGAGTTTTTCGCACAGGCCAAGAAACTGTGGCTTCCAGCGGTCATGCAATTGTAACGGATCGATCCAGGCCAGCGGCCGGCTCTCGCCTGGCAGATGCACCAAATCCACGAGCGCCTCGTCCAAGACTTTCATGTGAGAGTCGCGGCTGGGATAGACGCCGAAGATCGACTGGTTGGCTTCCAGTGGCGGAATGCGGTCTGTCGTCTCCGCACACCAGCGGTTCACCTCGTTGAAAAAAAGGCGCAGGGGGTGATAGCGACGATGAACATTGGGCGCACACGCAACAAACTGCTGCCAGAATGCGGGATGGACAAAACTGCGTTCCGCCCGTTCCCCAGCAAAGTGATAGAGCGTCGCCAGCACATTGGCGCCGCTGTCCAGCAAGGCGCGTGCGGCGCCCAGATAGCCAATCATAAACGACCGCGTCAGGATCGCCGCCTTGCTCTCGCCGTCGCGTTCCAGACGGTGGCGCTTGCGGGCGTCTTCCATGAGAAAAGCGAACATTTCCACATCAGCCATGCGTGCGCAGACGCTCTCCGCCAGCAAGATGGCGATGTGCGTCGTAGCGCCTCGCCGCTGGGTAACGGACAGAGCGCGGTCGAAGTGTTCGTCCAGCTTGAGAAAGCAGTTGGGCACAGGCTGCTCAGAAAGACGGTAGGCGGTGCGCCGGTAGAAATTGGTCGGCATGGCCTGCTCACGCCTTCACCGTCGCCACGTCGGCCAGCATCTCTTCCACCGAACGACGTCCGGCCTCCGATAGCGCGCCGAGCATGGCCGTCAGCTCGGCCACACGCTCTTCGTCCGTCAGCGTCTGCACCACTGTGTTGGTGCGCTCCTCTCCATCCACCAGGCGCACCTGCTTGCCCACTGTGAAATGACAATCGCCAAAAGCCGCCAGTTGGGGCAGGTGGGTGATGCAGAGCACCTGATGCATGACTGCGCCGTTCTCCTGCGCGGCTTTCTGGCCGGTGAGCATCCATAGCTTTTGCCCCACGATGGCGCCCACGCGCCCGCCGATGCCCTGGTCGATCTCATCGAAGATGAGCGTGGGTGTTGCGTCGGCGTGGGTGAGTACGCCCTTGAGCGCCAGCATCAGCCGCGCCGTTTCGCCGCCAGAGGCTACCCTGGCCATGGGTTTGAGCGGCTCACCCGGATTAGCGCTGATCAGAAATTCCACCTGGTCGACGCCGGTGCTGTCGAAGGCAACGCGACGCCCATCCGGCAAGATCGCGCCGTCGCTGCGCGCCGTTTGCTCGACCGCCACGCCAAAGCGGGCGCGGCTCATCTTCAGGTCCGCCAGCTCTTGCTCTACGGCGCGGCTCAACCGTTCGCCGGCGACTGTGCGTTGGCTGCTCAGCTCTGCCGCCAGCTTGCCGATCTTGCCCAGCAACGTCTCTTCGCGCTTTTCCAGGTCGGCGGTCTTGGCCTCCCAGTTGCTCAACTCGTCCAGTTCTTTTTGGGCTGCCGCGCCAAATGCGTTGATCTGCTCGATGGAGTCGCCATATTTGCGCTTCAGGTTGGCGATCAGCTCGAGCCGCTCTTCCACTTCTGTCAGCCGCTCCGGGTTGAATTCCAACGAATCGGCGTAGTCTTCCAGGGTGCGCGCCAGATCACCGAGCTGCTCCAACAAAGCCTGTCCGTCGTTGGCTGCGTTCTGCATGTCCGGGTCGATGCGCGCCAGTTTCTCAATACGCCCCACGGCCTCGCCCACCAGATCGAGCGCGCCCGGCATGTCGCCATCGCCCCGACTCAGGATCGCTTCGGCAGCCTGGGCCAACTTTAGCAGCGTTTCGGCATTGGCCAGACGGCGGCGTTCGCTCTCCAGTTCGCCGTCCTCGCCCAGCTGTAGACGCGCCAGCGCAATTTCCTCCGTCTGAAAGCTAAGCAGGTCGAAACGTTGGGCCACCGTGCGGGCATCCTGGCGCAGGCGCTGCAGCTCGTTGCGCACACCGCGTAGAGCCGCCACCTCGGTCGCAACCTGCTTGCGCAAAGGCAGTAGATTGGCGAAACGATCGAGCAGATGAACGTGGGTCTTGGGGCGCAACAGATTCAGATGTTCGCCCTGGCCATGGATATCGATCAGGTTGCTGGCAATCTCCGCCACCATCTGCAGGCTGACTGCCCGACCATTCACCCGGCAGACATTGCGTCCGTTCAAGCGCACTTCGCGGCCCAGCATGAGCCACTCAGGCGCATCCGGGTCATCCAGCCCTTCCGCCGCCAGCAGGCGGCGCACCTCATCCGCCGCGTCGCCTGCTGGCGGCAAGGCAAAGGTCGCTTCGATGGATGCCATGTCGGTCCCGGCGCGCACCCACTCTGCTGCGGCGCGGTCGCCCAACAACAGGCCGATAGCGTCGATGATGATGGACTTGCCTGCGCCTGTTTCGCCCGTGAGGATGTTCAACCCCGGCCCAAAATAGAGATGCAGGTCGTCAATGATGGCGAAATTGCGAATGTGCAGTTCATGCAGCATGGATGATGAAGCACCTTCTACTGGTCTCCAAATTGGCTCGTCATATCGCCGCCACCCATTAAATCCATGGGTCACGAGTGACTGGCGACGCATGAATTGCCAACTTGGCGAGTAATCAGGCAGTCCTTGGGCTGCGACAAAAACACGTTTCAGTATAGCACAAATGATCGATCCTGGCCGCATGGAAAAAACAGATATGTCAAAACAGAAACGCTTGACAAGCGATGAAAATCGGTCTATACTGTCGCTATTGACTGACGGTCAGTCAGTAGAGATCAGAGGGAACATGCCCCGCAACGTCAAGGAGTTTGACGAACGATATACTGAATTTCTGGACGTGGCCCAGCGCCTTTTTTATCAGAAAGGCTATGATCAAACCACGATCCAGGACATCATCAGCGCCATGGGTGTGGCGAAGGGGTTGTTCTATCACTACTTCCGCTCCAAAGGCGATCTGCTCGATGCCCTGATCGACCGGTCGCTGGCGCAGGCCGTACATCTCGTCGCGCCTCTCGTGACGGATGCGTCACTTGATGCAACAACAAAGTTCAACCGTATCTTTCGCGACATGGGCGCCTGGAAGCTCTCTAACAAAGAGTTCTTTTTGGAACTGCTGCGCGTCATGATGCGCGATGAGAATGTGTTGCTGCGGGTCAAGATGTGGCAAGGCACGCTGCGCGCAATCACGCCGTTGCTGGCGGAAGTGATCCGCCAGGGCGTGAACGAGGGCGTCTATGACGTCGACTTTCCAGACGAAAGCGCACAGATTCTGCTGGAGATGGGGCAGGCGCTCTCCAATTCGCTCAATCATCTGCTGCTCACTCATGAACCGGGTATAGACAGGCTCGCCAGCCTGGATCGCCACGTCGCCGCCTATCAGTCGGGCGTAGAGCGGATGTTAGGTGCGCAGCCTGGTTCGATACAGATTCTTCAGTACGACCAGATCAGGCACTGGCTCGAACCGTGACATTGGTCTCATGGGGAGGTGATTGTGAACTCGTCAATCAAAATGGCATGGCGCAATATGTGGCGCAACTGGCGACGCACCATCATCGCGCTCATCGCCATCGTTCTCGGCTTGATCTTGCTGCTCTTTTTCGACGGCATCATCAAGGGTTCGGATCAGGCCATCTTTGGCAACGCCGTGCGCGTCTATGGGGGCAACATTCAGGTCCACGCGCCTGGTTACCGCGAGAAAGTGCATCGCCTCCCCTTGCTTCCGTTGGCCGACGCCGACGCAGTGGTTCAGGCGGCCCAGACGCAACCAGAGGTGACAGCGGCCGTCAAGCGCATCCAGACAGGCGGCTTGGTGAACAGCCGCGAAGGCGCCTTCCCTGTGGTGATCACAGCCATCGAGCCGGGCGCCGAGGCGCCCCATAGCATCCAGGCGGAAAACATCGTCCAGGGGCGCTTCCTCCTCGACGATGAAGGCGATGCGGTCGTCATTGGCAAGGGACTGGCCGATCTGATCAAGGCGAACGTGGGCGACCGCATCAGCTTATTGGGACACAGCAAACAAGAGACCATGCGCCAGCGCACTATGACGGTGGTGGGAATCTTCGACCTGCGCGCGCCTGACTTGGAGAGGGGCGTCGTCTTCATGACGCTGCCCGAGGCCCAGGATCTTTACAATCTGCGCGGCCAGGCGACCGAAGTGGCAATTACACTGACCAACGTGGCGCAAGAGGCGGCCGTGATGGCGCGACTGCAAGACGCATTGCCTGCCTACGAGGTTGACTCGTGGGCTACGCTGCGCCCCGAGATACGCGAGACCATGGACGCCAAGCAGGTCTTCACATCGGTCTTCGGCCTGATCGTGGTGCTCATTGCCAGCATCGGCATCCTGAATTTGCAGCTGATGGCCGTCTTCGAACGTACGCGTGAGATGGGTGTGCTGGCCGCATTGGGCTGGAAGGGACGACAAATCATGAACCTCTTCCTGATCGAAGGGACGCTCATCGGTGTGGTGGGCGCAGTGGTGGGTTGCGCGCTGGGCGCTGCGCTGCTCATGGCTGTCGCCAGTGTGGGGATCGGCTTTTCCTTCGCATCGGGCATGGGGGAGATCACCGCGCTCATGGGCGACCGTCTTTATCCCAGCGTCGATGCGACATCCATCATCGTCCGTGGCGTAGTGGTTGCGATCATCGCTGCGCTTGCCTCGCTCTACCCGGCATGGCAGGCAGGCCGCAAAGAGCCAGCCCAGGCGCTCCACCATGTGTAGGCCGCGACCGAGTGGAAAATGCGAGCATGGACAGTGGGCGCGCTTAGGCGAATAGGGAGAGAGGCGCCATGACATTCATGAGACTGTGGGTGATCGCCTATCGCGATCTGGGGCGCAATCGGCGACGGTCGATCTTGACCCTCATGGCCGTGGCCCTGGGTCTGGGGCTGCTTATCGTGCTCAACGGCTTCATCGCCGGCGTGATGAGCGACGCGATGGAAAACAGCATCCGTCTGCAGACCGGCCATGTACAGGTGCGCGCCGATTCCTATCAGGAACAAAAGGTGAGTCTGCAATGGAAAGACCTGCTCAAGGACCCGAATGAGCTGGCGACCCAGGCCCAGGCTCTCGCCGGGGTGAGCGCGGCTGCGCCGGTGCTGTGGGTGAACGGCATCCTCAGCACGCGCGATGAGTCAGTCGGTCTGCGCATCTACGGCATCGAACCGGCAGCCCAGTTTCATGCACCCATCCAGCAGGGTACTCTAGCTGGCGCTTATCTGACGCCCGATGATCGCAGCGGCATCTTGCTGGGCAAGCGCCTGGCGGACAACTTGGGGTTGGGCGTCGATCAAAACGTGAGCCTGACAGTCATCGACGCTAACGGCGAGCCAGAAGAGGCAGTCTTCACTATTCGCGGCTTGTTTTCCACAGGTGTGGCCGCCTATGACGAAAGCGCGGTCTTCATGCCGCTGGCCAAGGCGCAGGCGCTCACACGCACCGAAGGGCGCGCCAGCGCAATCGTCATGCTGCTCAACGAGGAAGAGGCCGCCGCCCAGACTGCCGCCAGTCTGCAAGCGCCAGGCCTTTCGGCGTTTACCTGGCAAGAGCTGAATCGACTGGCCCTGGACGCCGTCGAGAGCGCCATGAGTTTCTATGTCATTCTCGACGCCATCGTCATGCTCATCGTGGCCGTGATCATCGCCAATACGCTGCTCATGTCTGTTTTCGAGCGCATCCGCGAGATGGGCATCCTGGCCGCGTTAGGGATGAAGGGACGGCAGATCATGGGGATGTTTCTGATGGAGGCGTGCATCCTGGGCCTGCTCGGCGTCATTGTCGGCGTCGGCATCGGCAGCCTCGGCATTGTCTATCTGGCGCAGGTGGGCATTGCCACTGGCGACATGGGCGCGGCGTCGCCCGGCATTGCCATTGGCGATGTCATGCGCGCCCGCTTTGTACCAGAGACCATGGCGAAGCTGTCCTTCTGGACCCTGGCGATCATTGTGCTGGCGTCGCTCTATCCCGCCTGGTATGCCGCCCGGTTGGAGCCGGTGGAAGCGTTGCGGGCAACATAGAATGTTCAGAAAAATTCGTAGCTGCGGAACAGAAAGTCGAGCGCCTTCATGGCCGTAATCGAAGTGGACAATGTCACCAAGAGCTATCGCATCGGCGCCATCGAGACGCGAGCGCTGGATGGCGTAAGCCTCGAAATCGCAGCGGGCGAGTTCACCGCGCTGGTCGGGCCGTCGGGTTCAGGAAAGACTACGTTGCTCCAGCTCATTGGCTGCCTGGATCGTCCCAATCAAGGGACTGTGCGCATCGACGGGCAGGATGTCACGCGCTTTAGCGCCAATCAACGAGCCGATCTACGCCGTGAGGTCATCGGGTTCATCTTTCAGTTTTTCGCCCTGGTGCCGGTGCTCAACGCCTATGAAAACGTGGAGTTGCCCCTGCTGCTCAACGGCGTCCCTGCCAAAGAGCGCCGGGCGCGCGTTCTGGAGCTCCTGAATGCCGTAGGTCTCTCTGACCGCGCGCGCCATCGCCCAGACCAACTGAGCGGCGGTGAGCAGCAGCGCGTTGCCATTGCCCGCGCCCTTGCCCCTCGCCCCCTCATGGTGCTGGCTGACGAGCCTACGGCCAACCTGGATACGGCCAACGGCGAGCAGGCAATGGAGATCATGCAGCGTCTTAATCGCGAGACAGGCGCTGCTTTCATCTTTGCCACCCATGACCCGCGCGTCATGAAATTCGCCCGGCGCATCGTTGAGCTGCGCGATGGCCGCGTGGTCAACGATGGCCTGGCCATGGCTGGAGATGACTGATGCACGCATTCATCTGGCGCAAAGCAATCCTTGCGCTGTTCGTCTTGTTTTTGGTCGGATGCAACCAGCAGGAGCCACCCACGCCTATGCCGGCTGCCACACCCTTGCCAGCCATCAGCTTGTTGCCCAATGGCAGTCCAGCCAAAGCATCTGGCGTCGTCCTGCCCAAACGCAGCGCAACGCTGAGCTTTCCCGTGGCCGGGCGGGTGGAGCGTCTGCAGACCGCAGTGGGCGACCGGGTGGGCGCGGGTACGCTCCTGGCGGCATTGGAGAATACGCCCGCGCGTGCAGCGCTGACCCAAGCCCAGGGGACGCTCTTCCGCGCGCAGGCGCGCTTGGCTGAATTGCAGGCTGGCCCGCGCCCTCAGGAGATCGCGGCGGCGCAAGCTGCGGTGGATGGCGCACAGGCGCTGCTGGCCCAGCTACAAGAGAGCGCTCGCCCCGAAGAGCTTGCGGCAGCGCGCGCCAATCTGGCGGCGGCGCAGGCAGGCTTACAGCAGGCCTTTGCCGGTCCACGTGAGGAACAGCGAATCGAGGCTCTGGCGGCCCTCGCCAATGCAAAGGCGGCCTTGCAGCAGGCGCAATCAGCCTACAATCAGGTTTCCTGGCGCGCGGATGTGGGCGCGCTTCCCGAAAGTCGCGCGCTCCAAATCGCAACCAATGAGCACGAGGCCGCGCAGGCGCGCTATGACGCTCTTTTCGCCGGCCCGGCGGCAGACGTGGTCGCCGCAGACCGAGCGCAGGTGCAGCAGGCGCAGGCCAATCTGGATCGGCTCAACGCGCCAGCAAGCGAAGGTCAGATCGCAGAAGCCGAGGCGAAGGTTGCCGCAGCGCAAGCAGCCCTGGATCTCTTGACCGCCGGCCCGCGCGATGAGGAGCTGGCGGTGGCGGGAATGGCTGTGGCCGAAGCCGAAGCCGCCGTGGAGCGCGCACGCGCTGAGTTCGCCAACACCGAGCTGCGCGCCCCGTTTACAGGAACCGTTACAGCGTTGCGCGTCGAGGTAGGCGAGATGGCGCAGCCTGGGCAGGCGGTGGCGACGCTGGCTGACCTGAGCGAGCTTCAAGTGGAGACGACTGATTTGAGCGAGCGTGATGTGGCGCGGCTGGCAATCGGGCAAGCGGTTACGGTTTTTGTCAAGCCGCTCAACCAGGAGATTGGGGGGAGCGTGCTGCGCATTGCGCCCCAATCCACCACCATCGGCGGCGATGTGGTCTACCCTGTGCGCATTGCACTGGACGCAATGCCAACCGGCTTGCATTGGGGCATGAGCGTGGAGGTGGAGATCACGACGGAATAGGAGCGTGTCTGGCCGGCTGGATGACTCAGCCAAACGTCAACCCTTCACATACGAGAGTTTTTGCGAAATCAGGCTGCCCTGAAAGGCATAGACATCCACCCCGCGCATGTGGCCAGCTTCTCCTTGCGCGTTGCGCCATTCGTAGCGCCACAACATGACACAGCGGTCGCCGCAGGCAAAGAGTTCTTCCGTCGCTATGTGCGCATGGGTCGATGCGCCAAAGAATTCCTCCCAGAAGGCGCGCACCTGGGCTTGGCCCTCATAGCGCGCTCCATCCGGCGGTGGATAGGTATTCTCGAAGACGCACTCATCGGCGAAGCAGGTCATCATGGCCCCCACGTCCCGTCGATTGAGGGCGTCGTTGAGGGCAATCACCACTTCCAACCGCTGCGCCTGTTCCCGCTCGTTGGGTGAAGACTCCATCTGCTTACCTCCCTTCCAATTTGCCGCATCAGCACCCGTCGTTGTCGCTTGGTTCAACCTGATGAGCCCGGCGAGTGTTGGCGTGAAACCGCATTCTTGATAGAACGCCGCCCACTGGGGCTCGTAATCAACGTGCAGCCAGTGCATCCCCTGTTCTCGAGCGACGGCGGCAGCCTGGCGCACCAGCTCGCGCCCAACACCGCGCCGCCGCCAGGCTGGATGCACTGTTGTGTCCAGCAGGAAAGCATGGATGCTGCCGTCCCACGCCAGATTGACGAAACCGATGAGCGCATCCCCACAGAAGGCGCAGATGTATGCCAGGCTACGGCAAAGTATCGGCTGAAAGGCTGTCCACTGGTGTTCCAGCCAGGACGCGCTGAACAAGGCGTTGAGGGCATCGTCGCCCATCGTCGGGCTGACGACATAGGCGATGTGCGCGCCGGTCTCTGCTCGTTCTTCAGTCACGCTACGCCAACTACTTCAGCCGTCATCACTCCGCTTGCACACTCTCGACCAGGGACTGCGCCTGGTATTGGCGCGTCATCTCCAGAAAGAGCCTGTGCCAGCGATCATCGCTCGTCAGTTCAGGATGAAACGCAGTAGCCAGGATCGCCCCCTGGCGCACCGCCACGAAGACGTGACCGCTCCCACTCTCCAATCGGGCCAAAGGCTCCACATGGGGGCCGATTTGGGTGATGGCGGGCGCACGGATGAAGACAGCCGGCGCCGGCGCGTCACCCAGCGCGGGCGCCTCGAGCATAGTCTCGAAGCTGTCCACCTGGCGGCCAAAGAAGTTGCGATTGACGGTGGCGTCCAGCCCGCCCAACAACGGTTGACCGCCCTGTTTCTGTCCGGCGGCTCGTTCCGCCAATAGAATCATGCCGGCGCAAGTGCCCCAGGTGGGGCGACCGCTGCGCACCCAGACGCGCAATGGCTGCACCAGCCCCCAGCGTTCAGCGATCAAGCCCATGCTGGTGCTCTCGCCGCCCGGGATGATCAAGCCATGACAGGCGGCCAGCTCCTCTGGCTTGCGCACCTCCAGGGCGTGCGCTCCCAGGCGGCGCAACATGGCAATGTGCTCGGCGAAGGCGCCCTGCAACGCCAGCACGCCAATAACGATAGAAGAAAAATCGCACATACCCAGTGATGACGCCTCTACGAGATGCAGGGAACAATGATACTTCGCTACAACCGCAGTCGAAAATCTCTTTGCGTCCCCTACGTTCTCTGTGACAGAGATGATTAGGATGCCTTCAGAGTTCGTTTGCTGTACGGAATGACCATCCGTAACCAATTTTGAACACATCCAAATAATTTCGAGTGAGAAACGGGCGACTACCAACCGCGCACGGCCATCTTCTGGTTGTCGGCCAGGGTGTCCAGGTTGATGCCCACCATGGCTTCGCCCAGATTTTCGCTCACCTCGGCCAGAATCTTGGGATCGTTGTAGTGAGTGACGGCCATGACGATGGCGCGGGCGCGTTTGGCCGGATTGCCGCTCTTGAAGATGCCTGATCCGACAAAGACGCCATCCACACCCAACTGCATCATGAGCGCGGCGTCGGCTGGCGTGGCGACGCCGCCGGCGGCAAAGTTCACTACGGGCAGACGGCCCAACTCCGCAGTCTGGCGCACCAGATCGTAGGGCGCCTGAATCTCTTTGGCGTAGGTGAACATCTCGTCTTCGTCCATGGTCTGCAGGCGGCGAAGTTCCCGGTTCACTGTGCGGGCGTGACGCACTGCTTCCACCACATTGCCCGTGCCGGCCTCGCCCTTTGTGCGGATCATGGCCGCGCCTTCGGCGATGCGGCGCAGGGCTTCGCCCAGATTGCGGCAGCCGCAGACAAAAGGCACGGTAAATTTGTGTTTGTTGATGTGATTCTCTTCGTCGGCGGGCGTCAGCACTTCGCTCTCGTCGATGTAGTCTACACCTAGGGCCTGAAGAATCTGAGCCTCGACGAAGTGGCCGATGCGCGCCTTGGCCATCACTGGAATGGTGACTGCCTCGATGATCTCCTTGATCTTGGTGGGGTCGCTCATACGCGCCACGCCGCCATCTTTGCGGATGTCGGCCGGCACTCGTTCCAACGCCATGACTGCGCACGCGCCGGCCTCTTCGGCGATACGCGCCTGTTCGGCTGTAACCACATCCATGATCACGCCGCCCTTCAACATCTGCGCCAGGCCAGCCTTGACGGCAAAGGTGCCCGTCAGGATGGTGGATTCGGATTGACTGTGGCCGTTCACCGGCGTCTTTGTCATTGTGTTCACAAGAAGCCTCCTTGGGTCTCTCCCAATGAAGAAAACAGATAGCCGCAAGAACCTATATTGTAAGGCAGATGAAGGAGAGAGCGCAAAAAATGTGAAGAGTGTAGTCTGGGCAAAACAAGAGGCGCTCGTTGACGAGCGCCTCTTGTTTTGCCCAGACAGGGAGCTGACATAGCGCCTATTCGCTCACCGGCGAAAACTGCATAATGCCGCTGTCAAATTGCAGGGCGATAAAGAGATCGCCGTCCTGCGTCAAATAGGACGCCGCGCCGTTCAGTCCGTTGATGTATACGTCTTGCTGCGACTCTGGCGGACAAGCCATACGCGTTGAGATGTTTGCCTCCATGTTCAGTTGACCCGTGGTGCTGTCTGCGCTGTATGTCCCGCGGAAGGCGTTGCAGTCGGTCGTCGTGGCGAAGCCGCCGTCATCCTCGAATGTCAACTGAAACAACGTTGAGTCGTCGGGGGTGATGAGCGAATCGTCGCTCATCTGCGTCTCGACCCACTGCCAGGTCGTGCCGGCCAGTTCGGGCGTCTCGCGCACAGGTGCAGCGTCTGCGCCGGCGTCTTCGGTGGGCGCACTCCCTTCGCTGCTTTCTTGCTGGATCAGCCCGACAGAGTAGACGCGCGTCTCCTGTTGCGATGGACAGCACAGCGGGTCGTTCGGCCCGGCTGTCAACAGATCGACCACGATAGCGTTGTTATCGAAGGCCATGGCGTTGACCTGCACCCGATCGCCCAACAGCGTCGTGGCGATGTTGACCGGCGAACCATTGACATCGATCACCAACGCCAAATTGACGAATGTCCCGCTGCCGCCGCCGCTTTCAGCCAGCAACACAGCCGCCGCATCCAGGCCGTAAAACGAACCATAGGCGATGGGTTCAGGGATCAACGCCACGCTGATCTGGCTGGCCGAACCAGGCGCAATCGTCTCGGTGTAGACGCCGTTCACCAAGAACGCCTCGCCGCTGTTGGCAAACTGGGATTGGTAGGCCATGTTGCTCAGTGAGCTATAGGAAAGAGGATTGTTCACGAACTCCATGTTCAGGGACTCCATCATGGCGTTCAGACTGGCGAGATTGGGCGTGAAATCGGCTGGCGCAAGCTCGTTGAGCATCTCGCTCGTGGCGGCGAGATAGGCCGGGAAATCATCCTCTGCCAGCGCTTGCATCTCGGGCGTCATCTCGGAAGCTTCTTCAGGCAGCGCCTCGGTGACGATGGGCGTCTGGGCGACAACCAGGAGCGAATTGTCTTCGCTCAAACCGTTGAAGTAGTAGTTGGTTTGCCAGCGCAGCACCGGGCTGGCGTCTTGCGAGGTGCGTCCGACAAAGCTCATTCCCGTCCCAATGGGTGACGACGGATAGGAAACCTGTACAGCCAGGTCGTTCACGCCGCCCGGCGGGGGCAGGATGGGTAGCGGCGGCTCGGGATTTTCCGGCTGTTCGCTCAACAAGGCAGAGAGACTCTCTAACGTTTGGGCGATGGCGTCGTTGCCTGCGTCGCTCCATAATGTAGCGTAATCGTCAGCGGGAATGATGGCGAACAACGGGCCTTGATAGCCCGGCAGCGTTGGGTTGTCGCCGTCGAAGCCGATGACGATGTGGGAAGGCATACCGGTCGGGCCGGGTGGCAGGCTCTCATCGTAGGGAGTCGCCGGCATAACGCCCACCATGTAGGAATCGGCCAGATCGCCCGGATCCAAAGTTACGAAGATTTGCGACTCCAGAGATAACGCGTTGCCCACCAGGCTGTAAACGTCGATCACGGGCTGGGTGGGGCAGCACATGGGGTCGTCGGGTCCGTGGGTGGTCATGGCGACGATGATCTGGTCGTTTTCGATGATCATGGAATTGACCTGCACCCGGTCGCCCAACAGCGTCGTAGCAACATTGATCGGCGTCCCATCCTGATCCACCACCACCGCCAGGCTGACGAATGTGCCGCTGCCGCCGCCGTTCTCGGCCAGCAAGACCGCGGCTGCATCCTGCTCGTTGATCACACCAAAGGCCATCGGTTCTGTCAGTAGGGAGACTGTCGTCACACTAGCTGAGCCGGGGGCAATCGTCTCTGTGTAGACGCCGTCTTCCAAGAGCGCAACGCCTTCGGCGGCCAGCAAAGATTGATACTCCATATTGGCCAGCGCCTCGGGCGTCAGGACTTCAGAGGGGCTTTCAGTTTGGAACGGCTGGGCAGGGGGCGGCGCCGCCTGCGCAATCGGCGCAAGCATGGGCGATGCAATGAGCGCCAGGCTCAAAGTGAGCGCCAAAGCCAGATGTTTGGTTCTGTTCATTAGTGGCTCCTTCAAAGGAAATTCAACTGTGGATGGTGCGTGGAACTTCGATTTCATGTCACTATCTTATCATGCAGTGCAACCATCGGCAGGATCGCGATGAGGCTCTGGTGAGCTTGACGCCTGCACCGCTCTTAACGACTTCGCTGACAGACGCGCCAGCACTCTATCATCCTTGCAGGCGCAATGATGACAAAAGATGAGACGCCAGAACGAACAAGACAGTTCCCGTTCATCACCCGTCATACTTCGCTCTGTTTGAAACCAGGAGTTTTTGAACTGTGAAAACTCCTGGTTTCAAAGCAACCGCAGTTTAGTGAATCGATTGGGGCATGCGCTTTTCTACTACGCGCAGCAACATGGTCAACGCAATGGTCATGACCAGGTAGAGAAAAGCCACGACGTTGTAGGTTTCGAAGAACATGAAAGTGCTGTTGGCGTAAAGCCGCCCCATCTGGGTGATGTCGGCCACGCCCAACACAGAGACCAGCGACGAATCCTTGAGCATGGCGATGAAGTCGTTGCCCAGGGGCGGCAACACCCGGCGGATGGCCTGGGGCAGCACGACGAAGCGCATGGCCTGCCAGCGCGTCATGCCCAGGCTGAGGGCAGCCTCCACCTGCCCTCGCTCGATGCTCTCAATACCGGCGCGGAAGATCTCGGCGAGGAACGCGCTGTACGCAATGATCAGCGCCAGGATGGAGCGCGCGGCGAAGCTGAGCTGGCGCACCTGGAGGTTCGCCAGGAAGTCGCCCGGCGCCTCGATTCCCCAATTGCCCAGGCTCACGCCGATCCAGTTGACGCCGGCCACGAGTTGAGGAGCGCCCACGAAAGCAATGTAGTAGAGCAGGACCAGCATGGGCACGCCGCGGATGATCTCCACATAGAAGGTGCTGGCTTCGTACAAAACACGATTTTTGGACACCCGCATCAGCCCAACAAGCAACCCCACGATCATCGCGCCTGTATACGCAACAATCGTCACGTAGATGGTTGTGGTAATGCCCTGGGCGACCGCGGCGAAGATGACCTGGTAGTCGGCGTCGGTAACGATATGCCAGAGCATCAGCACGCCCAGCAAGATGGCAAAGAGCAGCCAGTAAGGCAGGCGCGCCAGGAAAGCATAGAGCGGTTGGCGGCGGGGCGCGGGCATGGCCTGTACAGCCATGGACATCTCCTTGGCGTTGATTTGACGGACGCTGCGAGGTGAGGTCTTGGGATGACGCGCCGTTCATTGGCGCCCAAGACCTCAAGACCCTAAAACCTCAATACTCCCCAAAACTATTTCCCCTACTGCGCTGGATCGTAGAGAAAGAACCACTTGGTGTTGAGGTGGTCGATGAAGCCGTCGTCGTGCATGGTCTGGAT
>CAZLMM010000003.1:62587-157380 GCA_964560495.1 uncultured Caldilineaceae bacterium
AGAACCACTTGGTGTTGAGGTGGTCGATGAAGCCGTCGTCGTGCATGGTCTGGATGGCGGCGTCGATGGGTCCTGTCAGGTTGGAGCCGGGCGTGAGGATGAAGCCGAAGTCCTCGGACTTGATGGCGTCGCCCACGATCTTGAGCTGGTCCGGGTTGGCGCCGATGTAGCCGCGCCCGCTGGCCGCGTCCACCAGCACCATGTCCACATCGCCGGCGATGAGCGCCTGCACCGATGCGCCGAAGTTCTCGAAGAGCTGGATGCGCGGGTTGGCCTCGTCGCCGTCCAAGATGTCGTAGACTGCGGTGTAGAAGCCCGTCGTCCCCGACTGGGAACCCACCAGCAGCGCCTCGTCCGCAGCGAACTCCTGCGGCGTGGCGAAACGCTCCTCGTCGGCGCGCGTCAGCATGAACTGCTGGCTCGTCATGTAGGGCGTCGAGAAGTCCACCTGCCCCTTGCGCTCGTCGGTGATGGTGATGCCGTCCATGCCCATGTCGAACTGACCGCTTGCCACCGCCGGAATCATGGCCTCCCACGTGGTAGTGTTCCAGTTCACCACACAGTTCAACCGTCGGCAGATCTCCGCCATCGCATCGTACTCCCATCCCACCGCCGCTCCCGTGGCGGGATCGACATATTGCAGCGGCGTGTAATCATTGGCGACTGCGGCCTGAATGGTCACCCCGCCCAGGTCGGGCAGGCCATAGACGGCGCGCGCGCCGGCAATGTTGCTTTCAGCTTGCCCCGAAAGGGCGGGCGGACTGCTTTCTTGACCGGTGTCGCTGGCCGGCGCGATGGGCGCCTGGGCGCAAGCAGCAAAGACGAACAAAGCCAACAGGATCGCTAAGAAAAAGCAGCGACGGAAAAGTGGTTGTTTCATGGAGTCCTTCTTCTTATCTGATCTGATTGTCATGTCTGAAAACTGCGCAAATGGCGTGATTACTCGCTATCTTACCCTGTCGAGGCGATTTTTCGAAAAAGATACACGTTGCCGTCCATACCCTATTCGAACAGCGGTCCTGGGCAAGCCCGGTCGTATCGCCGGTCACAGGGAAAACACGGATGAGGATCGGTTAATATAACGCTCCCCGTCCGCAGCCGACGAGTCTTAGCCGGTTGCTCATGATACTCCGCCAGGTCAGCGTGATAGAGCACCGCCGCCACCCTCATTGTCCGGGCAAGGGAGACTGATAACCAGCTCTGTGTGGGCTCTACAGCGCGGCGCAAGAGGAGCGGTAAAGGGTTCTCCGGTTTCATGACATTTGTCACTTGACACGGCACCCAAACCATCCATAATGAAAGGTGCGTCCATTACGGATAGTTCTAAAAACACCTTCACCGCAGAGGGTGTAGAGGAACCAAGAGGCATCTTCTTCATAGAGCGGGCGCACAGCGCCATCGTTATCCAAGCCCGTTGAGGGCACGTCGCCTGTCGCAGCAATAGACAATCCCGGTTCCCTGGGGAGGAGGACTCCCATGAATCACTCCCGTCTCGCCGCCGCCTTGCACCTGGCGTTGGTCTGCGCGCTTGCCCTCGGCCTGCTGCCGGCCCATCACCCACTCTACAGCCAGACCGCTGACCAGCCAACCAACCAGATCGCCAACCAGATTGCTGACCGGCCAGCCGCCATGGTCGCCATCAGCTTCGACGGCGCGGCTTTCACGCCGGCGTCGCTGAGCGTGGCGGTGGGCACGCAACTGGTGTGGGTCAACAACAGCGCGGCTGATCACACGCTGCAGGCGTTCTTCGAGAGCCGCATCTACCTGCCGGCCATCTACGGCAGAGCCGCTGTGCAGGCCGAGTCTGCGCCGCAGACGACCCAGGCAATCGATGGGGAGCACGCCGTGGAGGATGCGCCGCAGAGTCCGGCCGCCAACGAACCGATCTTCAAGGAGGTCTTTCGCGCCGGTCAGCAGGTGAGCTTCACCGTGACCAACGTGGGCCAGTTGGCGTATGCCCTGGAAAGTCTACCGGGGGTGGGCGGCGTTACGGCGTGACGCAGGCCAACATCTACGACAACGCCGACCGCCTGCGCAGCGTCGTCTACACCCACGCCAGCCACGGCACGATCGCCAGTGCGGCCTACACGCTCGATCAGGTGGGCAACCGGCTGACGATGGCCGATCTGGATGGCACGACCACCTACACCTATGACAAACTGCACCGCCTCAAGACCGTGGCCTATCCGGGCGGCGAGCTGGTGACCTACAATTACGACGCGATGGGCAACCGCACCAGCATGGTCAGCAGCGTGGCAGGAACCACCAGTTATAGCTACGATGCGGCCGACCGGCTGACCAGCTTCACTGCGCCCGGCGGCTCCACTGCGCTGACCTGGGACGCCAACGGCAACATGATCGGCAAGGGCAGCGCCAGTTACAGCTTCGACGCGCTGGATCGGCTGACACGGGTGGTGAGCAGCACCACGACCGTGCAGTTCAGCTACAACGGCGACGGCGTGCGGGTCGGCAAGACGGTCAACGGCGCAACCACGAGCTATCTGCAAGACACAGCTGCGCCGCTGCCGGTGGTTGCCGTGGAGACGACCGGCGGTCAGGCCAGCCGCTACATCTACGGCAGCGACCTGCTCACCCTGATCGATGCGGCCGGTGCGCCCGTCTTCTACCACACGGATGGGCTGGGGAGCACGCGTGCGCTCAGCAACCAGGCCGGCCAGCGCACGGATCGCTACAGTTATGATGTGTTTGGCGCGACGCGCTCGCATGTAGGGGCCTCGAGTCAAGTGTTTGGGTTCACGGGTGAACAGTTGGATGAAGAGTTGGGGTTGATGTATTTGCGAGCACGGTATTTTAACCCACAAACAGGAAGATTTGTGAGTAATGATCCGTGGCCCGGTCAGGAAGATGCAATTCAGACTTTGAATGGATATGCATATGCGAGCAACACCCCCCTGACCTATGTCGATCCATCAGGAGCAACTCTTAAAGAAATCGGCGATAAACTGGCGGAAAAAGGCAAGAACATCGTCTACAATGTGACTCATCCAGGCGAATATGTCGAAAACATGAAGATCGCGCTTTCAGATCCAATAGCTCGTGGTTTTGTGCTCGATGAACTCAGCGAGAATTCCAAGTTAGTCGGCTATGGGTCTTGTGCAGTGGGTTTTGCGCCAGGTTGTGCGGTATTCGTCAAGGGCGCGTATGTCACTGGTGCCGTCAATGCCGTAGACACCCTGCGCGGTCTCAGCGCGGGAGAAGTTCCTACAGGGGTCGCCGTAGATCGCGGGATTAGGATGGGGACGAGTTTGGTAGTTGGTAAAGTTGTAGATAAATATGTTGCAGGCACGATGGGAGAAGCGGCTTGGCGATATGGCACAAGGTATTTCGGTACTGTGACTGGAGGACAATTAGGGCAATTTGCAAGTTACGGCGTGAAAGAAATTTGGACACTCTCAGGGATCAACGGTTATCTGTCCGGTATGCTTTCGGATCGCTTCATGCAAGGATTAGGTTTTCTGGGCCAGTGGTCTGGATCCTCAGGTGGCACGAGTAGTGGCAGTAGTATATGGGGCGGCCCACCCAGTGGCGGCAAGTAGAGATCGCCCGCTCTGTTGTCAGATCGATAGAGCACGGATTAGGAGAATCAACGGATTGGATTCGTGCCAACGCGTCTGTTCGCTTGCAGCGCAGGCGGACAAATCCGCCCATCCTCTTGATCCGTGCTCTACAGCTTGATGGCGAAGGCCTGCAACTCGTGGCCTTGCCCCTCAAACCTCGCGTAATTCGCCCATTTGCCCGCTGATCCGGCAACGTGCTATCATGACAAACGGGAAACAGGGAGGATTACACAGATCGAAGGAGAGCGCCAATGGCCACAACCGACAAGATCATCTTTGAAGTGCCTGTTCCAGTCGCTCAAGAGCTGTCAACCGCCACCCAAGAATACTTGACCGATCTCTTGATGAGAGGGCTGCGCGAAGCGCGCATTGAGCGCGCCCTTGCACGATATCGCCTGGGGGGAATTTCTTTCGCCGCCAGCGCGCAGGCAGCAGGTGTATCGCAGGCAGAATTGGCGCGCCAGGCGTACATTCGTAATATCGAGCCACCATACGATGCTGAGATGTTGTCTGAAGAGATGCGATGACTCCAATGCCGCCGGTGATCTGCAATGCTGGCCCGCTGATGGCACTGGGCAAGCTCAATCGACTGGATGTGCTGGCAGGACTTTACGGAGTCGTGCAAATTCCCGAAAGCGTGTATATCGAAGTAGTGGTCAATGGTCTTCTGCAGGGTGAGGCAGATGCAGCAATCGTGCGCTCATTCTGGCGCCAACAGCGCTGGCCCGTTGTCAGCGTGACTGATGCGGTGATGAAGGCCTATCAACCTCTCGTTAAGTTGGGGGATGGAGAACAAGCGGTCTTAGCGCTCGCTCTGGCAACACCCGGTTCACTGGCCTTGCTTGACGATGTACTGGCGCGTCGCGAAGCGCGCCGTCTTCACCTGCAATCTTATGGCACGCTTGGCATTCTCATGTCGGCGTATCAGTCCGGTCTTCTGACACGTCAACAGTTGGTTCTCCTCATCCAAGACATTGCGGCAAGACCAGATATCTGGATCAGCGCTGCTTTGTGCCAACAGCTTTTGGCGACGCTGTAATCTCTTTGTGTGGAGACTGCTGCGCCTGTCCGCTAAACTGGCATGTAGACCAACTCGACGGTCCAACCTGCAACAATCGCAGTTGGAGAAACCATTGTGATGATTGCCCAACCACCGCTGCTCCAAGAAAATGAACCGTGCTGGTTGCACTTGCCCCAACATTGTGTCCAAAATCACAGCCGGCCTATTCACCAGCGCGCTTGACAACCTGTACTGGCTGATCCACAATAGCCTTGCCGCCAAAGAAGCTCCCCATCGCTCATTACGCATCGGGCGTTGCGCGCGGCGCACTCAATCGTCTGGCGGATGGGCTCTCCTCTGGCGCTTTGGCGGCAGGAGACATATGAACAAGCAATCCGCACTCCATCTGGCCGGCATCTTCGTCGCTCTCCTCCTGCTCTCGCCGGTCTTCACCTCTCCCAGTTGGGCGAACGACGCGCAAGGCGCGCCGCTTGACGACGCCGCTGCAACGCCAACTCCGGCTTCCCTTCAGAACAGGTCGGAGGGGGGCGGTTCGTCCGATTCACCCGACAATCACGCGGCTCGCATCTTTTTGCCTATCACATTGAGGGACGCCGCGGCCCCTCCGCCTCAACCGCCGCCGCCCACGCCGCCGGCTCCGCCCCCCCAGCCAGAAGGCAGTGTGCTTCTGGCAGAATATCCGCGCATCGCTCGCGCCATGACCCATCTGAACAACGGCGAGGTCAGGGTCGCCTATCAGGTCTACAACAACGTGGGTCACGCCATCGAGTTTCTCTCGCTTCACTTCAACGCCCAGGCCGAGGCCGGCAGCGTGGAATTCGTCGCCGCGTCGCCCGATGCAGCCGGCGTTTTCAGCGCGACCCACACTATCGCTTCCCAGGTCGTGACCTGCACCTTCTCCATCCAGCCCGACAAGATGCTGGCATCAGGCCAGACCGCCGACCTCTCGTGCACCTACCGCGAAGATGACGCGGCGGTTGTCGTCCAATCCGAAACCCTTGCGCCAGAGCCGTTCGTCGACGACATGGATTTCGACCAGATCCACGATGCGCTGACTGCCCAGGCCAACGGCGCAGGCAACGCGCTCCTGGAAGTGCTCGTCATGCTCACGCGCCCCGTGGCGCAGAGCGACCTGGATTTCTTCATTGGGTATGGCGGCAGCGTGGAATACACCATCCCCCTCATCGACGGTTTCTTCGGGACGCTGCCAGCCGACCACCTCTACGACTATCGCTACGACGCGCCGGATGTGGATTTCATCGAGCCGAACCTACCTGGCTTCCCGTTGCTGGACATCGCTACGGCCAACACCCGCGCCCGCCGCGTCTGGCTGGGCGACACCGACGGCAGCACGGTGGTTGTGACCGACACCGTCGCGGCCCTCACTGGCGACCGCCGCACCGCCATCGCCGTGGTGGACACGGGCCTGGACGCCTCTCACCCCGGTCTTGGCCCCTATCAGGATGTCTCCGTCGTTGGGTGGGGCGCGTTGGCCGGAGGCACGAAGATGGTGGGCTGGCGCGACTTCGACCCGCGCGCTTCCGCGACGCCCATCGATGTGGACGGACATGGCAGTCATGTGGCGGGCATCGCTGCTGGAACTGGCGGGGGCGCAGCGCCTGCGGGCCAGGATATGCGCGGCGTTGCGCCGAATGCTAAACTGGTCGGCGTGCGCCTGCCCCAGGTCGGCAATCACTCTGCCGCCTTTGCCAACGCGCTCAATTGGCTACGCGGTCAGTTGGCAACCTATCACGTCGTGGCGGTCAATCAGAGCTATGGCTCCGCAGCCACGGGCGGCGCGTCGCGCGGCTGGTCGCGCGCCACTGAGCGCATGGTCGAGGCCGGCGTCGTCATGGTCAACTCGGCCGGCAATAACTTCGACGCAGATGACGGCGGACTCAATATCGGCGCGCCGGCCGACGTGGAAAAGGTGCTCACCGTGGGCGCGGTCAATGACAACGACCAGGTCACGTACTACAGCAGCAACGGCAACGTTCGTCTGCGCAATGTCAAGCCCGATGTAGTTGCGCCCGGCGGCGGTTTCATCATCGACAACAATTTCAACTTTACAGCGACGATGCTTTCCGTGGACAGCAACCTGCTCGAACCCTTCATCGACACGAATGCCAACGGCGTCCCGAATCCGGGCGACCGCTGCCTTGACTGGAATGGCAACGGGCAGTTTGATACACAGATGGACATCTTTCTGGATAGAAATGGCAATCGAAGGCTGAATGGCGCCGAGCCAGTGCTGAACTGGAATGGTCGGGCTGGCTTCCAGGGCGGCGGCGATATTTGTGTGGATACGGATGGCAATGGCGTATTCAGCAACGAGTTATGGCTTGATCTCGATGGCAACATTGCTTACTCACCTAACGGCTCGACTCCTGTCGCCAACGACTACCAGGCCATGGTGGGCACCTCCCAGGCCTCGCCGGTGGTCGCCGGCGAGGTCGCGCTCATCGTGGATGGCATGACCGACTACGACAACAAGAACGCCGACGACGAAGCCGGCGACCACGAAGACCCCTGGAACGGCAAGGACGACGACCGCGACGACATGATCGATGAAGACACGGGCGAGTGGCTCTACGAAGAAAGGAACGCCCGCCTGGTCAAATCCATCGTGCTCATGTCCACTTTCGAGGTCCCCGGCGGCGAGATGGTGCCCAACCAGTGGCTCTGGCTGGACGAGAATGGCGACGGTTTCCGCCAGTTCGGGACAGATGAGACCATCCGTGACGTAGACCTCAATCAGACCTTCGGCGTCACCGATGTGGTGGTTAATCAGGGCGCCAACGGCGTCATCGACGTTGCCAATGGCGACCGCTTCGACCCCACCGACGGCGACCTGGTGCACGACCCATGGTTCCTCAACGCTGGCGACAGCAACGACCCGCGCACCCGCCCCGGCGCGCCGGCCGGCGGGTGGGATCGAGGCGGCAAAGACAACAAAGAAGGTTACGGTCGCGTCGCCATCGACGCCGCGGTGGAGGCCGTCACCAAAGAATTCTGCGCGGTAGAGACCGACGAATTCGGCGCGGGGTTGACCGACAAGAAGGTGTGGGCGCGCCACCTTCACCTCTATGCTGGCAAGGAGTATAAGCTCATCCTTGATGGGCCGGGCGGCGCGGACTTCGATATGTATCTCTATCAGGGAACGCCCGACGCCAACGGCGATCCCGTTCTCGCCCGTCAGCCCGGCGGTGGCGGGGCAGAGATCGCCGCCAAAACCGCCGGTACAGCCGACGAGGAGCTTGTTTTCAAAGTACGCGCCGACGGCCTCTACTTCCTTGTCATCCGCCGCGTCGACGGCGCCGGCGAATTCACCGTGCGCCTCATCACGCCCGAAGAGTGGACCGTCATGGTCTACATGTCCGCCGAGCTATCCACCACCGCGACCATCACCGCCGGCCTGGACGCCCTGGCGCTCATGGCGCTAGACGACATGGAGCAGACCGGCTCTGGCGAGGAATCCATGAAGGAATTCCAGGTGCTGGCGCTGGTGGATTTCGACGAGCACGCCTGGGACGGCAAGAAGGGGGCCGGCAGCGACCCCGACCACCGCGGCGACGCGGTGCTCTACTGCATCCGCAAAGACCGCCAGGCCAACGGCACGAAGTTCTCCATCGCCAAACAGCCGGCCGAGGTGCTGGATATCGCCAACGCCGGCCAGCCCAATCAGCGCGCCGAGGCCAACATGGGCGACCCGGCCACCCTCAAGAAATTCGTCGAGTGGAGCATCGACTACTTCCCGGCCAAGAAGTACGCCCTGGTCATCTGGGGCGACGGCAAGGGCTACGGGTGGAAGGTCAACCCGGACAAGGCTCTGGGGCCGGGCAACGACAACAAGCGCGCCGCTCCAGACGCACAGGACGCCAAACATGACGCCCTGGAAATGAAAGAACTGCGCACCGCCATGGCCGATGTCAAGAGCAAGATCAACGCCGGCAGCCAGTACAAGGCCAATACGGGCGTCAACCGCCGGCTGGACGTGCTGGGCTTCGACGTGGGTCACATGGCGCTCATCGACGTGGGCCGCCAGGTGCAAGAATCAGTGGATGTGATGGTTGCCTCGGAAGAACGCATCCATGCCGACGGCTGGCCTTACAAAGAGCTGCTGGAAGGGCTCAAGTGCCAGCTCCAGGCCAACGAGACGTGGAAGTGCGACGCGCCCCAGAAAAAGGAGGCCGACGAGTTAGGCAAACACGCGGTCTCGGTCTATCACACGTATTACGAAGACGCCGCCCATCCCGACCCCAAACACACTCTCAGCGCTGTGCGCCTGAATCCCAAGAACCAGCTCAACGCCGCGGCCTGCACTACTTTCGACGACCTGGTGAGCTGCGTGAGCGCCTTCGCCTCGGAACTGCGCGCCGGCGTCGAGGATTATCTGACGCAGGACGACCCCACGGACAACGTGCAAATCAAGATCAAGCACGAGGGGCGCGAGGCCAGCGAGGAAATGGAGGATAAGAACTATATCGACTTGCGCCACTTCGCCGAGAAGATTCGCGATTCCTCTGTGCCGGGCAGCTACAAGAGCCAGGCCGGGCCCATCTACGATGCGCTGGTCAAAGGCGGCGCCATCATCCTGGCCAGCGAGCGCGGCGGCGCGCACCCCAATTCCCACGGCCTGACTATCTACTTCCCCCACGACCAGGAACTGCCCGAAGACGCCAACTGCAAAGACGCCCCGGACGCCGGCGACCGTAAATGTGGTTTCGACAGCCCGCTGCCGTCGCAAAAACTCTACGCCAAAGACCCGGCCATCCGCATCCCCAAGCTCAATCGCCCGCCCAATGACCCCACGCACCCGCGCCCCCAGGTTGAAGGCTTGCGCTTCCCCCAGGAGACCAACTGGGATGAGTTCCTCCACCGCTACTACAAGCCTGTGGCCGACGCCTGCATTCGCATCGCCGGCGCCTGCGTGGAATTCACCATCATCGCCGTGGGGCAGACCGTCACCCTCAGCGGCCACGGCTCGTCGGACAGCGACGGCCCGGCCCAGGACGATGTCCCGCAGCAGTGGTATTGGGACATGGACCCCCTGGTGGACATCCCCGCGCCGCTGCCGGCCTATCCCATCACCTCGCCGGTGATCTTCGACGACCCATGCACCGAAGATTGTGACCGCAACGAGGTGGACGCCTCGGATGACGACCCCAACGCCATGGGCGAGCTGGTCGCCTTCACCTGCCCCGCGCCCGGATTGTACAGTTTCCGCCTGATGACCCACGATGAACACAACGACCAGGGTCGCATCCACAACGAGGAGACGCACCATGTTCACTGGAAGCTGGACGCCGAGCCGGTGAGTCTGCTTTGTCTCATGTGGTGGAAGATCAGCACGCCAACCACCACCACACCGGGCCGGCCGGTGATGTATACACTGACGCTGCACGACCCCACGATCACGACGCCCACCACGGCCATGATACGGGATCCCCTGCCAGACGGCGTGCAGATTTCTGGTCAGCCAGAATGCGACCCAGTGGGATGTTCGTATATCCCGTCGCAAAATGCAGTCGTCTGGCAGGGCGTGCTGACAGGTGAGACGCAGGTGATTTTGCAAATTCCGGTGACGGTCGTTCCCACGGAGCCGCCTCTCTGCCCACCGACGATCGTCAACACAGCCACGGTCACCTATCGCAGCATCACCGTGCCGACCACGGCCGTCACGACGATCGATTGCACCGCGCCCACCGCCAGTTCGAGCGGCAATCCAGGGCAGTGACGCCGCTGCCCGGCCACCTCCAATCTTCCAGGAAGCTCCGAGCTTCCTGGAAGATTGTGCAGGCGCTCCACCTGGTCTATGCTTGAATGATCGGGACTGCATAGGCAAGCAGTTGAGAGTCGCGGGTCACCAGCGTCAGCTTTTCGACTCGCGCTTGCGCCACCAACATCCGGTCAAATGGATCGGCATGGTGGGGCGGCAAATTTTCAACAGCGAGGGCGTGATCGGTCGTGATGTCCAGTGGCGTGAAGCGGTGTCGGCGCATCTCCTCAAGATAGTTGCCAGCAGGCAACCGCAGCTTGCCGAGCGCCTTTTTAATCGTGATTTCCCACGCGGTCGCCGCGCTGACAAAAACCACATTTCGACCATCCGTAATTGCCGTGCGCGCTGCAGAAGACAGGGACTGGTCATTGTCCACCGCCCATAGAAATACATGGGTGTCGAGGAGCAGATTCATGTGCTGCTTTCTCCGGTAAACAAAGCCACGATCTCTGGGGACAGCTCGTCGAAGTCATCTGCAATCCAAATTTTCCCTTTCCAATCGCCGATTCCGAGTTGACGCGGGCTTATATCCGTGTCGTACGGTACGAGCTTGGCAACTGGCTTGCCCGCTTTGCCGATAATCACTTCCTGGCCCTGCAAGACCAATTCGATCAACTTTGACAGGCTCGCTTTGGCGTCAGAGATATTTGTAATCACCGTCATCCCATCATTCCCCCCTTCTTGATCTCTTGTAAGTATAGTCTGGTCTGGTCTGATCTGCAAGCGCAGGTCGGCTCATAAGATTCAACTGAGGGTCAATGGTGGAGCAATCTCACAGGTGGGTGAAGCGGCGCCCTTTCGTCGGCATTGCCAGGCAATCATTCGAGCTGCACAGAGGACGTTGGGGGTGAAACCTGGACTCGGGCTTACAGTTTTTGCACATGAATTATAGCAACCTGACAGCACTTTCCTGTAGATTTGAAGTCCATCTGGATGCTGCAGCTTGCTCTGCGGCTCTGTGTACTCGAAAAGGAGAAAACCTATGGACCGCATCTATGTTATGCAGCTTGTACGCTCGTTTCAGGTCGGCGCCATCGACCGCCGCACCTTCTTGAAGCGGGCCGGCGCCGCCCTGGGCAGCATGTCGGCCGCCGCGATCTTGTTGGCTGCCTGCCAGCCCATCAGCAGCGCACCCCGCCCCGTCACCGAGGAGATGCCCAGCGGAGAAGGCGTCGGCTCGCCGGAAACCTCCATGACCACGGAGGACGGCCTGGAAGCCGGCATTGTGGAATACGCCGGGCCGGGCGGCGAAACCCTCACCGGCTACATGGCGCGACCTGCAGGCGCTGAGGCGCTTCCCGCTGTGATCGTCTTGCAGGAATGGTGGGGCGTCAATGAACATATCATGGATGTCACTCGCCGCATCGCCAACGAAGGCTATGTTGCCCTGGCGCCCGATCTCTACAAGGGGCAGGTGGCGACCGAACCCGACGAAGCGCGCAAACTGGTCATGGAGCTGGATATGGCTGCGGCAGTCGAGGAGATCGGCAGCGCCATCGACTTCCTCCTGGGCCAGGAGACAGTGGCCGGCGATACAGCCGGCGTCGTGGGTTTCTGCATGGGTGGCCGCCTGGTGTTGATGACCGCTCTGGCCGATGAGAGCGTAGGCGCGGCAGTTGCCTTCTACGGATCGCCCCTTGCACCTGATCAGGCGACCAGTGTGAAGGCGCCGGTGCTCGGTCTCTATGGCGCCGACGATGGCGGCATCCCGGTGGCAGATGTCAACGCCATGGGCGAGGCGCTGACTGCTGCGGGCGTCGTCAACGAAATTCACGTGTACGAGGGCGCGCCCCATGCCTTCTTCAACGACACCCGCGAAAGCTATCGGCCCGAAGCCGCGGCCGACGCCTGGCAGCGTATGCTCGGTTGGTTCCAGACGCATCTTCAGGGATAGCCTGGTCGGAAGGCGGCGCGACCGCGAAGCTATCAGGACAATACGGTTCGGACTGTTCGAACTGCTCTGTGCCCTCTATAGGACTCACGCACTCGGGTGCGTGAGTCCTATTTTTTTTATCGAGCAATATCGGCAATAGATCAGAAATCCGAAAGGTGTAATTTCAGGCTTCGATGGGGATACTCAGCTCCTCTGCCGGGGCGTTAAGCAGACAGTCGACCATGCACGCTTGTAGCGTTCAGTTAGCGGTAGTGTAGCGATAGGCAATGATACTACACCTATGTTGCCTATTCTGCAGGAGCACCCGTTTTCGGGGAGAACACTGGCGCGACGCCGGCAGCCATCTCGATGGCTACTCAGCCAGGTGCAGAAGTCCTGTGAAGAATCGGCTTCATGTTGCAACCGACTGACGCCACACTATGCAAAACAAGGATCACAACCATGAAAACAACAACCGCTATCGCCATCATCTGCGCCCTGCTGCTCCTGTTGGCTGGGCAAGCGGCGTACGCTGCATCGCCCCATCAGGGGACGCCCGACCCGGCTGATGACTGGGAGCGCGTCCAGAAAGCAGGCAAACTGGTGATTGGCACCGCCGCCGATTACCCACCCTTCGAGTTCTACAACAGCAACTACGAGTTGGACGGTTTCGACATCGCGCTGGCCAAAGCTCTGGGCGAGGAGCTTGGCGTCGAAGTCGAGTTCAACGACTATGCGTTCGATGGCCTGCTGGATCAGGTGCAGTTGGGCCAGGTCGACGCGGCGATTGCCGCCATTTCTGTCACTCCGGAACGCAGCGAGCGCGTTGCTTTCACAAACCTCTACTACATCGGCAGCAGCGCCGTTGTGGCTGGCTCCACCTTTGCCCAGACGATCACCTCCGCCTCGGACATGGCAGGGCTGACCGTGGGCGTCCAGCGCGGCACTACCTATCATGCGTGGGCGCAGGAGAATCTGGTCAACCACGGTTACATCCCGCAGGAGAACCTTATCGTCTATCCCACCGTGCGCGACATGTTCACCGACCTGCGCACCGGCAAACTCGATGTTGCCCTCATGGGAAAGCTAACAGCTGACGCCGCAGTGCGCGGTCGCGGCCTGCAACTGGTGGGTGAAGGGTTGAGTTCGCAGCGATTCGCCATTGCTCTGCCCAAGGGCAGCAGCCTGGTCGAACCGCTGAATGAAGCCCTGCTCGCCATCGAAGTGGACGGCCAGTTCGCCGCGCTTTCCAAGCTGTATCTCTCCGAGACGCCCCAGAGCAACGCGCCAACGGCCGGCGGCGCCGTGGTCGTGGAGCTGCCGACCGCCACGCCTGCCCCGGTCCAGCCGGCTGCGGCGACGCCAACGCCAGCTGCGCCCGCTTGTATCAACAGCATGAAGTGGATCGCCGACCTCAATCTGGATGACAAGAACATGCAGGCGCCGCCGATCCTTGTGCCAGGCCAGGATTTCACCAAAGGCTGGCGCGTGTTGAATAACGGTTCCTGCGCCTGGCCGGCCGACTTCGAGCTGGCCTACACCACCGGCAACCGTATCGAAGCGGCCATGGGCGGCAGCAGCGTCAAGCTCGGCCGCGCCGTGCAGCCCGGCGAAGAGGTCGATCTCAACGTCAGTCTGCGTGCGCCGCAGACCTATGGCATCTTCCAGGGCTTCTGGCAGATGCGCGACACCGTGAATCACCAAACCTTTGGCGAGACGGTCTGGGCCGGCATCCAGGTGCCGAATCCCAACCCGCCCCCACCCGCCCCAACGCCCGTTCCGCAAGCGCCTGTCGCAGCGCCGGTCGGCCCGAATCTGCGCGCCGACTCGGCCTACATCGCCGCCGGCCAGTGCACAGCCCTGCGTTGGGACGTGGACAATGTCAATTCGATCTTCCTGATCGACGGCGGCAACCAGCAGGGCGTGGGCGGCCATGACGCCCGCACGGTCTGCCCTGGCTCCACCACAACCTACACCCTGCGCGTGATTGGCAACGACGGCGCGACTCGCGACTTTCCCATTGTCGTCAATGTCTCGGGCAGCGCCGGTTACAGCATCAGCTTCTGGAGCGACCGCGACGCTATCGACGGCGGGCAATGCACCACACTGCGCTGGGATGTGCGCAACGTGCAGGCGGTCTATCTCGACGGCGAAGGCGTGGCCGGCGTCAGCCAACGCGAAGTGTGCCCGGGTGACACCCGCACCTACAACCTCTCTGTCATCAAGGGCGATGGCGGCCAGGAGAGCCGTCAAGTCACTGTCCGGGTCAACAATACGCAGCCGCAACAGTCATCGGCGCGCATCCGGCGCTTCGACGTTGACCGCAACATGACCTTCATCGGCGAGTGCATCACCCTGGAGTGGCGCACCGATGACGCCGAGGGCGTGGGGATCGAGCGCAACGGCAGCACGGTATTGCAGGCCGGCCCCGGCAACGGCGATTTCGAGGACTGCAATGCGCCGGTCGGCGTCAACGAGTATGACCTGATCGCCTATAACCGCGCCGGGCGCGAGACGCGTTCGCTCAGCGTCACCGTCCAGGATGCGGGCGATTAACCGACAACGCAAATCGGTTTTACACGCTTCCCGGAAGCACGGAGCTTCCGGGAAGCTGATCATCAGTCCGTTCAATTCACTTTCATCAACACAAGGAGAAACACAATGACTCTCATCGGCGCCGTCATCGGCATTCTGCTGGGCGCACTCATCTCAGGCTTCGTGATCTGGATCGTCGGCAAGCTCGGTATCGGTCTGGAAGTGAGCGGCTTTGGCCCGGCCTACATCGCTGCCATCGTCATCGCCGTGGTCTCGTGGCTTGTCACGTGGCTGTTGAGCGCGCTCGGCATCACGATTGGCGGCGGCCTGCTGGGCGCCATCATCCACTTTGTGATTGCGGCGCTGGTGCTGATGTTCAGCGCACGCATCGTGCCTGGGCTGCGCGTCAAGGGTTTCACCGGCGCGCTGGTCGGCGCGCTGGCCCTGGCCGTCGTCGCCTGGCTGGTGACGCTGGTGCTGGTGGCAATTGCGCCGGCAGCTTGACGCAACATCGTCGTGCGCCCTTTTCTCATGATGACCCGTGCGCGGGTTGGTGGAGAAGGCTGCCGGGCGATTTGGAACATCCGATAGAAAGTGCACTTGAAACCTATATACGATATAGCCGACAACCTTCCTGGAAGCTCAGAACTTCCAGGAAGGTTGTTTCAAGTCTATTTGGGTTGTCTTTACTGCGGTTGCTTTGAGACCAGGAGTTTTTGGCCTGCGAAAACTCCTGGTCTCAAACAGAGCAAAGTCCAAGAGGATTACCTGACATGAAACTTGGCTTCGTTCATAATTTGCTCATCGCCGTGCTCATGGCGATATTTGCCACGGCTGCGGCAGGTTCTGCGCTGGCGCAGCCGGAAAATCTGCCCCCCATCAGCACGGAGATGCTGCGCAACGCCACCTACAGCGGCATCTACGACGCACCGATCACCCTGACCGACGGGCGCTACGAGGGCGAGCCGTTCGTGGCAGGCGACGCTTCCCGCCCAATCGTGGAATACATCGACGGCGCCGAAGTCTACGGCGATCTGGATGGCGACGGTGTGGACGATGCCGTGGTCTTCCTGGTGGAGAACAGCGGCGGCACCGGCAACTTTGTCTATGTAGCTGCGCAGTTGAACCGCGACGGCCAGCCCTTGGACGCGGGCGCGGTCTGGATCGAAGACCGCATCCAGGTGAAGTCGGCCGCCATTGAAGACGGCCAGGTGGCGCTGGGCCTGATTGCGCCGGGGCCGGGAGACGGCGCCTGCTGCCCTAGCTATCGGACGGGCAAGCGTTACGTCCTGCAAGATGGGCTACTGGCGGAGCTGCCCGGCGCAGAAGAGGAATCGATCAAGGTCACCGCCGCCGACCTGGCCGACACCAGTTGGACCTTGCTCGAACTCGACAAAGATCAACCGGCATTGGCGGATGCAGAAGTCACCATTAGCTTTCATGACGGTCAATTCAGCGGCTTTGGCGGCTGCAATACCTACAACGGCGCCTTCACCCTCAGTGACGACAATCCGTTCCTCGTGACGATCGGCCCAATCGCCGCAACCCAGATGGCGTGTCCTGAGCCGCTTCTCAGCCAGGAAAGCGCCTACTTTGCGGCGCTGCAACAAGTCAGCCGGTGGGGTTTTGCCTATGGCCGGCTGGCGCTCGCCTACACGGACGACCAGGGCAACAACGTCCCGCTCCTTTTTGCCCCGCAAGGCGCGCCCGAGGCAACCGATCTGGACGCGCTGGTGGCGCATCCCTGGCAGTGGGTCTCCTTCACCAGCCCGGTGGAGCAGTTCGACGTCGAGACGCCAGCAAGCTACAAACTGCGGTTCAACGTGGACGGCATCGTCGACATCCTGGCCGACTGCAACACAGCCATTGCCGCCTACGGAGTCGAAAGCGACGACGCCGGCAGCCTCTCGCTCACCGTCGCGCCCAAGACTGAAACGACCTGTCCGCCGGAATCGCGCGGCGCCCAGTTCCTGAAACTGCTGGGCGGGGCCGCCCGGTTCTTCTTCCAGGACGGTCAACTCTACATCGATCTCTTCGCCGACGGCGGCGCCATGGCCTTTGCGCCGGCGGCGAGCGCCGACAGCGTGCCGGCGTCAACTGCCGATAGCGGCCCGGTGGCGATTGTCGGCGAGGCCGGTTCCGCCAACTTCTACGCCTCGCCGGACACCTTCCCAGAGCCGGTCGTGGCCCTGATCGATGTCACGAACGCTATTGCGCAGCAGCCGCGCTTCGCCAGCGTCGAGGGGCAGATCCTGGGCGCCTTCGACACAGGGATGTTTCCGCTGCCGGCCAAGTACAGCATCAACTTGCCGATCCGGCCTACCGGCGCCAGCCTGGACCTGGACAACAACGGCATGACCGATGCGGGTGTGCAGGTGTTCGCCCTCATCGTGGCCAACAACTTCACCGGCGATTCGTATCTACAGCAGCTCGACCAGAGCGGTCTGTCCTCCTACCTGACCGATCTGGTCACCGGCGCCATCACCGAAGGCGCCTTCGTCGTCTATGCGCCCGATGCAAACCAGAGCTTCCCAAGCGGGTACGGCGCCGATGTGAGATGGTTCACCGCCGACGACCCCAGCGCGCCGCTCATGCAAGGATATACGGTGGTGCGGCTGAGCGCAGATGGTCAGGCGACGGTGGACCGCGCGACCGAGCCGGTCGTCGACACCATCGAGCGCCAGGAGGTGGCTTCGCCCGACTTCTCACAGCAGGGCATTCTGGAGAGCTACAACTCGTTGATTGACGTCCTCAAGCAGCGCTATGCCTACACGGATCTGCGCGGCCTGGACTGGGAACAGATTCGCGCCCAGTACCTGCCCGAGGTCGAGGCGGCCGACAGCGCCAGCGACACCGCTGCCTACTTCGTGACGCTCAAAACCCTGGCGCACTCGATCCGGGATGCGCACGTCGCGGCCATTCCAGGAGCGAATGTGGAGGCGATCGTGGCCGATGCGACGGCGCTCGGCGCGCTGATCAGCGGCAACTTGGGCGCAGATACGATCGCTGTCGCGGACCAGGAGGATCCTGCAGCCGGGCCGGCGGCGAAAACCGTAGTGAGCTTTGTCGGAGAGGACACCCCCGCAGCCGAGGCCGGTTGGGCGCCGGGCGCCGAAATCGTCTCGATCGACGGCCAACCAGTGGCGGAGCGCTATGCGAGCCTGCCCCTGATCAAGTCGGTAGGCACCGAAGAGGGCGCGCACGTGCAGTTGGCGCCGCTCGTGTTGCGCTTCCCGATCAGCCAGACGGTCGTCATCGGCTACCGGCTGCCTGATTCGGCCGAGGTCTTGACCGCGACGATGACCGCCGGCGACTATTCCTGGGATGCTACGACGCCCCCCGCTACGGAGTCGCCCCTGCCCATCAGTTATCGCCAGCTTGGCGACACGGCTGTGCTGAAGTGGGACAACTTTGCCGACAACATGCCCGTCAAAATTGCCGTTCTCGAAGAGGCGCTACGCCGCGTGCAAGGGAGCGAGTCCCCCGGCGTCATCCTCGACATGCGCGGCAATACGGGCGGCGCGGCCGCGCTCTACATGACCATGGCCTCCTACTTCTTCGCGTCGGATCAGCCCATGCCATCTTCGGTGTTCGACTGGTACTATTACGATGAGGTGGCCGGCGGCCTGGTCAAGGAGTATGCTGCGAACTACCCGTTGAGCGCGCCCAAGCCGGAGCTGGCCTATACCGGGCCACTGGTGGTGCTGGTCGACCAAAACTGCGCCAGCGCCTGCGAGTACTTCAGCCAGCACCTGCAGACGCTGGGGCGAGCCACGGTCGTCGGCCAATACAGCACCGAGGGCGCCGGCGGGCCGATCGATCGCATCAAGCTGCCCGGCGGCTTGATGTTCCAGTACACCATAGGCCGGACGACCTTCGCCGAAACGGAGGAGCCAAACCTGGAGGCAAAGGGCGTCGTACCCGATGTACGCGTGCCGGTGACGCTGGAGACGGAGCAGGCGAAGCTGGCCGGCGAAGACCCGGTGATGGACGCCGCCCTGGCCGAGTTGGATCGCCTCGCCGCAAGCGGCGCCGAGCTGGGCGGCACGACCTGGCAGTGGGTGGTTGCCGTCGATGCGTCCGGCGCCATGACGGCGGTGGATACGCCAGGCAGCTACACCATCGCCTTTGCCGAAGATGGAACAGTGGCGATCCAGGCCGACTGCAACCAGGCGAGCGGCGAGTACATTACAGGCGAGGATGGCGCGCTGATCATCACGCTGGGGCCGGTCACGCTGGCCGCCTGCCCCGAAGGTTCGCGCAGTGATGCGTTCCTGGGCTATCTCGGCGCCGTGCAGCACGCCGAGGTTGATGGCGCACAGTTGGTGCTTACGTTGGCCTCTGCCGGCGACGTGATTGCGCTGGCGCTGGAAACAGTGACGCCTTGATATGAAACACGCCTTGAACAACGCCGGCCAGCTCATCGAAGCCAGTGCGGACAGCGCTTCCCTCGGTCGCTGCCCGCACTGTGGCGCGCTGGTGATCCTGCGCCGGCGTCGAGATGGTCGCGGTGGCGTCACCTATTTCTGGCGCCACCAGGATTACACGAAGCTCAGTTGTCCAACGCACGCCTCGATGACTGTTGTCTCTGGCGAGCGGGGTGTACAAGTGTAGGAACGAAGCAACACGTGAACCGGTGCAAGTTTCAGTCCTGCATGAATCCTCACGCAAAGGCGCGAAGCACGCGAAGGAATTCATCTTCAACCTGCAACGCCAGCCTATGTGACCGACCTCCAGGCGGCCCACGCAGCCAGGCCAGCTTTGGCAGCGCCGTCTTCTACGGAGCAGTAACTGGCTCGTCTTTCTGTTGGATTGAGTCGTGTGCAGTCAAACCTTCAATCATGCAAAGGTAGAGAGCAATGGCAGTAGTTCGCCGCGTAGGTATGCCAGAGAATGACAGCGAAAAGCGCGCAATCAATCGCCTTGTCAAGGGGCTGCCCGATGACTATATCATTTTTCACAATTTCGAGCTGACCACCGGGCGCGGTCTGCCCTATGAATACGACATCGCCGTGCTCGCCCCGCACGCGCTCTATCACGTCGAGGTCAAGGGCTACCAGGGTGAAATCCGCGGCAACAACTTGCAATGGGTCTTCGAGAATGGCAGCGTCTATCCCAGCCCCATCCCGCTGGCGAACAAGAAGACCAAGATCCTGGCCGGCAAGCTGCGCGACTACTCGCGGCGTCTGGATGAAGTCTTTGTGGATACGCTGATCCTGTTGACCGACGACCACGCCCACATCCACATCCGCGACGACCAGGCGGATCGCGTTGTTCACCTGCGCGACTCACTGCGCCGGCTCGTCGATCCGGCCCAGCTCCCGGTCGCCGCCAATGACGTTACACCGCTGTACAAGCTGGTCTTCGAGGCGATGTCCATGGCGCGACCGGCCACGAGCGTTCAGACGATTGGTCTGTACGACGTGATTGAAAAAGTTGACCAGGATGATCGCTTTACGCTCTTCCTGGCCAGACACCGCTACATCGAGACGCAGCCGAAGACACTGCTCAAGGTCTACCACTTCGACGTCTACGCCAGTGAGGAAGAGAAACAGTATCGCATTCGCGAGATTTTTCACGGTCAGGATGCCATGCGACTGTTGGGCGCCCACCGCAATCTGCTCCGCACCGGCGACATGTTCGCCTGGAGCGACGACAGCTTCGTCGAACCGGAGGAGTACGTGGAGCGCGGGCAGTGGCTCGAAACCCTGTTGGACAAACAAATCTGGAAGACCCTCACCTGGCAGACAAAGACGCTCATCATTCGCAGCATTGCCGCGGGGCTGGGATATGCCCACCGGCAGGGGGTGATCCACCGGGATGTGCGCCCGCGCAACATCCTGGTGGCGTCGCACACTGTCAAGCTGGGCAACTTCGACATGGCCTTCATCCCCAACGCGCCCAATCTCAGCATCGCCCAATCGGTGCGCGATCACTTTGACCGACGCTATGTCGCCCCGGCGGTCTGGCTGAATCCGCGCGATGTAACGCCAGCTTCGGACATCTACTCGTTGGGGCTGGTCTTCTATCAGTTGATCACCGGCGAACCGCCCCGCCACGACGTGGAAGCGGTGCTGGGCGGCGCAGGCATCGCCATCGATCTTGCACGGCTTGAAGATGAACTTAGCCGTACGGACAGCCCCAACTTCATGGTCGACCCTGCCGGCGCTACCGAAATCATCGCCCGCATGTGTGCGCCGGAACGGTCGGAACGCTACGCCACCCTGGACGAAGTGCTGACCGATCTTGACATCTTGAAGGAGAGTGCGTGAGCGTTTCGCCCATGACCGCAGCAGAAGCTGGCAACCAACGCGCTACGCACGGGCGCGTCGCACTGCTGATCGGCGCGGCGCTGTTGCTCGATTTCGGTGTTGGATACCTGGCAGGCCAGCTTCTGCAACTGCCGCTCTGGCTGGATTCCATTAGCACGATCCTGGTGGGCGCGCTGCTCGGCCCGCTGGCGGGCGCGGCCACCGGCGTCGCGGCCAACCTCCTCGTTGGCGTCGTGACCGACAACCACGCGGCGCTCCCTTTTGCCATCACCGCGGCGTTCATCGGCTGGGCGGCCGGCTACGCGGCGCAGCTTGGCGCGTTCGAGCGGCTGTGGCGCGTGGCGCTCGCTGGCCTGCTGGTGGGCTTCGGCGCCGCGCTCATCTCTGCACCCATCGCCGCCTATGTCTTTGGCGGGCTGACCGACAAGGGCGTCGCCTATCTGCGTGCGCTGCTGGATGCCGCCGGCGCCACCATCTTCCAACTGACTACGTTGCAGGGGTTGATCAGCGACCCGCTGGATAAGGTGATTTCATTCGTGGCAGCCTGGCTGCTGTGGCGACCGCTGCGCGCCTGGTTCCCGCCGTTGCGCCGGGCCGGGACGCAGCCGCTTGGCGCGCTCAAAGGCTACACGCTGGCGGTGGTGGCTTCGCTGCTGGCGCTGCTGATCTTCATCATCTTCCTGCCGGCGACCGGCCCCAGCATCTTCTCGATCTTCTACCTGGCGGTGCTGCTCAGCGCCTGGCGCGGCGGGCTGGGGCCCGCCCTGCTTGCCATCGGCGTGGGTGCATCTGCCATTTTCCTGTTGTTGATTGCACCGGCGGCTGGCGTCAGGGACATCGTGGCCGACTGGTTCCGCCTGGTCGATTTCGTCGTCGTAGCCGGCGTGATTGCCTTCATCGCCATCCAGCTCGAGCAGAGCAGGCAGCGGCTGGCGCAGGCGTTGCAGGCAGAACGCACCGGGCAGGCGCAGTTGCGCGCCATCGCCGACGGCGTCGCCGAAGCGCTGGCGTTGATTGCGCCCGACCAACGCGTGCTCACCGTCAACCGGCGCTTTGGCGAGATTTTCGGCGTGCCGGTGGAACGGGTGGCGGGTCAGCGCCTGGAAGATGTGCGCACGCTGTACGACCAGGTCTTCGAGGACGCCGCGGCGCTCTACGCGGCGTCCGTGGCCGCCAGCGCCGACGCCGAGCAGACCTTTACGCGGCTGATCGTGCAGAAGTGGCCGCAGCGGCGCGAACTGCTCCACTACTCCACGCCCGTACACAGCGCCGACGGTTTCCTGGGGCGGCTCTACGTCTTCCGCGATGTCACCCACGAGCGCGAGGTCGACCGCATGAAGACGGAGTTCGTCTCGCTGGCCTCCCACGAACTGCGCACGCCGCTGACCTCGATCAAGGGCTTCACCGAGATGGTGCTGGACGGCGACGCTGGGGAGATCAACGACGAAGTGGCCGAGTACCTGGGCATCGTCCACAGCAACGCCGACCGGCTGGTGGCGCTGGTCAACGACCTGCTCGACCTCTCGCGCATCGAGTCGGGGCGCGTCCAGCTCAAGGCCGCGCCGGTCGATCTGGCCGCCGTGGTCGAGAACGTAGTCGTGACCCTGAGCCAGAAGATCGCCGAAAAGGCGCAAACGCTGACTGTCGAGATAGATCCGGCGGCGACCGCTGTGGTGGGCGATCCCGACAAACTCGTCCAGGTGCTCACCAACTACGTGAGCAACGCGCACAAGTACACCCAGACGGGCGGCGCCATCCGCATCGAGGTCACGCCGCAGGCTGGCTTTGCCCGCGTCGCCGTGATCGACAACGGCCACGGCATTGCGCCGGCGGACCAGGCGCGACTCTTCACCCGCTTCTACCGTGTGGACACCGAACTGACGCGTGAAGTGGGCGGCACCGGGCTGGGACTCTCGATCGTGAAGCAGTTGATCGAACTGCAGGGCGGCGAGGTCGGCGTCGCCAGCGCGCTCGGCGCCGGCTCCACCTTCTGGTTCACCGTGCCGCTGCAAGCTCCAGCGGAATAGCCAATTCGGGACGAGACCACGGCTGCCTTGCGTCGCCCCTCGCCTCTCGCAACTCGCAACTATCACACAGGAGGAACCCTTATGTCCATCAAAGTGCTTGCCGTCGATGACGAAGATGATGTGCGTCGGCTGATCCAGGTCAAGCTGAAGAAGGCCGGCTTCGAAGTGATCACCGCTGTCAACGGCGAGGAAGGCGTCGCCCTGGCTAAATCCGAACAGCCGGACGTGGTCATTATGGATTGGATGATGCCCAAAATGGACGGCCCGACCGCCACCGCCCTCATCAAGACGGAGTGCGATCCGGCGCCCATCGTGTTGATGCTCACCGCCAAGGGTGCGGAGAACGATGTCATTCAGGGGCTGGTGGGCGGCGCCGATGACTACATCGTCAAACCCTTCGCCCCGCGCGAGCTGATCGCCCGCGTCAATGTGGCGCTGGTCAAGGCGGGCAAGCAGCCGCTGATCGGGGAGTCATAATGAACGCCGAACAGTTGCAGCCCGACGAAGAGCAGGAACTCCAGGAATACCTGGCGGCCGAACGCGAGCTGGCCGCTGCGCGCGAACTGGAAGCCGCCGAGTTCATCCGCGAAGAAGATGAGGTTGTGGACGCGACCACGGATGAGCCGGATGACGTCGGCGCGGGCGAAACGCAGTCCGCCGCGCCCACGCTGATCGCCGACGCCGCGGCGCGCCGCACCTACTGGGAGGCGCAGAGCCTGGTCGAACTGGAGCAGGCGGCCTTTGCCGACGCGCTGGCGCACGACGACAGCGAGCACCTGCGCAGCGCCTACTACCGGCTGGCGGTCTACCACGCCCGCACCCTCTACATCCTGCGCACAGCGCTGCACGACGGCAAGGAGGCGCTGGCGCAGGCCGCCATGCGGAACCTGGCGACGCTGCACCGCGCCATGATGCAGATGCACCGCCAGGCGCCGCACCACGCGCCCGTCGCCCTGGTGCTGGATCGCGCGCGGCGCGACGAACTGGCGCGCGACCTGGTCGTGCGCGCGTTGCAAGAGAGCACGGAACCTCTCGACCTCGACGGCATCGTGCTGCGCGCCAACAACCTGGACGTGCTCGGCGTCGCCAGGGCTACCGTGCAGCGCCACCTGAAAGACCTGGTCGCCGCCGGCTATGTGGACATCACCGACCCACGCGCGGCGCGCTATGCCCGCACGCCGCGCACCTACACCGAGATAGACGTGGACGCGCCCAGCCTGCGCGCGCTGGTCGGCGCCGCACGCTATGCCGACCTGACCGCGGCGGGCTATCCCGGCCTGAGCGATGTGGTTGCGCGGCAGAGCACCTTCCGCGCTGCCTTCAGCCAGCTCACGGGGCTGAGCCAGGCCAGCGCCGCGCTCTTTGTCGACCTGGCCGAGACGCTGCTGGAACAGCGGGCGGCGACGGGCAGCGCGTGGACATACGCCGACCTGATCGGCTCGCCCTACCCGCGCCCCTACCAGTACGAGGCCTACGCCGTCTTCCGCGGCTACGGCTATCACGGCCAGCTGGTCGAGGCGCCCACCGGCAGCGGCAAGACGATGATCGGCATGTTGTGCATCCAGGATTGGCTGCGCAGCCTGCGCGCCGGCCAGTCGATCCTGATCCTGGTGCCTACGAGCAACTATTTGCAGCAGTGGGCGGGCGAGCTCTGCTACAAACCCATCGGCCTGCGCCTCTCGCCGGAGATGGTCTTCGCCGGCACGCCCAGCCAGATCGAACGCTTCCAACAACGCACCGGCAGCCATCCGGCTGTGCTGCTGATGACCTACACAGCGCTGGCGCAGGCTGGTTCGGCCATCGGCAAAGGCGGCTTCGACGTCGATTCCATCGAGATGTTCCTACAGGGCGCCAACGTCCAGCACGTCATCCTGGACGAGGTGCACAAGGTCGCCGAGAATCTGCAAGGCGTCTCCGCCGACGTGATCCGGCTGATGCGGGAATGGCTCGGCGACGGCAGCCTGCAAGGGTTGATCGGCTTCACCGGCACCGCCGAGGCTTACCGCGCCCGCTTCACGAAGCTCGGTCTCGACCTGGTCTACACCATCCCCATCGACGAACTGATCGCGGCCGGCTTCGTGGCGCCCTTTGCCGAGTTGGGAACAGCCTTTGCCTACTCGGCGCGTGAGCGGCGCATCCGTGACCTGCTCGACCGCTACAAGGCGCAGACGAGCGCGTTCATGGCGCTGATAGGCGGCGAACGGCTGCGCGCCTGGTTTGCGGCGATCCCGCTGGCCGACCGCGCCGCCATCGGCCACGACCTGTTGGGCATGTACCAGGGGCGCAAGGATTGGCAAAACGCGCTGGCGACGCGCCTGGCGCAGTGGGAGCAGGGCGGCAGCCTGCCGCTGACCGAAAGCCGGTTGGTCACCATCGTCCAGATCGCGCAGGGGTGGAGCGACGCCGACCTGGCGACTGCGGCCGGCGTGGATGACGCGGCGTTCCAGACGCTGGTCGCTGACCTGCTCGCCCTGCGCACCGAACTGGCGGCGCTCATCTACCTGCCCGCCACCTTGAAACGGCTGGCCGCGCCAGACTTTGCCCGCGCCTTCGACGTGGCCGCGCTGTGGGCCGCGCACACGGCAGCGGCCAACCAGGCCGCGCGCAGCGAAGCAGTCAAGGACGGCATCGCCGCCACCATCGTAGGTCTCTATGACGGGTTGAGCGAGTGGTATCGCCGCGTGGGCGAGGGCCGCGTCGAGACGATCAAGGCGGTGATCGAGGCGGAGCGCGCCACGCGCCCGGTGAGCGGCATCATCATCTTCGACAACGCGCGGCGCATTGCGTGGCAGCAGGGGCCGGTGGCGCCAGGCTACGAGGGGGTGGGCGGCCTCTATGCCCAACTCCTGGGCGACGACCGCTTCACGCCCTACGCCGTCCTCTCTGGCGAGCAATATCTGCCCTACGCCGAAACGGACCCGCTGCCGCCGCGCATTGCCGCATTCGTGGAAGAGGAACTGATGCAGGGCGAGATCGCCCGCGCCATGTTCGACCTGGTCTTTCAGGGTCTCGATCTGCCTGCATCGACGCGCGACGACCTTGCGGCGCACTGGGCGGCGCTGATCGCAGCGTACATCCCCAGCCTGGCCAATGTCCACACGGCGCGCCCCGGCGACTTCAGCCGCCGCGTGCTGCGCGCCATGCGCCGGCGCATCCGCGATCTGGCGCTGGGCGCAGCGGGCGAACGGGTGCTGGCGCGCATGGATCTGCGCAATATCCACTTCGCCGACCTGGTGAACACCTTTTTCGACTATGCCATCATCGCCCGCTACTTCCGGCAGGCGCGCGTGGCGGAGTTGGAGCAGGTGAGCGGCGCGCGGCAGAAATTCTTCGTCATCCCCATGGCTGGCGGCGCCCGCAAGCTGCTGATGTACGACCTGACCGCCCGCATCGTCGACGCCGAAAGCCTGCCCATCAACCTGGTGGTGGTCTCGACCTGGGCGCGCACCGGCTGGAATGTGATCACGCCCAACGTGCTTATCGACGCCACGGCCACCCGCGATGTGACTGCCTGGCAGCAACTGCGCGGGCGGGCGATCCGGGCGCGGCGCACCTGGAGCAACGACTGCTACCGGCTGATGCTGGCGTTGGTCGGCAGCCAACTGCGGGGGATGGCGGAGGCCGGCGCGACGCCCGCCGATGTGGAGGAGGTGCTGGCGCAGGTGACGCCGCCGCCGGGCGAGGCGGTACTGGACGCGCGGCTGTGGGCGTTGCTGGAGACGGTGGCGTCGGGGGAGATGCTGGCGCGCATCCAGACAGCGGGGCTGGCCGACCTGAGCGCCGCCGAACGCAAGGCGCTGGCCGTGGCGCTCATGCGCCACTACAACAAGGTGACACATATCTTCGAGCTGGTGAAGGCCTACGGCGCGACGACGCAGGTGGAGTACGACCGCACTGCGCATCTCTGGCAGCGCCGCGAGAGCATCGCCGCCAAGCACGAACACGAAGTCTCGGTCAACCTGTTCGACGGCGAGAAATCGAGCGGCGTCAGCCACGCGCCGCTGCTCTACGCAGAAGACCCGCGCACCGACATTCCGGCGGCGTTGGAGGAACACCTGCGCCAGGCGATCGCCGGCGCCGACGCGCGCATCGTGGGCGGCTGGGTGCAGGTCAACGTGGGCGACGGTGGGTGAAACATGGATACACACGATCCTTGAACAGAATGACCTGGACATCCTCCTTTCACAAGTGACAGTCACTTCCCGCGGTGACTGTCACTTTGCTTCCCTTGGCAACACCCATGCACCAACTCATTGCCTTGCTCAACGCCGAGTCTGTGCGGACATTGTGGCTTGTGGCGATTGTGTGCACGGAGCAGATTCCATTCGCCAATCAAACAAATCCAGATTGTACTCATTGAGATTTGTATAATCTGGATTTGTGTACATGGATGGAAGGAGTCTGCAATGTTCGTCAACCGCACACAGGAACTGGCGCGTTTGCAGGCGCGCTATGCGAGAGCCTGCTCATCCTCGTTCCGTATCTCTCCGGCCCACAGTTGATCGCAGTGGGCTACGCGCTGGAGCAGGCGCTCAACGGCCGCGTGGGCCTGGACGCAACGATCTGTACGATTGGGTGTGCAACGCTGGCCTAGCGTGAAATCGATCTTACAAGCGGTCAGGTTTGACAATCGACCACTTGTTCTGTATGCTTGTTCCCAAAATGGAATCACAGACGAGAGGGTGATTCGCAGATCGACATGCGCATATTCAGCAAAAAGATTCTGCGCGACTACTGGGAAAAACACGCAGCGGCAAAGGCCGGCTTGCAGGCATGGTACGAAGATGCGCTCCGCGTTGAGTGGCAGTCGCCTGCCGACATCAAGCGCACCTACGCTAACGCCAGCATCCTGGTTGACAACCGCGTGGTCTTCAACATCCAGGGGAACGCGTACCGCCTGGTCGTGAAGATTCATTATGACCGCGGCTTTGTTTATGTCCGGTTTGTCGGCACCCATGCGGAGTATGACAGGATCGACGCCGAGACAGTGTAGCCGGCGCGGGAGAGAGTACAATGCACCTGAAACCGATTCACGACGACGATGATTACGCACGGGCGCTGCAAGAAATCGACCGGCTGTGGGACGCCGCAGACGGGACGCCGGAAGCCGACACCCTGGAGATCCTCGTGACGTTGGTCGAGGCCTACGAAAAAGGCCGCTACGAGCTGCCGCCCCCGGACCCCATCGAGGCGCTTGAATACTTTCTGGAAAGCCGCGGCTGGACGCGCAAGGAGTTGGAACCCTATATCGGCAGCCGTGGGCGCGTCTCGGAGATCATGGGGCGCAAACGCCCCTTGACGATCACGATGATCCGCAACCTGGAGCGGGCGACGGGCATTCCGGCCTCGATCTTGATTCAGTCGTACCCAACCGCGCAAAAGCAGCCCAATGGCGCGCCCGTGCCGCCGATCATACCCGATGCTGTGCGCAGAGACGTCGCTACGGCGGGGTGAGGTTCAGCATCCACAAACCACCAACTTACACGCGGGAAGTTCCTAACCGGACGACGCCGATCGCCTACCTCCAGCGCCACCAGGGTTCATCTTTGTCGTACTGCTCAATCTGGTTGCCGCAGGATTGGTTTACTGACGCGTGCCGATCTACCTGGCATGGATCGCAAACAGGCGCCGCAGCGCTCTGCTATTCGTGGGCCTGGATGGCTTGATCGCCGGTTTTGCGTTTGCTGCATTGCCCCTGGCGGCAAGGTGGTGGTTGTGCGGCGGCGAACCCACCGTCGGCGCGACAGTGGAGGATAATCTCATCTGGTTCGCAGTGGGTGTCATGGGCGCTCTGAATGCGGTGGCGATCTATACGGCGAACTGGGGCGCCTTCTGGTTTGCCGCAAGTAGGAAACGATGAACCACCAGTGCGCGCTGGTGGTTTCGCTGCTCATGGCGATCGTTGCGTTGGCCGGCTGTGCGCTGGTCACGCCACCAGCCAACGCAACCTGTGGTTCATCTTGAATCCTTAATTGGTGTGGTTGACTCTCTTAGTCGCACCATATATAATACTAGCTGGACGCATTGCTCAAAGTAGTTTGGGTCCGGGTTATGGCACAGATCAGAATTGTCATCGATACCAATGTATTGATTGCAGCCCTGCGCTCACCATCCGGCGCATCGTTCCAAGTGCTGCGGTTGATCGGTGGCGGCGATTTTGAGCTGGCAATTTCTGTCCCTTTGGTGCTGGAATATGAAAGTGTGGCAAAACGGGAAGTAGACAAACTGCCAATCGACGCGGAAGATATTGATGATTTGATCGATTACATCTGCCGCGTCGCGCAACACACTGAGATCTTCTATACTTGGCGACCACAACTGCGCGATCCAGACGATGAGATGGCATTGGAGTTGGCAATTGGCAGTCGCAGTGACGCAATTGTCCCCTTCAACAAACGGGATTTTGTCGGTGCGGAGCGCTTTGGCATCCGGATTGTGACCCCTGTCGAGTTGCTGCAGGAGTTAGGAGTAGTGAAATGAGTGCGTTGAACTTGCGTCTGCCCGATTCCCTGCACGATCAAGTGCGGGTATTGGCCAATCAGGACAATGTGTCGATGAATCAGTTTATTGCACTGGCTGTGGCGGAGAAGATCTCGGCATTGATGACGTTGGATTATCTGGAGCAACGGGCAAGCCGGGGCAGTCGCGAGAAATTCGACGCCGTGTTGGAGAAGATTCGCACTGCCGCTGCGCCGCCGGCTGACGTCGATCGCCTGCCGCCAGATGCGACGCTGCGCGTTGGTTAGTATGGCCGGTCGCGCTTTCCTGCTGGACGGGCAAAAGAACCGGCGCCGCTACTGCAAAACGCCGCCTGCGCCGCTGGACTGTCGCATCGACAAGCCGAGACCAATCGTACAACACGCCTGGAGCGATGTCCGCGCCATTCGGCCAGACAATCGAACATCACTTTCAGCTTGGGTTCGCAGACACACTCAGGCGCTGTCCGACAGGGATTGAGACCCTTCGCCCTGCAGGAATCAAGCGCTGGACGGCCAGTTCGCGCCATCGGATTGAGATTCTACCGAATTGGATAGATCTGGTCAATACAGAGAACAGGATGTAGTGTAGCTTGATTTGGTCAACGATGCTCAGTCTGGTATCTTACCAGGTACTTAATCGCGTACCTAGAGGAGGCAAACGGTGAACACCATACCCGCCCAGGAGGTCAAGCGCCGCGGCATCGCCGCGGTGGACGAGCTGATTGGCAAGGGGGATCTCCATATCATCCGTAACAACCAACCGCAATATGTCGTGCTCTCGGAGAAACGGTATCAGGAGTTGCTCGAAGCGCAGGAGGAAGCCCACGAGGCACGTATCCGCACTTCGCTGGAGGACCTCAAGGCAGGGCGGGTGCGTCGATTTTCGTCGGCAGATGAGCTTTTGCATGCGCTTGAGGATGAAGCGTAGTGTTTACCATCGTTACGACTGAATACGTTCTCCGTCGTGCGCGAAAATTCTTGAAGAAGCACCCAGACTTGCGGCAATGCTTTGCCCAAGGAATCGATGACTTGCAGCAAGATCCTTTTGCTGCCCACCTTGCTTATCACCGCCTCGGTGGTAAGCTGAAAGATTTCCAGGCTGTTAGCATCACGTATGAGTACCGCATCATCTTGACAATCGAGGTGACAGACAGCGAGATCATCTTGCTGGACATCGGCAGCCATGATGAGGTACACCGCTGACCAATCTGAAATTCAGAATGCCGCCTGGGGTGATCCACAGGGAGACCCGCTGTCTCCCTGTATTCCGAAGATATGAACAAACTGCTGGATGGCGACTGCCCGACGCACAATCCATCGATACGCGGCTACGCAGATCATGCAGTTGATCGAGAACGGGGCGCTGACGGAGGTGATAGATGACGACGAAGCATGAATACCGCTCTGAAGCACTAGCGGCGATCCATGAGACTATGGCCGCCCTGGAGAACATTGGCGCGATCAGCAAGATCACCATGCGAGAATTTGATGAGGCGTGCTTGCATCCGGTGCATGAACTGAAACCGGAGGCCATTCGCGCCCTACGCGAGCGTGAGCACCTTTCTCAATCGGTTTTTGCCTCCTACCTGAATATCTCCAAGAATCTTGTCTCTGACTGGGAACGCGGCAAAAGAAGACCAGGCGGACCAGCCTTGAAGCTACTCAACGTGATTGAAAAGCACGGCATCAGCATAGTTGCCTAACTGCGCGCCCCCGCCGTCCCCAGCAGCCCGGCCAGCGCAGGCAAGTCCATCACCACGCGCACGTAGCCCGTTTCCTGCGCCAGCCGCTGCGCTTCCGCCAGGCTGGCACCCGCTGACGCGTCATCGCCGAGCTGCATCTGCTGCCAGGCCGTCAACGCCAGCACCTGTAACTGGCGCAGCCGCGCGCCGGTGGCGGCGTAGTGCGCCGCTGCGCCCGCCAGCAGCGTGCTGATCGCGGCCAATGCCTCCCCGCGCGCAATATAGGCGCGCAGATAGGGGATGAGATGGCTGCGTATATAGTCTGCTGCGCTGTGGGAAATGGTCAGGCCGAATTGCTGGATCAGGGACCAGGCTTCCGCCCCTTGACCGGAGACGACCAGCCAGCTGATCTCCAGGTCCAGGAAAGTGTCGATGCCCGCCCTGGTGCGGATGTGGTCAGCGGGCTGCACCATTGGTGGACAGGCCGTTGCGGATGCAAGCTCGATTGCTGCGTACACCAGGCCCATACGCCTGGTCAAAAAGACGAATTCATCATCCTGTAACTGCTGCGCCAACTGATGGGCCTGCTCGCAATGAAACCGAGCTTGCGCCAGCTCGTTCTGCAAATAGGTGTGTTTGGCCGCGATGATCTGCGCATGGAGAACATCGCGGTTGAGGCTGAGCTGCTCACGCTGCCAGCCGGCGAAAAGCGCCTGGAAGCGCTGCGTTGCAGCGCGGCTGTCACCGCGCTTCATGCTCCAGCGCGCCAACTCACGCTGCACGGCCACCTCGCCCAACGCAAACCCAGCGCGTGCAAAGACAGCCAGGGCATGGTCGCCACAATCGGTGGCGGCAGGATGGTCGCCAGCATAACTCTTCAAGTGCATTAGAAGAAACCAGTACATGCCGACGATGAGATCCGGCAGCGCAGCCAGATGCGGCTCAGCCTGCGCCAGACCACTCTCAGCAGCGTGAAAATCGCGCTGCTTGAAGTCGAGCCCGCTGCGCAGCACCCACCATTCAGCCTGCAACAACGTTGCTGCCTCCACCGATCCCGCGCACTTGTCCAGCGTTGCGCGGGCCTGATCGAAAACGCCCTCACCATCCTCATAGTCCAGCACCGCCGAAAGAAAACAACGGTCGAGCATCAGGCGGGGACGGCGTTGGGCCACGGGCGCCGGCAGCAAGCCAATCAGCCGCCTTGCCTCATCGGGTTCACGCGTGAGCAGCGTCTGCAACTGCGTTTCCACCAGTTCGGCGGCGGCGTCCTCCTCCCCGGCGGCCAGAAGGTGATCCACAGCCGCGGATGCACGCCCGGTATTGGCCAGCCAGCGCGCCGCATTGTGGTGCAGAGCGGCCAGATGCGCCGGGTCAGTCTGACTCCTGAGCCGGTGTTGGAGCAGCTCCTGGAAGAGGTGATGATAGCGAGACCAGCCGGCGCTGTAATTCAAGCGTACCAGAAAGAGATCGGCGCTCGCCAGCGTCGCCAGATGCCCATAGACGCCGACATCGCCGGTCACCGCGGCGCAGAGCGGCGCGTTGAACTCGTCCAGGATCGAGGTTTCCAGCAAGAAACGCTGCAGCTCCGGCGTCTGGCGGTCGAGCACCTCGCCCACCAGATAGTCGGCCAGCCAGTCATGCTCCCCTTGCAGCGCGTCGAGCAGTTCGCCCACATCACCAGGGTGACGGAGTGAGAGCACCGCAAGCTGCAGCGCCGTGACCCAACCTTCACTACGCCTGGTCAGTTTCGCCACCTCTGCCTCAGTGGTCGCGTCGAAGCCCTTGGACGACAAATAAGCAGCCACCTCATCTTCGGTGAAGCGCAGGTCATCCACGCTCAGGAAGGCCAGCTTCTCCTGCGCCCGCAGCCGCGCCAGGCGCAGCTCGGTGCGATGACGGGCAAGCAAGATGAGATGCAGAGTCGGCGGGCCGTGCTCCAACATGGTCAGGAGCAGCGCATCCACGGCCGGCGACTGAACGCGTTGCAGGTCATCCAGCACCAGGATCACATCTCGTTGCGCAGCCGCAGGTGGGGCCAACGTATCGAATGCGCTGAGGAGATGGTACAGGCCGCGGGTAGGGCCGCCTTGCTGGTCGGTAAGAATCGGCTGCACCAGCTCCAACGCGCCTGGCCGCACCGTCTCCAGCGCGGCGGCCACGTAGTAAACGAAGCGCGCCGGGTCAGCATCGCCTTCATCGAGGTTGACCCAGGCCGCCTGCTTGCGCAGTCCGGAGATGTCCAGCCAGCGGCTGACCAGGGAGGATTTGCCGTAGCCCGCCTGGGCAAAGATCGCCAGCCCGCGCACGTTGCGCCAATCATCCAGCCGGCGATAGAGGCGCGGCCGGTCGAGCATGGCGGTGGTGTAGCCGGGGTGAGCAACCTTGCCAGAGAGCAGCAGGGGTGTGGCAGCGTGACCGCTGTCAGGCGGCGGCGCGTCACGGCTGTCATCAGCCGGCGGTCGTTCGAGATGTTCTGGCTCATCTGTGGGGCGGGCCGCCGCTCGCACAGAAGGCGGGGGCGGTTCGAGCGCGCCAGCCTTGATCCGCCGATAGAGATCGGTGATCTCGGCGTTCGGCGGCAAGCCGAATTCGTCGACCAACACCTGCTTGCAGACCCCATACAACTGCAAAGCGGCCGTGCGCTCGCCGTTCCAGGCCAGCAAGAGCATGCGCTGTTGATAGGCGCTCTCCTGCCAGGGCTCCAGGGCCAGGAGCTGTTGGCTAGACGCCAGCCCGCGGCGCACCTGCCCGGTCTGGATGAAGTGTTCGGTCAGCGCGCCCAGCCCGGCCAGCGCCTGCTCGCGCAGATATTCCCGCTGCATGAGCAGCCAATCCTCAAAGGCCGGCGCCTCTGACAGATTGAGCCCGGCTACAAACTCGCCGCCGTAGAGACGCAGCGCTGCTTCCAGGCGATCCACATCGCGCTCGGTCAGGGAGACGCCGGTTCGCAGGAGACGCTGGCCGGCCAGAAAGTCGTCGACATCGAGCCAGAAAGGTGGACGGCGCACGAATTCGATGGTTTGGCGGTCGCTGCGCAGGAATTCCCCAAACTGCCTGCGCAGATCAGAGAGGACGCGGCGCATGTTATTGCGCGCGTCGGCCTCCGACTTGTCCGGCCAGAACATGGCGACCAGCAGATCGCGCGGGATGGGGCGTTCGTTGCAGAGCAAATAGATCAGGAGCGCCTGCGACTTGCGCATGGCGAAGGGTGCAACCGCCTCGCCGCCAAGCAAGAAGTGGGGCGGCCCCAGTAGTTTGACCTCGAACTTTGCCATCTTTATCTCGTCAAAGAACCCAGCCAGGCGCACGACACCGGTCAACAGGCGCTTTTGTAATGACACGCTCGCGCTGCTGTAACGATAGACATGTATTCTACCCTCATGGTGGTGCATTTTACCAGACGATGAAGCGATGACCGTGATGGAGCATACGACCTGATGATGAACCGCCCGCGTTACCGCACCTGCATCGTGCGCGCCTGGCACGAAACAGAGAGCGGCTCTGCACAGGTGCGCTGGAGGCTGGCGCTGGAGGCGCCCTCCACAGGGGTGCGTGAGGGATTCGCCAGTTTCGAGGAGATGGTGGATGCCTTGTGGCGCTATCTGGCTGTTGATGAAGTCGAGGGCAGCGCATCACAACAGGGCGGCGAGGCGAACGATGCGCCGCAGTAGGTCACTCTGCACGGCTGCAGTTGGTCTGGACGTCAGTAACTCATAGACGTGACAAATAAAGATCATACAACTGTGGGTGCGGTTCGTAACCGCACAGTTGTGGTTGACCAGAGACATGCAGTTACAAACCGCACCTACGCAATGTACGAAGTCTATTTGTGCTGTCTATCAGTAACGTAACAAGGATCGTATCGCATGAAGACTGGAAAACTCAATCTCCTCGTGGCCGTGCTGGCGCTTGCGGCATTTGTGCTGGCTGCCTGTACGCCGGTGCGACCCGTGGCTGCGCCGGCGCCTGATGCAGCCGCTAACGCCATGCCAGCAGCGCCTGCGGCCGCAGCGACCGACCTGGACAGGCTGCTGGCGCACCCCTGGCAGTGGGTTTCGTTCACCAACCCGGTCGAGGCCTTTGATGTCGATGCGCCTGCAAAGTACACGCTGGCCTTTGGCGATGACGGTATCGTCGAGATCGTGGCCGATTGCAACACGGCCATCGCCGCCTACGGAATCGCCAGCGAAGACGCCGTTATGCTCACCATGACCGTTGCTCCCAGAACCGAGGATGCCTGTCCGCCGGACTCGCGCGGCGACCAATTTCTGAAGCTGCTGGGTGGGGCCGCCATCTACTTCTTTCAGGACGGTCGGCTCTTCATCGACCTGATGGCCGATGGCGGAACCATGGTCTTTGACTCAGTCGAGGTGGACACGGCCGCGAGCCAAGCCGAGGAGACGCCCGACAGCGAACAAGCACAACGGGTCGAGACGCTGGGCAACCTGACCTACAGCGGTCTCTTTCCCGACCGGACGATCACCCTGGTCGACGGTCGCGCTGACTATGAGGAGGAAGGCCCGGGGACGCCTTTTGTCTCCCTTATGGACCGGCTGATTCCCACCGGCGACCTGGATGGCGACGGCGCTGAAGACGCGGTGGCGCTGCTGGAAGACCACTCCTCCGGCTCAGGCAATTTTCTCTTTCTTGCCGCGGTGCTGAACGCACGCACCGAGCCCACGCCAACCACCGCGCTCATGCTCGGCGACCGCATCCAGGTGAAGTCATTGGCCATCGAGGGCGACCAGGTGGTGGCGGAGCTTGTCGCGCAAGGCGGCAGCGATCCGGCCTGCTGCCCCACCTGGAATGTGCGGAAAACCTTTGCGCTACAAGATGGCGCCCTGGTCGAAACCGGCAGCGAGGAGTTGAGCCAGGTCGCCCTGGCTGACCTGAACGGTACGGCCTGGCGGCTGGTCGACCTGGGCGCGGATCAGCCGCCGGTGCTGCCCGACGCCGAAATCACGCTGGCCATCGACGACGGCCAGATCAGCGGGTTCGCCGGCTGCAACAACTACACTGCTGCACTGAGCGGCGACCCGGCTGTGCTCCAATCCTTTGTGGCCGGCCCGATCGCGGTCACAAAGATGGCCTGCGCCGACGCTATCTCGGCCCAGGAAGCGACCTATCTTGCGCTGCTGGAGAGCGTGCCAGGTTGGCGCTACGAGGCCGGCCATCTGGCGCTGGCCTACTTGATGGACGACGGCGCCTACACGTATTTGCTCTTTGCACCACAGCCGGTGGCCGCGCAAACTGCCGCGACGGACAGCGCGCTGCGTGTCGAGCCGCTGGCGGAGTGCTTCGCCCAGCCGCCGGACGACCTCGACGTGACCTACGAGATCGACTGCGGCTATGTGGTCGTGCCCGCAAGCGCCGACGACGCCAACAGCCCAGAACTGAAGCTGGGCTTCACGCGCCTCAGTTCCGGGCAGGGGAGTACCCGTGTGCCGCTCTTCATGCTGGCCGGCGGCCCGGGAGGGACCAACATCAGCCCGGACAAGTACCGTCTGTTCCAGTCTGAACTGCTGGGCGGTGTTCTGAATCAGCGTGACATCGTCATCCTGGAGCAACGCGGTACGCAACACACCAGCACGTTTCTGGATTGCCCGGCCCTGGCCACGGCGCCGTGGACTGCGTATACGCAAGGGTTGCAGGGCAAGGAAGCTGATGACTTCGCCTATGCGGCGCTGCAGGGCTGCATCGACGACTTCAAGGCGCAGGGGGTCGACTTCGACGCCTACAACAGCGTGGAAAACGCCGCCGATGTCTACCTGGCGCGTGCAGCGCTGGGCTACGACAAGATCATCTACTATGGCGCGTCCTACGGCGCGCAGCTTGGCCAGCATATCATGCGCGACTACCCCTTCATGCTGGAGGCCGTGGTATTGGACGGCGCCGAAGCGCTGTCGCGCAAGAGTTGGGTCGAGAACCGGGCGCTGGATGCGCAGTGGGGGATCGACAACCTGACGGCGCTCTGCTCGGCTGACGCAAAATGCGCCGAGACGTACGACATCCCTGCGCTGGTCGAGGATGCGCTGGCGCTCTTCGACGACGGCCCGCTGCCCTACACCTACACCGATCCTGCCGACCCGACGCTGACCGTCGAAGGCGAGCTCACGGTCGATGACATGGTTGGCTTGATCTATCAGTTGCAGGGTGATCGCCTCAGCGCCATGAGCCTGCCTGCGACGTTGGCGCAGTTGACCGGCAGCGCAGAAGCCGCGACCGAGGTATTGGGCAGCATCAAGGGAAGCAGCCTGCTGGCCAGCCACGCCAGTTCCAGCGCTGCCGGCCCCAGCCCGATGGCGATCCTCATGCACTTGGCGATGGTCTGCTCCGACGATCCGGTCAAGTCGGTCGATGATGTGAAGCTGGACGGGGTTGGCCGCTACGCCACACTTTTTGGCCAGGCCGAGGCCGAGGACTATGCGGCGTTCTGTGCGTTGATCGATGTAGCATCCCTGCCGGATGACACCGACGTCGACGTGACAACGGATGTGCCCACGCTGCTCCTGGGCGGCGATCTGGACGTGGCAACGCCCGTCTTCCGCAGCCAGGAGGTGGCCGACGGACTGCCGAATGCGACGCTGATCGTCTTTCCCGGGCGCACCCATGTGCAGATTGCCGGCGTCAATCTCTGCGCTGCGGACATTATGACCCAGTTCGTCTTCGACCCGGCCGCGCCGCTGGACACAAGCTGCACCGCAGAGAGCCCAGTGATGGGGTTCGTGCTGCCCGACGGCAGCATGAGCCAGGAGACTGAGTAGCCCATTTCGTAGTCAGTCGAGATGCCCTGAATGGATAAGATTTCGTTCTTGACCTTAGCGATTTTTGCCAGCCTGCTCGCAGGTTGCAGCCAGCAGCCCGGCGGCTACCTGGCCGCGTCCGCCGTCAGCCGGGATGGCTTTGCCCGCAGCCCGGCGGCGGTGGACGCTCTGGCCGACCAGGACGTGCAGATCTGGGGCTATGTCGACCACGGCAACCTCTACGGCGACGACGCGGCGCAGGCGATCCTGGGCGACTGGTGGAGCGGCCCCGGCCCCGATGACGGCACCTGGCGCTTCGACCTGAAGGCCAACGCCGATGACAAAGTTGGGCAGTCGTTCGCCGTCCACGCGCCCAACGACCCAGGCCGGGATGACCTGCTCAAACGTTTCGTGGCCGATGCCAGGGCGCAGCAGCCCACCAGAGTCTTCGTGACCGGCAAGCTGTTCACCTTCGCGGCGCCGGCCAACATCGCAGCCCGCACCGGCCTGACCATGGCCGTGGCGTCGTCCGCAGCCATTCTGCTCGATGCGCCCAACGAAGGCGACACCATGTCCCAGAGCACAGCCAAGCCAGCGTATGTGACCGACCTGGAGGCTGCCTATGGCGCGCCCAGCCAGGCCGGCTTTGGCAGCGCCGTCTTTTACGAACCCGACGCCGACAGCGGCGACCTGCTGGCGTGGTCGCTGGAGAAATACAAATACTTCACCGGCGACCTGTGGGATCGCTACGGCGAGGAGGCGTGGCTGGGGCCGTGGCGGCAGGTCTATTGGCGACCCGACGGCGCAGTTCCCGACATCGTCGCCGAATTGCGCGCCATCGACGATGCGGACGCCGCGCGGTCGGTGGAGATGATCCTCGACAACAGCGCGGACCCCACGGCGGCGGGCGCGGCGCTGACAGGCGTGTTCGACGACCCGGCCATGCGCGAGGTGGTCGTCTTCAATCTCGGCGACAGCGCGGCTATGTCAGGCGTGCTGGTGGCCGGCCGGCGCACGAGCGGTGAGGCCGTGTTCTTATTGTTCTTGATGGACTGACAGCTTGACCAACGAGTTACCTGACCGAACTCAGGCGCAATTGAAACAACTATGAGGTGCTTCAACATGAACAGCAACAAAAACCATCGTGTCTGGCTGCCCCGCTTCGTGCAGGGGTGCTTCGTTCTGCTCCTGGCGCTGGCCGGCCTGGCACTGTTCGACAGCCGCCCGGCTCACGCAGCGGGCACTGTAACCGACTGCAGCACCTATGGGCCCGGAACGGGTACGCTGCAGGCCGCGCTGGCCGGCGGCGGCATGGTTACCTTCGCCTGTGACGGCGCCATCGTGGTGCCCCAGATCAGCATCAGCGCCGACACCGAGATCGACGCCACCGGCCACACTGTGACCCTGAGCGGCAACAACGCCAATCGGGTATTTTACGTCCACAGTAATCACCACCTGACTCTGAAGTCCATCACCATTGCAAATGGCCAAGGCCCCACAGGTTTCACAGGTTGCCCTGACTACTGCGGCGGTGGTGTTGTCGTGGATGTGGGCGGTCAGTTGACGGTTCGTGGCAGCATTTTTAGAGACAACTCGTCCGTGAGTGGGGGGGCGATCAGCAACCACCTGGGCACGCTGCTGGTTGAGAATAGTGAATTTGTAGGGAATACGAGTACCAACCAAGGCGGTGCAATCTTAGTCACCGGAACGAATGTCAGTAGCCCCAGCACAACAATCGTTGGCACGACGTTTCAGAATAATCGTGCAACTAGTCGGAGGTACGGCAGCGGCGGGGCTATCTATGGTTTTGTAGGGACGATGACTATCTCAAATAGCACGTTCCACGGCAATGAGGCTTATCTAGAGGGCGGCGCGATGAGCTCCAATAGGTCGCTAACTGTGGATAGTTCTACGATTGTGGGAAACAGCGCCGGAAATGGGGGCGGCATCCACTCTGTTGGCGCCGGCAGCAGGGAGCTGAAGAACACGATTGTGTACGGCAACACTGCTTCAACCGGCCCCGACATAAGTGGGCCAGTCACATCCAACGGCCATAACTTAATTGGTACCACAGCGGGCGCAACGATCACGCCGCAGGGCACCGACATTATCGGCCAGGATCCCCTGCTCGGCCCGCTGGCGAACAACGGCGGTCCCACCCAAACCCACGCCCTGCTCCCCGGCAGCCCGGCCCTGGACGCGGGCGACACGACGCTGACGACCGATCAGCGCGGTGAACCGCGCCCCTTCGGCCTCGCCGACGACATCGGCGCGTACGAGAGCCAGGCCAACGGCACCATCGTCATCGCCAAGCAGACGGCCCCAGCCAACCAGGGCGACTTCGACTTCACCCACGACATCACCACGACCACTACCTTCACCCTGGCGGGCGGGCAGAGCGAGACCTTCCTCAACGTCGCGCCCGGAACCTACACCGTCACCGAAGCGATCGAGCCTGCGTGGCGGCTGGTGGACCTGCGCTGCGACGACGGGAACAGCCCCCGGCCTTCCAGCGGCAGCACCATCACGCGCACCGCGACCATCGCCGTGGAGCCGGGTGAGACGGTCACCTGCACCTTCACCAACAGCGAGGACGACATCATCATCGTCCAGAAGCGCACCCTGCCGGCTGGCGGAACAGGCTTCGACTTCACAGTCGGCGGCGCATTGACGGGCGCCTTCACGCTGGACGACGGTCAGTTCGAGGTGCTGGATGTGATCAGCGGGACCTACACCATCACCGAGACGGATCGGTCGCCGGCCTACACGCTCGACAGCATCGAGTGCACAGTCTTTGGCCCCGGCCCGAACGACGAAGCCACGGTCAACGGCAACACCACCACCGGCAGCGTGGACCTGGCGCTGACCACCGGCCAGGCGGCGTTCTGTCTCTTCACCAACCAGAAGGCCGGCAGCATTACCATCGTGAAAGACGCCGACCCGGCGGACGACACGCCCTTCGCCTTCACGAGCGACAAGCTGGGCAGCTTCACGCTGAGTGACCCGACGACGAACACCAAGGTCTTCACCGACGTGCTGCCCGGCACGTACGTCTTCACGGAGACGGTGACCAGCGGCTGGAAGCTGTTGGGTGTCGTGTGCAACGTGCCCAATTTCTTCGACGGTAACACAGGCAGGCTTGAAGTCTACCCAAATCCCGGCGATGATGCGACCTGCACCTTCGCGAACGCGAAGGTGGGCAGCATCACCATCGTGAAGGATGCCGATCCGGCGGACGACACGCCCTTCGCCTTCACGAGCGACAAGCTGGGCAGCTTCACGCTGAGTGACCCGACGACGAACACCAAGGTCTTCACCGACGTGCTGCCCGGCACGTACGTCTTCACGGAGACGGTGACCAGCGGCTGGGAACAGGTGCTCGCGTGCGACGGGGCGAACTGGGCCGGCAACGACAATACGGGGCGGGCCGAGCTCTTCCTCGATGCCGGCGACGACGCGACCTGCACCTTCAGCAACACCAAATTGGGGACGATCATCGTGGTCAAGCGCGCAGTGGGCGGCGACGCCACCTTCCCCTTCACCAGCACCATCCCGGGCAATCTCAACTTCGATCTGACGACGGTCAACGGCGTCACGCAGACCCAGTTCAGCAACCTGCCGCCCGGCCGCTATAGCATCAGCGAGACCGTTCCGGCGGATTGGACGCTGCTGCCGGTGAGCTGTAATGGCGATGACCCAGGCAGCATCGACCTGGCGGCGGGCGAGACCGTGGTCTGCGTCTTCATCAACCTGAAGCAGGACACGATCATTGTCAAGAAGGTGAGCATCGGCGCCGATGGTCGCTTCGACTTCACCACCAACATCCCAGGCTATGCCAGCTTCGCGCTGACGACGACCAATGGCGCCGCCAGCACCCCGCTGACCAACCTGACGCCGGCCACCTACAACATCAGCGAGGCGGCTGCGCCCGGCTGGCAGCTCACCGGCGCTGCCTGTGACAATGGCGACAGCCCCAGCGCTGTCAGCCTCGCGCCCGACCAGACGGTGACATGCACCTTCACCAACACGCGCCAGGTGGCCACGATCACCATCATCAAGGAGGCTGCGCCCAAGAGCACCCAGGACTTCCGCTTCACGGCCGGCCCGCCCACCCCGCTGATCGGCGTGGGCAATGAGGGCGGCGTCCTGCCTTCCACCTTCATCCTGGATGACGCCGCGCCTGACGACCGGGATCTCTATCCCAAGAGCCGTAGCTTCACCCTGCCCGGCGGCGTCTACACCTTCGCCGAACAGCCGCCGAGCAACTGGTATCTCAGCGAACCGGTCAGATGCACCACCGGAGCCGGCAGCAGCGTCAGCCCGGTGCAAAAGGGAGTTGCCGTCACCCTGGCCGGCGGCGATGTGACCTGCGTTTTCACCAACACCCTATCGGCGACCATCCAGACGCTCAAGTACAATGACGCCAACGCCAACGGACGCCGCGATGCTGGCGAGCGGGCGCTGGCGGGCTGGACCATCACTGCGACGCCGCTGGCCGGTGGGACGCCCTACACCCAGACCACCAACAACCTGGGACGCGCCAACTTCAACTTCGTGCCTGCGGGACAATACCGGGTGTGCGAGGTGATGCAAGGCGGCTGGCGCAATACCCAGCCGGTGGGCGTCCCCTGTTACACCCTGACCCTCTCGCCTGGGCAGACCGCGGCCGTCAACTTTGGCAACACGACCCGGCCGGCGGTCAGCAGCGCCGAAACCCCGGCCATGTCCAACGACGATGTGACCATCGTGGATGGCGACCCCAACGCCATCGACGGCTACACCATCGACCTGGCAACCTGGGTGGACCCGGTGCTGCTCACACCCATGCCAGAAGCAGCGGAGGCGCCGGAAACGCCGGCAGAGGGGGATGCGTCACCCCATCGCATCTTCCTGCCAACGGTTGTGCGGTAGGGGTGCAGAGGATTGAAGCGCGGGGGAAGGGTGATTCGTAACGAGTGATTCGTGACGAGTGACGGGCGGCATCGCTGATGGTTTGGCGATGCCGCTTGTTTTGTCAAGCGTAGGACAAGACGCCGAACTTTCCGTCAGAAATGCTGGCGCTCGCCGATACAAGCCCCAACGTCAGTGGCGCCGAAAAGGGATTGTAGGTGACCACGGCGACATGCTGGCTCAACAGGATTCCGTGTGGGTGAAAACCTAGAAGATCATGGTAGGTGCGGTTTCCATACCGCACGCACTTGTATAAAGAACGTGCGGTATGGAAACCGCACCTACGTCCCATCAACCACATGAATTCCGAAAGAACCGATATGCTCTATGATGTGCGCGGGATGCCTGTGATGCGAATACCGGCGCCCTGAATTTTGTGGCGCACGTTGATCCCAATGAGAACTGCGGTCAGTCCCTCGGAGATGGACGAATTCGCCAACGCCCCGGCGTCGACCGGAAAGAAGCCTGCCGCCCGCGCCAGCTCCATGGCTGTCTGTTTGGCTTCTTTGGCTTCACCCGTCACCAGCACATCGCAATCGGGCTGCCAGGAGAGGTCTTTGAGATGCCCTGCCGCCACATTCTGAAAGGCCGCAACGACATGAACACCCTCACCCAACTGACTCTGGGCCTCTTGCGCCGCTGACCCGGCCTCCGGCCGCCAGGCGACAGCGACTTTGGGCGGCTTGAGCGGCGCGACCACGGTGATCAGCGTCTTGCCCTGAGTTGCGGCGCAAATCTGCTCGATGGTTTGCTGCTGCGCTTCGTAGGGCACGCTCAGCACGACCACATCGCCGGCGGCTGCCGCAGCGGCATTGTCCAGCCCGCTGATGTGCGCGCTGCCGTCGGGCAAGAGCGCGCCAAGCTCCTGGGCTGTGTGAGCGGCCTTTTCGGCGCTGCGGCTGCCAATGACCACCGGATAGCCGGCCGCCGCCCATCGTACAATCAATCCTGATCCTTCGGCGCCGGTGCCGCCGATGACGGCGATGGTTGGTTTGGTCACAGGTGGAATTCCTTTCTTTTTCTCACTGCCATCCCGATTCAGCGGCCCGGCGCGCCAGTGCGTCGAGCATGGCTTGCTGGTCGCTCCACGGGTATTCTGTTTCTCCATAGCACATACTGCGCTCGTGGCCTTTGCCGAAGGCGGTCACGATGTCGCCTGACTGCGCCATGTCAACCGCAAGCTGAATTGCTTCCCTTCGATCAGGCGCCACCGTATAGCGGTCGCGACTCACGAACTCTGCCACGCCGGCCTCGATCTCTCTACAGATGTCGTTCACATCCTCGGTGCGCGGGTCTTCCGCCGTGATCACGGTGAAATCGGCCAGCCGCCCGCTCACCTGACCCATCCAGCGACGTTTGGCGCGGTCGCGCAATCCAGCGCTGCCAAAAACAGCGATGAGGCGACCAGGCGTCCCATTCGGGCTGACGCCCACAAGAGGGCGCAAGGTGTGCAACGCCCGCTCCAGGCTGGCGGGAGAATGGGCAAAGTCCACCAGAGCCAGAAAAGGCTGGCCGTAGTCAATGCGCTCCATCCGGCCAGTTATGCCGGCAAATCCTGCTACGCCAGCCTGGATCATCTCGGGACCAATCCCCAACGCCAATGCTGCACTGGCGGCAGCCAGCACGTTTGCCACGTTGAATTCGCCAATGAGCCGGCTTTGCACCGAGAATTCACCGCCCCACCAATGCAGGAGGAACTCTGTACAGTCTGAGCGAAAGCGGATATCCGAAGCGGTGACATCTGGTTTCCTGTCCACAGACGTTGCCAGAGCATAGGCGTGCGTGGGAATGGAGATCCCGCTTTGGGCGCTCTCTTCTGCCAGCACTGCCGACAACGCGTCAAAGCTGCCTGCGTCGTCGGCATTGAGGACTGCGCAGCGTGGCGCGTTGGGCTTGGTAGGCGACCTGAAGAGGGCGCGGAAGAGCCGGGCCTTGGCGGCGACATAGGCGGCGCGTGTGCCGTGATAGTCCAGGTGTTCGTGAGTGATGTTGGTCACGACGGCTACGTCGAAGTCGACCGCGCCCACCCGCTGCTGATCCAGACCGTGGCTGGTGCTTTCCACGACAGCGTAGCGACAGCCGGCGTCCCGCATCTGCGCCAAAAACCGCTGCACATCGGGCGCCTCTGGCGTAGTAACGTGCAGCCCCGTGTCGCTTTCCGCGCCGGCCAGGCGTGCGCCCACCGTGGTGATGACGCCAACGCGTCCATGGGGCGCTTCGGCGCTGCGGGTGGCTTCAACCAGGATCGCCTCGATGAGGCCGGACGTAGTGGTCTTGCCGTCGGTGCCAGTGACGCCGATGACGACCAGGTCGCGGCTGGGGAAGCTGTGGAGGGCGGCGGCGGCCATCGCCAAAGCCAGGCGACTATCGCTCACCTGGGCGTAGGGGAGGTTGGCCGGCAGAGGAATGGCAAGCTCGGCCAGCTCATGGGGCGCAAGGGTTCCAATGGCAGCGGCAGCTCCTTGTTGCGCCGCCGCCGCAAGAAAGCGATGCCCATCGAAACGGCCGCCAACGACGGCAACGAAGAGGGTTCCCTGCTCGACGGCGCGGCTATCGGCGCTGACCGCATGGATTGGTCGGTCAAGTTCGTCGCTGGCCGCCACAAGTCGGAGAGGGGCGAGGAGGTCAAACATATCAGCGACTTTCAGCATGACAGATTCTCTCTTTACCCTAGAGGTCGCGTGGTCCGCGTAAGACCGAAATGCCGGCGCCCACCATCACCAGGAAAGTGAGCGCGCCCAGGCCAAGCAAAATCGGCGGGAGCGCGCTATCGACGATGGCGGCCACATCGATGGGGATGGGCGTTGCAGTCGGCGTGAGAGTAGGTGTAACGGTCGGTTCAACGGTGGCAGTCGGGGTGTCGGTGGGCGGCGGTGTATGGGTGTCGGTGGGCGGCGGCGGCGTATCGGTGGGGGTTGCGGTGGGCGGCGCCGGCGTCGCGGTGTGCGTCGGCGCTGTGGTGGCGGTCGGCAGCACCACAGCTTCGGCTGTTGGGCTGACAGGCAGAGTGGTCGTTGGCTCGGCGGTCATCTCAATTGGCGCTGAAATTGTCTCGCTCAACGCAGGGGTCGCCGTCATCGCGACGGCGCTCGTCAGCGTTGCGCTGGGCGCGACTGGCGCGTCCTCCAGCACGATGGTCATGGTCAACGGCTGCTGTGTATCGGTGATCGGGAGGGTGGACGGAAGCGTCGGCAGCTCGATCAGGTGCGGCGTGGGCGACGGCGTGTCGCTGGGCTGCGGTGTGCGTGTGGGCGTTGGCGTGCGGCTAGGCGTCAGCGTTGGTGTGTTGGTGGGGGTGGGGGTGTCGGTGGGAACAGGCGTATCAGTGGCCGTTGGCGTGAATGTCGGCGTTGACGTCTCCGTGGGCGTGTTGGTGGGAGTGGGTGTATCGGTGGGGGTGGGCGTCGCTGTAAAAGTAGGCGTTGCGGTCGCCAGGGCGGCGCGCACGTCCAGAGGCGGCATCCCCGCAACGGCGTAGAAGCTCGCTCCTTCATCGTCGCTGCGAAGCACCCAGTCGGTTTCCGTCCCGATGTAGACAGTGCGCGGGGCCTTGTCTGTATTGGCGGCTGCAAAGGCGACGCCGCTATAGGGCGCGCCGTTGAGTGTGGATTGTCGCCAGGAGTCGCCGGCGCCATTCCATACGCCGTTTGCGGTCGCAGCCGTGAGCAAGCGTCCGCTGCTCACCATGTCATAGATGATCGTATTGGGGAAGTTGGGAGTGCGCGCCCACAGGTTACCATCCTGGCTGGTGTACAGGCCTTGACCTGTGCCCGCAAAGAGAGTCTGTCCGTCTGTTGTCACACTGAAGACGATGTTGCCGGCAGGAAACGTGTCCACCCGTTCCCATACCTGGCTGCCAGTGGGAAGCCGATACAGTCCATCATGGGTGCCGGCGTAGAGAAAGTCGCCAAAGGTCACGACTTCGCGCACACGGCGCGCTTCGCCCACCAGCCCGGCGTCGAGCTTCGTCCAGGTGGCGCCGCCATCTGCGCTGCGAAAGACGCCGTCGAAGCGGGTGCAAACGTAAAAAACGGAGACGCGGTTTTCCACTGTGGCATAAATCTCGCCGACAGCGCTGGTTTCGCTGAGCAGAAGGCGGAAATCAGCCAGTTCTTGCCAAAGGGCGCCGCCATCACTGCTGCGAAAAAGATAGCCCACGCCGCCGTCGCCCGCCAGGGCAATGCGCCCGTTCTGGGGATCGAACGCCAGACCAGCTACACTGATGTTGGGTTGCAGTCCGCCGTCTGCCGCCTGCCAGGTGACGCCGCCGTCGGCGCTGCGATAGATGCTGGGCGGGCTTGGGGCATTGAGCGTGCCGGCCAGGACTCTGTCGGGCGCACCCGGCGCTACGGCGATGCTGATGGCCGGATTGCGCGTGGGCGCCGCGCCCACCTGGGCCTGGGCCAGCACGAACGGCAGCAGGCCAGAGAGTCCCATCACAATGACGAAAAGAGGGCGGACTGGAAGGCGTGTCAAGGTTGATCGCAGCATGGTGAATTGGCTTTTCAGCTTCGTAATACGTCATGGCGTTGCCCCCTCCGCGCGCATCGCCTTTATTTCATTGCAGATTGTATCACACTTTCCTTTGCTGGCTATAGAAAAGGGCATGGGAGCTGCGCACGTGACGCTAAACTGCGGTTGCTTTGAAACCAGGGGTTTTCACAGTTCAAAAACTCCTGGTTTCAAAGAGAGCAAAGTATAGCGGCAAGCCCTAACAAAAGTCGCATGAAATTCAACCTTGACACGATTTGTTATTAACAACAAAATACATATAATTTAGACACAATTAAAATTATTTTAAGGAGCATCTATCATGCCATCGCGCATCACACGTCGGCATTTATTACGAACTAGTACAGTAGGTGCACTCGGATTGGCGGGCGCAGCAGCGCTCCAGGCATATGTGCCCGTTGCTTCCCAAAATGACTCGCAACACGATTCGCATACAATTGCGATGCCGGGCTTCAATGCTGATGTGAATCATGACGCTAACGGATTCAATCCCAGCAATCTGCTCGAAGATTTTAATTATGGCGATCGCATCAGTACTCTTGAGAATGGGCAGACCTTGCGCGAATACGATTTCTTTGCAGGCGATAAAGAGATCGAAGTAGCGCCGGGGCTGCTCTATCCGGCATGGACATATAACGGACGCGTGCCGGGACCGACAATTCGTTGCACAGAAGGTGATCGTGTACGGATCCACTTTCTCAATGGCAGTGGTCATCCACATACGATGCATTTTCACGGTATTCATGCGGCAAATATGGATGGGGTGTACGAAGTGGTGCAGCCAGGCGAGCGTTTTGTCTATGAGTTTGACGCTGAACCATTTGGCGTGCATGAGTATCATTGTCATGTGATGCCGCTGGCAAAACACATTAGCAAAGGACTATATGGTGCATTCATCGTTGATCCCAAAACAGGCTGGTCGCAGAAAGCGGATCGTGAGCTTGTTATGGTGATGAGCGGAAATGATGTCGATTTCGATGGTGGAAATGACTTTTACAATGTCAATTTTATTCCCTTTCATTTTGACCGTTATCCCATCAAGATCAAGGCTGGAGAGTTGATACGAATTTTTCTGGTCAACATGCTTGAATTCGACTTGATCAACTCCTTTCACCTGCATGCTAACTTTTTTCATTGGTATCCAACCGGCACAAGCCTGACTCCAAGTGAGTTCACTGATACGATTATATTAGGACAGGCGCAGCGCGGCATGTTGGAGTTCCGCTATAGATTTCCCGGCAAATATATGTTTCACGCTCATGTTTCAGAATTTGCCGAATTAGGATGGACTGGTCTCTTTGTAGTGGAGGAATTGTCATGACAAGCGTCCGGCAAATGAACCGCGGTTCGATCAGGACTCTGATTTTTTTTCTTTTCCCGATTCTCTTATTGGTGGGTGTAATTGCCTTGTTCCTGTATACCAGTGGTGCGGGGTTGAATGTCAAGCCGGTTGCACCCATTGAAAGCGTCGTCTTTGAGCGCACAATCCTGCGTCCGGGAGAGATAGAATTCCAACTACGCAATACAAGTCCGCAAGAAATCGCTCTCTCTACGCTGATCATCAATGACGCAGTCTGGCAATTTGCAATGTCACCGGATGGGGCGATTCCGCGACTCGGCAGCGCAACAGTGACGACGCGCTATCCGTGGGTGGAAGCCGAAACCTACGCAGTCAAGTTCTTTACCAGCAGCGCTATTGCGTTTGAAACAATAATCGATGCGGCTACAGAGACAAAAACGGCGGATAGGGCAACGCTGCTCAGTTTTACACTTATCGGTGTTTATGTCGGGGTGGTTCCAGTTTTGTTAGGAATGATGTGGCTTCCAGTCCTACGGCGGTTGAGCGCACAATGGTACATCTTTCTTATGGCGCTGACTGTCGGGCTGCTGATTTATTTGGGAATTGATGCTATCAATGAAGCGTTGGAAGTGGCGCGTGAGTTAGGCGGTGCTTTCCAGGGGGTTGGTTTGATTGGCATTGGCGTCGTGACAACTTTCGTATTGCTAGATGCCATCGCCCGCCGCCAACAGCAAATCGGCCGCAGTGAAGCAGAACAACGGTTTGGGGTCGCGTTGATGATTGCAGTCGGCATTGGTCTCCACAATTTGGGCGAAGGGCTGGCGATTGGCGCTTCGTTCAGTATCGGAGCTGCCGCACTGGGCACGTTTTTGGTCATTGGCTTCATCCTCCAAAACATTACCGAAGGGCTGGCAATTGTCGCACCTGTTGCCAAAGATCACCCTGGCTGGCGCAGCTTGTTGTGGCTAGGGTTGATTGGCGGCGCCCCAGCCATCGCAGGCGCGTGGATCGGTGGATTGACCTATTCGCAACCACTGGCAACACTCTTTCTTGCCATCGGCGCCGGCGCCGTTTTCGAGGTGGTCTATGAGATCGCCAAATTGATTCAAAGGGATGTGGCGAAACGCCCCATGTTTATCACAGTCTTTGCTGGCGTCACAACAGGCATGTTGCTGCTTTATATCACAGGACTGCTAATCAAATAGGAGGTTCGGTCATGAGGATCAGCTATATCTTCATATGCTTTATCACAGCCCTGATCCTGCTTACTGCTTGCAGTGGGAGCGATCTGCCCCCGCAGAAAATCGCCATCCATGGCCTGGACATCAAGTTTGATGTGAACACCCTCACCGTACAGGCTGGTCGGGTGGTAGAATTGACATATGAGAACAAAGGGATGATAGACCACGCATTCGAAATTGGCGGCCTTGTGGATGAAGTGAGGATTCGTCCCGGCCAAAAGCATATTTTCAAGTTCACGGTGAATAACCCTGGCAGCTATCAATATGTGTGTGCAATGCCAGGGCATGAGATGGCCGGCATGGTTGGGATGCTTATCGCTGAACCATAGTGGCGTACTCGATTCTTTATGAGCTTGTCTGCGAATCCCAGATAAAATGATAAAAGAAAAGGCCCTGCCGCTGAGCGGCAGGGCCTTTCCCAAATGTAAGATTTCAGCAATCCGCTAAAATTGGAGTGAAAGTAACTGTTGCGAGGCATCGTTGGCCCATTCAATCACGTTGGGGGGGTAGATGCCCAGCCATAGGGTGGCCGCCACGCAGACGATCAGCACAAACTGTATGGCCAGGGCCACTCGCAGCGCGGCTGGTTTGAACTCGCGCTCTTTGTCTGCAGCCGGAAAGAACATCACACGCACGACATTCAGGTAATAGACTGCGGCGATGGCTGTGTTGATGGCCGCAACAAAAACCAGGAGGAAATACTGATGTTGAACTGCGGCGCCAAAGACATAGAACTTACCGACGAAGCCGCCGGTCAACGGGATGCCCGTCAGACTCAAAAGAAAGACGAACATGGACCAGGCCAACCACGGTGAACGTTGTCCCAGGCCGACGAAGGAACTGATGTCTGCGCTGCCGGTTTCATTTTCCACAGCCATGACGACGAGAAATGCGCCGATGTTGGTGAACAGATAGGCAAAGAGATAGATCATCAAGCCGTTGAGACCATTCATCGCCAGCGTTGATACTTCGGCCAGTTGTGCGCCCACCACGGCGGTCAGCCCCATGAGCATGTAGCCGGCCTGGGCTATCGAGCTATAGGCCAACATGCGTTTGACGCTGGTCTGGCGCAGGGCGATGAGGTTGCCCACCGTCATGGTGAGGATGGATAGACCCGTCAGGACCGGCACCCAATCGATGTGATAGCCGCTCAGCCCCACAATGAAGAAGCGCGCCATGACAGCAAATCCTGTGGCTTTCGACGCGGTGGAGAGATAGGCTGTGATGGGCGTCGGCGCGCCGTCATAGGTGTCGGGCGCCCATTGGTGAAACGGCACGAGGCTCGTCTTAAAGCCCAGACCCACCAACACCATGACCATTGCTGGCAAGATGATGGTCGTCATCGCCGGCCTTGTCGCCAGGGTCGCCGCAATTTCATAGAGATCGAGTGAACCGGTGGCGCCGTAGAAAAAGCTGAAACCATAGAGCATGACCGCTGAAGCCACTGAGCCGTAGAGGAAATACTTGACGCCAGCTTCGGTGCTCCGTCGCGTCTCCCGCAGGAATCCAACCAGGAGATAGCTCGTGATGGAAAGAAACTCGATAGCCAGAAAGATGAGAAGCAGATTGATGGCGCTGACGGCGAGACTCATGGCGAGAGTGACGAACATGAAGAGCGCCCAGAATTCGCCCTTGCCGGCGATGCGTTGATTCATGAAAACGCCGCCGGCGATTGCCACCAGGATCATTCCGGCGATGACCACGATCTTCATGAAAGCAGCAAAGGCGTCAATTTGCACCAGGGGAAAGATCGCCGGCGGATCGATTCCCAATTGAAACACTGCGCCGATGAGCGCAACGATGAGGAAGACAACAGACACCACCATGAAGCCGATGCCCGAGTCGCCCTCCTCTCCAAGCGCTGTGTCCAGGACAATGATGAGCAACCCGCCCACCATCAAGATGATTTCGGGCAACAATGCGCCCAGGTGACTAATGTCGACCGCGATCAAGGTCGGCCCCCCTTGCTGTTAGGACCACAGGCTTTGAATAAAATCGAGCAGGGCAACCGCCGAGCTGTTGAAAAAGTTGAGAATGAGCGTCGGATAGACGCCGAGAACGAACATGAGAATGACGAGCGGCCACAAAGTCACCTTCTCGAAACGCGCCATGTCCGTTGGCCCATCGGCATGCTCACCAGTGACAGTCGTCCAGTGGTCGTTCTTGCTTGCATCGTATTCGCCCAGGAACACATTCTGGATGATGCGCCACAGGATATAGACTGCGGTGATCACGATGCCAATGACGCCGATGGCCGCCCAAATCGGCACCAGGGCGAATGCACCACGGAAGGTGAAAAATTCCGCCCAAAAGCCTGCCAGGCCAGGCAGACCCAGGCTGGCGAAGAGGGTGACCAACGCGATGCCGTAGAAGTAGGGAGTGCGCGTTCCGAGACCGCCAAACTTTGCTATTTCACGCGTGTGTGCGCGCTCATAAATGATGCCAACCAGGAAGAAGAGGGCGCCGGTGATGATGCCGTGATTGAACATTTGTAGTGTTGCGCCGTTGATGGCCATGGCCGCCGAATCGACGATTTGGGAGGCGCTGTAGCCAAAGCGCTCAGCAGCAGCCTGCGCGCCCTCTGGCGTAAGCACTGTGGCGGCAGCGCCAACGCCCAACATCACATACCCCATGTGACTCACCGAGCTGTAGGCGATGAGTCGCTTGAGGTCGGTCTGGGCCACACAGACAAATGCGCCATACACAATGGCAATGACGCCAATACCGACCAGCCACATGGACCAAAATTCGCTGGCTGTGGGATAGGTGGGCAATACGATGCGCAAGAAGCCATATGCGCCGAGTTTTAGCAACACACCGGCCAAAATAACCGAACCGGCTGTGGGCGCTTCCGTATGGGCGTCTGGCAACCAAGTGTGGAAGGGGAAAGCCGGCACCTTGAAGGCAAAACCCAGAAAAAATCCCCAGAAAGCCAGGCTGGTGAAGAGCAGGGCGTCCTGCGGCGGCAAATCCTGGAAGGGTTTCAGCGCCGCAGCTTCTGGAATATCGAAGGTGCCCGTGACGAAGTATGTACCCAGAATCGCCAATAGCATGAAGACCGAACCGATCAGGGTGTAGATAAAGAACTTGATCGACGCGTACTGGCGGTTCTTCCCACCCCAAATGCCGATGAGCAAATACATGGGCACCAGGCTGATCTCCCAGAAGACGTAGAAGAGCACGTAATCCAGCGCCATGAAGACGCCGAACATGCTCAACGCCAACAAGTGAAACATGACGAAGTATTCTTTGACGCGCGTGTTGATCACCATCATGCTGTAATAGATGCTGAGGGTGGTCAGTAGGGCGGTCAGGAAGATGAGGGGAGCGCTCAAACCGTCCACACCCAAATGAAAGCCTGCGTTGAGCGACTCGATCCATGGGACATCAACCTGGAAGGCCATCTGACCCGTCTCCCAGTCATAGGCGGCCAGCATGTAGATGCTCAGCCCGAGCGGCAACAGGCTGGCCAGGACGCTTCCCCACTTGATCGCCCTGTCACCTTTCGAGACCAATACAAGAATGGCAGCCACGAGCGGCCAAAACAGAATGATCGGCAACAACCATTCATTCAAGAATTCCATGGATCTTTCCTCCGCAAACCTTTGTTGAGTTGCGAGCTATGAGAACAGACGAAATATCTACACAAGGGTCAAAATCGCCGGCAGCGCCTTGAGCAGCAACCACACCGTCACCGAGATAACCAACACGAGCAGATAGACCTGTACACGGCCATCCTGCGTGTTGCGCAGCAAACCGCCCATTGCGCCCATCACTGGGCCAAACGCGTTCACCAGGCCATCCACGATGTAGCGGTCGAAATTTGCAGCCACCTTGCTCAGCCACACCCCCAACTTGCCGATTCCGTCGACGATGGGGTCGATGACCCACAGGTCGTCGAACCAATACAAGAACTTCGACACACCTCTTGTCAGTGGAATGAACGTGTATTGATAGAATTCGTCCACATAATACTTACGATGCAAAAGCCACCAAATGGGTCCGAGCCAACGTCGCAACGGATCCACGGTCTCGTAGGCATAAGCGCGCCGCCCATAAACAAGCCAACCCAAGGCAATGCCGCCTAGCGCCACCACCAGCGAAATCGCGAGGGGGACAAGGCTGCCTTCTGGGTGCGCCACATGGAAATTCAGCGCCTCGATGTACGGCTCCAAGAATCCCTCGATGGCATTGGGTACAAGACCGCCTATGACGGGGAAATAATTGGGGATGCCAATCCATCCCAAGAATAGGGCGAAAGGCGTGATCAGGATCAGCGGTATCGTCATCGACTTGACACTCTCTGGCGCGTGTTCCGCCCCCGCGGTGCGTGGCTGCCCCAAGAAGGTCAGGCTCATCTGACGCGTGGTGTAAAACGCCGTCAGGAACGCTGCAATCGCCAGAGTGACAAGGACGCCTATATGGGAGGTGTACCAGGCGGAGGCCAAAATTTCATCTTTCGACCAAAAACCTGCGGTCAACAATGGAAAGCCACACAAAGATAGGCCGCCCAGGATGAATGTCCAGCCTGTGATGGGCATCCGCTTGAGCAGCCCACCCATGTTGCGCATATCCTGTGGGTCTTCTGGATTGAGGTCGCCATCTCGACGATGAAGAACAGTCGGGCCATGATGCCCATGGTCGTCGTGAGCGCCGTGCCCATTGCCGTGAGCGTGGGCATGGTGGAATCCATGCTCGACGCCGTGAATGACGCTGCCCGACCCTAAGAACAGCAAACCCTTGAAAAAAGCATGCATGATCAAGTGGAAGAACGCCGCCGTGTACGCCCCGATACCGATGGCCGCCACCATGAAGCCGAGCTGGCTGATCGTGGAGTAGGCCAGCACGCGTTTGATGTCCCACTGGGCGACGGCAATCGTGGCCGCAAACAGAGCCGTAAAGGCGCCGATGAATGCAACGAACTGGGCAACGCCGGGCGACGCCTCGTAGGCCACGTAGTAGAGCGGGAACATGCGCACCAACAAAAAGACGCCAGCCGAGACCATCGTCGCCGCATGAATCATGGCGCTGACGGGTGTGGGACCTTCCATTGCATCAGGCAACCAAACATGCAGCGGGAACTGGGCGCTCTTGCCAATAGTGCCGAAGAAGAGCAAGACGGCGATGAGTCCGATAGCCGTGGTCTGAATGTTAAATAATGGAAGCGTCACACTCATATGAGCCAGGTGTTCAAGATTTTCGGGGAGGAAAATCTCTGAGAACTGGAGGCTCGAAGGCGTACTCCATGAGTAAAGCAGCATCATGCCAGCGAACATGATGGCATCGCCGACGCGAGTTGTCAGAAATGCCTTAACCGCAGCCTTGCGAGCCGACTCCTTCTCATACCAAAAACCGATGAGCAGGTAGGAACACAAACCCATGATCTCCCAGAAGACGAAGAAAGTGATGAGGGAGTTGGACACGACCAGGCCCAACATGCCACATGCAAAAAGGCTGATGTAGGCCATGAAACGGCTGTAGCGTGGATCACGATTTTGCTGACTGTCGACCGGATATTGCTCAGGCTTCAGGTGTGGAGGGAACGACATATAGCCATAGGAGTAGATGAAGATCATCAAGAGGAGGAAGCACACCATGAAGAGCATCAAGGCGTTGGCCGGGTCCACCTGATAGCCGATCCGAATCTCGCTCAGTCCTGTGGGGATTGTGTACAACACCCCTTCGACCGTGTGCTCGCCAAAGTGGTCTGCGGAGAAGGCTGCGAATGCAATGCCCCACCCGAGCACGAAGGAAATAGCGACGCCGACGATAGCGGTCAGCGCGCTGACGGTCTTGTTGCGATTCAGGAACAGGACAATGGCCAGGAATGCCAGAAATGGGGGAATGGGAAGCACCCAGGCCAGATTGAAAAGTCCTTCCATTGAATGACCTCTTTGTTCCGAATGACTTCAGGAAAAATTCCAGATTATGAATGATCGCCAGCCGAGTCAGGCTGCTGCATCATGGAGCGTTGACGAAAGAGGATCACCATATTGGCGACCAAGAAACCGACAATCGCGCCCACAATTGCCAACCCCAAAAACCACAAATCGTTGCCGATCTCCATCAGCGAGCCAATTCCTACAAAAAGGGTTGCGCTTGCCAGGCTGACCAAAATGAGAATTCCTTGCTCCCGCTTACGCCGTTTTGCCTCGTTCAGCATGTCGGCGGCGTCTCGGAAATCTGGCGCATACTTGACGATCTCTTTCAGCGCATGGACAGCTCCAGTGTAATTGCCTTGGCTCATCTTCTCTTGCGCCAGATCGTAGAGAAATGCGCATTGTTCTTCCAGCGTTCCGGTCAAAAGTTGTTTTGGCATCGACGATTTATGACCAACAACTCAAACTGTCCTACACGTGCTTCTCGTCCCACTATCCTTTGAGCATATCCAGCTCATCCAGGTTGACGGTCTTGCGATTTCGATAGATGGAAATGATCAGCGCCAGCCCCACTGCCGCTTCTGCTGCGGCGATGGCAATGACAAAAATGGCAAAGACCTGGCCGGCAAGTTGGGCGTATGTGTCGCTGTAGCGCCAGAATGCAACTAGATTGATATTGACGGCATTGAGCATGAGTTCGATGCCAATCAGAACGGCGATGGCGTTGCGTCGCGCCAGCGACGTGTACAGCCCGCAACAAAACATGAACGCAGCCAATGCCAGATACCAACTCAGCGGAACCATCTCATCCTCCTACTTTCGATCGCGAGCCAGCAGCAGCGCGCCGCTCAGGGCCACCAACAGGAGCAATGCCAGCAGCTCGAAGGCCACCAGATAATCGTTCACAAAGAGCACGCCCAGAGCAGCAATGATATCCTCGCCATTGCCCAACTTCGCCCCGGTCACCGGCCACGGCACATTGAACATAAGCCCAAGCAACACGGAAAGCAGTAGCACCACCGTGACGATGGCCGCCAGTTTCTGCTGGTTGGTGGGCGAGGTCTTGCCGAACATCATGCCGCGCGTCAACATGATGGCAAAGGTGATGAGCGTGGAGATGGCCCCGATGTAGATCAACACCTGGCTCACTGCCACGAATTCGGCTTCGAGCAGGGCATAGATCGCAGCAACGCCAAAGAGTGCGCCCACCAATGAGAGTGCGCTGTGAAAAAGATTGCCAGTTGTGGCTACCAACAACGAACAGAGTCCCACGAACAGGGCGAGGGGAATGAAGATCAGCACCCCGACAGGAGGGATCATCGCCAAGGCTTGATTCATCAAATCCTGCATAAGAACACCTCTACGTTAGCTTTGCTCTCTGCCTATCGCAGCCGATCCAACTTGACGTCCGACGCTTAATCGCCCGTGGAAGAGCCAACAGGGCGCATGGTGCCGATAAGAGACTTTGGCTCAAATGCACGCTTGCTGCGCACCATTTCACCTTTGAAATGGCGATCCAGTACGCGCAACACGATGGCAATCACGATCAGGTTGCCTAACAAAATGACTGGATATTGCACCCATTCGCCCCCAGGCAGCTTCATGGCGATCATCTGCCACAGGATCAACGCCAACACCAACGGCACCAATACCTTCCAGGCAAAGTGCATCATCTGGTCGATGCGCACACGTGGGAAGGTGCCCTTGACCCACATGACGATCACATAGATCAAAAAGGCTTTGCCCATGAGGTAGAAAAACCCCAGGAAGGGGAAAGTGCTGACGCCCGGCCCTTGCCAGCCGCCTAAAAAGAGCACCGCTGCGATGACGCCCAGAAAGAAGGTGTTCAGGAACTGCGCCAGGAAGAACATGGCGAAACGCATTCCTGAATACTCGATGTGAAAACCGGCAATCAGTTCAGATTCGGCTTCGAGCAGGTCAAAGGGAGGCTGTTCCGCTTCGGCCAGCGATGCGATGAAGAAGATGAGAAAGGCGCCAGGCACGATGAAGATATACCAGCCCAGACCAAAGTTCGCACCAAACAAGCCCAAGGACTGGCTGGCTGAAATCGACTGCATACTCATGCTGCCTGCCAAAAGCACGGGCAGCAACATGGCAAGCACCATGGGCACTTCATAGCTCAATAGTTGGGCGACCACCCGGAACCCGGCCAACAGGGCATACTTGTTGTTGCTGCTCCAACCGGCCATCAAAGCAGCCATGATGCCGATAGCACCCAACGCTGGTATGTAGAGCACGCCGACATTCAAGTCCGCGCCGATGACGCCCGGCGCAAAAGGAATGACGGCCAGGATCATCAACACACCAAAGACAGCGAAGATCGGCGCCAGGTTGTATGAAATCCAATCTGCGTTGCGCGGCATAATTGCTTCTTTGGAAAGCAACTTGAGGGCATCGGCCACCGTCTGGATCAGGCCAAAAGGACCGACGCGGTTCGGACCAATGCGATCCTGCAAGCGGCTCACCACTTTGCGCGTAATCCAGATGAGGAACAGGGCCAGCACAAGCGCAGCATTCGCCAAAATAAACGCGCCGATGAAATAGGTGACAAACCAGGCAGCCGTCTCGGGCGCGCCCAGACGAACCTGCAACTGCGTAAACCACTCACCCCAATTCCAGGTTTCACTCCACATCTCTGCGACCTCCGCTCGTGCAGCCGACGATTACGCCCACTCCAACGCGCCCTTGCGCCACTCAAGCAGCAGACCGAGCAGCAAAATGACCACGAAGGTGACTGTCGCAAACACGGCAAACAAGGACAACTGGTTGTAGGCGACTGCAATGGGAAATAGGAAAATGACTTCCACATCAAAGATCAGGAAGATCAAGCCGATCAGATAGTACTGAGCTTTGAACTGCACCCAAGTGTCGCCGATCGTCTCGACGCCTGATTCGTAGGTGTCAGTCTTGATTGCATCGGGGCGGCGGGGGCCGAGGATCGCTCCGAGAACGACAGCGGCAAAGGGGATGATGAATGCAATAGTGCTCAAAATAAGGATAAAGGCAAAATTGCCCAACATAACATCACTCCTGGTCTCAGGCATGAGATCGAGCGTTTGAATCGCTTCGCACAAAATCAGTTTATTCGGGTGCGCCCCATTTTGCTTTTTCGGGGCCTACTCCTCGGCAGCGCCGATAGCGGTTCGGCTGTTTGTGTAGAATGTAACAAACGCCACGTTATCGTAGCACAGCCCCAGAATTATGAAAAATCTATGAAAGGCGAAACGTATCAATCTCCACAGTAATCCCTTGTTCGTTCTGCTTTTCACAAGCCTGGATTCGGCAAATTGACACCGCATTTATCCTCGTGATAAACTGCACAAACAGTGTTTTTCAACGTATGATCAGTGTTGATCCATTGACTCGACAGAGACCCGTAGCTCGGTGTTGGCGTTGAGTCAATGTTGTTTTGAGTAATAGTTTTCCACCAGATGTTGTCTTGCTGGAGCGATCTGGCTTCAGCCGACCAGGAGGCGCACCCGATGGCCATCGATTACTTCCCACTGCTCTTGATGATTGTCATTGCATCCGGCTTCGCTGCAATCGCAATCGTTGTGCCAACCCTTCTCGGACCCCGACGCGATAACAAACAGAAGCTGGAGACCTACGAATCGGGCATCATCCCCTTCAACGACGCCCGTCGACGTTTCCCCATCAAGTATTACCTTGTCGCCATGCTCTTCATCCTCTTCGATATTGAAATCATTTTTACCTATCCCTGGGCTGTCATCCTACGCCCTCTGCGAGACAATCTCGGCCTGGTGATCACACTCGCTCCAATGGCCTTCTTTCTCCTCGTCTTGATCATCGGCCTGATCTACGAATGGCGCAAGGGTGCGCTGTCCTGGGAATGAATATGCATTGACCGTTCGTAATTCGTAAACAACAAATCGTAGACCACGCAGGTTCACATTATGGGACTCGAAGATAAAATACCTGAAGGCATCATCACCACCTCTCTGGAAAGCCTGGTCAACTGGGGGCGACAGAACAGCACCTGGCCGCTTCTCTTCGGCCTGGCCTGCTGCGCCATCGAGATGATCGCCACCGGCACTGCGCGCCACGACATCGCGCGTTACGGATCCGAGCTCTTCCGCGCCAGCCCACGCCAGGCAGATTTGATGATCGTCTCCGGGCGCGTGAGCAACAAGATGGCGCCGGTGATCAAGCGTCTCTACGACCAGATGAGCGAACCCAAGTGGGTCATCGCCATGGGCATCTGTGCCAGCGCTGGCGGCCCTTTCAACAACTACGCTATCATCCAGGGCGTAGACAAGATCATCCCGGTGGATGTCTATGTGCCCGGCTGCCCGCCTCGCCCCGAAGCCTTGCTTTATGCCCTGGACAAATTGCGCGCCAAACAAGGCAAGGAGACTTTTGCCAAGTACCGGCGCGTCGAGATCGCCCAGGCCATGGTGCGCTCCGAAGATTTGGATTCATTGGAGACTCTGCCCAAAGAAAAGTTGATGGTCTAGCCCATGTTGAACGTTTCACCTATACGCCGCGAGTACGAAACGCTTCCCGGCATCAACGACATCACCATTCCCGCGGTTGCGCCGCTGCCCACAGGCGAAAGCGACGACACCCGCCGCATCGTGGAACGCTTTGGCGAGGACATCCTGGCTGCGGGGCTTCACAACGGCATTCAGACAGTCTACGTCTCCCCAGAGCGACTCCTGGATCTGGCGCACTTTGTCAAGGACGCCCCCCATCTGGCCTACGAGGCGCTCATCGACGTGACTGCGGTGGATCGTTCCAAACTGCCCATGGGCGACGACACGGCGCGTTTCCACACCATCTATCAGCTCCGCTCCTACGAACGCAAGCAGCATCTGATGATCGTGTGCCCGTTGGATGATGTGGACCCGCCTACTGCCCCCAGCCTGACGCCAGTCTTTGCCGGCGCAAACTGGCCCGAGCGCGAGACCTTTGACCTCATGGGCGTGCGCTTTGGCGATCATCCCGACCTGCGCCGCATTCTCATGCCCGACTTCTGGCCGAATCATCCACTGCGCAAGGATGTGCCCCTGGGCGGCGAGGAAGTGCCTTTTTCCCTCACCTGGGGCGATCCAGAGTTCGCCTCGCTGGGCACGCAGATATTGCCCGCTGAGAGCCAGCCGCCGACCCTGCCGCCCGGCATGAGCCGCGAGAACATGATCATCAACATGGGGCCGCACCACCCCAGCACCCACGGCGTGCTGCGTCTGGTGGTGGAGCTGGATGGCGAAACCGTCGTCAACATCGACCCGGATTTGGGCTATCTCCATAGCGGTTTCGAAAAGACCGGGGAAAACAAACGATATAAAGACTTTGTCTACTACACCGACCGCATGGACTACCTGTCGGGGATGAATAACAACCTGGGCTACGTTTTGACAGTGGAGAAAATGTTGGGCGTCGAGATTCCCCCGCGCGCCCAGGTGATCCGCGTCATCATGGGCGAATTGCAGCGCATTGCATCCCATCTCTTCTGGCTCTCCACCCACGTACTCGATGTCTCTGGCACCGGCATGAGCTTGCTCATGTACGCCACCCGTGAGCGTGAGCGTATCCTCGATCTCTTCGAGATGGCCTGCGGCGCGCGCCTCACCGTGAGCTATATCCGCGTCGGCGGCGTGTGGAAAGATTTGCCGCCCGCCTTCCTGACCAATTTGCAGGGATTTCTTCAGTTGATGCCAGGAATGATCGACAGCTACGAAGCCATGCTCACCGATGGCCCACTCTGGCGCGAGCGGCTGGAAGGCGTCGGCAAACTCAGCCGCGCCCAGGTGATCAACATGGGGTTGACCGGTCCCATGTTGCGCGGCAGCGGCGTCGATTGGGACTTGCGCCGCGACATGCCATATTGCGGCTACGAAAACTACGACTTCAAAGTGCCCGTGGCGAACGAGGGCGACTGCTACGCCCGTTACATGGTGCGCATGGAAGAAATGCGCCAGAGCCTGCGCATCATCGAGCAGGCGGTGAAGAATCTACCCGACGGCCCCTACAAGAGCGAAGAGCGCAAAGTGAGCCTACCGCCCCGCGCCGAGCTGGACGTGAGCATGGAGGCGCTGATTCATCATTTCAAACTCATGACCGAGGGCTTCCGCGTGCCGCCTGGCATGGCCTATCACGGCATCGAGGCCAGCAAAGGTGAGCTGGGCTTTTTCGTCTACAGCGACGGCTCGGGCGTGCCCTATCGCCTGCACGTCCATGGCCCATCCTTCAACAATCTCTTTGCCGTGAGCGCGATGAGCAAGGGCGCGATGCTTTCGGACATCGTGACCAATATCGGTTCGATTGACATCGTGTTGGGCGAGGTGGATCGCTAACGAGGGGACATGCCGACCTACGAGCAGGATTTCTACGCCTGGACCCAAGAACAAGCTCGCATGTTGCGCGCCGGCGCGTTGGCGCACCTGGATATTCCAAATCTGGTTGAGGAAATAGAAAGCATGGGGCGCAGCGAAAAGCGAGAGCTAGTACACGAAGGCGCAAGTAACCCAATGGTTGTCATGCTGAGCGCCAGCGAAGCATCTCGCGCTGCCACCCAGATGCTTCACTGCGTTCAGCATGACAATACCACCGGCTCATTTAGGCCCACGTGTACTAGTCAGCCGACTCACTGTGTTGTTGGCGCATTTGCTCAAGTGGCAGCACCAGCCTAACCTGCGGTCGCGCAGTTGGGAACTCACGATGACGGAACAGCGCGAACAAGTCGATGAAGTCCTGGAGGACAATCCGAGCCTACAAATTCAACTGTCAGAGCTGATCGCTCGAGCGTATCGCTATGCGCGCATTGAAGCTGCCACGGAGACCGGTCTCGCATTGACGACGTTTCCCAGTCGATGTCCCTACTCCATGGACCAAATACTAGAACTCGACTGGGCACCTACACAGCAAATGGAACAGTGATGATGCTTTCAGAATCTATTCGCACCGAAATCGAAAAGTGGATGGCCTTGTATCCAGCAGGTCGCCAGCGTTCAGCGATTTTGCCGGCGCTCTATGTCATCCAGCGCGAGTTTGGCTATTGCCCAGTGGAGGCGCAGAATGAACTGGCCGTCCTGCTCGACCTGGAACCGGCCGAAGTGGGCGCGGTGGTGGATTTCTATCACATGTTCCACACTGAGCCAAAGGGCGAATATCACATCGAAGTGTGCACCAACGTGCCCTGTATGTTGCGGGGCGCCAACCAGTGTATGCACCACTTCGAGGAGAAGTTGGGCATTCATCACGGCGAGAAGAGCGCCGACGACCGCTTTGCCCTGGATCATATGGAATGCCTGGGGTCGTGCGGCACCGCACCCATGGTTTCCATCACCGAGCGCAAAACCGGCCAGATCCGCTACTTCGAGGAGCTGGACTCCGCCGACGATGTGGAGAAGGTGCTGACGCTGGTCAAAAGCGGCAAGGCCTTCACCACATTGGAGCGTTGGACGCCCGAAGGCGACCCCGCGCTGGAAGGCAAGGCCGCCGGCCCTTATCGCATCGGCGGCATGGAGAAGCCCGTGCTCACGGCGCGGGTTTTCAAGCCCGACAGCCACACGCTTGCCAGTTACGAGGGCGACGGCGGCTACGAAACAGCAAAACGGGTGCTCGGCGCCATGCAGCCCGCCGAGGTGGTCGATCAGGTCAAGGCCAGCGGCATCCGCGGGCGCGGCGGCGCTGGCTTCCCCACCGGCATGAAATGGGGCTTCCTGGCGCCCGCCATGCCGCGCTATCTGGTTGTCAACGCCGACGAATCGGAGCCGGGCACCTTCAAAGACCGCATCATCATGGAATACGATCCCCATCAGTTGATCGAGGGGATCATCCTCAGCGCCTACGCCATCCAATCCGATCTGGCGTTCATCTACATCCGCGGCGAGTACTATTTTGGCTATACAAGGCTAGTAGAGGCGGTGAAGGAAGCCAAGGCCAAAGGCTATCTGGGAAAAGGCATCTTCGGCACACAAAAAAATCTGGAGATCGTGGTGCACCGGGGCGCTGGCGCCTACGAATGCGGCGAAGAGACGGCGCTGCTCACCAGCCTGGAGGGCTATCGCGGCCACCCGCGCATGAAGCCCCCCTTCCCGGCTGTCGAGGGGCTTTACGCCAAGCCAACCATCGTCAATAACGTGGAATCCATCGCCAACGTCACCCACGTCATGCGCAACGGCGTGGATTGGTATCGCCAATTCGGCACCGAAAAAAGCCCTGGTATGCGCATCTTTTGCCTGAGCGGCAATGTCAAATATCCTGGACTCTATGAGCTTCCCCACGCCACACCTCTGCGGGAGCTGATCTACACCTACGGCGGCGGCCCTCAAGCAGAAAGCGCGCCCATCAAGGCAATCGTGCCAGGTGGTCTCTCCATGAAGTTGCTCACGCCTGACCAGATCGACACGCCGCTGGACTACGAGGCCGTCGCCGCAGCCGGGTCGCTGCTCGGCTCGGCGGGTGTGGTCGTCATCGATGAGCGCACGCCCATGATCGCGGTGGCGCGGCGCACCCTCAGCTTCTATCGCGAGGAGAGCTGCGGCAAATGCACTCCCTGTCGCGAGGGTACAGGTTGGCTGGAGGAGATCCTCCTGCGCATGGAGCGGGGCGGCGGGCGCGTCAAGGACATCGACCTGCTGGATCATATCACCCGCTTCATCGCCGGCAAGAGCTTCTGCCCCTTTGGCGAGGCGTCGGTGTGGGGCTTGCAGAGCAACATCGCCAAATTCCGCCCCGAACTCGAAAGCTATATCCAACGCACCAATCCGGCCAACAACCTCCCTGTCATCCCCATCCGCCCCATTTACCGCCCAGACACGGATCGCCCCAGCAGCCTGCACGACAGCGCGCTGGAGATGGTGGGCGAGCCGCCCTTGCTGCGTGATACGGTGGTGAGCGAGTGAGTCCCGAGGTTGACCCATGTCTGTCCTTACCGTAAAAGAAAGCGTGCGTGTTCTTCAGGATTTGCGTGATAGTCGGCTGCGTCTGATCAGCCCGCTCTACGTGACCATTGAACAAGAAGATGATACGATTGTCGCCAATAATGCAGACCTGGATGTCTTTGGGTACGGCGCAACCGAAACGGAGGCGCTGCAAGACCTGCGGGAGATTATCGTGGAGACTTATTTCGACTTGAAACGAGACTCTGACAGGCTGGGAGCACATCTGCGCGCGATTTGGGCCTACCTTGACCGCATCGTTTTGGAGATCCAGGATCGTGCAGCTTAAGAAGCGGCAGGCAGAACTTGTCTTCTCGAAACTGCGGCTGGAAGTGCAGGATAGTCATCACAAAATGGCGACGTTGTACCATGCAGGACGAGCCATTCTCCGCACACGCGTCTCAAATGGACGAGGCGATATACCACCAGTAATCGTGGCGAAGCTTCGCGGCCAGCTACACGTCAGTGAAGATCAATTGAGCGCTTTGGTTGACTGCACCATGACCTATGGTGACTATATCGAAGTTCTGCGCAAAAAGGGTTTGCTAGACTGATGAAGGTTTTGGAGCAACGTGGCTTGACCCTGACGGATCGCCCCAGCAGCCTGCACGACAGCGCGCTGGAGATGATGGGCGAGCCGCCCTTGCTGCGTGATACAGTGGTGAGCTTGTGAGCACACAAAGTGAAGAAGAGACAGTATGACGGTCCTTGATCCAGTTGTAACCGATCGACTCCCATCATCGATACACCTGATCGAGGCCAGTTGGCCGCTGCGACGCCTGACCGTCGACCAGTACCACTGGTTGATCGAACGCGGCTTTTTCACAGACGACGACCGCCTGGAACTGATCGATGGATATCTTGTCGAGATGAGTCCGATTCACCCGCCTCACGCATTCGCCGTCGGCCAGCTATATCAGGCGCTCATTCAGACGCTTGGCGAACAAGCCACGGTGCGCGCGCAACAACCTATTACGTTGCCCGGACAACAGAGCGAACCCGAACCTGACCTGGTTATTGCCAAAGGGCTGCCCCAAAGCTACGTAAAACGCCATCCGAAAGCTGTTGACATTGTGCTCGTGTGCGAAGTGGCCGACGCCACGCTAAGCCGAGATCGCAACGAAAAGCTGCGTCTCTATGCCCAGGCGGGCATTTCAGAGTATTGGATCGTCAATCTGGTGGATGGCGTCGTCGAGGTCTATCGCGATCCCAGGCTGTTGGGCATGCGCACGACCTACGCCAGCCGGGTTGAGTTTGCGCCGGGCGAAAGCATTACGCCGCTTGCCTTTCCAGATTGCCAGATTGACGTGAGCCAAATCATTCCTGCTCAAGGAAGTGACACTGTATGACTGACCAAGTGACGTTGACCATCGATGAACGACCGATCTCCGTACCTAAAGGGACACTAGTGGTGGACGCCGCCGCCAAACTTGGCATCGAGATTCCCGTCTTTTGCAGCCACCCGAAGCTCGATCCAGTCGCCTGCTGTCGCATGTGTCTGGTGGAGATCAGCGGGCCGCGCGGGCCGATGCTCCAGACTGCGTGCTCGGTGCCTGTGGCGCAGGACATGGTGGTGCGCACCGACACCCAACAAGTGAAGGACGTGCAGGAGGCGAACCTGGCCTTCATCCTGCTCAACCACCCGCTAGACTGCCCCATCTGCGACAAGGGCGGCGAGTGTCCATTACAAGACCAGACCATGCGCTATGGGCCGGGGCTGAGCCAGTTGGTGGAGGCGAAGCGTCGCAAGCAAAAGCACTACATGATCTCCGACACCATCGTGCTCGACCAGGAACGCTGCGTAGTCTGTTGGCGCTGCATCCGCTATCTGGAGGAGTGGGAGGACAAGCCGCAACTTGGCCTCTTCGAACGCGGCGGCGCCACCATCATCGACATCCAGGACGGCAAGCCGGTGGACGCCAAGACCGGCGGCAACATCATCGACATCTGTCCCGTGGGCGCGCTGACCAACCGGGTCGCTCGCTTCTCCTACCGCCCGTGGGAGATCGAGCGCACGCCCAGCATCTGCACCCACTGCTCCATCGGCTGCAACATCCGCATGGACAGCCGCACCCACAAGGTGCGCCGCATCATCGGGCGTGAAAACATGGCCGTCAACGACCAGTGGATTTGCGACAAAGGACGCTTCGCCCACGGTTGGATCAACGCAGAGGAGCGCCTGACCACGCCCTTGGTGCGCAAGGACGGCGAACTTGTCCCGGTCACCTGGAAAGAGGCGCTGCAGATTGTCGCCAGACGTCTGCAAGAAATCAAACTCACCGCCGGGCCTGACGCCGTTGGCGCCCTCGGCAGCGCCAAACTCTCCAACGAGAGCAACTATCTCCTGCAGCGTTTCATGCGCCAGGTGATGGGCAACAACAACGTGGATCATCGTGACGGCGGCGATGTGGCCTCCTTGCCCACCGGTCTGCCGGCCATCGCCGACCTGATGAAGCCCCAATACGGACCAAACCCCAAGGCCGATGTCATCTTCCTTTTTGGCGTCGATCCCAGCGAAGAGCTGCCTATCCTGGACATCCACCTGAAGCGCGCTGTGCGCCGGGGCAAAGCCCAATTGATCATCGCCCACCCGCGCCAGATCGAGCTGACGCGCTACCAAGGGCCGTTCCTGCCATACAAACCGGGGAGCGAAGCCACGCTGCTCAATGGGCTGACGCGCCTGGCCCTGGAGCTGGTGGAAAGCAAGCCAGCAGACGTCGCAGCGCTGGTAGCTGATGCCACGGATGAACAACTGGCCGACCTGTGCGGCGTCGAAGTGGTGGAAGCCCGCCGCGCAGCAGAGCTGCTGGTCAAGGCGAAACACGCGGTCATCATCTACGGGCCCATGGTCGCCCGCGGCGAGAATGGGCGCAACGTGCGCAACGGGCTGGTCAACCTGGCCCTGACCACCGGCCACGGTGAACGGCTGGCCTACGTGGGGCTGGAGGCAAACAGCCAGGGCTGCCGCGACCTGGGCGTGCTGCCCGATCACCTGCCCGGCTATGCTGTGCTGGACGACCCGGCGACGCGCCAGCGGCTGGAGACGCTGTGGGGCGCAAAGCTATCCACGACGCCGGGCAAATCGTACACGCAGATGCTCGACGACGCAGGAAATAACATCAAGGCCATGCTCATCATGGGCGCAGACCCGGCCAGCGAACGGCCGGCATGGGCGGAGAACCTGGACAGGCTCGACTTCCTGGTGGTGCAAGAGCTATTCCTCACCGAAACTGCACAGAAGGCCGACGTGGTGCTGCCGGCGGTGAGCTGGGCCGAATGCGACGGTACCTTCACCAACCTGGAGCGGCGCGTGCAGCGGGCGACCAAGGCGGTGAAGAACCCCAACAGCAAGGCCGCGCCCGACTGGATGATCCTCGATCACTTGGCTGGCGCGTTCGGTGTGCGCTGGCCCTTCACCAGCGAGAAGGAGGTGACGGCGGAGATCGCCCTGGCTGTTCCCAACTACGCCGGCCTGACGTGGGACGCCCTCGGCGATCTGGGTGTGCAGTGGGGCGCGGCCGCCGTCGCGCCGCCCCTTGCGTTCCAGCGTGCGGAGCAGGTCGAGTTGGGCAAAGCGGACGAAACCCACTACAATGTGGTGAGTGGAACCGTGCTCTATGACGGCGGCGCGCTCTTTGGCATGACCGAACAGATGGCGAGGATGAGTTTTGGCGCGACAGTGGGGATCAACCCCGGCGATGCGGCGCGTATGGGAATCGCGGCGGGCGATAAGCTGCGGGTGCAAAACAGCCACGGCGCGCTGATTCTGGCCGCTCGGCTCGACCCACAGGTGCAGCCCGGCGCAGTCTGGATTCCCGAAAGCTTGCCCGCCGCGCCCGTAGGCAGCCTGCTCAACGGCCATGCAATGGAACAAGTGGAGCTGAGCAAAATCGATCAGTAACCGTTCACCATTCACCATTCTCAATTCCTATGGACTGGTCTTCACTCTGGACATATCTCATCTGGCCGTCGATCCGCATTCTGGTGTTGATCGTCGTGCTGCTCACCGGCTTCGCCTACCTCACCTGGTATGAGCGCAAACTGTTGGCGCGCTTCCAGGTGCGCTACGGCCCCAACCGGGCTGGCCCCAAGGGCCTGCTCACGCCAGTGGCCGACGCCGTGAAAGCGATCTTCAAGGAAGAGATCATCCCACGCCACGTGGACAAGGCGGTCTATCTGCTGGCGCCGGCCCTGGCGTTGGTGCCGGCGCTGGTCATCTGGGCGGTGATCCCCATCGCCAAGGGTGTGCCGGCCGTGGCGGATGTCCCCATCGGCTTCTTGTGGATTCTCGCCATTGCCGGCGTGGAAGCCTACGGCGTCATCCTGGCCGGGTGGAGCAGCAACAACAACTACTCGCTGCTGGGCGCGCTGCGCTCCTCGGCGCAGATGATCTCCTACGAGTTGCCGTTGGGTCTTTTCCTGGTGAGCATCCTCATGCTGGCCGGCTCCTTCAGCCTGGTGGAGCTGGTGGACAACGCCCGGCCCTGGTGGGAGTGGCTGTGGCTGTGGCTCATGTTCCCTTTCTTCTTCATCTGCATCCTGGCCGAGACCAACCGCAGTCCCTTCGACCTGCCCGAAACCGAGAATGAACTGGTGGCCGGCTTCCAAACCGAATACGGCGGCATCAAGTTCGCCCTCTTCTTCATGGCCGAGTACATCACCATGATCACCACCAGCGCGATCATGGCGACGCTCTTCTTTGGCGGCTGGCGGCTGCCCTTTGGGTTGTTCGAGGATGTGGTTTGGATTGGCCCCTTCGTGTTGGCGGCCAAAGTGATCGTTCTGCTTTTCCTCTTCATCTGGGTGCGCGCCAGCTTGGGCCGTCCTCGCTATGACCAATTGATGGGCTTCACCTGGAAGGTGCTCCTGCCGATTGGCCTGGTCTATATGATGGCGACGGCAGTGCTGACTGTTATGTTGAAGTAGATTGAACGAGTGTTCGGCGCGTGACGAATCTTCCTGAAGGTGTGCCATGACCGTAGACGATCAAATCAGCCGCTATCTCGAAGCCATACCAGAGCCAAAGCAGAGCGACATGCGGAGACTCCATCGCATCATTCTGGAGATGAATCCTGGTTGCAAATTGTGGTTTCTTGATGGCAAGGATGAAAGCGGCAAGGTTGTCTCTAACCCCAGCATTGGATACGGCGCTCTTAGCAGGCAGTACGCCAACGGCAAGAGCAAAGAACACTTTCAGGCCGGGATCAGCGCCAACTCAGCAGGTCTCTCGGTCTACATCATGGGGCTAGACGACAAGAGGTACTTGCAAGAAAAATACGGCGACTCGATCGGAAAGGCGAATGTCACCGGGTACTGCATCAAATTCAGGTCGCTCAAAGATATCAATCTGGACACCCTTAAGGAGGCCATCAAAGATGGTATTCAACAAACATGCGCCTAACAGTTCATTCAAGCCGACGCCGCTTCGCGGCGCGGCTTAACTCAGGTGTTGTGTCAAGTCTGATTTGATGATATTTGCACAAACCAGGTTTCTCGGAGAAACCTGGTTTGTGGGGACTCATTTCACGCTTGACAAGTCACCAGCTGGAATAGACTCTTTTCGGTTGCGACTTGTTTATATTTACAAGCACGAATGAATAGACGCTTTCGCTTTCTTTCATATACGCTGTTTGCCATGATCGTAGTCTCGACTGCAATAGGCGGCTTTGCTATGCGCAACGCACACGACACGTGGATCTTCCAGAGGCTCTTGCCAGGCCAGCAGATCGCCGTTTCCGTCGATACACCGACGCCGCAGATCGTCTATGTTCCGGTCTCTGTCCTTCCCACGCCCACACCGTTCGACACACCTGTACCCACGCCGACTTCTGCGCCCTATGAGGCGCTGAGTGTTGCCAAGATTGAGCCAATTTCTGGCGGACCTTATTTCGACATGCGGTGGCCTCCTGACGGCAAGCAGGCGCTCATCAACAAACGTGCAGTTGAATACATCTTGCAGCGGGACAAGGATACAGGCGGCGGACGAGCGACGAATATCGGTGATCTGTGGCTTTATGATCCAGCGACCAACAGTGAACGACTGCTGTTGGAGAGTGTGGGGGCCTTCACATGGTCGCCTGCCAGCTCCAGGGTGGCCTATATCAACCCAGATGGCGGTGAGGGTATCGAAGGCGCGCTCTATGTTCTCGATCTTGATACAGGCGCGACGCGCCGATTGGCTGCGGCAGATTTTCTAGGCGCAAATGATTATAGCCCCCAATGGCCAGCGACCGATATGATCTACTTTGTACGGGACGGACTGTTGCGCTCAATTCGCCCGGATGGCTCTAGTGAGCAAACCCTTTCCCAATTCACCTTCAGCGGCCCGTATAATGAAGAAACGAAACGAGCGCTGCAAGAGCGAGAATCACTTCTAATTCTCGGTTTTCGCTTCTCGCCCGATGGAAAGAAAGTAGCCTTCAAGACGCGGCACGAAAACGAGCGAGCTATTGCTTATCGTCTCTGGATTGCTGACATGGATGGAGAACATATGCAATTGATCACAGGGCAAGCAGAGGGCAGTTATTACGAGTGGTCGCCTGACGGCAGCTGGTTGGTTTTTGACACCTATCGGGACATTGACGACCCTGTGTTAGATGATCGCCTGCCTCCAACCCAACAGTTCTGGGTTGTCTCTGCGGATGGGGGTACAACACTGCAATTACACGCTACGGATAACTGGAGAATACTCCTTGAGCCGATCTGGTCGCCCGATAGCAGAAAGATTGCATTTATTCAGTTGGAGTACGATCAGGAGCAAACCGAGAGCACGACCTGGATTGCAAATGTTGAACCGTATGAAAAAGCGAGACCACTATCGCTCCATGCTGATAAAGAGCACGAGTTATCTGAGAAAGCCACACTGTTGTCGGGTTCATCGGCTGACACAGGTATTGTTGGATTACTGACTTGGGCGCCAGATATGGAATCAATTTATGGGATCAGAACGCGTTGGAACACTGATTCAATGGGCTATGAGAGATTTGCCGAGCGGTATGTGTTCAGCCTAAACAGACACAACCGTAATGGCTATTTTGGGAAGATACAATGGCGAACAACTTGATCAAAGGCGCAATCGAAATCGGCAAAGCCATGGGCGTCACGCTCAAGGCGCTGACGCAAAAGCCGGTCACTGTCGAGTACCCCAAGGAGGCGGTGCCGCTCTACCCCCGTTTCCGCGGCAAACACGAGCTGCGCCGCTATGAAAACGGCCTGGAACGCTGCATCGGCTGTATGCTGTGCGAGGCAGCCTGTCCCACCGGCGCCATCTATGTGGAGGCCGCGGAGAACGACCCACTGCACCCCACATCGCCGGGGGAACGCTACGCCAAAATCTACGAGGTCAACCTGTTACGCTGCGTCTTCTGCGGCGACTGTGAGGAAGCCTGTCCGGTGGAGGCCATCGTGCTGGGGCATGAGTTCGCCATGGCCGATTACAATCGCCGCGACTTCATCCTGACCAAAGAACAGTTGCTCAACCCGGGCGAGCCGCAGGTCATCATTCGGCCAGAATAGCAGGCGACGTGATGCGCTCATTCTTTATTTACGATTTACGGTTTACGATTTACAAATTGGGTGGGACGGCGTCATGACATTTTCGCTCATCTTCTTCATCCTTGTCGGCGCCATCAGCCTGGCTGCGGCGATTGGCGTCGTGGTCAGCCGCCAGCCAGTGCACAGCGCGCTCTTTCTGCTGACCAACTTTGCCATGCTGGCCGCGCTCTACATCACCCTGGACGCCCAGTTTCTGGGCGCGATCCAGGTGATCATTTACGCCGGCGGCATCGTCATCCTGATCCTGTTCGTGATTATGCTCATCGGCAGCGGCCCCATCGAGACGAAAGCCGGGCATCGCTCGTGGATTCGCTATGTCGCGCTGGGGCTGGGCATCCTGCTGCTGGTGGGTCTGGCGCTGAGCATCGCCCAGTCCTTTGGCGGCGCAACGCCCAATGCCGCGGCCATCCAGGGCGGCGTCCCGCCCGTGGTGGGCATGGAACTCTACACCAAATACATTTTGCCTTTCGAGCTGGTGGGCATTTTGTTACTGGTCGCGCTCATCGGCGCGCTGCTGGTGGCGCGCCGACCGAAGGAAAAGGCGCAGAGTTAGGCTGTTATTGGGCAGGAGTCCGCCAGTCGATTCATCGGGTGCGGTGGTGCAGTCGGGTTTGTTCGTTGGGCGGATCGGCGTAACAGTCGGGTCCGTGGAGTGGGTCAGCTGGCATGTCGAGCATGGCGTAGAGGAGAAGCATATTGCCAAGTAAGGTGATTGATGGGTATCGCTTCTTTTTCTACTCAAATGAGCGCAATGAGCCGCCGCACATGCATGTCTGGAAAGGTGGCAGCGAGACAAAGATCTGGCTTGGAACGCTGGATTTTTCTTACAACTACGGATTCCCAGAGGCAGAACTCAGCAGGATTCGGCGAATAGCGAGAGGTCATGTCGATGAGCTATACGACCTATGGGACAGCCACTTTCCAGGTTGAACCGATGAAATTTGTGCGGGTGACGAGTCTATCGTTTGCAGGTGAGACGCTGATCATTCGCTTGAACGATGGGCGTGCAATTCTTTTGGACATGCCCCAGTACTCGTGGTTGCGCTGGTTGCTCGATGCGACTCCACAGCAACGGAGCTGTTGGGAAATCGTCCCTTCCGGCTGCGGAGTTTGGTGGCCTGAACTTGATAATGGCATTGAGCTACAGCCACTATTGGACATGCAACCACTGAGATAAAACACGGCATTACTTCCGACCTGTCTTCAGCAACCGCACGGCCGTCCGACAGCACGTGTTATTGTTGTGCCAGAGCACTGAACGCGACCAACAATCAACCATTTACCATTAGAAAGTTTGTCATGGTTCCAACGAACTATTATCTGTTATTGAGCGCCGCCATCTTCGTCGTCGGCGCAGTGGGTGTGCTCAGCCGGCGCAATGCGCTCATCGTCTTCATGTGCGTGGAGTTGATGCTCAACAGCGTCAACCTCTCGCTCATTGCACTAAGCCGGCAGTGGGGCAATCTCAACGGCCAAGTCTTTGTTTTCATGATCATGGCCGTGGCCGCCGCCGAGGTGGCCGTGGGTCTGGCGATTCTCATTGCCCACAACCGCAACGTCAAGACGACCAACATCGACGAGATCAATCTTCTGAAGTGGTGAAATTATGGTTTCATTTGCCTGGCTGCTCCTCGCCTTGCCTGCGCTGGGCGCGCTGGTCAACCTCTTCATCGGCCACCGCCTGAGCAAGAACACCATCGGCGCCATTGCTTCGACGGCGGTGATTGCCTCCTTTGTGGTCGCCGTGGCGCTCATGGTCGCGCTGCTCGGCCTGCCGCCGGAGGAACGGTCGATCACGGTCGAGCTCTGGAGTTGGATCGTGGTCGGCGATTTCAGCGTGAACGCTGCGCTGCTCATCGACCCGCTGAGCGTCTTCATGGCGCTGATCGTCACGGGCGTCGGCTCGCTCATTCATCTCTACTCCATCTCCTACATGCACGACGATGAACGGGTACAACGCTTCTTCGTCTACCTCAACTTCTTCATCTTCGCCATGCTGATCCTGGTGCTCAGCGATTCCTTCCTGGGCATGTTTGTCGGCTGGGAGGGTGTGGGGCTGGCCTCCTATCTGCTCATCGGTTTCTGGTTCGACCGCCGGGACGATCTCTACGGCTGGTACGCCGACGCTGGCAAGAAGGCATTCATCGTCAACCGTATCGGCGACTTTGGCATGATCGTCGCCATGCTGATCCTGTGGACTACGCTGGGCACGCTCACCTTCACCCAGGTCTTCGACGAGGTGCATCACGGCGCGTTGCCGGCCACGGTGGCCACGGTCGTCTGCCTGATGCTGTTGCTGGGCGCGACGGGCAAGAGCGCGCAGATTCCCCTCTTCGTTTGGTTGCCCGACGCGATGGCTGGCCCCACGCCGGTCTCGGCGCTGATCCATGCCGCCACCATGGTCACGGCTGGCATCTACATGATCGCCCGCACCCATGCTTTGTGGCACGAAGCGCCCGCCGCCGGGGAGATCGCCGCCTGGATCGGCGGCTTGACTGCGCTCATGGCGGCAACCCTGGCCCTGGTCCAGACTGACCTGAAAAAAATCCTCGCCTATTCCACGGTGTCGCAGCTTGGCTTTATGATGCTGGGCGTGGGCGTGGGTGCGTATGGCGCGGCCATTTTTCATCTGGCGACCCACGCCTTCTTCAAGGCTCTGCTCTTCCTGGGCGCCGGCAGCGTCATGCACGGCTTGCACGGCGAAACGGACATCCGCAAGATGGGCGGGCTGCGCCACAAGATGCCCACCACCTTTTGGACATTCCTCATCGGCTCGGCGGCCCTGGCTGGCATCCCATTCACATCGGGCTTCTTCTCCAAAGACGCCATTCTGGCTGCCGACCTGGCCTACAGTTTCTGGCTCTATTTCGTGGGCCTGCTCACCGCGCTGCTGACCGCCATCTATGCCTTCCGGGCGGTCTTCGTCGCTTTCCTGGGTAAGCCGCGCAACAAACATCTCTATGATCACGCCCACGAAAGCCCGGCGCTCATGACGGTCCCCTTGTGGATTCTGGCCGTGCTCTCGCTTGTCGCCGGCTTGATGAATTTACCCTTCGTGCTCTCGCTCGAAGAATTCTTGGAGCCGGCGCTGGGCAGTCACGAAGCGCCGGGCCTGGTTATCGAATTGGCCGCGCTCATGTTGAGTACGGTCATGGCTTTGTTTGGCCTGCTCGTCGCCTATGCGCGCTATGTGCGCGGCGACGCCTGGGCAACGCGGCTGGCCGGCGCGTTCACCTGGATATTGCCCGCGCTCAATCGCAAGTGGTGGTTCGACGATGTCTACAACGCCTATATCGTGCGACCGCTGTGGGCCATCTCCGACTGGCTGCGCGCGGTCATCGACGAGCGCGTGGTGGACGGCGCGGTCAACGGCGTTGGAAACGTGTCTATGCGCCTGGGCGAGTGGGCGCGGCGTTTGCAGAATGGTTATGTTCCCACCTATGCGCTGAGCATTCTCATCGGCGTGGCGGCCATGGTGGTCTATTTCTTGATAGGATGAGGGGTCTATGCCTTATCTTTTGTCGATTCTGACGTTTTTGCCCCTACTGGGGGCCGGAGTTGTGTTGCTCCTTTCCGGCGACAGCGCCAAAAAGTGGACCGCTCTAATCTTCACCCTGGTTGTGTTCGTCTTGAGCCTGCTGCTGCTGGTCAACTGGGATAGCGGCAACCCTGGGATGCAGTTTGAGGAGCTTTACCCGTGGGCGCCAAACCTGGGCATCTCCTATTTTATGGGGGTGGATGGCATCAGCCTCTTCCTGGTGTTGCTCACGACCCTGCTCATGCCCATCGCCATCTACTTCAGCAACCTCTATGTCCATGAGCGCGTCGGCGCATATCTGGCGCTCATGCTCGTGTTGGAAACAGCCATGATTGGTACGTTCCTGGCCTTGGATTTAGTGCTCTTTTTCGTCTTCTTCGAGGCCAGCCTCATCCCCATGTATTTTCTCATCGGGCAATGGGGAGGTAAGAACCGGGTCTACGCTGCGCTCAAGTTCTTTCTCTACACCTTCGCCGGCTCGGTGCTGCTCTATGTAGCAATTTTGGGGCTGTACTTCGCGGTGGGCAGCTTCGATGTCACCGAACTGCAAAACGCGCAACTGAGTCCCACACTGGCGACGGTGGGCTTCCTGGCCTTTGCCATCGCCTTTGCCGTCAAAACGCCCATCTTTCCCTTTCACACCTGGCTGCCCGACGCCCATGTCCAGGCGCCCACGGCCGGCTCGATCATCCTGGCTGGCGTTCTGCTAAAAATGGGCACGTATGGCTATGTGCGCTTTGCGATTCCCATTTTTGATGAACCGGCGGTGCGTTTTGCACCGTGGTTGGCGGGCCTGGCCGTCATCGGCATCATCTATGGCGCGCTGGTGGCCCTGGTGCAAAAAGACGTCAAGTCCCTGGTGGCCTATTCCTCGGTGGCTCACATGGGCTTCATCATTCTCGGCCTGGTGGCCTGGAACGAACAGGGCGTGAGCGGCGCAGTGTTGCAGATGGTCAATCACGGTCTGAGCACTGGCGCGCTCTTCCTCATGGTGGGCTTTCTCTACGAGCGCCGTCACACCCGTCTGTTGGAGGATTTCGGCGGACTGTGGAAGAGCATCCCCATCTACTGCTTCTTTTTCCTGGTGGTCGCCATGAGCAGCGCCGGCCTGCCCGGACTGAACGGCTTCATCGGCGAGTTCACCATCTTGCTGGGCGCCTATGCCTGGCAGCCCGTCTTTGCGGTCATCGGCGCGCTGGGCGTCATCCTGGCGGCCTGGTATCTGCTCACCGCGTTCCGCAAGATGGCCCAGGGCAAAATCACGAACCCGGCCAACGAGGTCGGCAAGCTTACTGATCTGCGCTCCCGCGAGGTGCTCATGTTGTTGCCGTTGGTGCTGCTCTTCTTCATTATCGGTCTCTTCCCCAATCTCTTCCTGGACAAGATCAACCCATCCGTGGCCGCCCTGCTGGAAAGCCAGCCGGCCATTGTCATGGAGGTCGAACGCTAGATGAACGACGCCCTTGCTGCGCTCCAACTCAACGTGAGCGCCATTCTGCCCGAACTGATCCTGGTGCTCTTTGCCCTGCTGATGATGGTGGTGGATGTGGCCGGACGCGGCGACGGCGCGGGACGCCGCGCTAGCCTGCCCTGGATCGCCCTGGCCGGCGTCATTGCGGCCGGCGCAGCCTGCGCCTGGCTGTGGACGCAACCGCCCCTCAGTTTTCAGGGGCAGGCCGTCAGCGACCCCTTCTCTCTGGGTCTACGCATGATCGTGCTCGTCGCGACCTTCCTGACGATCCTGCTCAGCCACAAATACATTGTGCAGATCAACAGCCAGATCGGCGAGTATTACACGCTCCTGCTCCTGGCTGCGGCGGGCATGGGCATGATGGGTGCAACCACGGACCTCATCGTACTCTTTCTGGCATTGGAAGTCTTCTCCCTGGCGCTCTATATCCTTACCGGGCTGCAACGGAAAAACCCCCGCAGCACCGAAGCCGCCATGAAGTATTTCCTGCTGGGCGCGTTTGCCAGCGCATTCTTTGTCTATGGCGCGGCCCTGCTCTACGGCGCAGCGGGCAGCACCCAATACGACGCCATCGCCGACGCGCTCTCCCAAGGCGGCGCCGACGTGAACTTGCTCTATCCCGCCATGGCGCTCCTACTCGTCGGCCTGGGCTTCAAGGTGAGCGTCGTCCCTTTCCACATGTGGACGCCCGATGTCTATCAAGGCGCGCCCACGCCGGTGACGGCTTTCATGAGCGTAGGGACAAAGGCCGCAGCCTTTGCGGCCTTCGCTCGCCTGCTCATCGTGGCGCTGCCCAGCCAACAGCCCGTGTGGAGTTGGGCGTTGGCTATCGTGGCCGTGCTGACTATGCTGCTGGGCAACCTGGCCGCGCTGCGCCAGTCCAGCCTCAAACGCATGTTGGCCTATTCCAGCATCGCCCACGCTGGCTACATCCTGGCCGCCCTTGTGCCTGGGACAACCCAGGGCGCCGACGCTGCCATGTTCTATCTCTTCACCTATGCCTTCATGAACATCGGCGCGTTCGCCATCGTGATGACGTTGGAGCGCACCGTGGGCGAGGACGCCGAACAACAGCGCGCCCGTGGGTTGGGTCAGCAATCGCCCTTCCTGGCCTTCCTCATGAGCATCTTCATGTTCGGGCTGAGCGGGATGCCGCCCCTGGCCGGCTTTTTTGGCAAATACTTCGTCTTCAGCGCGGACATCAACGGCGGCTGGCCGTGGCTGGCCGTGGTCGTGGGCCTCACCAGCGCCATCGGCGCCTACTACTACCTGCGCGTCATTGTCGCTATGTACTTCGAGCAGCCCGACGACGAGAGCGTCGCTGCGCCGCAGACCTGGGGCACTCTCCAATTTGGCGTGGCCGTGGCCGCAGCCTTCACCATCGTCGTGGGCATCCTGCCCGCGTTCTGGGCGAGCCTCTTTCAGTCGGGGTTGGGAGGGTGAACCCCTTGACGATACGCCGCATCATCTCCCGGTGACGACCTTCCCCACATAAGCATGATGGCAACGAGAAGCGCCTCGACCGCGCCGATGGCCGGCGGCTGCTCCCCATCGTTGCGCAGCGCAATCGCCTGCGCATCCTCAGGGCGTGCATCACGGGTGTCCAGCCAGGAAAAGACGATCGTAACCACTCCTGCCGGTAAACTTGACGGGGGGATGCAGCGGATGTCGTTCAGGACCGTCATCTGGCGCTACGAGCAGACCCTCATGGAACGGTTGCTCATGGTCTTGCAGGTGATTCCGGGCGTGCGCATCTACGGCCTGGTGGATCGTAGCGACTGGAATCGGCGGGTGGCGACCGTTTCATCCGCAAGGAAGGAACCACGCCCGAACAACTGGCCCGGGCCGCCGAGAACATCTTTGTGTGGAATGGCAACTTCTATGCGCTCTCCATCAGCGAGCGCCTGGGCGTGGAGGCCGGCGGCGGCCTCCTGCGCATCGGCCTGACCCACTACAACACCCAGGAAGAGGTGGATCGCTGTCTGCGCGCCATCGAGCGGGTGTAGGAGGCAGGTCGGTGACTGTCACCATAGAGCTACTCCACCGTCGTCATATCGCGCACTCGCCACCAGAAGCGCCCCTGATCCACATCGACCGTGATCGCCGGACAGCCTGCCGAAACAGCACCCACCAACGATAGCACACGTGCGGGGCGACCCACGTAGGCGTCCATATCACGATTCCAGCTTTCATCGCCATTGACCGGTCGATGACGCCCCAGGAGAACGATGCTGCCGGGATGCAGCGGCGCGTAGTCGGCGGGAGTGCTGCTGCCAGTGCATGCCTGGGGACCAAGAACGGTCTGAGCCGGCTGTATGGTGAGGGTATAGACGCCGCCGGCCTGCGCATCCTGCGCCGAGATCGACGCCCAAAAATCATCGCTCGCAGGCAAAGGAGCGATGAGTGAACCAACCTGGCTCGTTCCCACGAGTTCACCGCCGGATGTCCACAGACTCAGCAAGGGCGTGAAGGCGTCTGTGGGCTGAACGGCGAGACGCACCCCGGCAATGTCATCGGCGCTGAATCTCCACAAATCGACCAGACCAGGAGACAGATTGCCTCGGTTTTCCCCATCTATTTCGAGCGGCGACGGCGTAGTCGGTATGGCTGCAATGGTCAGGGCGCGCGATAGGCTATTGGATGGGAGGACAACGCCCAGAGTGTATGTCCCCGTCACCTCCAGCCGCCTGAGCATGGACGGCGCGTGGTCGATCAGCGCATCACCGTCCGGGCCGACCAACAGCAGATCGACCGGCCCATCCGCAGCGACCTGCACGAAGACAGGTTGCTCTATGTTCAGCGTGTAGGCGTTGCTCTGCGTCATGGGAATGGTCGATCCCAACACGACAGGCGCAGGAGCGTACTCGCTCAGGCTCAACCAATAGGGCGCAGTGAAGCCGGGTCGGCCGCTGCGAATGAAGTAATCGCCGCTTTCAGGCAGGACAAAACGAGCAATACGAGCGTTGTAGTCGTCGTTGGAGTTGATGTCATCCGTCTCCATCAGTGTGCTGCCATCCCCGGCGAGTAGAGTCAGGAAAGGATCGAAGACGCCGGGAACCCAGCCGCTCAGGTCGATGGCGATCACCTGACCGGCGCGGCCGGTGAAGCGCCACAGTTCGTTCGTCTGGGTGTTGGATGTTTGGGTCTCGCCGAAGTTGATCCGTGGCGCTGGCGCCTCCCCCACAGACAAGATGTACTCGGCCGGCGAGTCGATCGGCCCGGCGTGCAGGATGTAGCGACCCGTGGTCGGCGCGATGAAGCCCTTGATGCGCACGTTGGGATAGGCGCTGCCGTCCGTGGGTGGGGATAAGACCGCGCCGTCTGGCGCATAGACGGTGAGTGCAGGAAGGAACGATGGATCGCTCGTCGTCATGGCAATATCCAGCGCCTGGCCCTTGGTTATCTCCATTGACCACAAAGTGTCGCTTGCCGTTGTCGTGGTGAAGGTTTCGCCGGGCCGGATGGAGCGTGTGGTTGCGTCCGCGAGAAGAAGCGCATACTCCGTGTTTTGATCCAGCTCGCCGCCAACCTTCAGATAATAACGCCCTGTTTGCGGCAGGATGAAGTCGTCGATGCGGCTGCTGGTCATGTCTCTCAAGGGCTGACCATCATCAGTCAACAGGGCTACGGACGCAAGGTCGCCAATGGCAGAGGTGAGGAGCACATCGATGGGTTGACCCGCTACGCCGTCGAGGGCCAGGAGCGTGTATTGACCCAAAGTGGCAGTGAACGGCTCGCCGGCGGCGATGAGCGGCAGCGTCACCTCGGTCATGACGAGCGTATAGGGGACGGGGCTGTTGGCGAGCTGTGGTCTGACAAAATACTGCCCATCGGTCGGCAGAGCAGCGATGACGCGGGCATTGCGACTGCCGCTGCTGCTGTCAAGCGCAGTGATTGGGCTGCCGCCATCATGCAGGATCTCCACCCCTGGCTCGATAGCTGGCCGGGGGATGTTCAAGGAAATGTCTACGATCTGGCCGGCCGCGCCGGTGAACATCCAGAGTGTGGTGATTTGAGTGGTCGACGTCACCGGCTCGCCTACAGTGAGCGTTGGTGGGGTGATGCTGGTCAGCGTGAGGGTATAGGGCGCACGTTCGTTTTGTGCGCTGACATGAACAATGAAGCCGCCATCTTGCGGCGCGATCTGCGCAGGAATGTGCTCCATATCGGTTGTCGAAACGCTGCTGCTGGTTTCCTGCAACGGGACGCCATCCATACTCAACAACGCAAGGCGGGGCGCCGCTCCACTCCCGCCCGAGGTTACAGTCATGGAAATCGCCTGGGAGCGGTCAGCGTCGACGACCCACAATGTCTCCGAAATCAGCGACGAGCGTTGCGGTTGGTCATAGGGCAGCGGTCTCGGCTCAGCAATGCGCAAAGTGTAGGGCGCGCTGCTTCCCACCGGCTCGGCGCCCACGAAGTAGGTTCCGCTGGTCGGCAGCGTCGCGATGATCAGGGCGTTGAGGTTTCCGCCGCTGTCGTAATCTGTCTTGATCGGCGCCAGGTCTGGCCCCATCAATCGGAGCCAGGGATCGAAGTTCGGGTCCTGGTCATTCAAGGCGATAGCTGTCAGTTGCCCGGCCCGACCCTCGAACTGCCACAGACTATCCTGCGCGGTCGACGAAGACTCGGTTGCACCCACGGTAATGGATCGGGGGGTTTTGACGTCGAGAGACAGCCGATAACTTCCCTCGCCTGAATAGGCAGTCGGTATGATGCGGTAGATGCCATCCTTGGGTAGCAGAATATTGGCGATGAGCGAGTTGTTATCGGGGCCGTCGTCATCGTTGCTGGCGTCGTCGGCGCTCGAGGCAGGGTCAGGCCCCTCCAGGCGCAGCAGGGTGTCGAACGCATTGTTCTCGGCGTTCATGGCGATGGTGACACCCTGGCCACGCCTGCCCATGAAATACAGCGACTCATCTACGCCAGCTTTGAACGCGCTGACAATCTCGTCGCCAGACTCCATCAGCTCGACTGTCTCAGCAAAGCGTCGACACCCTTCGTTGTCACCCTGTTGACAGAGTCGATAAGCGGCCTGGGGCAGCAAACGCCAGATCTGATCCTGAAGACTGCTGTCCGGCCACGGCGCGCCCATACCGAGCGCACCCTCCAGAGCGGCGATAATTGGGCCGGCGTCGCTCTGCGGATCCGCCAGCCGACTTTCTGCGCGCACCAGAAGTTGACCTGCTTGTAGCGCCAGGCTGGGGTCGAAGATGGCCTTGTGGTTCTCTTTGAGTTGCTCAGCCGCCAACTCCAGACATGCCCCGGCCTGGTCGCTGTACGCGTGCGATGGTTGCCGCAAATAGTCCCAAGCCTGTTCGCTCAGTACGGCAAGAGTCACCTCCATCCAGTCGATCTCGATCGGCGGGTCAACCTTCATCTCTGCTGCCTGTTGCAGGAGTTTCACGCCTTTGTCGAGCTGGTTTTGTGTGCAGTCGTCGATGACCTTTCTGGCTTCTTTCACCAGCGTTTCGGCGAAGGTGATATGGAGGGGATACTGGTCCTCCGGGCAAATGAGTGCGCTTTGGGTCTCATCGATCTTTGCAGTGGGAAAGGCCACGCGCCAGGCGTCGTAGCTCAAGTTGCGGCCGGCGCGAGCGCAGGCAAGCTCCATCCAGGTTGCCTCGTCCATGGGCCAGCGCGCCAGCTTGTCCGGTTGCAGCACAAACAACGCCCCTTCGCCCCAATCGTAAACCAGATCGGCGGCGCGCCCAGCGTCCAACCCGAACTTCTTCACGATGGCCCAGGTGCCGCGCTCCCACAACTCCAGTTGAGGCGCGCCGGAAGCAATAGCCACCCAATCGTCGTCACGCAAGAACTCGATGGCGTCAAACTGACCGCCCTCTTCCGTGGGTTGAGACTCGTCGACAAGCTCTCTGCGCGACCAATCCCAGATCTTGACCACGCCGCTCTTGCCCAGGCCGGCCAACGAGAGACCATCGCTGCTGAATGCAAGGTCGACGATTTCCGGCACACGAGGAGACAGGTTTGTGGCGACGGAGGTCAAGAAGTTGTATGTTTGCACGTCTCCCGACTCCAGGCCAATAGCTACTTGGTCAGTCTCCTGAGGGTGGAAGGCAAGCGCGAAGATCGGCTGAGGGAAAGTGACCACCATGGTGGGCGTGATTGCAGGCTGAGAGTCAAGCGGCCACAGCGTGAGCTTACATTGGGCAAGCTTGGGCGCGGCAGATGCAGCGCTCTGGTCCGCATCGGGCGTCTTGTTCTGGGTGTTGCTTGAAGATGAGTCGTTCGACGGCGTCTCATGCAGGAGCTTCTCACACCCGGCCAGCGCCAGCTGGCTGACGTTGCTGTTGAGAGCCAGGGTAGTGATGGTCATGCCAGCCGTCAGCGAAAGTACAGGGTGGTTTGTCTCTCTGTCGCTCACGACGACCCTCCCGTCGGCGCTGGCCGTCGCCAGCCAACGCCCATTCGGGCTAAACACCTGGACCGCGGGTGTAACGGGCGCCGAGAAGGGCTGCACGGAAACGAAGGCGGAAGGCTCGCTCAGATCCCAGGCGATGGTCTCGTCGCCCAGTGCGCCTATGGAGATCAGACGTTGCGGCGCGGCAGGGTCGAAGGCAACGCGGGTCACCTCTCCTCCATGTCCTGCTAAGTTCCAGGGCGCCGCTTCCAGCCCTTCCAGATCGTAGACGCGCGCCACATTGTCGCCCCAACCCGCGACCAATAGCCCACCATCCGCTGCGAAAGAGAGATCCCAAACTTCTGCGCCTACATCAGAGTGATCGTCGACGACCATGCTGCTGGGCGGATCTTCCGTCAGGTCCCAGAGCCTGAGCGTGCCATCGTCGCTGCCTGACGCCAAGTGCGCGCCACCAGGGCTGAAGACGGCGATGTTGACCCACTCCCTATGATCCGTGAGGATTTGCGCCACCGGCGCTCGGCTTGCAAGCTCGCTCCACAGGATAATCACGCCATCTTTCCCCGCCGAAGCCAGCCGCTCTCCCGTGGGGTCGAAAGCCACGGAATAGGCCCAATCTGTGTGGCGGTCCGGCAAGGTGCGGCTCATGGGTGGAGATGCAGACATATCCCAGAGGCTTACCGTTCCATCCTGATTGGCGACCGCCAGGCGCCGACCGTCGGGACTCCATGCGACAGACCAGATGGCAGGCTGGTTGGCAGCCAGGACGGTGCTGGCTGGCGTCTCAGGATCGGTCAGATCCCAGAGCACCAGGTCGTGTTTGGCTGCTGTGGGATTGTCGCGAACTCCCGTGGCCGAAACCAGGCGCGGGCCGGTTGGGTCGAAGGCCAGTGCGTAGACTGGATACTCTGCTTCGTTTGCCGTCAGGCGTTGTCCAATCGGCGTCTCGCCAGCGTTATCCCACAGCGTGACGCCGCCTCTTTCGTCGCCCAAAGCCAACAGGCTGCCATCATGATTGAAAGCCAGACTCTCCCAGGGGCTGCCGGCGAGAGCGAGTCGCTCGTGTGGCGCATACGCCGTCATTCTGCCATCGACGCGATAGCTGTCGTCCAACGCCGCCAGCAATGCCGTCCTGGCCAAGAGTGTCGTCGAATAGGTGGCGGCAGCTCGGGCCAAAAGGAGCCGATCTTCGATCGCCGGGCTTTCCAGCGATTGATTGGCCAGCTTGACTGACTCGGCGATCTTGTTAGCAGTCACAGCCTCCTCTTTGGCGGCTTTCTCGGCAGCCGCGCTGGCGTCAGCGGTGGCAACAGCATCGCCCAGGTTGGCATTGGCCGTCGTAAGTTCCTTGTTTTTGGTCTCCAGCTCCCCAGCCTGGCGGAAGACCACAAGCCACGCCACGAGCGCGCTGACCGCCATGAAGATCGCCAACCCCACTGCCCAGCGCAGCCGCCGCGAGGTGCGTTTCTCTGCCTCTGTACGCTTTTTTTCCTCTGACAACTGACGTTGTGTGGCCTCCAGTTGGCGTTGTTCCATAGCCCGTTGACTGGCTTCCACGAACTCGTGCACAGCCGGCTCCAGCGCCCGGCGATTCACATCAAGGTTCCTCAATTCGTCGTCGCTCAGAAGGCGGCTTTCATCGCGCCGGGCAGGGTCTGGGTGACTGGCGGCCCACTCATGGGCTCGGCGCAGGAGGGGGTTGATCTGTAATTGCTCCAGCCGCCATTTGTTGTTCCTGGCGCGAATCGGATCGATGAAGCGGTCATGCACCAACTCATACCAATAGCCGCCCGCTCTCGCCTCGGCTCGCAAGAGATACTTGTTCTCCAGGAGTTCGACGACCGGATTGGGCAATCCTTCTGTTTTGGTCTCGCCCTTGTAGAGGAAGCCGCGCGTGCCTGCCTCGGTGATCAGTTTGTGGGAAAACCAATCCCGCAATTCCGCTTCGGAAACGCCCGCGCCCACTTCATCCAAAGCCAGGCGCAAGCGTATCTCGTAGAAATCGCCGAGCGCGTTGTCGACAAACCTGGTCAAGTCGCCGCCTGCCAGCTTTGTCAAGTTATCGATGGTGATGGTTGGCCCACTTTCGTTCCGCAGTCCCTCCCACATCTGATAACAGACGACCTGTAGCTGAACGGGCTGGACAAACGCGCCCTCATTCGCTTGCGTATCCTTACCCTGCTCGCGTACCAGCAGTAGATTATGGACGATTTCTTCTACTGCATCCGCTTCAATGGGACGACCGGCCTTGGCCGCTGGCTTTGCAACTGCTTCGGAGGCGGCTGCTTTGTCCATGCGCTCCATGGCAAAGCGCACAAAGGGATAGTTGGGCAGTCGCGGGGCGTAACGTTCGATCTCCGACACATAGTCGGCGCGCATACTCAGCACCACCCACAATTGGGGATCATCTTCCAGCGCCTCATTGAGCTGGTCGAAAAACTTCTCGCGTTCGGGCCAGCGCGTTGGATGGGTGGTGACGACCTCCTCGAACTGATCCAGGATCAACACATGGGGCGGTTGGGCGCGACGTGGTCGTTCCGGCGTCTTTGCCGCCTCCTGTCGCTTCTGCTCAGCCTGGGCGGCTGCCACATCTGCGTCGTAGGAATAGACCTGGCCGTCGCTCGTGCGCAGGCCGCGCATAAACTCCTTCAGGGTCAGGCGGCTGAAAACGCCGGACATGTCGCCGCGTCCGTCGATGCTGGACATGGCATTGAAGGCAAAGATGTTGTCGATCACGCCAACATCTGCGGAAGGAGCGCCGCCGACGCGCGCGACCGGCAACACCAGGTAACGAACCTCTTTGCTGCGCAACCCAGGGATCAACCGCACCTTGAGCAGAGAGCTTTTACCGGCGCCGGACGGGGCATAGAAGAGGACAACCCGATGCGCGATGACGACTGAAAGCAGATCCCGGGCTTCCCGGTCGCGCCCGAAGTAGTAGTCGGCGTGACCGGCTTCGAACTGCTGCGGTCCAACGTATGGGTTGGATGGTTCAGGAGTCGTTTCGTGGGTTGTGGTCGCTTCGGTCATCTCAGCCCGCCTCCCATCCCTGGTAAAGCTCACGGATGAACTGGGCTGGCTCCTGTTCGATGATATCGAAATCAGCCTGAGCCAGGTAATGCTGCAGATAGGTCTTGGCGCTGGCATCGCGTTCAAGCTGAATTGCGACCCGCGGCAGTTTCATGACCTGTGGATAGTGCTTGATCAGGCCACGGAAGAGCACCCGGAAATCCCAGTCGTTGGGTCGATAACCAACCATCACCAGCGAACGAAGGGTGAGAGCATCCTTGATGCGTGGATGAATCACCGGTCGCCCTTGCGACTGGACAGCGCTGGCGTCGCGCGAAATCGCAGCAAGAAAATCCAGGTGGTCGTCGACCGATAGCACGAGAGATTCCGGCCAGTCATCGCAGCCGTGGAGATGGTAGACAAGCGGTTGTTTTTTGGGGTCAAAGTCGGCTTGATCGAAAGGAGAGGGAAGGCTGTGCAACGCAGGATGCCAGCGGCAGACTTCGGTGGCGGCTTCAACCCCCCGCGCCTGCTTGATCGCCCCCTCCAGCTGTTTATGAAAGCTGGTGGTAATATAAATCGAGAGAGGCAGGTGGGCAAGAAGCAAGAGCGGATTGGTCTCGGGGTCGGTCAAGCTCGGCAGATCAAACCGCGCAGCGACTTCCGACACGGTGAGCGCCTTCTGCTGCGCCTTTACAGCATCGATGGATTGTTTGGTGATCTGTTCTTTGCGGCTGGCCACCAGCAACAAGGCAGCCTTGAGAAAGTCCAGGTAGGATTTTTTGACGCCCATCTCATCGCGCCCACTGCCGCCGTTTCCGCTATAACCTGCATACTGGGCGATGCGTGCAATGCTCAAGTTCGTCTTGTCGTAATTGCTGGGATATTTGGCCCATTTAGCCCAACCACTTACCAGATTGTCATGGCTGGTGAAGGTGAGGTCGTTCGTAAAACAAACGCCGACGATAGGCAAAACCTTGTCATCGTCGATTCTGCCGGCAAGGGCAGCGATGGGGCTTTGCTGGGCGCCTGCCAATTCCAGATCATCGAAACTGATCTCGGCTTGCATGATTAGACCTTTCTTGTCGGGGCAATGTCCATGGCGACCCGGAAGCCGCGCTGCGGCAGCCGATCTCCTTCTGCTGCGGCAAGACGCGTAAAATTCGTTACTTCAGTGGATGCGCTAAGATATGAACCACCGCGCACAATGCGGCGCACGATGACGGCAGTACGAGCAGCCTCATCATCCTCTCGGCCATCATCGCTACGATAGGGGTAGGGAAAGTCGCTCGTCGCATCCTGATTGCCCCAGATGGTGTGCGTCCACTCTTCAACATTGCCCAACATATCACAACAGCCATACGAGCTGGCGTCAGCCTCGAATGTGGTGACGGGCGTCGTGCTGCTTCCGCCCACGTTGCATGCGCCATCCTTCCATTCGTCGCCCCACGGAAAACGGCTGTTCTTGGGACCACGTGCAGCCTTTTCCCATTCTGCCTCAGTGGGCAGGCGATAGACGCGTCCCGTTTTCTCGCTCAGCTTCTCGTTCAGCCAATCGCAATAGGCGCGTGCCTCGCGCCAGCTCAGGTTGACCACAGGATGATCCTTGATGCTTGCGGGGGGCTGTCGCAGCAGCCAATTCCTGGCAGGCGGCTGTACGTCGGGCCGCGCCTTCAGAAAGTAAGCGTATTCCTTGTTTGTCACCGGATACTTGCCCATGCGATAGTCCGGCAGATCAATGATGCACGACGGGCGCTCCCAGGGTTGGGCGTCCGGGTCGTCGCTGCCCATGCAGAACTTGCCGGCCGGAATAGGCACTGTCTTTGGCTCCCACTCCTCACACGGGATGACGGGGCGCATCTCCGGGCGGGCTGTCTCCTCGCCCACGAACAGCCGCCCCGACCGCAGTCGCATAAAGAGCGCCGGCGCCCACCAATCCGCTTGCTCCTGGGCGCGGCGGCGCGCGGTCGCCAGGGCCAGGTCGATGACTCCGTGACGGCGTAGCTCGCTGAAGAAGACCGGCATCAGGCGCTCCACGGTCTGCATAAAGACGTTGCCCTGCATGGCGACCACGGCCGGGACGCCGGCATCCACCAGCAGGGGGCCGACCGCGGCCAGGGCCGGGTTGCCGGTCACTTCGCCCGTTCCGGCGCTCTGGCAGGCAGCCAGCACAACCAGCTTTGGGCGCTCACTCATCTGCTCCAGCCGTTCGGCCAGCCGAGCGCCGGCGGTCCAGGCGACCGCGCCTTGCTCGTTCTCCAGCGCCAGATAGGGCGCGCCGCGCCTCATCTGGCCGTGGCAGACCAGGTAGAGCAAGGAGACCCCTTGATTCAGATAAGCGTCGATGGCGTTGAGCGTCGCGCGCTCGCCGGGCGCAAGCGTGCGCAACGCGATGTCGCCCAAGGCGGCGCGGGCGCGGCGCAATTCGCCTTCTACGTCCACCGGCGCCAATTGCGCGCCCAGGCCGCTGGGGTTGGCGACGACCACCAGGGCTTGCACCTGGCCGACCGGCGTCGCCGTTACGGGGCGACGGTCGCGACTGGGCAGATAGCGGGAAAAAAGCAGATCATCGGATTGCGCCAGGAAGCCGCTCTCGCCGGGAATGCGCAGGGCCTCCCAACGCAGCGTGTGGAGCGCTTCTGCGCCCGATCCCAGGCAGAGACGCAGGCGCAAACGCTGACCGCGGCTGTGGGCAATGCCCCGCGCTTCACGCCAGGCGGCCAGCAGGTCGGCGTCGGCCAGCAGCATCTCGCCCAGGGTTGCGCCATAGTTGGCTGCATTGGCCTGGCGTTCCAGCAGCGATTCCACAGCGAAACGGGCGACGGGCGCGCGACCCTTGAGTAGATCGAGATCTACATCGCTTTCGGGCAGACGCAGACGCAGCGCGACGCGGTGGGAGGTCGGGTCATCGGGGAGGCCGGTAAGCTCAAGTTCCAGATCGGCAGGGGCAGTGTCGGTGTTCATGGGCGACGGTGGCGCATTGTGCGACGATGTCAGGAATGGCTTTCGAGATTGGAATGAAGTCTACACGTCGCGGCGGATTATCTCAAATCGCAAGAATGCATTGCAGTCCAGAGTCACGTCACTCTTCTTCAACCTGGGCGCAGAGCAATGCTATACATCAGGTAGACAGAGATAATGCTGGTTCATGATAGTGGCGTTGAGGTGAACACAACGTGGATGTGGTGACTTCCCTTGGCCCGATCCAACACGAAGCCATGCGCTTCCAACAGGCGAATAATCGTGCGAGGGGTGAAAACCGGCAGTTTAGGCATACACCGGAACGCTGATCTTGTACTCGAGTGTGCCTTCTTCGGTTGGAACGTCTTCGCCGTGCGCGATGAGGCTTTCGATATAGAGATCGATAGCCTCACGAGCCATGGCGATAGCGTCCGGGATGTTCTCACCATAGGTGATGCAGCCGGGCAAGGCTGGCGCGATGACGGTGTAGCCTCCTTCCGGCTCTGCGTGCAGCAAAATTTGGTAATTGCGCACTTGGGCTCCACTCTGCATGATTCGCTCTCTCCTGAAAGTAGTTCGACGAGAACCAACCTGCTATCAGTATATCACATACCTGGCGTTTCCCCAGGCTGTCACAGTCGCCCCAGTCAGCGACCTGGCGCAAGACCGTCTTGTCCTTGAGCCAGCGGGTGGTTTCTTCGAGCAAGGACTGGATTTCTTCAGTCAGAAGCTGCCAGCAACGGGGAGCCTTCTTAGTGAATGATTGCGTAGAGTGGTAACTGTGGGCGAGTCTATGATACAATGACGCCATAAGATGGACGGCTACAAACGACTTTTTCTTGTGATAGCGAGCTATGACAACCATCCAATTACAATCACAAAATGGGAAGAAGCTGATCCCATTGATGGGACAGTTGCACCACTCTTTCACCCCAGGCAACAGAAATGGCATGATCACTTCATGGGAAACTGACCGATAAATAGGAGACAATCGTGCACGAACTGATGATTCTCACAGACGACCGGCCCGTGCTAGAGCCTCTGCTGCGCTCAGCCTTGGAGCACGAAAAAAAGGTGATCCAACTGGGCATTGTCAAAACGCAGCAACGACTGGCGGAATTCGAGCATCGCTATGGAATCAGCTCGGTCGAATTAGAACACCGGTTGCACACGTTGGAAATGGCCGAAACGCCGGAGCTTTCCGAATGGCGGATGGAGATCGGCATGCGTCGCTTGCTTGAACGTCAGTATACGGCTTTACAGAATGCCCGCCTCAATTGAAGAGTATTTTCATACGCTACTATTATGTGCCGGGCAATCGCCTATTGTTCGCTCTTCAAGCGTTGTCCTGGATAAACGAACTCCGTGGTCTGGGATGATTCGTGGTGAATTGATTCTGCTTGATGGATCGGAACTGTATTTTCGTGAGCTGGTTGACGTCAAAGCAGATGTTTTGCGCTTGATGTATAGTTATCACTATCAGGCTCCAGATGACACGCTTATTTTTCGCTATGATGATACGCCGCATCATCTCCAATTGACGACCTTTCCCCATCATAAGCATGATGGCAACGAGAAACAGATTGTTGCTGCCCTTCCGCCTACTTTACGATTGGTGCTAGACGAGATTGAAGCTCTGCACGATTGGGGCGCGATCGATCAAGTGCAGTAATGGCTACTTCGCTAGCCGCCCGCGCATCCTTGCCCGCTGACTCCACAATACCGGCTCGATGGCGTAGCTGCGCAGCGCTCCCACTGCGCCGACGGCCGGCGGTTGCTCCACGTCATTGAGCAGAGAGATGGCCTGGGCATCTTGCGGGCGCGTGTCCGTCCAGGAAAAGACAAAGGCTTTTTCCAGGCGATTCTCCTCGAGCCGCACGCCAAAGCCATTGAGCGTAGTGCGCAGCAATGACTGCCGTTTGGGGCTGTCCAGCGTGCAGCCAGAACGCAGGATATATCACTCGTTCAGTCGCCATTGACATCTTGAACGGTTTCATGACTGAAAGGAGGAGATGTTTCGCTCCCATTCACGCGGGTTACGCCTGGCGCATCCACCTCTAACTCTGCCCGCAATTGTTCAATCGTGATCCCTTTTCCTTCTCGCGCGCTTTGTCGAGCCTGGGCAATTCGTTCTTGAAATAATGGATGACGGAACAAGGCTTCTTCCCACCAATCTTCCGGGTCTTCAATGCCGATCAAGATACCTGCTGGCACGCCATGACGCGTGATAATCACATCTTCTTTCTCGGCAATGCGCAAATAGCGGGATAGATCATTCTTGACCTCATACAACGGTACTTGAATCATTCGTTTCGTCTCCCATGCAAAGCTAACCAACGCATCGCTCCGGCTTTTTCTTTGATTGCCAGAATGTCAACACGATGTTCGTCTGTCAGATACACGACATCATAAAAGGCTCGAATCTCATCGATGCGTAATCGGTACTGCGGGCTTTCTATGCCTTGCAAGCGTTTGATGCGACTCTTACCGATTCGTTCTGGTTCATAGCGCAGATGAATTTCTATCGCATCCAAGATTTTCTTTCGGTCATATCCACTCAACGCCAGTAAGTCTTCTCGCGCCTCCCGCGTAAAAATGATCTCGTAACGCAAGTGTTTACATCCTATATTTTGCTCTGTTTGAGACCAGGAGCTTTCCCAGGCCAAAAACTCCTGGTCTCAAAGCAACCGCAGTATCACTTCCTGATTCTTTGACTCTTTTGTTGCGATGAAGCACTCAATAAAATCTAGCTATAATATAGCTAGATTTTTCTCGTCTGTAAAGGACAGGCGATCATTGCAGCGATCCAGGGAAGGCGTCGTCAGCTCGACCCAGTCGTCCACCTGGCGCAAGACCGTCTTGTCCTTGAACCAGCGGGTGGTTTCGTTAAGCAGGGCTAGAGTTCTGTCATCCGTCGCCGAGTTCGTCTCGCTCAATCCCCGCCTGTTTCAGAATCGACAACGCTGTTCCTCTGGGCAGGTCGTGTTTGTGCATCGGCACAACAGCCCGGCGCCCACTGTCGGGGTGGAGATAGATGTGGTGACTTCCCTTGACCCGATCCAACACGAAGCCACGCGCTTCCAACAGATGAATAATCGTGCGAGGGGTGAAAACCGGCAGTTTAGGCATGCACCGGAACGCTGATCATGTACTCGAGTGTGCCTTCTTCGGTTGGAACGTCTTCGCCGTGCGCGATGAGGCTTTCGATATAGAGATCGATAGCCTCACGAGCCATGGCGATAGCGTCCGGGATGTTCTCACCATAGGTGATGCAGCCGGGCAAGGCTGGCGCGATGACGGTGTAGCCTCCTTCCGGCTCTGCGTGCAGCAAAATCCGGTAATTGTGCACTTGGGCTGTACTCTGCATGCTTCTCTCTCCCGAGAATAGTTCGACGAGAACCAACCTGCTATCAGTATATCACACCTGGCGTTTCCCCAGGCTGTCGCCTCGACCCAGTCGTCCACCTGGCGCAAGACCGTCTTGTCCTTGAGCCAGCGGGTGGTTTCTTCGAGAGCGGATTGGATTTCTTCAATCAGATGCTGCCAGCAACGGGGAGCCTCCTGGGTGAATGATGGAGCCGCACTTCAGCGAAAAGAGCCCCCGGAATTTGTTGCCAAAGAGCATCGATTGCACCGTTGTCACCACGATCTCGACCTTGCGCCAGTCGTCGCGGTTCTCTTTGTAGACGACGCACTTGAAGTCGTTATGCAGCAAAGCGGTGAAGGCTTTGTGCGCCTGGTCTTCCAGTTCCAGGCGATCCACCAGAAAGAGCACGCGACGGGCGTTGCCAGTGCGCAAGAAGAGCTTGATCACCGCGGCCGCGGTCAGCGTCTTGCCTGTGCCCGTCGCCATCTCGAAGAGAAAACGGTCATTGCCCTCTTTCACCGCACGCTGCAGGGCGGCAATTGCCCGCAGTTGATATTCGCGTAGGAAACGCAGCCGGTTCTTCTCGATGAAATCGGGCCGCTCGCCCTCGTTCTTCCAGCCCGCCTGCTCGCGATAGCCGGGGAACTGGGTGCGCACGATGTAATCGGCCTCGATGAGTTCGGCGACAAGCTTTTGTGGGTCCGGGACAAGTGTATTGTAGTTGGCAAGCGAGGCCGCGGTCGGAAACTGGGTGATCACATAGGGGTTGCCCCGCTCCAGATCCCAGAAATAGTGGAGGTTGCCGTTGGAGAGAATCACAAAGCGGCAGTTGAGCGAGCGGGCGTATTTGCGCGCCTGCTCTTTGCCCACCAGCGGGTTCTTGTCTTCCGACTTGGCCTCCAGCACCACCAGAGGAGAGTTGCGCAGATCGACCAGCAGGAAGTCGACCGCGCCCTTCTTGATCTTCTCGAAGTTCACCCCCAGCGCGTCGACCTGCGTCTCGGTCAGCCTGACGTTGAGTTCCAACCGAATATTGGCCGGCCCGTTTTCGTCATCGAAGAAACGCCAGCCGGCCTCCTCCAGCAGCTTGTTGATCTTGATACGCGCTTTGGCTTCTTTGTCGGCCACTTCCAGCCTCCCGGACAACACCTGAGAACAGAATACTATAACTTGAGGCCGCTGACCGTTGGCGCAAAGAGCGACCTGGAAGCCGAGCTAAACTGCGGTTGCTTTGAAACCAGGAGTTTTCACAGTTCAAAAACTCCTGGTTTCAAACAGAGCGAAGTATAACTGCGGCGCTGGTCACAAATGGGCCTGACAGACCGATGACTCATTCAAGCCCTTGTCGCCCCAAAAACGCCCCCAACGACGTGGGCGCGCGCCCCAGGAGCCAGCCGAGCACGTTGGGGTTGCCCACCAGCCCATGACGGGCGTAATAGCGAAACATCTGCATGAGGGTCGCTACGGCGTAGTCCGACAGGCCGGCCAAGTGCGCGTTGCGCTCCCAGGCGTCCAGGGGAATCTCCTCGACGCGCACCGGACGCCCCAGGCGCGCGCTCAACTCCGCGGCCACATCGTCCTGGCGCAGGGCCGGGCTGCCCACCAGCTCGTAAATAGCGCCCTCGTGTCCATCCTCGACCAAGACTTTTGCCGCAACCTCGGCGACATCGGCCAGATCGACCAGGCTCAGGCGGGTGGCCGGCGGATAGGGCACGCGAT
>CAZLMM010000004.1:0-23257 GCA_964560495.1 uncultured Caldilineaceae bacterium
ATGACAAGAGCAGTGTTTCTTGCCCACGTTTTGCCCCGCGGGGCATTGGAAACTCAGCATGACTGTTGCCTGGTCGGTCGGGGCAGTCGCCGACCAGGCGCCCAACAATCAGGGTTCAACCAGCATATAGCCCATCATCTCCAGGTGCAGCGCCGAACAGAATTCCGTGCAGTAATAGGCATAGGTGCCGTCATTGACTGCGTCGAACTCGAAGGTCGTCGTCTCGCCCGGCTCGATGCTCAGGCTGATGTTATAGCCGCCCAACTGGAAGCCATGCGTGGCGTCGTGGGCCGTCTCGATGTTGGTGATGTGCCAGGTCACATGGTCGCCTTTCTTGATCTCCACGTGTTCTGGGGTCAGGTGTGAACGCACGGAAGTCATGAAGATTTCCACGTTGTTGCCGTCGCGCTCGATGCGTTCCTCGCCTGGCTTGGTGGCGAATTCTGATGGCGATTGGGTGACGGGGTTCCAGCCAACCTCTGGATAGGCAGTCCAGGCGTTGATCTTGTCGGCCTTGATCATTTGGGCATAGTGCGGCTCGCCAACGCCCATGGGCATGTCGTAGATGACGGCCATCTTGTCGCCGCCGATATCGATGAGCTGTTCGTTTTGCGGCAACAGCGGGCCGACCGGCGAGAAGCGATCCACCGCCCATTTGTTGAGGGCCACCAGATATTTGCCATCGGGGCTGACCGTGTCGCCCTCGGCGGAAGAGATATGACCAATGTTGTACTGCACCGGGGTCTTTTCCACCATCTTCCAATCCTCGGGGTTGTCGCTGCCCCAGGTCCAGCGCGCCACCGCGCTGTCCAGGAAGAGGCTGGTGTAGGCGTAGCCCCGGTCGTCGAACTGGGTGTGGAGCGGGCCAAGACCAAGCTCCACCTGGGTGTGCACCACCGAGTCGAAATCTAACACTGGAATGCCGAACTCGTCCTCTGTCCACTTCTTGTCTGCAATCGCCTGTTCGATCATCGCCATGGAGTAGATGGTCACGTGTGGGTCGAGTTTGCCGGCCACCACGATATATTTGCCATCAGGCGTCACGTCGGCGCCATGGGGACTCTTCGGTTCCGGGGCCAGGAAGAGCACGCCTTCTTCCACAGCGGTGGGGATGCGAATGACCGGCATCCCATTGATCATCTCCGCCTTGCCGGCCGCCACCACTTCGGCAGCCTTCTTCCAGTTGAAGATGTGGAGATAATCGGTGTCGCGCTGGCTCACACCGGCCTCGAAGGGCGGGTTGCCCTTTTCGATGCCGCCGGTCGCCAATTCTGTGTTGATGGAGTTGCAGAAGCCCCAGCCCTCGCTCACCAGCTTGCCGGCGTCGCACAGGTCTTGCCAATAAGGTGGGATCTCGATGGCGAAAGATTCTTCGGGGATGAGACGTCCCTTTTCACGGTCGAACTTCCAGGCAGTGATCAGACCGCGGTACTTCTCTTTGTACTCCGACAGCGGCGCGTACTCCCAGCCCAGTGGCGTGGCATATTGGCTGGCCTGGATGACATACTCGGTGTTGGGCGTGACAAAGGTGGAACCGTGGTTGCTGATCAGGTTCGGGTCCTTGACGATCTGCTTGGTCTCGAAGTCGCGCAGGTCAATGACCGCGACGCGGGCGCTGGCCTTGTCATTGATAAAGACATACTGGCCGTCGTAATCGCCATTGGTCTCACTGAGACCTGGATGGTGCGTGTCGCCCATGCGGATCTCGACGCCGTTGACATTGCCGGCGTCCAAGATTTCCTCGCTCTCCACAGAGCCAAAGCCGTATCCCTGCCATGCCTCCGGCGTGAAGACGGCGATGTTCTTGAGGATGCGCATGGAAGGCACGCCGATGACGATCAGCTGACCCGAATGCCCGCCTGACGAGAAGAGTAGATATTCATCCATCTTGCCGCTGGGCGTATAGGTCATCAGGGCCGCGCGGATGTCGTCGGGGGTCAGGCCGCGTTCCGTAGCAACCTGCAGCGCGCCGGCTGGCAGACCGCCGGCTTCGCCGCTGGCGGTCGCCTCGCCGCCCGCTGCTTCCTGGCTGGCGGGCGCCGGCTGTTCGGCCGGCGCAGCTTCCTCTTCGTCGCCGCCGCATGCGGCAATGATCGCCGCAACGAGCAGAATGAACAACAATACATATGAAAATCTTTTCATACTCCTCTTCTCCTTTTGATGAGTGTGGCAAATGGTTGGCTGCGAATTGACAGTCGGTTCGACGCGCCGATCTGCGCCATCTACAAACTCGCTTTGGTCAACGGGCTGGGTGCAAACATCACAAGAAAAGGCAGTGCAATGGCGTCCTCGGGACAGACATCTTCACACGCAGTGCAATAGGTGCAACGGTCTGGATAGTATAGCGTCGCTTTGCCATCGATCTGCGCCAATGCCTGAGTGGGGCAGGCGTCAACGCAGCGATGACATCCGGTGCAAAGGTCGTGGTTGATTCGGGGCAATGGGTTGGCAGCCATCACACGCATCTGTTCTCTTGCGATGTATCCACACCAACAGCCGTCGCCGCTGGTGTAACCAAGATAGCAGATGAACAAAACGCTCGCAGGGACTAAAGTCTCACCAAAAGAAGATTACGGAGAGAAGATACGGGGCAAGACACTGGGAAGTGAAAGGTGGAATGCTATCCGAAGGGGGCGGATAGCATTCCGCATATCTCAGGCGGGGTGTATCGCCACTTTGCGACCGCTTTCGGCGCTCTCGATGGCCCCATAGACCATGGCCAGGCTCTTGATATTGTCGGTGCAGACGGTTTGCGGCGCCCGTCCAGTTCTCAGGCAGTCGATGAACTCCTGGATGACGCCGGCGTGGTTGGTGTGGGCCAGGGGGGCGCGTTCTGCCAATGCAAGGGGCGCTTTGGGGCGGAAGAAGCCCTCTTCGCCGGCGACCACCTCCCCGCGGATGTCATCCTCGCCATCCCACAAGACAGTCCCTCGTTGACCCACAGCGCGCCAGCTGCACGCCCAGGCCGTGTGCATCCCTTCCGAGCACCAGCTTCCCCGATAGTTGACGACCACGCCGTTGGTCATCTCGTAGATGACCATGGCCGACGCGCCATGACGATACCAGGAGCCGGCCGGATTCCACTCGTGGCAATAGACGCTGATCGGGTCGGCGCCCGAGATGAAGCGTGCCTGATCGAAGGAGTGAATCGCCATGTCGATAAGCAGCACGTGCTCCATCTCATCGCGAAAGCCACCGAAGTGCGCGCCAATGTAGAAGTCGGCGTTGAGCGTGGTCAGGCCGCCCAGCGCAGGGGAGTGCACCGCATCGCGATAGCGCACGATGCCGTCCAGGTAGCGCCGATTTTGGATGACGGCGTAGGTGCGGTTGGCGGCTTGGGCCGCCGCGATCATGCGTGCAGCATCGGCCAATGATGTCGCCATGGGCTTCTCGCCCAACACGTGGCAGCCGTGCGCCAGCGCCGTCAACGTCACCTGGGTGTGGGCTTCGGGGATGGTGCAATCGAAAACGATGTCGGGCTTCGCTACGGCCAACATCTCCTCCAGATTCTCGCCGATAGCAGCCCGATGCAGGTTGAACTCGGCCTGGCGTTGACGTGCGCTTTCTGGGTAGAGATCGACCAGTCCCACGAATTCCAGCTCCGGGTGTGTCGCGGCATAGCTCAGCCACGCCCGGCTGATCCCGCCACAGCCTGCCAACACAACTTTGAATGGGGTTGACATGAGAGATTTGCTTTCTAATGGTGAATTGTAAATTGTGAACGGTGAATGGTTGGTGCGCCTTTTTTTACCAGCCGCGCGGCACGGGGGCGCAGCGAAAAGGCTGCTGTTGGGCGAACATATCCCAGATGCGAGCCATCTGCTCGACGACGGACGTGGGCCGGTCGATCATCTCGAAGCCCCGATGCTCGCCGCGCAAGGTCTGGCGCGCCTGCCAGGCGGTGGCCTTGCAATAGTGATAGTAATCCATGAAGGTGCGAAAGTGCACGTTCATACCGAATGCTTCTGGCTGGCGACTCATGGGTGACAGCGGGTCGAGAGTGTGACATGGGTTGAGCATACGCAGCAGGTGGCGGGGGTAGTGTTTGCCCACCTCATGAGCCAGTTGTAGCGTACTCTTGAAGGTCTTGAGTGTTTCGCCAGGGAGATTGAGGGAAAAGTAGACGAAGATGGGAATCTCGTGTTGGCCCATTGTCTCCAACATGCGCAGGAATCGCTCGTTGGTGTAGAACTTGCCATTTTGTTTGCGCACCGCTTCATCCCCCGACAGCGGCGAAATGGCGACCTCGGTGTGGCGTAAGTCGGCGCTGTGGGCGAATTCGTCGATGAACTCCTTCGATGGCAGCTGGAAGAACTCATTGTACAGACCGATGGTGAGCGAACGCCTGCGCAACAGCTCGAAGAAACTCTGCCACCATTCGGGGCCAAAAGTGGCCGGATCGAGGGAGAGCGACGCCTGGTCATAGCCAAGCTCTTTCAGGCGTGCGATGTCGTTGATAACACTCGCCGGCGAGCGCATTACATAACCGTTGCGCCCGGCCAGTTGTTGGTGCGAATGTTTGCCGCCGCCGCAATAGATGCAGTTGAAGACGCAACCGCGACCGATGGTCAGCCAGTGGCCGCGGAACTTTGGTTCATGGAGCGCAATGATGCCCTGCCCCGAATACTGGACCGCGGCGTAGCTGGCTGCGTGCTCCAGCCAGTCGGTGGAGACGAAATCCTGGCAATCCAGGTCTGCGGGAGAGGCAAAGTAGGAGCGCGCGTTCGAGCGGATGCGCCCCTTCTCGCGATAGAGCAAGTTGGGAATCGCGCCCAACTCCACCGGCTGTTCACCGCACACTCGGGCGGTCAGCATCCGCAATGGCTCTTCGGCGTCGCCGCGGATGGCGAAGTCCACCTGGGGAAAATTCTCCAAAATTTCTTCGGCAAAGAGGCTGGTGGTTAGCCCGCCGATGACCACGGGCGTGTGCGCCCACACCTGTTTGACCGCAGCGGCGACATCCAGCGCGCCATAACAGTGTTCATACCAATGTAGGTCGATCATGACCATGCTGGCCGCGCTCGCTTGATTGCGCAGCCAGCCGCGCAGATCGAAGGTCGGCTGAAGCGTCAACTCGATGGGCAGATTCAGCCCGCTCACAGCCCAACCGTCGGCGCGCAACAGGTTCACCAGCCCGACTACCCCCACAGGGATAAAAGGATAGGGCGGACTGGAGATAAACCTGTCGTAGCGAGCGTCAGCCTCTTGCTTGGCCGGATGAATGTAGAGGATGTCCAAAGGATGCAAAGGTCCTTTCGTGCGCGATCATACAGCAAAGTCATAGACTGGCGTCTGCAACACGCGCAACGGTTTCTGCTGTCCCCAGATTGTTTGCTGCACGCGCTCTACAGTCTGGGGCGCAAAGTATTGCTCACCGGTGTCAATATCCACCCGCGCCGGAACATTTTCAATGACGAAGAATTGTCCGTTCACAAACAGTGTATATGTCACGGACTGTTCCACAACCCTCTCAATCCGCCCATTGCTGGTCATCATTTATCTCCGTCTTTTGTATCCATCCCATTCAAGAGGATTTGGTTCGTATACCGTAATCACCTTCACCAGAGAACGCGCTGGATAGCTGCAATGGATGTGCGGTGGTCGTCCGGCCTGAGTGAAGCCTAACAACAGACAACTCAGTCCATAATTGTCATTTGGATTACGCCCAATGTGCGACCCCGACCTGTTCGCGGATAACGACGCTGCGTAGGAACTGCACTGCCTTCTCGAAGCCCTCACGCCCCGACATAAGGCCATCTTCGTGCTCGATGGAGAGTGCGCCGTCGTAGCCCGCCAACCGCAGATCGCTCACCATGTTGCGCCACACCTCCTCGCCGTGACCGTAACCGACCGTGCGGAAGATCCAGCTACGCTTGTCGAACTCTCGATAGGAGGTCATGTCGAGCACCCCATTGAGACCAGAATTGATGGGGTCGATCCTGGTGTCTTTGGCGTGGAAGTGGAAGATAGCGTCGCCCAGTGTGCGAATAGCTGTAGTCAGGTCTACGCCTTGCCAAAAGAGATGGCTGGGGTCGAAATTGCAGCCGATAGTCGGGCCGATAGCGTTGCGCAGCCGCAGCATGGTTCCCGGATTGTAGACGCAGAAGCCTGGGTGCATCTCAATGGCGATACGTACGCCTCGCTCTGTCGCGAATGCGGCTGTCCTTTCCCAATAAGGCAGCATGACATCATTCCACTGGTATTCGAGCGTCGCGCTGAAGTCAAAAGGCCACGGGCAAGTGACCCAGTTCGGCGTCATGTCGCCTGGCCCGCCGCCCGGACAACCCGAAAAGGTGACGACGGTGTCGACTCCTACTTTCTCGGCCATGAGAATGGCGTTGGTGACATAGGTGCGGTGCGCCTCGCGGATCTCCGGGTTGGGGTGAAGTGGGTTGGCGTGGGCGCTGAGCGCGCTGATGGTCAACCCAGCCTTTTCAACTGCGCGTTTGAAGGCAGTAGTTGCATCGGGATCGCTCAGCAACTGGGTTGGCTTGCAGTGCGCGTCTCCCACATACCCGCCGCAGCCAATCTCCACGGCCTCCACGCCCACCGACTGAATATAATCGAGCGCTGCCTCGAATTTCATGGCGCTGAACATGACTGCAAAAACACCAACTTTCATTTTGAATTCCTTTTGTTTGCCAACCTTCTCGGAATCCTGGGAAGGCTGAAAATTGCAATTGGGATCATTTTGACTCACAGCGGGGTGTGGCGGCATTCCCGCGGCGAAAATTGAGAGCCGTCGAAGTCAAAGATGCAGACAAAGCGCGGCATGACCAGGTAGACCTGATTGCCCGCCCGGATGCGTTCCGTGGCCTCGGCTACGGACAGACCGGCCAGGCTGGTGTGCTGTTGGTTTTCGACAATTGAACAGGTGGTGCAGTCGTCTGTATCCAGGCGCACGCGCACCGCGGCTGGATCGATGGACATGAGCGCGGCGAATTGCTGCGCAGCGGCGTCCAGAGTGGCAGCCGTGGTGAGTTGGGCTGCCACGGCTGCAGGTGTGACTGGAGGAGGCGCTGCATTGAGGGGGTAGTTCAGGGTGGGGGTGGCTGTCGCTGATGGCGGGGGACTTGAGCCGCACGCTGCTGCGAGGATGAGCGCCAGCAAGAGAAGCCAGGTCACGCCGCGCCGTGAACTGACACAGATCGACGATTCGCCGCGCACAGTCGAGTTATCCCTTCACACCCGATACGACGATGCCCTGGACGAAATAACGCTGGGCAAAGAAGAAGACGATCAACGTTGGGAGGATGGCGAGGAGCGACGCGGCCATCAACACTTGCATGTTGTTGGACATCTGCCCCTGGAACAGGCGCAAGCCAATGGCGATGGTGAAATCGGGCACTTTGTGCAAATAGATGAGGGGATAGAGAAAGTCATTCCACTGAAATGTCAGCTGGAAAATGACAACAACGCCGATGGCGGCCATGCTCATGGGTAGATGGATGCGCCAGAAAAGACTGAAGGGAGAACAGCCGTCGATATAGCCGGCGTCATCATATTCTTTGGGGATGGTCATGAAGAACTGACGCATGAGAAAAACAAAAAACGCCGGCGCCAGCCAGTTCGGTACAATCAGTGGGAGGAATGTATCCACCCATCCCAACTTGGAGAACAGAAGATAGTTCGGGATGATGCGCACATGCTCGGGCAGGATCATGGTCGCCAATACCACGATGAAGAGCGTGTCGCGATAGGGAAAGCGTAGACGGGCGAAGCTGAAGCCCACCATGGATGCAGTCAGCGCCGTGCCGATGGCCGCCATGATGGCAATGATGCCCGAATTGATGAACCAACGGCCAAAGGGAAAGACCTTGAATGGCTCATAGAAGTTGGCCCAGATCAGCTCGGCCGGAAAGAACTGGGGCGGAAACTGAAAGACCTGCCATTTAGGCATCAGGGCGGTCCGAATCATCCAATAGAACGGCAACGCAAAAATGAACGCTCCAAGAATGATCGCAGCATAGAGGGCAATTCGATAGAACAATTCAGTGCGGTTGCCGCCCCGATATTTCTCTGGACGAGTGATCGCTGACATCTGGCGTTACACCCTTTCGTAGTGCACCCAAGACGAGGCGCTGCGCAGGGCCAGGAGTACGAACACCAGCACAATGACAAAGACCAGCCATGCCTGGGCAGAGGCGTAGCCAAACGAGCCTTGCTGAAAGCCAGTGCGGTACAGGTGAAGCACTGCGGTCAATGTGGCGTTGTTCGGACCGCCATTAGTCATGATCAACGCCTGTGTGAAGACCTGCCAGGAACCGATGATATTCAACACCACAGTGAAGAAAATGGTGGGCGTGAGGAGGGGAAGAGTGATGGAAAAGAAGCGTCGGATCGAAGTCGCGCCATCGATTTCCGCTGCTTCATACAGCGCCGTGGGGATGCCTTTCAGTCCGGCAAGATAGATCAGCATGGCGCCGCCTGCTCCCCAGGTAGCCATGATGATGATCGAAGGCAATGCCCATTGTTCACTTTGAACCCAACGTGGCCCTTCAATGCCGAATCTGGCCAGAATGGTATTGAACAGCCCGATGCGCGGTTCATAGAGCCAGCCCCAGAGCAGCGCCACAGCAACGCCAGACACGACTGCTGGCAAGTAGTAGACCGTGCGCCAAAAACTCTGCCATTTGATGCCTTGATTCAGCATCACCGCAATGGTAAGCGCCAAAAGTGTATTCAGCGGTACAGTGGCAAAGCTGTAGATGGCGGTGTTGATCAGCGCCTTATGCACAATCTTGTCGACGAAAACGCTTCTATACCAGTGCAGCCCAACAAAATTGAACTTGTTGAGGAAGTTCGTGTCGTAGAGGCCAATGACGAAGGAGGCAATCATGGGGCCGAGCGTGAAAACCAAAAAGCCAATTAGCCACGGCGAAGCCATGGCGAGGCCATAAATCGCCTCGCGCTTGCTCTGGCTCATCGGGCGGCGAACGCGTTTGCGCACCGCAACACCGGTTACAGCCTCGTGCGCTTCACTTTGGGCAGCCATGACACCCCCTTCGATTCAGGCATATTTCGGAGTTAATCCATCGGATGTGTTCAAAATTAATGACAAGTGGTCATTCCGTAGGGGGCCTGAACGGCGGCGGTGAAGCTTCGCTGTTACAGAACGACGACTTCGCCGCCGTTCAGGCCCCCACAGCACACTCACTTTGAATCCATCCTACTGAATTTTTGCCAGCTCTGCGCCGATGTTCTCGTCAGAGATCTCGCCCCGGTTGTAGCGGGTGGCGACCTCTGCGTGTTTGGCGATCAAGTCGACGCCAGCATCGCCTGTGATGAAGACTCGATCAAAGGCTGGCTTCAAGATTTGCGACTTGGTGGCGACGTCTTTGGCAAACATCTCTTCTGGCCCGCCAATGTCCTTCGCCAGCGAATCGATGAACACCTCCAAAGCAATTTCGTTGTACTTCTCATTGTATTCGCGCAGCAACTTGGGGAACTCGGGCAGAATGCTCTTGCGCGAAGGCTGCTTGTTGGCGTACTGTGCGTACAGGCGGCCATACTCGGGGCTGGTGGTGCCCATGAGCACCGTCCAGGCTTCCTCAGGATGGGCCGACTTGTTCCAGATCAGGCTGCCATCCACGGATTGATGGGTCGTGGGATTGGCTGCGCCATCGGGCATAGGCGCCACATCCCATTTGAACTGCGCGCCGTCCATCACCTGATTGAGCGCCCACGGGCCGATTTCCACCATGGCGATGCGCTCGCTGATGAAGAGCACGTCAGGGCCGACATTGCCGGCCATGGCTGTACCGCCCGGAACAAAGGCATTGTCGTCCCACGTAAGAGCGCGCAAGAATTCGAGGCACTCTTGCGCTTCGGGCGTCGCCAAAAGGCACTCTGTATTGTCCTCTGGGTTTACTGTGTTTGTCCCCCAGCCACGCACCCAATACTGTGATAGCCAGCCGCCGTCGAGACCGTAATTCGATGTCGCCCAGGTCTGCGGATCAGCGTTGACAAAATTCACTGCTGTCTCGCGATAGTCGTTATAGTTCCAGGAGCCCCACTCCTTGCCGGGATAGGGCACGCCGGCGCGATCGAACCAATCCTTGTTGTAATAGATCAACTGTGTGCCGGTGAAGCGGGGCACCATGTGGATGTTGCCATCCTTCAGCCACGGGTCGAACTGATGGGCGTAATAGTCATCGACATTGAATTCCTCGGCGTCGCGGTCGATGAAGGGTTGGAGATCCAAGGACTGGCCCTGCTGGATGAAGAAGGTGGAATTCTGACAGCAGAACTCCCAAATATCGGCTGCGGTGCCTGCCACCATGCTGGTCATGGCGACTTCGATTTCATTGCCGCCGGCCGAGGGCAGGAATTCGATCTCGATGTTGGGATTAGCTGCCTGGAAAGTGGGATACCAGGCATTCCAGAGCTCCTGAACGCCCGCTGCGTTCTCCGGTTCTCGGGATTGATACTGAATCTTGACTTTGGCAGCGGCCGGCGCTGCCGCCTCGCCGCTCTCTCCTGTCGGAGCCGCGGCAGGGGCGCAGGCGGCCAATAGGGCTGTCGCGCCGACCGCTCCGGTCAGCTTCATGAACTGACGCCTGCTCAACTGCTGTGATACTCTCATAGGGCTCTCTCCTCGTTTGTGAAGTGATGATGGGTGAAATACTCCGATGCTGAAAACTCAAGGTGAATCAGCCAACGCGTCCGCAATGGCGGCGAACGCGTTTCAGCTCTTTGTGTGGGTGAGCGAGGCAAACAGGGGATAGGGCCAAAGACAAAAGCCATGTTCACTTCTGGCCGCATCATAGACTTACAAAGAAATGACTGATTGGATTATAGGCGACACGCGGTCAGATGTCAATCTCTGCAACGCGCCAACCCTATCCGCTTTGGCCTGGCTCATGACCCCAGGCGCCAGGATTCGACTCTTACAAAAGACGATTCGCCTCGATATTCTTTTGAATGATGGGCCAAACCTCGACATCATATCCATCGTCTTCAGCAAGCCAAGTCTCCACCAAATTGAGCAATGCTACAGCCGAGCCTTTGGGTGCAGCAGACTCCTTGCTTTCCATCGACCTGGCAGGAAGAATCGTAGTGCGGCAATCATGGTCATTTTCTCCTCATCAACTGATCGGGCCTGATCGTATGTGTAAAAACGTCGGCCATTCCACTATTTTCATGCCCGCTCACCGAACAACTTCATACTCCCACCCCTCCTGCCAGATGAACTCTTCATCCACGAGGCTTTCCAGCGGGATGTTGTTGAGCAGATGCTCGCAGGACCAGCGTGTGGCGACGTGACCAATGACCAAGACACGCTCATCAGGCCAGTATCGAGCGATGTCATCGAGCGCGCGGCCCACCCGCTGCACCGCCGCGCGCCAGCTTTCCCCGCCAGGATAGGATATATCGAGATAATGACGGCGGCTGGGGTGGAGCTGGGTCACTGGTGCGCCGTTCCAATCGCCATAGTTGCACTCCCGTAGTCGCCAGTCGCAGAAAAGCGGGATGGACGCGCCTTCACAGGCGATGTGCGCCGTCTCCATTGCGCGCCGCAGGTCGGATGAAAAGAGTGCAACGATACCGTCATTGCGCCGGCGGGCGCCCAGCGCCCGCGCTGCCATGCGTCCACGCGGGGAAAGGGGCGGATCGCGCCACCCAGAAGCGACGCCCCGTTCGTTGTCCTCGCTCCACGAGTGCGTCTCGAAGACAATCTGCGTCAACATGGCTCAGCTCTCGGCCACGACGGCCAGCCGTTCGCGATCGAGAATCGTGATGCGTTTGCGCCCGATCTCGATCAACCCATCGGCCTTCATGTCATTGAGCACCTGCGTGGCTGTTTCGCGATAGGTGCCCACGCTCTCCGCCAGGTCTTGGTGGGTCATGCCGGTGATGTCATTGCTGCCCTGCTCTTCGGCAAGCTGGAGGAGCAGGCTGGCGAGTCGCGCCGGAATGCCTTTGAAAGCCATGTTCTCCAGACGTTCCTCGGCCTCGCGCAGACGCTTGCCTGTCACATCCAGAATGCGCAGCGCCACCTGGGGCTTGCTCAAGATGAGCCGCTCCAGATCCGTGCGGCTCATAACGCAGATCAGGCAGTCTTCCACAGTCTCGGCAAAGGTATTGTTCATCTTAGCGCCTAACAGCGCCATCTCACCGAACAGGGTGTGGGGCCCCAGGGTGGAGATGACCAGCTTTTTGCCTTCCGGGCTGATACGATAGAGCTGGACGCGGCCTTCCTTGAGGATGAAGAGCACCTCTCCCGGTTCTTCGGGACGCCGCAAAATACGCCCTTTGGGGACAGCGCTGATGGTGATGATGCGATTCACCTCCTCCATCTCCCGCAGCGACAGGTCTTGAAAGACGGTCAATTCAGAGAGGTAACGCATCTTTTCTGCTGGCTGCGACATGCCAGCTTTCTCTTCGGTTTTCATTTGATTTTGTTGCGCCTCCATGCACTTCTTGCTCGCCAGGTTGACAATTCATGCGACACTCGCGATGGGTGACGACATGAGCAGCCAATCCAGAGATCAGTAAACTATCTGGTCAGTTCGTCCCTCACGCCAGACAAATGATAGCACATGAACCGGCCTTGTTTTGAATGAGCTGTCTCTTCTGGCATGGATTCTCTTTTGACTTACGAACCAGAGGCGATATGATATCTACATTCGTCATCGCCAACCCACAGAGAGAGTCACCCAATGTGGCGGAAGATCGTAATCATCGCCCTGGCGCTCGTCGCCATCCTTTTGCTCGTTGCACCTGCGTTCGGTCTCTTTTATCTTCACGGCAGCTTGCCGCAAACCCAGGGAACAGTGCACATCCAGGGCATCGACGGCCCGGTGGAGATCGTGCGCGACGCTGAAGGCGTTCCCCACATCTTTGCAGGAAGCGACCACGACGCCCATTTCGCCCTGGGCTACGTTCATGCCCAGGACCGTATGTGGCAGATGGAGATGAATCGACGCATCGGCAACGGCCGTTTGTCGGAGCTGCTGGGCGAAAGCACCCTTGCCATCGACAAATTCCAGCGCACCATGGGCTATCGCCGGGCCGCCGAGGCCGCGTTGCCGGCGCTCTCTGAACAGACCAAGATGGCGTTGGAAGCTTACGCTGATGGCGTCAACGCCTGGATCGGCGAAGGACACACTCTGCCTATTGAGTTCTTGATCCTGGGCGCGCAACCCGAACCGTGGAGCGTCTATGATTCCCTCATCTGGGCCAAGATGATGGCCTGGGACCTGGGCGGCGACTATGACATGGAGCTGCTGCGTATGCAGCTCACCGCGGCGCTGGGCGCGGAACGTGCGGCGCAAATTCTCCCCGCCTATCCTGAAAATGCAGTCAATATCCTGGAGCACGCGCAGATTGCGCCCGCAACGGCGGCGGGCTTGCTGCGGCTTGATAGCCAATTGCAGAGTGTATTGGGGTTGGGCGGCGTCAACCAGGGAAGCAACAATTGGGTGATTGCCGGCAGTCGCAGCGAAACAGGGATGCCCCTGTTGGCCGACGATCCCCATCTGAGCTCATCGATCCCTTCCATCTGGTATCTGGTGGAGCTCCAGGGCGACAGGCTTCATGTTGTCGGCGCGACGCTGCCCGGCATTCCAGGCGTCGCCATCGGTCACAATGAGCGCATCGCCTGGGGCGTGACAAATGTCGGCCCCGATGTGCAAGACCTCTACGTGGAGCGCGTCAACCCGGAAAATCCGAACCAGGTGGAGGTCAACGGTCAGTGGCAGGAGATGACGGTGCGCGAAGAAATCATCGCGGTCAAGGGGCAGAGTGATCCCCTCCGTTGGGCGGCGCGCAGCACGCGCCACGGGCCGCTGATCAGCGATGTGCAGACGACGGCCATGCCGCTCGCCCTGCGCTGGACGGCGCTCGATGGGGGCGACACGACGGTGGATGCCTTTCTTTCGGTGAACTACGCCGCCAACTGGGACGAGTTCACCGATGCATTGTCGCTCTACATCGCGCCCAGCCAGAACTTCGTCTACGCCGATGTGGAAGGCAACATCGGTTACTATGCGCCGGGGCGCATTCCCATTCGCCAGGGACCTGACCATAAAGGGATGCTACCTGTGCCCGGTTGGAACGACGATTATGCCTGGGGTGACTGGATTCCCTTCGCCGAGTTGCCCAACGCCTTCAATCCACCCAGCGGCTATGTTGCCACTGCCAATAACCGTGTGGTGGATGAAAGTTATCCCTATCTTCTCGGCAACGACTGGGCGTCGCCCTATCGTGCGCAGCGCATCGTCGAGCTGATCGAGGAGATGAGCAGCAACGGCGAGACGATCTCCGTGCAGGAGATGATCGCCATCCAGGGCGATCAGGCCAGCGCGCAGGTACGCGAACTTCTACCTTTCTTCCTCTCCATCGAGCCGGCAAATGAGCGCCAGCGCCTGGCGCTGACCTATCTTGCCGAATGGAATGGCCGGTCGAGCATGGACAGCGTGGCGGCCTCCATCTACGAAGCCTGGAAGATTGCCTTTGAGCGGGCGCTCATCGAGGACGACCTGCGCGGCGACCTCTACGAGGAGATGGCAAACCGCGCTCATGCGGTCTTTGCCAACAATATCCTCAACGATGCGACATTGCAGCGCGTGTGGTGCGACAATGTGCTGACCGCCATCACCGAAACCTGCGCCGACACAGGGTTGGTCGCGTTGGATCGGGCGCTGGACGACCTGGCGGCGCGCTTGGGTGACGATCTCGCAACCTGGCAGTGGGGAAAAGTTCATGTCACCCAATACCCTCATCGCCCCTTCAGCGAGGTCGCCAGCCTCAAGGGCATCTTTCACCGTTCCATCGCCAATGGCGGCAACTCCTACACAGTGAATGTGGCGCCTGTGCGTTTGAGTGATCTCTACAATCAGTATCATGTGCCCAGCTATCGCCACATTGTCGATCTTGCCAACCTGCCGGACAGCCTCTTCATGACGACCACGGGGCAGTCGGGCAATGTCTTGGGGCGCCACTATGACGACTTCATTACCCGCCACCGGGATGTGGCCTATCTGCCCATGACCTTCGGGCGAGAAAATGTGATGGGCGACGTCCTGATCCTACAACCGTGAACAAACCAGGGAGCGCAACATGAAAATCCTTCTCGACACCGACATCGGCAGCGACATCGACGACGCCATTTGCCTGGCCTATCTTCTGGCGCAGCCAGAATGTGAGCTGCTGGGAATCACCACGGTCTCTGGCGAGCCGGAAAAACGCGCCATGCTCGCCAGCGCCATCTGCAAAGCAGCTGGACGGGAGATTCCTATCTTCCCGGGCGCGCCCGCCCCTCTCTTGGGCGTGTCGCGCCAGCCGCGAGCCCAGCAGGCCACTGCTCTAGAACACTGGCCCCACGAGACGGACTTCCCCGAAGGTCACGCGGTCGGTTTCTTGCGCGACGCCATCCGCCGCAACCCTGGCGAGATCACATTGCTCGCCATCGGCCCCATGACAAATGTTGCGCTCCTCTTTGCCATGGACCCCGAGCTTTGCGGCTTGCTGCGCGGCTTTTACATGATGATCGGCGCTTTTGGGCAGGGTGCAGTGCGCGACGGTGTGCGCAACGAATGGAACTCCCTGAACGACCCTCACGCCGCGGCCATCGTCTATCAGGCCGCGACGCCAGTTCACCGTTCCGTGGGGCTGGATGTGACGTTGCAAGTGCGTATGGAGGCAGGCGAGGTGCGCCGCCGTTTTCAGACGCCGCTGTTGCGCCCGGTGCTCGATATGGCGGAGGTGTGGTTTGCTGAGCGTCCTCAAGTCACCTTCCATGACCCGCTGGCTGCGGTCTCCATCTTCGAGCCGACCGTGTGCGCCTATCGACGCGGCCAAGTGGAGGTGGAGCTTGCCAGCGCCAGACTGGCCGGCGTGACCCACTGGACAGAGAAGGCCGACGGCCGCCACGAGATTGCGGCCACGGTGGATGCGGATGGTTTCTTCAGCGCCTATTTCGGCGTGACAGGAGGATAGGTTGCAGCAGGTCGGCGGTCTGCTACTGATTCCTGGATAATGAACGCATACTCGCCACACTCTTCCAGGAAGCTCCCCAGCTTCCTGGAAGATGACTGCTTATACTCCGCACGGCATCAAGTTGAGCTTTTCTGTGGTTGAAAAAGCTCAACTTGTGCCTTTGTGCGGTATAACTAGAGGTCATTAAACCGCCCTACGCCCTTCTTTGCCATGAATTTCCAAACAGTCTCTCAGGCTGGCGGGTTGCCTTCAGGCGGCTCCAGCACGCTGGGGGTGATGATCTCGGTGGGTTTGGGGCCGCCCCGCTGATTGCTGCGTTGGCTGCGCCGTCGCGCTGCCTTACGTTCCAGGTACTTAGGGTGATTCCCCAGGTTGCGCGAGAGATAGACGTGTTCCAGCTCGTGGCCGAAGCCCTGGGAGCGGAAAAAACGCAGCGCACCCTCGTTATCGCCGGCAGTGTCCACCAGCATCATCCGTGCGCCGGCCTCGATGAAGCGGTCGGTCAGCTCGGCCAGAAGGCGGCGACCGATGCCACGCCCCTTCAGGTTGGGATCGACGCCCATCCAGATGAGATAGCCATAACTCCATGCGCTGTGGCGCTTTTCCAGCAGCGCGCCCAGAGCAAAGCCCACGACATCTTCCTCTTCTTCCTCCTCATCGTTCTCATCCGCCACTGCCACCAGGCAGAATTCGCCATCCGAAGCAAACAACTCGACGATCTCATATTCATCCCAGGTGCGGTAGAGCGCAGGCCATTTGTCGGAGGTGAAGAGTTCCTCGCCCAAGTCATAGACCGAGGGCATATCTCGCAACTCCATGGTGCGGATCGTGATAGGTGCGGTCGTGCGGCGCTTGGCAGCAGTTGGTTTTCGAGCCTTTTCCATATGTTGCTCCCCTTAATCGAGGCGGGTCTATCTTTTCCGCCAATTCACGCCTATATCAACCAGTCCAAACTTTTGCACTGGCGCTCCTGTGGATAGAATTGCAAATTAGGATCGACGTGATTCTATCACGAGTGCTTTTGAAGCAAAGAGAACAAAGTGCAGAGTTCATACAACTTTTCACGAGAGTTTCATAATGGTTTAAGCTGCAAGTAGGATGTTTTGAACGTTTTGCATCAACTTGATGGGTAGGAGGATGTGTATGATCGAGGTGCAGAATGTGTCCAAAGCCTATGGCGAAATTCAGGCGCTCGATGCTGTGTCGTTCCATGTGGCAGACGGCGAGATCGTTGGCCTGCTGGGGCCTAACGGCGCCGGCAAGACGACCATCATCAAGATTCTCACCGGCTATTTGCAGCCCGATGAGGGCGTGGTCACGGTTGGCGGTCTCGATGTGCTATCCCAGCGCCGGGAGGTGCAATCGCGCATTGGCTACCTGCCGGAGAATGCGCCGCTCTACCCGGAGCTTTCGGTGCAGTCCTATCTCAAACTCATGGCCGATTTGCGTCGTATCCCAGCCGACGAACAGCGCGCGAGGATCTCCGAAGCAGTGCGCGCAACCGGATTGGTCGAGCGGTTGACCCAGCCTATTGGTACGCTTAGCAAGGGCTATCGCCAGCGCGTAGGGCTGGCTCAGGCAATCTTGCACAAACCCAAACTGCTCATTCTGGATGAGCCGTCGGTGGGCCTCGACCCCACCCAAATTGTGGAAATTCGCAACCTGATTCGTCGCCTGGCAGAGCAGAGCACGGTTCTCTTCTCCACCCACATCCTGCCTGAAGTCGAGACGCTGTGCCATCGGGCTATCATCGTCATGAATGGCCGTGTGCGTGCAGACGCCCGTCTGGCCGACCTGGCAGTCGCTCGCGACGCAGTTCTGGTATTGGACGTCCCAGTGGCGGGAGCAAAATCCAGCCTGCGTACATTGCCTGGTGTGGTCGATGTGCAATCGCTGCCTGGGGCGAGCGGTCAAGCGATCTTCCGCATCCAGGGTGGCGATGGAGCAGATCTGTGTCCGGCCATCTACGGGCTGGCGACCAGCAAGCAATGGCCCGTGCGCGAGTTGCGCGCAGATCGACAGACGCTGGAGTCTGTCTTCAACCAACTGGCCACCGCAGAAATCCACCCGGATCAAGACAGGGTAGAATCAAAGCGATCCACAGATTACGCAGATTGAAATGTATGAAATCTGCGCAATCTGCTCAATCTGCGGATGAATGATAACCCAAATCGTTGAAAGTCATTGGTAGAGCGTATGAAACAGATTCTTTCCCTGACCCGCAAAGAACTGGCTGCTTACTTTGGCTCACCCCTGGCGCTGATTTTCTTGGCGGCCTTTGTGGGCGTCACCCTGTTTGTTTTCTTCTGGGTGGAAACCTTCTTTGCCCGCGGCGTTGCGGATGTGCGCCCCCTTTTCCGTTGGATGCCCTTGTTGCTCATTTTTCTCGTGGCGGCGCTCACCATGCGCCAGTGGAGCGAAGAACAACACAGCGGCACTCTGGAAGTGCTGCTGACCCTTCCTGTGCGTCCCATCCAGCTTGTCCTGGGTAAGTACCTGGCTGTCATGGTCATGGTGACGGTAGCGCTGGCCTTGACTTTGCCGCTGCCCATGACCGCAGCGATCTTGGGCAATCTGGACTGGGGGCCAGTCATCGGCGGTTATGTGGCGGCGCTGCTGTTGGCCTCAGCCTATGCAGCGCTGGGGCTGTTCGTCTCCTCTTTCACAGACAATCAGATTGTCGCGCTGATCTCGACTGCTATTCTGGGAGGACTGCTCTATCTGGTGGGGTCGAATAGTGTCACCGATTTCTTTGGCGAGAACATCGCTGTGTTGTTGCGCGGCATTGCCACGGGCAGCCGTTTCGAGAGCATCCAGCGCGGGGTCATCGATGCGCGCGACCTTATCTACTATCTGAGCCTGACCGCTGTTTTTCTCACGCTCAACAATTACACAGTGGAACGCAAGCGCTGGGGGCACGGCGAGGGCGCGGCCGGCTATCGACGCAGCTACAGCCTCTTTACGGGGCTGCTCGTCGCCAACCTGCTGCTGATGAATGTCTGGGTGGTCCAGCTTTCCATGCTGCGCGCAGACCTGACCCAACAAAAAGAGTACAGTCTTTCGGCTGCGACGAAAGATCTCCTGGCAACGGTGCAGGAGCCATTATTGATCCGCGCCTACATTAGCGAGAAGAATCACCCACTGCTCAACCCGTTGCGCACGCAGGTGGCCGACTTGCTCAGCGAATACACCATTGCTGGCGGCGATGGCGTATTCGCTGAAGTCGTGGACCCCATCAGCGACCCGGAGCTTGAAGCGGAGGCTAACCAGACCTATGGCATTCGCCCCACGCCCCTCCAGGTGGCGGGACGCTATGAATCATCGGTGCTCAACGCCTATTTCGACATCCTGGTGCGCTATGGCGACCAGGATGTGACCCTCAACTTCCGCGATCTCATCGATGTTCAACAGAATCGAGAAGGCAACATCGATGTGCGTCTGCGCAATCCAGAATATGACCTGACCAGCGCCATCAAGAAAGTGGTGTACGGCTTCCAGAGCGTGGAATCTGTGCTGGCTGCGTTGGATGAACCGGTCACGCTGACGCTCTATGTCACGCCCGACATGCTGCCGCCGGAGATAAGCGAGGCGCCCCAGACCATCGAGACCGCCGCCAATGACATTGCAGAACGGTCCGGCGGGAAATTCATCTTTCAGCGGGTGAACCCGGACGACCCAGGCAGCGGCATTTCTCGCCAGCAGTTGCTCGAGCAATTTGGTTTGCAGCCTTTTCCAGTGTCATTCCTTTCGTCCGATTCGTATTACCTGCACATGACCCTGCAGACGGGCGACGACATGCAGATCATCTACCCTTCCGCAGACATGAGCGAGGCGACTATCCGCACCACGATTGAGACAGTCCTCAAACGGTCGACGACAGGTTTCCTCAAGACGATTGGACTATGGACGCCGCCCGCTACGCCGACACAGGATATGTTTGGTCAGATGCAACAGCCGATCTCGTCGTGGAATCTGCTACAAGACCAGTTGAGCCAGGAGTACACGGTGCGCCCGGTCGATCTGTCCACCGGGCTGCCGCCCGAAGGCGTCGATGCGTTGGTGGTGGTGTTGCCCGAAAACCTCACCGACAAAGAACGCTATGCCATCGACCAATATCTCATGCGCGGCGGGTCTTTGATCGTAGCTGCCGGCAACTACAAGATAAATGTTGACCAGTTTTCGGGTGGTCTGGGACTGTTGCCAGTGGAGAACGGTTTGCAGGAAATGTTGGCTCACTACGGCGTGGATGTACAGACTGCGTTGGTCATGGATCCGCAAAACGTACCCTTCCCGTTGCCAGTGCAGCGCCAGGTGGGCGGTTTCATCGTTGAGGAAGTGCAGGCCATCAACTTTCCCTACTTCGTCGATGTGCGGCAGGACGGTATGAACCAGGAGAGCGGCGTCATGGCCGGATTGGCTTCGGCAGTGATGGCCTGGACGTCGCCCACGGTGGTCGATGGGACGACGCAGCTCACGCGCACTACCACGACGCTGATGAACTCCACCCCCCAGTCGTGGCTCACCACCAACACGGTGATGCAGCCGAATTTTGAGCAATACTCCGAGATGGGTTTTCCTGTTGAGGGAGAGCAGGCGGCGCAGCCACTGGCTGTAACCGTACAAGGCAGCTTTCCCAGCTTTTTCAAGGACAAACCTTCGCCCCTGGCGGCATCCGATGATGGGGGAGCTACGGACGCACCGACTTTCACTGTGACGCCCGCAACCATTGAGGAATCGCCCAATACTGCGCGCCTCATCGTCTTCGGTAGCGGCGAATTTATCGACGACGTAGTGATTCAGCTCACGGCGCAGATGATCGGAGAGCAGGCGTACAACAATCTCCAGTTGGTGCAGAATGCTGTGGATTGGGCGGTGGAAGATGCTGACCTGTTGTCCATTCGAGCGCGCGGCGCGGGCGTGCGTCTATTGGAGCCTCTAACCGAACAGGAACAGGCAACATGGGAAGTGGGCAACTATCTTACGGCCCTGCTGCTGGTGGTGTTCATTGGCGGTTTCTTCCTTTGGCAACGACGCAGTGAGAAACCAATGGAACTAACCGAGTGAACCCTATGCGAGTACGAGTACGGAAGATGCTGGGAAGGCGAAAGAACTGACGGGGTGAATTTTATGTCGCAACGCAATGGCATTTTGTTCGGTATTCTTGTCCTCCAGCTCATCGTGATTGTAGCCCTGTTTTGGCCGCGCGGGAGCACTGTGGCCGCCAGCAAGCTCTATCCCCAGTTGGAGAGCGACGCAGTGACAAGCCTCACCATCTCGGATGAGACGCGAACCCTGGTCTTGGCCAAAAAGGATGGCAAGTGGGTGTTGCCCAATGCAGATGATTTTCCGGTGAACGAGGTGCGCGTCAGCGATCTGCTGACAAAAGTGGCCCAGATCGACGCCCAGCGCCTTGTTGCAAGCAACCCGGCGAGCCATCATCGCCTGCAAGTGAGTGACGACTCCTTCCAGCGCAAAGTGGAGATCTCTCAGGCCGACGGGAATCAGGTCGTCCTGCTAGTGGGCAGCGCGCCCAACGCACGCGCCACCCATGTGCGCGATGTAGACAGTGATAACGTCTACTTGACCAGCGCACTTTCTACCGCCGATGTGCGCAGCGATGTGGGAAATTGGATCGACACGGCCTATCTGCAAACGAATGCTAACGAGTTGACTGCCATCTCCTTGTCAAATCATAATGGTCGTTTTGAGTTCACCAAAGACGCTGCTGGCGCGTGGGTCATGACGGGCCTCGCAGATGGAGAGACCGTCAATCAGACAGCCCTCGATGCGTTGCTCAATCGCATGGCGACGTTCAACATGCTTGAGCCTCTCGCCAAAGAGCCTGCACCCGATTGGAGCATGGGCACGCCCACTGCGACCATCACACTCACACTCCAAACCACGACGACAGTCCCGGCCCAAGAAATCGTGTTGGAGATTGGCGCGAAGTTCGCCGATGGCAGCGGGTATCCTGTCAAGGCCTCGACGTCGGAATACTACGTCAAAGTCGCTCAATTCGCGGTAGAGCCGCTGTTGAACAACCAACGCAGTGATTTTGTCACTGCGTTGGTTGCTTCGCCTGTCACTGCACCCATCACTGCGACCCAGGCCCTCACCGGTAGTATCCCAGCGACCGTCACACTGCCCTTGACCAGCGCGCAGCCGTAGCGTTTGGCTTCTTCATTTTGATTTCCAGGTTGAACAGCCAACAATAGCGACAGACAAGCACGAGGTCATGGCCTGGAAATCGAGATAGGCAGCGCTGCCGACGCCGCGATCAATCGTCGCCGGAGGCGATTATTGGCAGGTGCTGGAGATGGATGCGCTGAAACGTGAACACGCCCATGGGTTGGTTAGAAAACGGCGCAATGCCGGTCACATCGGCAATTGGCTGGTGCAGGGCAGGCTCAATATCCGTAGAATGATAGTCCGCGCCATCGTCGCTGCCTGCGTCGTAAGGGTAGAGCACGACTTCCAGCTCATTGCGCCATTCCCCTTTTTCATCCAGCAAGGAGAGCGACGACACACCCACAAACCAGTCCGGACTTGGCGCCACCATCGTGACCAATGTCACTCGCGGATGATCTCGATCTACGCGCAAGGCCGCAATGGTGGTTTCACCAGGTGATGGAATCCCTGCGCCATTCAAGGTGTCAAACACTGCGTCCCCGGCGGCGGCAAACTCTTCTCGCAACAGCAAAACTCTGCCAGTCTCCGCCATCTGTTCCATCCCGGCTGAAGCCAACTCGCCATCAGCCCAGAACGTGGTCGTTACATCATGGGTTGCCCCGATGAGAGGCGAAAAATGAGCGTTCGTTGGGAATCGTTCAGCGCCGTCTGGGTGCGGGTGGGTGTCCTGACTCCACGAGGAGGTGAAGGTGAGGCGATAGTAAACAGCATCATTGAGAGAGGTGGCTGTGGGGTCAGCGAAAACTGGCGTCACGCTAAGAAGAGCAACGACGAACGCGAACAACACCGACCAGAATTGGTTGCGCACTCTCATGGCCTGACTCCTTTTGCGAAAGACAAAACGTTCTCGATTGGAGTTGAGAATAGCCGCGATTGTGCGATCAAGTGTGACGAAAGGATTACAAGATAATGATCAGCCAGGCCAATCCAGATTGCGCTCGAATTCCTCAAACGACCCGGCGATCACTGCCTGTCGATGCAATTCCTTGAGCCGTTGCACATCAGCGATTTCTCGAATTTGCCCTTCAATCTTCTTCGGATAGGTTGGAAAGCGTATTGCTAATACATCCAACAAGACCTCACATGCAGTCTCTCGGCTGCCTCGTTCGAGACCCTGTTCGAGACC